>CAWKEV010000051.1:0-68258 GCA_963848725.1 uncultured Actinomycetes bacterium | reverse complement strand
CGGACGCGCTGATGCGAGGACGTCGTAAGCAGCGTCGAGATCTTCGCCTCGCTCCGCGGCGAGCGCGTATCCGTACGCGGCGGCGACACCGATCGCCGGCGCGCCGCGAACGGCGAGGTTGCGAATGGCGTCGGCGATCTCCGCGGCCGAGCCCAGCCGGAGCTCGACCTCCTCTACGGGAAGCCTGCGCTGGTCGAGGACGACGACGGCGTCGTCCTCCAGCCTGACGATCCGCTCGGGCGCGAGCTCCACGCGGGCTACGTGCCCTCGTCCCACGACGCGAGGTACTTCGCCTGCTCCTCGGTGAGCTGGTCGATCTCGATCCCCATCGTCGCCAGCTTGAGACGCGCGATCTCGTCGTCGATGTCGCGCGGGACGTCGTACACCCGTTTCTCGAGCGTCGCCGCGTTCTCGACCACCCACTCGGCGGAGAGCGCCTGGTTCGCGAAGGACATGTCCATGACCAGCGCCGGATGGCCCTCCGCCGCCGCCAGGTTGACGAGCCGCCCCTCGCCGATGAGGTAGAGCCTGCGCCCGTCGGCGAGCGTGAACTCGTCGACGAGGGCCCGTGCCTCGCGCGTCTCGACGGCGAGGTCGCGCAGAGCCTGGAGCTCGATCTCGACGTTGAAGTGGCCGGTGTTCGCGAGGATCGCCCCGTCCTTCATCCGTTCCATGTGCTCGCGGGCGATCACGTTCTTGTCTCCCGTCGCGGTGCAGAAGATGTCGCCGATCTCGGCCGCGCGCTCCATCGGGAGCACCTCGTATCCGTCCATGGCCGCCTCGAGCGCCCGGAGCGGGTCGACCTCGGTCACGATCACGTGCGCGCCCATGCCCCGCGCGCGCAGGGCGACGCCTCGGCCCGTCCAGCCGTACCCGCCGACCACGAAGCGCTTGCCGGCGAGGAGAACGTTCGTCGCGCGGATGATCCCGTCGATCGTCGACTGACCCGTGCCGTAGCGGTTGTCGAAGAGGTGCTTCGTCCGTGCCTCGTTGACGGCGATCACCGGGAACCCGAGCTTCCCGTCGCGCTCGAGCGCCTTCAGGCGGATGACGCCGGTCGTCGTCTCCTCGGTGCCGGCGATCACGTCGCCGAGTTGCTCGCGCCGATGCGAGTGGAGGACGCCGATCACGTCGGCGCCGTCGTCCATCGTCAGGTGCGGGCGGTGATCGACGGCCGCCTCGATGTGGCGGTAGTAGGTGTCGTTGTCCTCGCCCTTGATCGCGTAGACCGAGATCCCGTACTCCTCGACGAGCGCCGCCGCGACATCGTCCTGCGTCGAGAGCGGGTTCGACGCGCAGAGGACGACGTCCGCGCCGCCCGCGTGGAGCGTGCGGGCGAGGTTCGCCGTCTCCGTCGTCACATGCAGGCAGGCCGAGATCCGGTGCCCCTGGAGCGGCTGCTCGCGCTCGAAGCGCTCGCGGATCGCGGCGAGCACCGGCATCTGCCGGTCGGCCCACGCGATCCGGCGGACGCCTTCCGCGGCGAGCGCCAGGTCCTTCACGTCGTATCCCTGTGTCGTTGCCATCGATCCTCTCTCTTCGCTCGTCTAAAAGGTGATCCGTTCTCAGGCCGCCTCGGGCGCGAGGAGACGCTCCTGCTTTCGCTGCTCCCACTCGACCCACGCGGACGTGACGCCCTCGGACGACGGCTCGGTCGTGCCCGCGAGCCAGGTCTCGACCGCGGCGCGAAGGTCGGGCTCGCGGCGCAGCCGGAGCGCGAACGCGAGCTCGTCGAGCCCCACGCCGAAAGCGCTCCTGAGCGTCGCGAGCGTCCGGAGCTGGTTCAGCTCACGGATTCCGTAGCGCCGGTAGCCCGTGGGTGTGCGACCTGGGACGACGAGGCCCTCCGCCTCGAGGTAGCGGAGCATGCGCGGCGACCAGCCGGTACGCCGGCCCGCCTCGCCGATCGTCATCGCCCTCTCGAGCACATCGACGACCTTACCAGGACTCTGTCAAGGTTGCGGGCGCGGTAGGACGTTCACGGCGTCGAGGTGCCCTCGCGGCCATAGCGGTCCTCGAGGCGAACGACGTCGTCGAGCTCGGTCGTCGACACCTCGACGACGAGCAAGTCCTCGAGCGCCGTGACACGGTGGACCGTGCCCGGCCGGTAGTGGAACGCCTGACCCGACTCGATCTCGATCGCCTCGAGGTCGCCGGTGACCTCGCCGAGCTCGAGCCGCGCGCGACCTTCCTGGACGAGCCAGGACTCGTCCTTCCGCTCGTGGTACTGGAGACTGAGCGCCTCGCCAGCGCGCACGAAGAGGAGCTTGCCGACGTACGCGTCCGTCTCCGCCCACACGAGCTCCCAACCCCACGGCTTCTCCACGCGCCGAGGTACGTGCCCGTACCGATCCCGCGCCGAGCTCACGAGAACCGGAGAGCCTGCTCGGGGATGCGCTGGCCGGCGCCGATGCGGAGGCCGTGATCGAGCTCGTTTCCGGCGCCGAGCGTCGCGCCCGGTCCCACGACCGCGAGGTTCCGGATCTCGCACCCGCGGCCGATCTCCGACTCGCCTCCGACGATGGAGCCCACGATGGAAGCGCCCTCTGCGACGGTCGTGCCACCTCCGACGACGGCGTTCTCGACCACCGCGCCGACCGCGAGGCGCGCTCCCGATCCGACGACCGCGAGGCTCCCCACCCTGGCGCCGTCCTCGACGATCGCCTGCGGACCGATGTACACGGGCGGCACCAAGCGTGCTCCCGGATCGACCTCCGCGGTCGGGTCGACGAGGGTGAAGTCCGAGCCGAGCGCGTCGCCGACCTCCGTCACGAACGATCGCTCGAGCACGTCGCGGTGGGCCTGGAGATAGGACTCGGGCGTCCCTACGTCGAGCCAGTAGCCCGCGAGCGCAATCCCGTACACCGAGCCCTGGTCGGCGAGCCGCGGGAAGACGTCGCGCTCGATCGAGACGGCACGGCCGGCCGGGACGAGGTCGAGGACCTCAGGCTCCAGGATGTACAGCCCGGCGTTGATGAGGTCGGTGTCGATTTCCTCGGGACGCGGCTTCTCGAGGAAGCTGGAGACGCGGCCGTCGGCAGCGGTACGGACGAGCCCGTACCGGCTCGGGTCGGCGACGGGCGTCAGCAGGATCGTCGCCTTCGCCCCGGTGGAGCGGTGGAAGCGCACCAGCTCACCGAGGTCGGCCTCGCGCAGCGAGTCGCCGTTGAGCGCGAAGAAGCTCGACTCGAGCTCTCGGCCGGCGAAGCCGATCGCGCCCCCCGTCCCGAGCGGCTCCTCCTCGACCGCGTACTCGAGCGCGAGCGACCCGTGGCGATCGCCGAACGCCGAGCCGATCTGGTCCGGGAGATAGCCGCACGAGACGATCGCGCGCTCCACGTCGTACCGCGCGAGGTGCTCGAAGGTGTAGGCGAGGAGGGGACGATCGACGAGCGGGAGCATGTCCTTCCGCGTGCGGTCGGTGAGCGGCCGGAGCCGAGTGCCCTGCCCGCCGACGAGGATGACCGCCGGGAGGGTCATGCGCCGGGGGGGCGGCCGATTCCCTCGTACTCGAAGCCGCAGGCGCGAAGGGCGTCGGGATCGAGCGCGTTGCGGCCGTCGACGAGCAGCGGGTTCCGCATCCGCTTCATCGCGGCGGCCCAGTCGAGATCGACGAGCTCGGGCCACTCGGTAACGAGGACCGCCGCATCCGCGTCGTCGAGCGCCTCGAGTGCGGACGCCGCCACGTCGACTCCGTCGAGGTGGTCGGCGCCGTCCGCCACCGGGTCCCACGCGCTCACGTGCGCGCCCTCGGCGATCAGCCGACCGGCGAGGACGAGACTCGGCGCCTCGCGCATGTCGTCGGTACCGGGCTTGAAGGCGAGCCCGAGGAGCGCGACCTTCTTGCCGCGGAGCGAGCCCAGCCGCCGCTCGAGCTTCCCGATGACGCGGCGTTTCTGCAGCTCGTTGACCTCGATGACCGCGTTCAGGAGCTGGAAGTTGTAGCCCGAGTTCGCGGCGAGCTGCTTCAGCGCGAGCGAGTCCTTCGGGAAGCAGGAGCCTCCGAAGCCGATCCCCGCCCGCAGAAACGACGGGCCGATCCGGTGATCGAGCCCGATTCCCTGCGCGACCCGAAGCACGTCCGCCCCGGTCGCCTCGCAGACGTTCGCGATCTCGTTGATGAAGGAGATGCGGGTGACGAGCGCGGCATTCGCGGCCAGCTTGATCATCTCGGCCGACGCGACGTCGCAGCGGATGATCGGCGCGTCGATGTCGTCGTGCAGCCGTGCGACGACCCCGGCGTCCTCGTCCTCGAACGCACCGACGACGACGCGGTCGGGCCGGAGGAAGTCGCGCACCGCCGTACCTTCGGCGGTGAACTCCGGATTCGAGACGTAGCCGACGTTCGCGAGCCCGCGCTCGTCGAGCCGGTGGCGGACGGTCCTCCCGGTCCCGACCGGGACCGTGCTCTTCATCGCGAGCACGATCCGCCGGTCGACGCGGGGCAGCTCGTCCACGACAGTCCACACAGCGGACAGGTCGGCGTCGCCGGAGTAAGTCGGCGGGGTGCCGACGGCGACATAGACGACCTCCGCCTCGCGTACGGCCTCCTCGACGTCTGCCGTGAAACGCAGTCGATCGCGGTTTCGCTCGAGGAGCTCGGAGAGGCCGTCCTCGTGGATCGGCACCTCCCCTTGCCGGAGCGTGTCGATTCTCTCCTCGACGACGTCGCGGACGACGACCTCGTGGCCGAGCTCGGCGAAGCACGCGCCGGTCACGAGGCCGACGTAGCCGGCGCCGAAAACCGCGATGTTCACGTGCTACCTGGCTCTCCCGAGAGGCTGCAGGCCCTTCGCGATCGCGAGCATGGTCTCGTTCGACATGCTGTCGAGCAGGGTGTTCGTGACCCAGTAGCGAGCCTTCGGGGTGTGGAGCACGACCATGTGCAGGTTCGGTCCGTTGTAGTAGAGGTCGTACGTCCGGCCGCCGATGTGGCGCGTGAAGCTCTTGTCGGCGAGCACCGGCGCGCCGTCCCAGTTCGTCTCCTCGACACCCCAATACTCGTTCGAGCCCATTCGGTAGACGAGGCGGACCGCCTTGTGGTCGTGCCCGTCGATCCAGTAGAGCCGGACCGGATCCGAGCTGTCCGTCCACGAGCTCCGCTCGATGACCCGCGGGAGCATCAGCGGGAACGGGACCTTGGAGCGCCGCTCGCGGAGCAGGTCCCTCGCCGCATTCGGAGCGAACGTGACGTTCGGCTTCTCGCGCTTCGGGGTCTCGTCGATCGGCGCGGGCGCCAGATTCCCGTGGAACGTCCGGCCGACGACGACGGTGAGCATCGCCCCGTTGGAGAGCGTCGCGATCGTCTGTGGGACGCGCTTCGTGTCCGCCGAGCCGAAGAGGTTCGCCACCTTGCCCGCCGCCTCACGCGAGCCGCGCTGCTTCGCGTCGTAGTAGACCTGCGTGCGGAAATAGTCGAAGCGCGGCGCGTTGGCCGGGAGCCCGTTGGGAGGAGTGAGGATCGCGTACTCGCGCTGGCCGAGCTCGAAACCGGCGGTCGACGCCGATCCCGTCTCGCCGTTCCCGTTCAGGACGGTGATCGTCGTCGAACGCGGTGCGGGCGCGGCGCGCTTCACCTTCTCGCCGAGCGCTACCCGCGTGGCCGCCTTCGACGAGCCGACGTCCGGGTGCATGAACTCGGCGACGGCCCGCGTGATGTTCTCGGGCGCGGTCGTGAGGTTCGCGTAACCCTCGAGGCCCTCGATCTTCGACTGGAAGACACGGCCGTGCGGCAACCCGTATGCGAAGAGCGCGTACGAGAGGACGGTCTTGCCGGAGACGTCGGAGCCGCCGCCCTGAGCGACCTCGACGTTGTGCGTGATCGCGTCGACGACCTTCGGCAGCGCCAGCGGCGAGAGACTCTGCTGCACCTGCCCCTTGAAGGCCTTCACGAACTGCTGCTGGCGGGCGACGCGATAGAGATCCGAGTCGGTATGCCGGTAGCGGACGTAGTCGAGCGCTCTGCTCCCCGAGAGCTTCTGGTAGCCCGGCTGGAGATCGATGGTCGCGTACCCGCCGGGCCCGCCGTGCGTGTTCAGGTAGTGACGGTCGATGTCGAGCCAGACGCCGCCCATGCGGTCGACGATCTGGGTGAAGCCGCGGAAGTTGACCGTGATCAGGTAGTTGATCGGCACGCCGGTCAGCGCCTTGACGGTGAGGAGCGAGCCCTGCGGTCCGCAGTTCGCGTACGCCGCGTTGATCTTGCTGAGGTATGGCGTCACCCCGGGGCAGTGGATCTCGACCTGCATGTCGCGCGGGAAGGAGAGGAGGGAGATCGAGTTCGAGGTCGGGTCGGCGCGGACGAGCATCAGCGTGTCCGAGCGGCCCGAAGTGTTCTTGCCGTCGGCGGCTCGGTGGTCGTAGCCGACGAGGAGTGCGACGGCAGGGCCGTCCGGCGTCGCGATGTCGAGCTGGTGTGCGGCCTTCCTGACCTCCGGCGTCTTCGCCGCCACCGCTGCGACCGACTGGTGGAAGTAGAGGTACGCCCCGCCCGCGGCCCCGACGACGAAGACCAAGACCGAGACGCCGACCCACATCAGCGCATGGCCCACGAGCGCCAGACGCGAGCGGCCCGGCGGCTGCTGCCGGTACCGGGTCACTGGCGTGAGCGCGCCGGGCGGGAGGACTGCCTTCCCGTTCCCGTTCGGCGCCGAGGCGCGTCCGAGGCCTCTCTTCAGGGTCGTTCTCATGGAACACGACGAGCGCCTCCAACGGCGCCCGCCGTCGGAGGATAGCGGTATTCGCGGCCGGCCTCGGCCCTCCTACCTCGAGGCGGAGACGACAGCCGCGAGCGCCTCGTCGAGGAGGGCGATTTCGTCGGACGTGCCCGCGGTGATCCGGAGCGCACCCGGCGCGCCGAACGCGGCGGTCGGGCGAACGATGACCCCCTGCCGGAGGAGCGCGTCGTTCAGGGAGAGAGCGGCGTCCTCACCGACCTCGACGAAGACGAAGTTCGCGACGGCCGGCCTGGCCGGATCGAGACCGTGGCCGCGCAGGGTGGTCTCGAGGAGCGACATCGCGTCGCGGTTTGCCGCGCGCCGTCTCGCGACCTCGGCGCCGTCGGCGAGGCTCGCGAGCGCGGCCTCGAGGCCCACCGAGCTGACGTCGAAGGCACGGCGCACCTTTCCGATCGCCGTGACGACGTCCTCCGGACCGATCCCGTAGCCGACGCGGAGCCCTGCGAGCCCGTAGATCTTCGAGAACGTCCGCAGGACGAGGACGCGGTGGCCTGCCTTCGCGTACTCCTGGATCCCGTCCGGGTAGTCCGCATCGTCGATGTACTCGAAGTACGCCTGGTCGAGCACGGTGAGGACGTGCGGCGGAACGGAAGCGAAGAAGGCGTCGAGCTCCGCACGCGTGTTCGTCGTCCCGGTCGGGTTGTTCGGGACCGAGAGGAAGACCAGCTTCGTCCGCGGAGTGATCGCCGCGAGGACTGCGTCGAGGTCGATGCGGTCGTCCCGGAGCGGGACGCGCAGCGGGGTCGCGCCGAGCTTGAGCGGATCGAGCACGTAGCTCGCGAACGACGGCCAGCCCGTCACGACCTCGTCTCCCGGGTCGAGGGTCGCGAGCGAGACGTAGCCGATGACCGCGTCCGCACCCGCGCAGACGGTCACCTCCTCGAAGCGCACGCCGTGGCGCTCGGCGAGCTCGTGTCGAAGCCGGTAGGCGCCGCCGTCGGGATAACGGTTGAGCTCGAGAGACGCGCGCGCGATAGCCTCCGTCGCGGCCGGGAACGGACCGTACGGGCCTTCGTTCGACGCGAGCTTGACCACCCGCTCGAGCTCGAGCTCGCGCTGGACCTCCTCGACCGGCTTGCCCGGCTCGTAAGCGACGAGGCCCGCGAGCGCTGGCCGGATCAACGACTCGTCGTCCTCGACAGGCCGACGACTCACGTCGTCGGAATCGACTGCGTCGCCTCGGCGAGATCGTCGACGACGACCTCGACCTCGTCGGCGACGTCGGCTCCCTCGAGCGTCTCTCCATTGCGCGAGCGCCGATGCAGGACTCCGGCGAAGGCGATCAGGAGACCGACCGAGAGGATCCCGAGAACGATCAACGTCACGACCTTCAGGCCGCTCCGCTTCTTCTGCCGGCGCATGTAATGCCGCCGAGCCCGCGAATGGGCCTTCAGCGTGAGGTAGCCGACGATGGCGTTCCGCCTGGTGAAGATGTTCACGCCCGGAGGGTAACCGACCCCGGGAACTCAGGCGGACGCGCGGCGGCGCGGGCCGATGTGAATCGGCCGCCCGAGCGCCACCAGCCCGGCTTCCTTGATCGCCTCCGAGAGCGTCGGGTGCGGCGCAATCCCGTCCGCGACCGTCTCGACCGTCGCCTCCGCGTCAAGAGCGATGACGCCGGCCTCGATCAGGTCGGTCGCGCGTGCGCCGACGATCACGATCCCGAGGAGCTCGCCGTAGGTCGTCTCATGGATCGACTTCACCCAGCCCGTGGACTCTCCCGACATGACCGCGCGCGCGTTCGCGACCCACGGGAAGCGGCCGACGGCGACGTTCTCGTCGCCGTAGCGCTCGCGCGCCTCGGCCTCGGTGAGCCCGACGCCCGCGATCTCCGGGTCGGTGTAGATCGGCCGCGGGACGGCCGGATCGCCGATCTCGACATCGTGGCCGGTCGCGTTCTCCGCCGCGATCTCCCCTTCCCGGAAGCCCGTGTGCGCGAGCTGCCAGTACCCGGCGACGTCGCCCGCCGCGTAGATGTGCGGGACCGATGTCCGCCGGTGAGCGTCCGTAGAGATCCCGGACTTCTTGTCGAACTCGACGCCCGCCGCCTCGAGACCGATTTCCTCGACGAGCGGCGCGCGGCCGACGGAGACGAGCATCAGGTCGCATTCGACGGTCTCGCTCTCGCCGAAGTGAACGACGAGCCCCGCGCCGGTGTCGTCCACCTGCGTGCACTGCTTTCCGAGGTGGACGGCGATGCCGCGCCGCGCGAAGGCCTTGCGGAGCTCGTTCGTGGCGTCCGAGTCCTCCTGCGGGATGAGCGTGTCGAGCATCTCGACGATCGTCACCTCGCTCCCGAAGCGCTCGAAGATGGAGGCGAACTCGCACCCGATGATGCCGCCGCCGAGGACGACGAGCCGCCTCGGGACCTCGGTCTGACCGAGGAGGCCGGTCGAGTCGACGCACCGAGGAGAGTCGATCCCCGGGATCGGCGGCCGGAGCGGATACGAGCCGGTGGCGACGATCGCGCTCTTGAAGCTGAGTCCTACGTCCTGGCCCTCGAAGATCAGCGAGCGGGCGTCCTCGAAGTGCCCGGCGCCCTGGAACCAGGTGATCCCGTTCGCCTTGAAGAGCGTCGCGACGCCGCTCGTCATCTGCTTGGAGACCGCGTTCTTCCACTCGTTCGCCTGGGCGAAGTCGAGCTTCGGCTCGCCCGCGGTGACACCGAGGCGCGGATCGATCTCGCTCGCGGCGTAGAGCGCGTGCGCAGTCTGGACCCAGGCCTTCGTCGGGATGCACCCGACTCGAAGACACGTGCCGCCGAGCTCGCTCTCCTTTTCGACGCACGCGACGTTGGCGCCGAGCTGGGCTGCGCGGATCGCCGCCGTGTAGCCGGCCGGGCCGCCTCCGAGCACGGTCACGTCGAATTCCATCGCTCCGGGTCCTTTCTCCTCGAGTCCGCGCGATCCTAGCCGTACCGGTCGGGGATCCCGACGCTCACCCGAGCGCGCGGCGCATGGTCACGCTGTCGTCCCCGTCCTCGTGAACGCGGGCGAATCCGTGCTTCTCGTAGAAGGAGACGAGCGCCTGGTTGTCGCGGGCGACGCTCAGGCTCAGGGCGCGGAACCCCTCCGAGCGGGCGCGCTCGCAAAGCGCGTCGAGCAGCGCTTCTCCCAAGCCGCGGCCGCGCCGGCTCGGGACGACCGCAATCGCGAGCTCGGGCGTCTCCTCGTCGACGAACCCGTACCCCGGCCGCGCGCGGGTGAACAGCCGATACCACGCGGCGCCGACGGGGAAGCCCTCGTCGAGCGCGATGAGTGCGGTGTCCCCCGGCCGCCCCCACCCCTTGACGTACAGCGAGACCGGCGTCGCGCCCTCGCCCGGCTCGCGCTCGCGCCAGTAGTAGGCGTGGTGAAGCATGTCGCGGAGGAACCGGACGTCCAGGCGACCGCCGCGCCGGATGACCATGACAGGGAGCCTAGTGAAGCTCGCTGCTCGTGCACACGGTGCCGCGGCGGCGCGTCGAGGACGTTTGCGCGCTCGACGGCCCGCGCCACGAAGTCAGGACGCGGAGGTCGCCGGTGCCGAGCATCGGCGCTTCAGGGTTTCTGCGTCAAAGCGCGAGCGCGGGAGCTTCGACGAGCTGCTGCACGGTCTGCAGGAACTCGGCTCCTTCCGAGCCGTCGATCGCGCGGTGATCGCACGTGAGCGTCATCGTCATCGTCGGGACTACGTCGAGCTCTCCGTGGATCGCGAACGGCCGCTCGGCGATCGAGCCGACGGCGAGTATCGCGACCTGCGGCGGGTTGAGCACGGCGATGAACTGGTCGATGCCGTACATCCCGAGGTTCGAGATCGTGAAGGTGCCTCCTTCGAGATCCGGCAGCCGGAGCTTTCCGTCTCGAGCACGGGAGACGAGATCCGCACGTGCGGCGGCGATCTCCTGCACCGACGAGCTGTCCGCCCTCCTGATCACGGGAACGACGAGGCCGTTCGGCGTCGCGACCGCGATGCCGATGTTCGCGCTCGCGTAGCGATGGATCTTCCCCTCGACGAAGAGCGAGTTGAGCGGTCGGTGCCGAACGAGCGCCGACGCGACGAGTCGCGTGAGGACGTCGTTCACCGTCGGCTTCGCCTCGCCCTCGCGCAGCCTCTCGACCATGGCCTCGCGCGTTGCGACGAGCTCGCTCGCGTCGACCGTGCGCGTGAGCTGGAATACCGGTGACGCCCATGCCTCCGTGAGCCGGCGCGCGATCGTCCGCCGCACCGACGTCAGCTCGACGACCTCGAACTCGATCGGAGCGGCGGCCTCCCCGGGCGGCGCGCCCGCAGCGCGCTCGACATCCTCCGCGACGATCCGGCCCTCGGGGCCGGTCCCGGTCAGGCGCGCGAGGTCGACGCCCGCCTCCCGCGCCATCCGCCGCGCGAGCGGCGACGCCTTCACACGCCCGGACGGGGCCGTCGCAGCCTCCTCGGACGCCGGCCGGGCGGGAGCCAGCGGAGGCTCGCCCTCCCATTCCGGAGCGGCGAGTTGCTGCTCCGTCGAGGGAGCATCTCGAGTCTCCTCCGGCTGGGGCTGCCCCTGCGACTCCTCGGTCGAGCCCTCGATGTCCCCGCCCGTGGTCGGCGGCGACTCGGCTCCCGGTGGCGGAGCGGCCGCCGCCTGGGGGCCGCCGCCGTCACCGTCGCCGGAGGCCGCGAGCCGGGAGACGTCCTCGCCCTCCGCGCCGATGAGCGCGATCGTGGTCCCGACGTCCACCTCACCGTCGGCGACGACGATCCTGAGGAGAACGCCGCCCGCGTCGGACTCCACCTCCTGGGTGACCTTGTCGGTGTCGAGCTCGTACAGCGGCTCGCCCTTCTCGACGTTGTCGCCCTCGGACTTGAGCCAGCGCACGATCGTCCCGGCCTCCATGCCCTGGCCGAGCCGCGGGAGCTTGACCTCGACCGCCATCCGCCGCGAACCCTACGCCCGCGCGACCGTACGCCTGATCGCGTCGAGGACGTCGGCCGCGTGCGGCACCACCCACTGCTCCATCGCGGGCGCAAACGGGAGCGGCCCGAACCTCGCGCCCACGCGCTCGATCGGGGCGTCGAGCCAGTCGAAGGCCCCGTGCTGGATCACGGCCGTGAGCTCGGCGCCGAACCCTCCCCGCGTGACCGCCTCGTGTGCGGTGACGCAGCGCGTCGTCTTCTTCACGGATTGGACGATGGTCTCCTCGTCGAGCGGGAGCAGCGTGCGCGGGTCGACGACCTCGACGGAGATCCCGTCCTTCTCTGCATCCTCCGCGGCCCGCAACGCCTCGTGCACGAGTCGGCCGGTGGCGACGACGGTGACGTCCGTGCCCTCGCGGTGGACGCGCGCCTTCCCGAGCGGGATCGGCTCGAGCTCGTCGGGCACCTCGCCCTTGATCGGATACAGCGTGCGGTGCTCGAAGCAGATGACCGGGTTGTCGTCGTAGATCGCCGACCAGAGGAGGCCGCGCACGTCCTCGGGAGTCGACGCGAAGACGACCTTGAGGCCGGGCACATGGACGAACCACGCCTCGAGCTGCTGCGCGTGCTGCGCACCCGGAGACCAGCCGGCTCCGCCCTGCGTCCGGATCGTCAGCGGCACGCTCACCTGGCCGCCGGACATCGTGCGGTGCTTCGCCGCCTGGTTCACGAGCTGCTCCATCGAGAGCGTGAGGAAGTCCTCGTACATGATCTCCACGATCGGGCGCATCCCCTGGATCGCGGCGCCGATGCCGCTCCCGACGATCGCCATCTCGGAGATCGGCGTGTTGCGAATCCGTTCGGGGCCGAACTCGTCGAGCAGACCCTGCGTGACCCCCATCGACCCGCCCATCTCGGCGATGTCCTCACCCATGAGGAAGACGCGCTCGTCCTCGCGGAGGGCGCGCGCGAGGGCATCTCTCACCGCCTCCCGGTACGTGACCTCGGCCATCCCTCGCCTCAGGCGTACACGTACTTCAGGGCGTCTTCGGGCTCGGGGTCGGTGCCTGCCTTCGCGAACTCGACCGCGGCCTCGACTTCGGCCGTCACCTCGGCGTCGAGCGTCGCGAAGTCGTCGTCCGAGATCTCGAGCCGTGCGCGCAGGAGCTCGATCGGGTCCTTCGTCTCGCGCTCGTGCTTCAGCTCCTCGCGGTCGCGGTAGAGCTGCGGGTCGCCGATGTAGTGGCCCACGAGCCGGTGTGTCCGCATGTGGAGCAGGACGGGGCCCTTCCCGGAGAGCGCATGCTCGCGAGCGGCGAGCGTCGCCAGGTACACCGCCTCGACGTCCTGCCCGTCGGCCTCGATGACCTTCATGCCGTAGGCGAGCGCGCGGTCGGCGAGTCGTTCGACCGGGAGGGGCGAGTGCTGCACGGCCGGCGTCGACTCCGCCCAGCCGTTGTTCTCGAGCGCGAAGATGGCCGGCACCCTCCACAGCTGCGCGAGATTCAGCGACTCGTGGAAGGTGCCCGCGTTTGTTGCGCCGTCGCCGAAGAACGCGACTGCGACGCGAGGTTCCCCCCGGAACTGGAACGCGAGCGCGGCACCCACGATCCCTGGGATTCCGCCCGCCACGACTGCGTTCGCGCCGAGGTTCCCGACGTCGACGTCGTACAGGTGCATCGAGCCGCCGTAGCCGTGAGAGCAGCCTTCGACCTTGCCGTAGAGCTCGGCCATGATCCGCTCCGGCGCCGTGCCTTTCGAGATCGCGTGCGCGTGTGCGCGGTGCGTCGAGGCGATGACGTCGGCGCGCGTGAGCGCGGAGCACACTCCGACCGCGCACGCCTCCTGCCCGATCGCAACGTGGAGGAAGCCGGGAAGCTCGCCCGCGCGGAAGCGCTCTTCGACCTTCTCTTCGAAGCGGCGGATCAGCAGCATCTCGCGGAAGAACGAGCGGAGCACCTCTTCCGAGACGCGGCGGCCTCCGGCGCCGGCCTTCTCCTCGACCGTCGTCATGGACCGGCCATTATGCTGATCGGCCGATGCGGGCCGTCGACCAGTGGAGGCTCATCGAGGCCGACCTCCCGGAGGGCTGGGAGGAGGCGCGCATCTCGTTCGTCGTCGAGGATCCGGCGCAGGCGTCCGCAGCGGCAGGCGTCCTCGGATCGCTCGGCCCCGGACGAGTCGGCAACGAGATCCGGTTCCAGCTGTGCTCGTCCGGGAGCGGAGGCCCGCAGGCGCTCGCGAACCTCCTTGGCCGGATGGACGGCAAGCGGCTCTGGGGGACGCTCATCCTCCGCGACGCCACGGCGCCTGCCCCCCGGGCGGTCGCGCCGGAAGCCGAGCCCACGCGTTCCCCGGCGGCGCGCCCGGCCGAGGCACGCGCCCGGACGCTGGCGTCCCAGTGGGACGCCCTCCTCGATACTCTCGCGCCCGACTGGAGCGATCTCCTCTGCCGCCTCGAGGTCGACTCGACCGACTACCTCGCGAGCGCGACCTTGCTCGGCGCCCCCTTGAACCCGGCACGGATCCCGGACGAGAACGCCGTCCGCTTCCGGGTGGCGGGAAGGAAGGGCTACGGCGCCTCCTCGCCGATGGCTAGGCGCTGTTTCGAGCGCATGGACGAGCAGGGCGTCACGGGTCGGCTCGAGGTCCTGACAGAGCTCGCGGATACGCAGAACGTCGGCACGCAAGGCCCCGTCTGGCGCCTCGCCGGCCAATCGGTCTGACACGCGGAGACGTCAACCCTTCTCCGAACGACAGGGAGCCGTAGGACGCTGCTCAGCGGTGCGCGTCACGGAACCGTTCGTCGAGATCGAGGAAGGCGTGGGCAAGGGCCTGTCGGTCTTGGCGGAGCGCCACCACGACGTCGTTCAGGCGCCGCTCCCCTTCGGGAGTCAGCCGCAGCAGCCGAACACGTCGGTCTTCGGCCGAACGCCGTCGTTCCACCAGACCCGCCTCGACCGCGCGGTTCACGAGCTCGGTGACTGCCGTCTGACGTCGCTGCAGACGCTCGCACAGCTCGGTGAGCGGCACGCCGTCCCCGTCCCTGCCGCTCGCACGGATCATGAGCAGCAGGTCGTAGCGGTGTGCCGTCAGGCCGAACCTGGCCGTCACCTCGGCGGTCGTGAGAAGGAACCGCCGGAGCTCGGTCCGGAACGCCGCAGTCCGTTCGAGCTCGACCTCTGCCATTACTTCGGACTCCCTGGCAATTCCCACATCAGGATTCTGCCGCTAGCACGACCGGCCGCCGGGGTGCCGGCGATGGTCGGAGCCACTGCCGACGACGCCGTCGCCCGGCGACCCGTCGTCGCAAGGCGCGTGCCGGCCCGATGCTCCCCACGGATCGGGAGGCCCCTCTTGAAGCCCACGATCTTCCTGCATAACAGTCGGATTTGACTTTGAGTGTCCGAAGTAAGAACATCACGCACTGGTGCATGTAGGGCGAAGAGTCGCGGTCGTTGCGGTCACTGCGTTCGTCATCGCAGGTCTGATCGTCTGGTACGTCGCCGGCTTCCTGATGGTTTCCCCACCTGCCGTCACCGTCCCGGCGACCTCGTCCGCAACCCCGAGCGTGAACCTCACGTTCCAGACGGTCGCTTCGCTCGGGCCGAGCTACACCCAGCCGAGCTGGGTCTCGTACCTCGTCAAGGACGGGAGCGGGCAGTGGAAGCACACGACGATCCTGGACGTTCCCGCACACGCGCTCGTACACGTCACCGTCCTCCAGTACGACGGGGCGAGCGGGCTCCGCAATCCGTTCCTCGGAAGGCCGGAGGGCGTCGTCGGCAACGCGATGCAGGTCGACGGAAAGACGCTGGACGCGCTCGACGCGCAGGATGCCTCGCACACCTTCGCCATTCCCGCGTACCACCTCGTCGTCCCGCTCGCAGCCGTCGCCGACGACGCGAAGAACCAGTGCGATGCGGCACCGTGCACGCTCGCCGAGGCGCATCGGACGATCACGTTCGCGTTCCGGACCGGCAAGCGCGGACGCTACCGCTGGCAGTGCTTCGTGCCCTGCGCGGCGGGCTTCATCTACGGCTTCGGCGGCCCCATGCAGACGATCGGGTACATGGACGGGTTCCTGAACGTCGGCACGTGAACGAGCCGAATCACTTTCGCCGGGTCGCGATCCTCACGGTTGTCGTGAGCGTGATCGCCACGCTCCTCGTGATCTTCGTGCTCGGCCCGCACCTGCCCCCGGGCAAGGGCTCGGCGCAAGCGGCCGGGCAGGTGACCGACAACACGGTGCTCACCGCCCTGCTGACGCCGATCATCTGCCTGATCGTCGTCTACTTCCTCTACGCACTCGTCGTCTTCCGGCGACGCGGGAGCGAGACGGGTGACGGCCCGGCGATCCGCGGCAACCCGCGTGCGCAGTCGATCTGGATCGCCGGAACGTCCGCGCTCGTGCTCTTCCTCGCCGGCTACGGCACGTGGGCGCTTCTCCAGAACGGATCGGGCGGCGGCCAGGGCCCCGACCCGCTCGCCGTCCCCGCCGGCCCCAAGCTGCCGGTGCAGGTCATCGCGCAGCAATGGGAGTTCACGTACCGCTACCCGACGTTGGGGGGCTCGAGACGTCGCAGCTCGTCCTGCCTTCCAACCAGGACATCGAGCTCCATGTGACGTCGCTCGACGCGGTTCACTCCTTCTGGGCGTACGGACTCGGGGTCAAGGCGGACGCGAACCTCAACTCGGACAACGTCGTCTTCGTGAAGACACGCGGGCCGCGCACGTTCAACATCCACTGCGCCGAGCTCTGCGGGCTCTGGCACGGGTACATGTACGACACCGGCTCGGTCGTGGCTCCGGCCGTCTTCGCGGCGTGGGTGCACGGCCAGCAGAAGGTCTTCCAGGCGGTCGCGAAGTACATGCCGCCGTACTCGACCACCTACGAGCCGCAACCTGAGAGGAGAGCCGGATGACGAGCGTCGCCGAGCCGTCGCCGAGTCGCCCCTTGCTGCGGCGCCTCGTCGGCTTCAACCTGCTGGGCGCGATCGTGCTCGGCGCGGTCGGCTACTACGTCGGCTGGTGGCTCGGCCACCAGATCGGCGCCCCGAGCATCGACTACTTCGGGGACTCGGGCCAGAACGACATCGCTCTCTTCCTCGCGTACACGCTCGGGGTGATCGGGTTCCTCGGCGGGATGGGGCTTCTCAACTACCCGCTCTCGCGGCTGGCCGGCCGCCCGGCGAACGTCGGACACGATGAGGACGACGGTCGAGGCTGGACGCGCTACATCGGCTTCTCCACCGACCACAAGGTCGTCGGCCTGCAGTACCTGATCGGGATCGGGGTCTTCTTCTTCATCGGCGGCGTGAACGCGATGCTCATCCGCTTCGAGCTCCTCCGCCCCACGCCGAACGTCTTCCCCGCCGGCCAGTACCTGACGCTCGTCGGCCTCCACGGGACGATGATGATGGGGATGATGACGAGCGGGATCCTCGGCCCGTTCGGCAGCTACTTCCTTCCGCTCATGATCGGCGCTCGCCGGCTCGCGTTCCCGCGCATCGAGGCGCTCACGTTCTGGCTCCTGATGCTGGCGGGCACGATCCTCGTGTCCACGGTCTTCTACGGCGGCTTCCCGACGGGCTGGACGGGTTATGCGCCGCTCAACGACCAGGCGAACATGGGTATGGACGCGTACATCGCGTTCTTCGCCCTCGTCGGGATCTCGATGACGCTCCTTGCCTTCAACATGCTCGCGACCGTCGTGAGCATGCGCGCACCGGGGCTCACCTGGGGCCGCCTCCCGATCTTCGTCTGGGGCATCGTCTCGACCTCGGTGCTGAACGTGCTGGCCGCGCCGGTGCTCGTCACGACGCTCATCATGGTCGCCCTCGACCGCACGGCGCAAACGGGGTTCTTCCTCGCCACCCAGGGCGGGAGCGGGTACCTCTACGAGAACCTCTTCTGGGTCTTCGGGCACCCCGAGGTCTACATCCTCGCGCTGCCGGGCTTCGGGATCGTCCTCGAGCTGCTCCCGGTGTTCGCCCGCAAGCCGCTCTGGAGCTACAAGCTCGCCGTCGCCGGGATGCTCGGCGTGACGCTCCTGAGCTTCACCGTCTGGCAGCACCATCTCTTCGTGAGCGGCCTGAACGCGAACCTGCGGCCGTTCTACATGCTCTCGACCGAGCTCATCTCGCTTCCGACTGGCTTCATCTTCCTCTGCGCGATGGGAACGATCTGGCGCGGGAAGATCCGCTTCGACGTCCCGATGCTCTTCTGCCTCGCCTGGGTCTTCAACTTCTTCATCGGAGGGCTCTCCGGCGTCTTCCTCTCCGACGTCCCGAGCGACGTGACGACCCACGGCAGCTTCTTCTCGATGGCCCACTTCCACTACACGATCATGGGCGGGCTCGTCTTCACGTTCTTCGCCGCGATCTACTACTGGCTGCCGAAGATGACGGGCGTCCAGCTGAACCAGGTTCTCGGGAAGATCCACTTCTGGGTGATGTTCATCGCCTTCAACTCGACGTTCGCGCCCCTCTTCGCGATCGGGTTCCTCGGGCAGCCGCGCCGGGTGGTGACCTACCCGTCCAACCTCCAGTTCCTGAACGACTGGGTGTCGGTCTCGGCGTTCGTGCTCGGCGCATCGATGCTCGTCTTCCTCGTCAACCTCGTCTGGTCGCTCGTGTTCGCGCGCGTGCCGGCCGAGCAGAACCCGTGGGATTCGCGCTCGCTCGAGTGGCAGGTGCCGACGCCGGTCCCGTCCTACAACTTCGAGCGGATCCCGGTGATCGACGCCGACCCGTATCCGTACGGCGAGCCCGTTCCGACGCGGATGCCGACCCCGGCTCTGACACCGGCGGGACGCTGAGGCAGGAGAGGAGACGATGAGCCAAGCCGCCGAGACCGCGCCGGTCACGATCGAGCCCGAGCTTCCCGAGATCCAGGATCGCAACCTGTGGGCGGGCGCGAGGCTCCTCGTCTCGTCGACGATCTTCTTCTTCCTGCCGTTCTTCTTCGCCTACGTCTACCTCGCCGCTCTCGACACCGGCGGGATGTGGAGGCCTGCCGGCATCGAACCGCCAACCGGCTGGGGGATCGCGATCTACGCCTGCGTCGTCGCCGCTGCCGGCTTCGTCGCGTGGGCCCGTTCGGAGCTCGCGGGCGGCCGGGCCTCGAGCTTCCACCTGCTCCTGCTCCTCGCGATCCTCGCCGGCGTCGCCGGGGTGGTGCTGCAGGGGATCGAGTACACGCAGCTCGGCTTCGGGCCGACGGACGGAGGTTTCGCGAGCGTGTTCGTCGCCTGGTCGGGCTTGTTCGCGCTCTTCGTCCTCGGGACGATGCTCTGGCTCGAGACGACCCTCGCCGGCTCGCTGCGAAACGGCGCCGGCAGCCGCGGAGCGGGGCTTCCGGAGCTCGACGGGATGGTCTTCTACATGACGTTCCTCGCCGGCCTCGGCGCGCTGACGTTCGGGTTCCTCTACCTCATCTGAGGGAGGCGCGATCCTCCTCGAGCCACCTGTCATCGGTGTCGCCGTCGTGGCGGCGCTCTACGTCCTCGGGGGTCGCGGCGGCCCGGTGGGACGACGGGAGCGTGCGGAGCGCCGCTGGCGGACGGTGCTCTTCGCGGCCGGGCTCTGCTCGATCCTCCTCGCCGTCTCCCCACCCGTCGACCGTCTCTCGGACTCGCTCTTCTGGATGCACATGGTCCAGCACGTCGTGCTGATCGAGGTGGCAGCGCCACTCATCGTCTGGAGCCGGCCGTGGAGTCGGCTGTGGCGACCCTTCCCGCTCTCGCTGCGCCGGACGATCGCCCGCGGCATCGCGCGCGGCGGGTGGGCCGCGCCGCTGCGCGCGTTCGGCCGAGGGCTCGCAGCTCCGACCGTCGCCTTCGTCCTCATGAACGGAGCGCTCGTCCTCTGGCATGTCCCCGCGCTCTACGACGCGGCGCTCGCACACCCGCTCGTGCACGAGCTCGAGCACTTCGCGTTCTTCGCGACCGCGCTCCTGTTCTGGGCCCACCTGCTCGGCGACGGGCCGTTCCGCGCACGCCTGTCGCTCCCCGCGCGCGCCGCGTACGCGATCGGAGCGATGCTCGTCGGCTGGGGCCTCGCGGTCGTCATCGCGACCGCGGAGACTCCGCTCTACTCGCACTACGCGGATCTCGCGACGCGGCCGCTCGGGATATCGGCGCTCGTCGACCAGCAGCTCGCGGCGGGGATCATGTGGGTGCCGGCCTCGGTACCCTGGGTGGTGGTGGCGATCGTTTGCGTGTACGGCTGGCTCGATTCGGGCGCACGAGGTCGCAGATGGGCCCGGAAGCTCACCGGCGAGGCTCTCACGACGAGGGAGGTAGGACCATGACCAGCAACTTCACGACCGGGGCCGTGCTCTCCTGGGCGCTCCCGCTCGCCGTCGTCTTCTGCGTGCTCGTGTGGTGGATGGGCACGCTCGCGATCCGGGCGTTGCGGACGCCGCGCGACTCCGCCTGAGGTCGCGGCACATGGCGCCCCGCCGTCGGACCGGATCTCGCCTCGCGATCGCCCTCGCGCTCGCCGTGGTGCTGGGCGTCGCCGCCGGGGTCGGCGCGCATCTCGTCTTCCGCCAGAGCGCCGATGCGACCGGGATGCCGCTGCCCGATCTCCACGGACAAGCGACCTGGTCTGCCGGACAGCAGCCGGCGCCCCCGTTCACGCTCCGCGACGTCCTCGGCGGTCGCTTCACCCTTGCCTCCACGAAGGGAAGGCCGACGCTCGTCACCTTCCTGGACTCGAAGTGCCGCTCGCTCTGCCCGATCGTCGGGCGCGACCTCGGGGACGTGCAGCGCTCGCTTCCCGCGGCGGAGCGCCCTGCGGTGCTCGTCGTGAGCGTCGATCCGGCAGGCGACACTCCGGCAAGCGTGCGGAGCGCGGCCCGGCGCTGGCACCTCGAACCCGGTTGGCGGTGGCTGACGGGCACGCGTCCGCAGCTCGCTGCCGTTTGGAAGCGCTACGGCATCGAGGTCGAGCGGACGACGAACGACATCGTCCATGGGGCGGCCGTGTACCTGCTCGACTCCAGGAACGACGAGCGAGCCGGCTACCTGGCTCCGCTCCTCCCGAACTTCATCTCGCTCGACATCCGCCACGTCGAGGCGGAGTCCGCGTCGTAGATCCCTAGAACCCCGTCCGGATCTCGACCGCGGGCCTTCGGACGCCGCCGACGACCAGGACGTCCCACATCCGTGCGTCCTCGTGGCCCGGGACGAGGCATGCGATCCGGTAGACGCCGGCGTGGTCGGCGGTGAACGTGAATCGGGCGCTGGCCCCCGGTCGCAGCCCGGTGACGGGATGCGGGGTGGCGGCCCCGCGAAACGCGGGAGTGACGGTCTGCGGCCCGTGGACGATCGCACAGGAGTGCGCGATCGTCCCGGCGTTCGTGCACGTGACACGTACCCGCCAGCCGAGCGGAAGGTGGACGAGCAGCTTCCCTCGCCCATAACCGTCGAAATTGAATCCGTTGTTGGCGCGGTTGTACCCGGCGATCAGGAGGAGCGACGCCGTCCGTGTGCGCTGATTCCAGGTGAGCCACTTCGCATGCGCCGGGGCCGCCGTGGATGCGGACAGCGGTGGAGAAACCGCGAGGGCGCACGTCGCGACCGCGAGAAACGAGCAGAAGGGGCGACGCATGCCGAGACGATGACACGTCCCGCCCGACTCCGACGCCCGATCGGCGCGAGCTGACGGGTTCAGTGCTGCCCGTCGGTGAGACCGGCCCCGAGCACGCTCGGTCAGACGCTCTCGCCCCGAACCTCGGCGTCGAAGCGCTCCGCGAGGGCGCTCACGATGCGGCCGCGGAGCTCCGTCGCCTCCTCGTCCGTCAGGGTGCGCTCCGACGACTGGAAGGAGAGGTGGAATGCCACGGACTTGCGCCCCTCACCAGCCTGCTCGCCGCGGTACACGTCGAACACCCGGACGCCGCGGAGGAGCGGCCCGACAGCTTCGCGGGCGGCGTCGACGAGCGCTCCGACCTCGACGTCATCGTCGACGACGACCGCGACGTCCTGGAGCACCGCCGGGAACGTGATCACGTCCTCGTAGACGACGCGCTCCGACACGGCGTCGAAGAGCGTCGTCAGATCGAGCTCGAAGGCACCTCGCTTCCCCTCGATGAGCGACGGGTGGAGCTCCCCGAGGATGCCCGCGTCGACCTCGCCCGTCTTCCCCGGGTGCAGCATGGGATGCGCTCCGCGCCTGACGCGAAGCTCGAGATGGAGGGCGTCGGAGAGCGCCTCGAGGACGCCCTTCGCGGCCTCGTACCCGCCCTCGACGATCCCGCCGAGCTGCCAGCGCTCCTCGGGCAGCTGCTCGCCCGATCGCAGATACACGCGCGCGATCTCGAACAGCGCGGTGCCGGTCGGACCCGGCGTCGATCCCGGTGCGCGCGGCCTCGACGAGCCCCGGGAGGAGCGTCGTCCGGAGCACGGCCTGGTCGGCCGTCATCGGATCCGGCAGCCGGATCGCGTCCGGGTCGGGGTCGGATGCGACGAGGCTCCACGTGTATGCCTCCGAAAGACCGGCACCGACCATGACGTCCTCCACGAGCCGCCGAAGCCTCTGGTCCTTCGACAGCCGGCCCCGGACCTCTCGTCGGAGCGGCAGCGTATGCGGAATGCGGTCGAGGACCGCCCGCGCGACCTCCTCGACGAGGTCGATCTCACGCATGACGTCGCGCGCGCGCCAGGTCGGAACCGTCACCTCCCAGCCGTCCGAGACCTCGAACCCGAACCCCTCGAGGACACGCCGCTGCTCCACCGGCTCGACGTCCATCCCGATCACCGCGCTCGCGCGCTCGGGCCGCAACGTCACCACGGGCCGGTCGGGGAGCCCCGCGTGGACGTCGACGTGTCCGGTCATGCGCGCCCCGGCCAGGTCGACGATGAGCCGACTGGCCAACTTGGCCGCGTCCTCGGCCGAGTACGGGTCGACGCCTTTCTCCCAGCGGTTCGACCCCGCTGTCCGCAACGCGAGCCGCTCCGACGAGCGGAGGATCCCGATCGGCTCGAAGTTCGCCGCCTCGAGGAGCACCTCGCTCGTCGCAGCGGAGACCTCGCTGTCCTCGCCGCCCATGATCGCCGCGAGCGCGATCGGGCGCTCTCCGTCCGTGATCAGCAGATCGGAGCGCTCGAGGCGCCCGCAGCGTGCCGTCGAGCGTCCGCAGCTCCTCGCCGGGGCGGGAGCGGCGGACGACGATCCCGCCGCCCGCGAGCTTCGCCCGGTCGAAGGCGTGGAGGGGGCTCCCCCAGACGTGCATGACGTAGTTCGTGACGTCGACGACATTCGAGATCGACCGCATCTCCGCGAGGTGCAGACGAGTGCGGAGCCACTGGGGCGACGGGCGGACGCGGACATCCCTGGAAGACGCGGCCGATGTAGCGCGGACAGCCCTCGAAGTCCTCGACGGTGACGTCGACGTCCTCGGCATCGACGATCGGGGCATCGTCCGGCGCGGGGAGGTGAAGCTCGCCCCCGAGCAGCGTCGCGACCTCTCGCGCGACACCGACCATCGAGAGGAGATCGACGCGGTTCACCGTCGGAGTGACGTCCAGCACCTGGTCGCGGATCGGAAGGACGTCGACGAGCGGCGTCCCCGGCTCCCGCCCGTCGGGCAGCACGATGATCCCGGAGTGCTCGTCTCCCAGGCCGATCTCGTCCTCCGCGAGGATCATCCCGCGCGAGGACTGGCCCCGGAGCTCGCGTTCGTCGAGCGGCTGATCGAGCACCGGCAGGAGCGCGCCCGGCAGCGCGACCGCGACCGTCGCGCCTGCCTCGAAGTTCCAGGCACCGCAGACGATCTGCCGCACGTCGCCCTCCCCGACGTCGACCTGGCAGACGCGAAGCCGGTCGGCGTTCGGATGCGCGTCGACCGCGAGCACCCGGCCGACGAGGAAGCGGCCCAGGTTGCCGTCGACATCGGGCACCCCGACCTCGAATACGCGATCCACCCCGGCCGCCGAGGTGAAGAGCCGGTCCGCGATCTCGGCCGCAGTCGCGTTCACGGTGACGTACTCGCGTAGCCAGGAGACCGGTACGTGCATGGCTCTAGAACTGCTCCAGGAGACGCGGGTCGTTGCGCCAGAGCTCGCGCAGGTCGGGGATCCCGTGTCTCAGGACCGCGATCCGCTCGAGGCCCCAGCCGAAGGCGAAGCCCGTGTACCGCTCCTTGTCGTAGCCGACGAACTCGAACAGGTTCGGGTCGACCATGCCCGATCCGCCCACCTCGATCCAGCCCGAGTGCCTGCACACGGGGCAGCCGGAGCCGTCGCAGACGTGGCACGAGACGAGTGCCTCGACCGATGGCTCCGTGAACGGGAAGTGATGCGTGACGAACCTCGTCCGCCGGCTCTCGCCGAAGAGGGCCTTGATCAGGTACTCGAGCGTGCCGAGGAGATCGCCGAGGGTGATCCCCTCGTCGACGGCGAGCCCCTCCGCCTGGTGGAAGGTCGGTGTGTGGGTCGCGTCGGGGGTGTCGCGCCGGTAGACGCGCCCGAGCGAGACGACGTACACGGGCGGCTCCTGCGCCTCCATCGCCCTGATCTGCGACGGGGACGTCTCCGTGCGCATCACCGTCTCGTCGTCGAGGAACAGCGTCTGCAGCGGCGAGCGCGTCGGATGGCCCGGCGGGAAGTTGAGAGCGTCGAAGTTGTAATGGGTGGTCTCGACCTCCCGGCCGTCGACGACCGTGTACCCGAGCCCGAGGAAGATGTCCTCGAACTCGCGCCTGATCTGCGTGATGAGGTGGAGGTGCCCGCGGTGGACCGGCGTCCCCGGCATCGTCACGTCCACGTGCTCCTCGGCCAGCCGGCGATCGAGCTCGGCGCGGCGCAGCTCCTCCTCCCTCACGTCGACCGCCTGCTCGAGCCGCTCGCGGAGCGCATTGAGCGTCATCCCCGTCTCGCGCTCACGCACCTCCCTGAGCGCGAGCTTGAGCGCGCTCTTCCGCCCGAGATACTCCACCCGCACCCGCTCGATCTCGTCCTCGGACGAAGCGGCTGCGACCGCGGCGAGCGCCTCCGTCTCCAGAGCTTCGGGATCCACGGCGGCGACTGTAGCGTGATCGGTCTCGGGTGTTTCGGGCATCGCTCCTCCTTCGCATACGAGCGCACGGAACGGCCTTCGGCCCCGGCGAGGAACGCGGAGGAACGGCGACGTTACGCGAGCGCCGATGCCCCGGTGCCTGGCCGGGGCTTCGTAAACGGGAAGCGCTGCGTCGTCAGGTCCACGATCTCAGCGTAGCGCCCGTCACAATCGGGTGTCCATGACCCTGTACGACCACATCGCGCCGATCTACGACCCGTGGAGCCGGTCGGTGACGGAGGACGTCGGCTTCTACGTCGCCCAGGCCGAGGCGTCGGGAGGCCCGGTGGTCGAGCTGGCCGTCGGCACCGGCCGGATCGCCGTGCCGATCGCGAAGGCCGGCGTAGCGGTCATCGGGATCGACACGTCGCCCGAGATGCTCCGCCTGGCGGCCGTGTACGCGCAGGCCGAGTGCGTGGGCGATCTCGTCGACCTGCGGGTCGGCGATCTCCGCGAGCCGCCGGTCGAGGAGCGCGTGCCGCTCGTCATCTGTCCGTTCCGTACGCTCCTGCACATGGAGACGGAGGCCGAGAAGCTGCGCGCCCTCGTCGCCGCCCGCCTTCTCCTCGAGCCCGGGGGTCGCTTCGTCTTCGACGTCTTCGCTCCGAGCGCGGACGACATCGCGGAGACCCACGACCGCTGGCTCGAGCGCGAGCCGGGGATCGAGGAGCGAGCAGTCTGGGACGAGGGCACGCGAACGCTCTCGCTCTCCGTCCGCTCGCGCGACGTCTTGGCGACGTTCGGCCTGCACTGGCTCTCGGAGCCCGAGTGGCAGGGGCTTCTCGATCGCGCGGGCTTCGTCGTCGAAGCCGTCTACGGGTGGTTCGACCTCAGGCCGTTCGTGGACGAGGAGGACATGATCTTCGTCTGCTCCGCGCGATGACCGTTTGCCATGAGCGCGGTGCGGGCCTAGAGTCGGTGGCGCTGTGATCTGGGTCATCGTGCTCCTGGCGATCGTCGTGATCGTCGTCCTGCTCGTAATCGGGGTCTACAACCGCCTCGTCCGCTCCCGCAACGCGGTGGACAACGCCTGGGCACAGGTCGAGGTGCAGCTCAAGCGGCGCTGGGACCTAATCCCGAACCTCGTCGAGACGGTGAAGGGCTACGCGGCGCACGAGCGCGGGGTGTTCGAGGAAGTCACGGCCGCTCGAACCCGAGCACAGCAGGCGCAGACGCCGGCGGCCACCGCCGAGGCGGACGGGATCCTCGGGCAGGCGCTCGGACGCCTCTTCGCCGTCGCGGAGGCGTATCCCGACCTGAAGGCGAGCCAGAACTTCCAGGAGCTCCAGGGACAGCTCTCGGAGACGGAGAACATGGTCGCGACGACGCGTGAGTCCTATAACTCGAGCGTCCTGACGTACAACAACTCCGTCCAGACGTTTCCGGGCAGCCTCCTCGCCGGGCCGTTCGGCTTCCGCGTGCGGGAGTTCTTCCGCGTCGAGGAAGAGGCGCAGCGGGAGCCTCCGCACGTCGACTTCTCGCAGCCGAGCGGAGCGACGCCCGCCGCAGAGCCTCAGGCGACGGGGTCGGAGCCCGAGTCGCCCGCTCCGGACACGCGCGCGAGCTCGTAGAGCGCGATCACGCCGGCGGCGGCGACGTTCAGCGACTCGGCGTCACCCGGAAGCGGGATCGTCGCGGTGGCGTCGCACGTCTCGAGGAGATCGCGTGGCAGGCCCTCGCGCTCGGCGCCGAGGAGGAGCGCCACGGGCGGCGAGAGGTCGACCTCGCCGAGCCCGGTCCCGCCGTGGGCGACGAGGGCGACCCGACGCGCGGGCAGGTCGTCCCAGCGCGCGAGCGGCACACGGAAGATCGCACCGGCCGAGGCGCGGAGCGCACGCGGGCCGAGCGGGTCGGCGCACTCCGGCGAGAGCGCCACGGCGGCGCCGAACGCGTCCGCGGTCCGGAGCAGCGTCCCGACATTTCCGGGATCCGCCACCTTCCAGACAGCGAGCACGACGTCCCGCGTCCCGCCGGGGAGATCGCTCGCGCGGAAGACACCGACGACGCGCGGCGCATGGCCGAGCGTCGAGACGGCGGCGAGGAGCTCCTCCTCGACGTCCTCACCCGCGACGAGTAGCTCGACCGGCTCGATGCCCGCGCCGAGCGCGGCCGCGACCAGGTCCTCGCTCTCGACCGCGAAGAGCCCCGTCTCCTCCCGGTGCTTGCGCGCCTGCAGGAGCTTGCGGACGAGTCGGAGCTTCTCGTTGTGCGGTGAGGTGATCAGGCGGACGTTTCGAGCGCGGCCTTCGCGCGCTCGGCGACCGCGGCGAACGCCTTCGGGTCGGACACGGCGAGGTCGGCGAGCGACTTGCGGTCGAGCTCGATCCCGGACGCCTTCAGCCCCGCGATGAACCGGTTGTACGAGAGCCCGTTCTCGCGCGCGGCGGCGTTGATGCGCACGATCCAGAGCGAGCGGAACGTGCGCTTGCGTACCTTGCGGTCCCGGTACGCGTACGCGAGCGAGTGGTCGAGCTGCTCCTTCGCGAACCGGTAGCTCGACTTCTTGCGCCCGTAGTAGCCCTTCGCCTGCTCGAGCACCTTGGCCCGCTTCTTGCGAGCGTGGACTGCTCTCTTCACGCGTGGCACGAGATCACCCGCCCCTCAGGAGCTTGCGGACGCCCTTGACGTCGCTCGGTGCGACGCCGTAGGTCTTCCGGAAGCCGCGCCTACGCTTCGACGACTTCTTCTCGAGGTTGTGGCTCTTCATCGCGTGCCGGCGCAGGATCTTCCCCCCGCTCGTCACCTTGAAGCGCTTCTTCGCCCCCCGCGACGTCTTCATCTTCGGCATCGGCCTTCACTCCCGCGTTCTTGGTCGGTGCGAGAACCATGACCATGTTGCGACCGTCGAGGGTCGGCTGCTGCTCGATCAGGCCGAGGTCCTTGACGTCCTCGGCGAGCCGCATGAGGAGGTCGCGGCCCCGCTCCGGGTGCAGCGTCTCCCGCCCCCGGAACATGATCGTGACCTTCACCTTCGCCCGCTGGTTCAAGAAGCGAACGACGTGCCCCTTCTTGGTCTCGTAGTCGTGGTTCCCGATCTTCGGTCTGAGCTTGATCTCCTTGATCTGGATCTGCAGCTGGTGCTTCCGCGCCTGCTTCGCGCGCTGCTCCTGCTCGTAGCGGTACTTGGAGTAGTCCATGACGCGGGCGACGGGCGGATCCGCGCCCGCAGCGACCTCGACGAGGTCGAGTCCCTTGTTGGCGGCGAACTCGAGCGCTTCCTTCGTCGGCGTGATCCCGATCTGCCCACCGTCCTCGTCGACGAGGCGGACGCGCTGCGCGCGAATCTCCTCGTTGATGCGCTCATCCCGCTTGCGGGGGACGACCCGATCGAGGACGGGCCGGCGACGCCTCGGTCTCAAAGTCCGTTCACCAAGTTCTCGCTTCCCTCCTTGCAGACGACAAAAACCGCTGCAGGCAGCGGCTCGGATCCTCGTCCAACCCCGGCGAGTGCACCACCGGCTCGGTTGAACCCCCGCGAGTCATGCCCGGGAGGTGAGGAAGCTCTTTCGCTCCTGCTTGCAGAGGCGGGATCGTAGCACCTATGCCGCGTCGGTCTCGGCGGCGAGCTCACGGAACGCGGAGAGCAACTCCGCGAGCGAGCGCGTGGACTGCCCTCCGCCCCGCTCCCGCACGGCGAGCGCGTCGTCCGACTCGCGGTCGCCATAGACGACGACGAACGGGATCTTCTCGACCTCGGCCTCGCGAATGCGCTTGCCGAGCGTCTCGTCCCGCTCGTCGACCTCCACCCGGAATCCCTCGGCGAAGAGCCGCTCGCGGAGCGCCCGCGCGGCCTCGCGGTGCTGTTCGCCCACCGGCAGGATCCGCGCCTGCACGGGCGCGATCCAGAAGGGGAACTCGCCCCCGTAGTGCTCGATGAGGATCCCGATGAAGCGCTCGAGCGAGCCGAGGAGCGCGCGGTGGATGACAACCGGGCTGTGCTCGCGGTTGTCCGGCCCCATGTAGGTGAGCCCGAACTGCACCGGCATCTGGTAGTCGAGCTGGATCGTCCCCATCTGCCAGGAGCGGCCGAGGACGTCGGTCATGTGCAGGTCGATCTTCGGCCCGTAGAAGACGCCCTCGCCGGGCGAGATCACGTACTCCAGCTCGTGCCGCCGAAGCGCCTCCTCGAGCGCCGACTCCGCGCGGTCCCACTGCTCGTCCGTGCCGAGGCGCTTCTCCGGCCGGGTCGAGAGCTCCGCCCGCGGCGTCACGCCGAAGCGGTCGTAGAGGTAGCGGACGTAGTCGATCATCCCGTGGATCTCGTCCTGGATCTGGTCCTCGGTGACGAAGACGTGCGCGTCGTCCTGGGTGATGTGCTTGACGCGCAGGAGCCCGTGGAGGGTGCCGCCGCGCTCGTCTCGGTGGAGCGTCGACGACTCCGCGTAACGGATCGGAAGGTCGCGGTAGGAGCGGAGCTGCGAGCCGAAGAGGAGCATGTGCCCCGGGCAGTTCATCGGCTTGAGCGCGAGCGGCTCCTCGCCCTCGTGCGGCTGCACGAAGAACATGTTCTCCTCGTAGTTCTCGTAGTGCCCCGAGGTCTTGTACGTCTCGATGTCGTACAGGAGTGGCGTCTTCACCTCGACGTAGCCGCGACGGCGGTTCTCGCGGCGGCGGAGATCCTCGAGCGCGTTCCAGACGACCATCCCCTTCGGGTGCCAGAAGGGCGACCCCGGCGAGTGCTCGGAGAGGTGGAAGAGGTCGAGCTGCGGACCGATCCGGCGGTGGTCGCGCGCTCGCGCCTGCTCGAGGCGCTCGAGGTGGGCGTCGAGGTCGGCCTGCGAGTAGAACGCCGTGCCGTAGATCCGCGTGAGCTGGGTGTTTCGCTCGTCGCCGCGCCAGTACGCGCCCGCGAGGCCGGTCAGCTCGAGCGCCTTGATCGGCGACGCGTTCTGGAGGTGTGGGCCGCGACAGAGATCGGTGAAGTCGCCCTGCATGTACAGCGAGATGTCCCCCTCGGCAGCGCTGGCGAGCTCGACCTTGTACGGCTGCGATTCCGCCTCGAAGCGAGCGATCGCGCTCTCGCGCGACGACTCCTCGCGCGCCCACTCGCGGCCCTCCGCGATCTCCCGCCGCATCTCCTCCTCGATCGCCTCGAGGTCCGCCTCGGCGATCGGCGCCGGGAACTCGAAGTCGTAGTAGAAACCGTCCGCGATCGGCGGGCCGATCGCGATCTTCACTCCCGGGTGAAGACGCATCACGGCCTCGGCGAGCAGGTGCGCGCTCGAGTGGCGGAGGACCGAAAGTGCGTCCGGGTCCTGCGTGTCGCGCGTCGTCAGGATCTGGATCTTCTCGCCCTCGGCGAGCGGGAGCCGGAGGTCGCGGGTCGACCCGTTCACGCGCAGGAGCACCGCCTGCTCGGCGAGCTTGGGGCCGATCGCGCGCGCGGCGTCGAGCCCGGTCGCGCCTTCGGCGAGCTCGAGCTCGGAGTCGTCGGGAAGGACGATCTTCACGGCGAGTGAGAATAGTCGGCGCTGCTCGTGCGCCACGAGTCGAGCAGGACCGCTCCGTAGACTCAGGGCGTGGGCGAGACGCCGGTCGCGGAGCCGGAAGGAGGGCGTGCGAACCGTGTCATGCGCTGGCCGGCGGACGTCGTCCGTGGGGTCGTGCGGGCGCTGCCGCGGGCCATCGAGGACCTGTTCAAGGACCGCTGCCCGCAGTACGCAGCCGCGATCGCGTACCACGTCCTCTTCTCGATCGTGCCGCTGACCATCCTGCTCGCCTCCGGGTTCGCCCTCGTGCTGCAGGACGACGAGCTCCGGAACCGTGTCATCAACGAGCTCATCGCCGTGCTGCCGTTCTCCGCCGAGGGCATCAAGAAGTCGATCGAGCAGATCGCGAATCCCCTCTCCGCGATCGGGTTCATCTCGGTGATCGCGCTCCTCTGGGGCGCCTCCGGGATGATGGCGTCGATCCGCCTCGGGCTCGAGGCGACGATGAAGGTCGAACGCCGTCGCCCTGTCGCCCACGCCAAGCTCGTCGACTTCGTGCTGGTGGGGACGGCGGGCGTGCTCGTCCTCCTCGTCGTCTCGCTGTCCGCGTTCGCCGCATTCTTCGGCCGGCTCGTCGACGATGCCGCCGAGCACCTGAACATCGACGCCCACCCGTCGGGGCTGCTCCTTCGCGACGTCGTGCAGCTCGTCCTCATCTTCGCGATGGCGTTCCTGCTCTACCGCTTCGTCCCCACGCGCACGAGCCTGCGGTCACGCGACCTGCTCGCGGGCGCGATCCTCACCGCCCTCGGCATCTGGGGAGCGGCGAAGATCATCTCGCTCGCCTTCGACTTCAGCCACTACAACGTCATCTACGGATCGCTCGGAGGCGTCATGATCTTCCTGTTCTTCGTGTACGGCGCGGCCCTGATCGTGCTGCTCGGGTCGGAGTTCGCCTACGCATGGGCACAGCCCCCAGGGCCGCCCGGACCCCCGCTCCAGGCCCAGATCTGGAGCGTCGTGCGTGGGCTCTTCGTCTATCGCGACGACGAGGCCGACGAGGCGGAAGAGCCCGACCGCTAGCGGTCAGTCGTCTGACGACGACCGCGACCAGCGAGCGACATCAGCTCGAGGCCGGTCCCGGCACGAGTCCGAGCTGCGTCAAGACTTCGAGCTGGTCGTAGTGGATGCGTATAGCGCTGATCTTGCCGTCTCTGACCTGGAAGATCCCGACGAAGGGGAAGTCGACCTTCTTTCCAGTTGCCGGAATCTCGACGCCGTTCGGACTTCGCCACGTACCCGTGTGCGTTCCGGTGTAGCGCGCCACCTCCACTACCCGATCGCCCTCTGCGATCAGGAGTGCGTCCTCGCTCCTGCGGTCGGGCGCTGCGGTGACGAGCGCATCGAAGTACTGCTCCTTCAGATCCGCCAGCCCCGAGACTCGCGTACCACCCGGTGCCTCGTAGACGACGTCGTGGGTGTACAGAGCGGCCCATCCCTCGCGATCGGTGGCGTTCCACAGTTCGATCGCTTGTTCGAGGACGTTCTTGGCGTCGCTCATCGCTGCCTCCTCGGGCACTCGGATGTGTCCAGGAACCTACTCCTCTCGTGCACTGATGTCTGCAGGCCAGGAGGGCCGGGTGACGCTTCCCGCCGTCGCCGACGTGCTGGGAACTGCCTCTAGCCGCAGATCCGCACGGGCCGCGATGCGCGATCCTCGCGACCGCGCGTGTCGGACGCGACCGCGATGAGCACGTGCGCGCCGTGCTTCTTGCCGGCGGTGCTCCAGTTCAGCGAGTAGAGGCCCGCCGTGTTCTTGCGGACGCGGCCGATCTGACGTGTGCCGTCGAAGAAGCCGACGGACGAGACCGGCGAGTTGTCGTTCGCGACCACGAGGAGCTTCGCCCGCTTCGGCAGGCACGCGCCCTTGTTCGGGGTGACCCACGTGACCGCGGGGCCGTTCACGACCGCCAGCTGCGCCCCCTTCACCGTCGTGTTCGGGAACGGGTTCTGGCCCTCGGTATCGACGTTCTTCGCCTCCTGGAAGTCGGAGGCGACGAGCTTCACGAAGTTCGGCCCCGCCTGGAGCGGGAAGGTCGTGCGCGGCACCTGGAGCACCGCGATCCCGGTCTTCGGATCGAACATCGTCGCCGAGATGGTCGGCCGTCTCGTGATCAGGAGCTGGAGCGAGAACGGATCGACGCCCGACTGCGAGTCGGCGACCTTGACGACGATCGTCGGATGGCCGGCCGAGACACGCGTGGTGACGAACGTGACCTTCGGCGGCTTCACGTCGTTGACCCACGAGTGGAGCGTGTACTTCCGCGCCGTCGACTTCCCCGTGAACGGGTCGCGGCCGGAGTCCACGACGACGTAGTAGCGGCCGACCTCGGGGAAGTCGGCGCCCGCGACGCCGAGCCCGAAGAGGAAGTCGGGCATGCTTCCGTTCGCGTTCACGGGCGTCCCCGCGTACCCGAGGACCGTGTTCTCGTCGAGCGCGTACAGGAAGTACGGATGGATCGGCGCCGTCAGGAGCTGCTCGATCGGCTCGTCGAGGTTGTGGACCGGCAGCGCGACCACGCCGGCGTTCGCGACGCGCTTCGTGAGATCGAGCGAGTAGACGTGCTCCTTGCCGTCCTCCGGCGGAGTCTGGTTCGCGCCGAAGAGCGTCATTACCGAGAACGGCGAGGTCGGCCAGCGGTAGGCGTCGACGAGGTCCTGCCCGACGCGAGTGTCTCCGACCTGATTCGTCTTCAGCGGGAGGACCTGCGCGGACGCGAGCTTGGAATGGCCGACGGAGAACGCGTACGGGAGGCGCCGCACGTCGCTTCCCCGGCGAAGGAGGAGGAAGCCGTAGTCGACCCCCTCGGCCGCTCCCGCCGACGCCCGTGCGACGACCTGGAGCAGCGCGGTTCCGCCCGGCGCCAGCGTGACGGGCGCCGCCTCCACCGTCGCGCCGTTCGACGCCGACTGCGCCTGCACCTCGACCTGCCACGACCCTGCGCCGTTCCCGGCGTCGGAGACCGTCACAGGGATGGTCTTGCTCGCGCCGCCCGAGCCGACGTCGAGGTCCCCGAACGAGAGCGACTGCGGATCGGTGAAGACGAGCGGGTCGTCGGCCGGCTGCAGGCGGGCGAGCCCGGCGCCCTCGACGAGGACCGGCGCTTCCTCGGTCCCGGCGGTGTTCCCGAGCGCGGCGCCGGCCGTCGACATCAGCGCCGACTTGAGCTGCATCGGCCCCCAGGTCGGGTGCCGCGCGAGAAGAAGTGCGGCGGATCCTGAGATGTGCGGCGCCGAGAAGCTCGTCCCGTCGAGGACGGCGTACTGGTCGCCCGCGAACTCGGGGAGCGTGCTGGAGATGATCTGCGAGCCCGGCGCGGCGAGGTCCGGCTTCAGCAGGTGCCCGAACGGCGTGAGCCCGCCGGCCGAGTAGCTCGCTGGGACGCCCGCCCAGGTCGTCGGGATCTCGTTCTCGCCGCGGTCGAAGCCGATCGTCGCGACGCCGCCCGACTTTGCCATCGCCTGTCGCAGGCGGTCGCCGTCGAGGTCGGAGATGACACCGCCGTCGACGCCGAAGAAGACCGGTGTCCCGCTCGGATCTCCGGGCGTGTCGTCGGCAACGACCATCCCCACTCCCCCCGCCTGCGAGACGCGGCTCGCCTTCGTCGAGAAGGTGCAGCCGCCCCGCGTCACGAGCGCGATCGCACCGCGGAGAGAGCCGGCCGGGAGCGCGGGTGAGGCGGCGCAGAGCAGGCGGTCGACGGGCTGGCCGCCGACCTCGATCGAGCCGACGTCGATCAGTTTCTGGTCCGTAGTCCCCCACGACGTCGGCACGCCGCCGCCCGCCGGAGCGAACGGCATCGGCGCGAGGTTCGGCGACTTCGACACGAGCGACTGCCCGAAGACGTGCCCGTTCGTGACGGCGGCCACGCTCAGCGCCTCCGGGGCCGTGCTCGGCGAGCCGACCGTCCCGAGCCCGAACGAGTCGCGGTCGTTCCCCGCCGAGATCACCGGGAGGACGCCTGCGCGGACGGTGTTCGTGATCGCCTGCATGAGGATGTCGCGCCGCGGATCGATCTGCGGGCCGCCGCCGGAGAAGTTGATGATGTCCATGCCGTCCTTCACCGCCGCCTCGAAGGCGGCGACGATCTCCGGGCTGTTGGCGACGCAGCAGCCGCCGAACGGGAGCGGCGTGTTGAAGACGCGGTAGTTCCCGAGCCAGGCGCGCGGCGCGACGCCCGAGAGCCCCTTCACCGCCGGGTGGCACCCGCCCTCTGCGAGCCCGCACTGCCCTGGATCCCCCGCCGGGACGTCGGTCCCCGCATCGCCCGCGACGACGCCGGAGACGAAGGTCCCGTGGAAGGAGGTGTCGCGATCGAGCGGGGCCGGGTTCGCCGCCGGGCCGGGGAACGAGCGCGCGACGATCACCTTCGGTGTCGTCGAGCCCGTGACCCCCTTCGGGAAGCCGGGGGGATACGAGTAGCCGGCCGGATCGAGGAAGGGATGGGTCTGGTCGATGCCGTCGTCGACGATCGCGACCTTCACGCCCTGGCCCGCGTCGCCCGTCGCCGCCGTGAGCTGCGCCGCGCCGATGACGGCCCTGCTCCGGTTCAGGTCGAGCGAGTAGCGAAGGCTCGGGTAGACGTCCTTCACGAACGGCAGGTTGAGCATCTTCGGGAGCTCCGCGTACGGGACGCTGACCGTGAGCCCGTCGACGAGCACCTGGAAGCGCCACGACACCCTCGCGCTCGGGATCGCCTCGTGGATCTTCGCGATCGCGGCGCGCTGCGCGGCTTCGACGCGGGTCAGGTCGGCCCGGACGAGCGGGCTCTGGAAGTCGATCTTCCCGCGCGGGCCGGCTCCGAGGAGAGCGCGGGACGGGAGCGCGGCCGCGAGCGGCGGTGGAGCGAGGGTGACGATGACGCGTGTCCGCCGGTCCGACGGCGGGAGGCGTGACGCGGACAGGCCCGGACTCGCTCCCGAGCCGCGGGAGCTGGATGTACTTCCCGACGATCGGCTGGATCGCGCCCGACGCCGGCCCCGAGAGGGCGACCGCGACGACGGCCGGCAGGAGGAAGGTGAGACGGCGCACGGGGACGCTCGTCAGTACGCCCACGGGCGCACTAGTGGATCTTCCCCGAGAAGCCTCTCGACGCCTTCAGGCCCTCGAAGACGATCGTGTCCGTCCCTCGGAACGTCTTGCCCTTGGCGTTCTTCGGGATCTTGAACGTGCATACCGCCGCCCCGCCCGACACGCTGTGGACGGTGGCGACGAGCTTCGTCGAGCCGGCGCGCGCGGCGCAGGTCACCTGCCCGCCCTGGAGCACGGCCTTCGTGTCCGAGCGGGCGGCGGTGAGGAGGAGCGAGAACGAGCTCCCTGCCTTCGGGCTCGCGGGCTTGTGCGTGAACTTCTTCACGACGAGCGTCGGCTTCCCGACCTTCACCTGGTACGGGTAGAGGCCGACGGTGGGCGCGACATCGGCGTGTTCGATTCGTCTGGTCGATCGCGCCAGTCGTCGGGTCGATGACGAGTCCCGCGAGACGACGACGACGTCGAAGTCGAGCTTGCGCGTGTTCCCAAGATCGGAGGCGTTGATCTTCACCGTGGCGCCACCGGACCAGGAGTACGAGAGCGTCGACTGGGTGGCGGCCAGCGAGAACGTCGTCCCGTCCCACTTGAAGAGGATGATCTTGCCACCGAGGAGCTGCATCGCGTAGTCGGCGCCGAAGGACTGCGGGTCTCCTGTCGCCTGGTTCGAGTCGGTGTCGAGGAGCATGACCATCAACATCGTGTTGACGTCGAACTGCGGCCGATTCGGCACGTTGATGCGGAAGGTGATCGTCCCGGCGTCGTCGTTCGAGACGACGATCGTCGTGATATCCGGGCCCTGCGGGTCCTCGCCCGTCGAGTCGGTGAACGTGGTCGTGTTCGACGCCGCGGCCGCCGGCGAGGCCGCCGACTGCGGCTGACGTGTCGCCCCGAGTGCGACCGTCGGGAGGGCGACGCAGAGGAGAGCCGCGAAGGCGAGCACGAAGCGGTAGGGCTTCAGCGAATGCATCCGGCGCGGTGAGGCTACTGGCGGCCGGAGGCGGTCGTCAAGCGAATCGCCTACGCCGGAGCGGGCGGGGCCGCTCCGCCCCCGGCCTTCTCGAGGAGATTGCCGCTCTCGATCGTCGCGACCATCTCCTTCGACTCCTCGCGGTAGACGCTGCCGTCCTCGAACTGGATCGCCGGGTAGCGGTCCTGCCCGGTCAGCCGGATCAGCTCCGCGCGCGCCTTCCGCTGCCACGGGAGCGCGGCGCCGGCGACGATCTCGTAGTCGACCCCGGCGCCCTGGAGCGCCTGCTCGACCCGCCAGCACGGATGCCCGCCGAACTTGACCCACTCCGCCGAGCAGCGATGGAGCTTGACGGCCACGGGCGAACCATAGCGCGGGCAAACCGCCCGGCCGCCACCCCGCGTATGACAGCGAGAAAGGAGGCGATGCAAACGATGAGACACATCGGAAACAAGACCGGCGGCTCCGGTCGGCGCGGAGGCACGCTCCGCATCACGCTCGGAGTGACGCTGGCGGTGGCCCTCGGCGCGATCGGGCTCCTCGCCGCCGGCGCCCTCGCCGGAAACGCGAAACAGTCGAGCGCGACGATCTCTCTCCGCTCGACGAAGCTCGGGCCGGTCCTCGTGAACTCGAAGGGCCACACGCTCTACCTGTTCATGAAGGACCGAAACGGCAAGAGCTCGTGCGCGGGGCAGTGCGCGCAGTTCTGGCCCCCGCTCGTCGCTCACGGCAAGCCGACGGTCGGCAAGGGGCTGAAGGTCTCGCTCGTCCGCGTCACGAAGCGGAGCGACGGGAAGATGCAGGTGAGCTACAACCGGCACCCGCTGTACGCGTTCTCGCAGGACAAGCGGGCCGGTCAGACCAACGGTCAGGGCTTCTCGGCCTTCGGCGCGAGGTGGTTCACGGTCTCCGCCAAGGGCAGGGCGATCCTGAAGGCGCCGTCCGGCGGAGGTGGGACGACCACGCCGCCCGGGACGACGACCACAACGCCGTACCCGACCAACCCATATCCGTAGAGGACGAGTCGTTTGCGGCGACGCGGAAGGGCCTGCCTCGAGCGGCGGCGGGCCCTTCCGCATGCACCGAGTCGCCCTTGGCCGGTGCCCCGGTTCGGGGATCGCGCGGCTCATCACGAGAGCCGATGTCATGCGGGCTCGGCTGCGGCCGGGACTCCGACCCCGCGAGAGACGAAGGAGAGGCAGCGACATGGACTCGTCGTCACGCATGCGCGTCGGCTTGGCGATCGTCGCCGTCTCCGCGCTCGCGCTGGCGTCGTCCGTGGCGCTCGCGGCGGCGAGCGGCGGCCCCGAGAAGATCAGCTACACCGCCGCCGGCCAGGCTGCGGCGCGAGTCGCTGTCGTTCGCAGCTCCGACCTCGAGCCGGCAGGCGCCTGGAAGGGCGGCACGAAGAAGGTGACGAAGGCGGACCTCGCGCCTCTCTCCTGCCCGGGCTTCCATCCGAAGGTCTCCGATCTCGTGGTCACGGGCGCGGCCGACTCCACGTGGACGTACGGCCCGAACAGCCTCGAGAGCCTCGCGATCGTGCTCCGGACGGCGGACATGGTCAGGTCCGACTGGGCTCGCTCGGTGCGGACGTCCGGCGCGGCGGCGTGCGCGGCTTCGTCGCTCGGCAAGCTCGCCGGAGCCAACGTGAAGGTCGTCTCGTACCGGAAGGTCTCGTTCCCGCGCGTCGCGCCGTTCACGACCGCGTTCCGCTTCGACCTCACGTTGACGACGCAGGGCGTCACGATTCCCCTCGTCGTCGACACCGTTCTCGTCGGCAAGGGCCGGGCCGAGCTCACGCTCACGTCCGGCGGCCCGACGGCGACGGCACCGCCCGTGAGCTACCTCGCCCGTGTGGCGCGTCGCCAGCTCCAGCGCGTGCACGCGTAGGGCAGTCGCCCGCGCCTCGCGTCGCCTCGCCCGCGCGACGCGCCGGCGTACGCATGAGCCGCGCGTCAGAATCGCGCCCACCCGTCATCGGCAGGCAAAAGGAGGCACACATGCTCTTCCACGTGACCTGGGAGTTCATCGACACCGAGGAGGAGAGCGTCCGCCGCTCTCGTCAGGTCTTCGCCGCCTGGAAGCCTCCAGAGGGCGCGGAGTTCATGGGCTTCTACGGATTCGCGGACGGCGGTGGCGGCGTCGCGATCGTCGAGGTCGACAGTGCCGCGACGCTCGCCAGGACGACGGCGCCCTGGGCTCCGTGGATCCGGTTCGCGGCCACTCCCATCGTCCCGATCGAGGAGTCGGACGGGATCCAGGGGGAGGCGCAGGCGTTCCGGGACTCCGTGAGCTGAGCAGGCGGCGGGGAGGGCGCGCGGTGATGCAGGTTCGCGTCGCGCGCCCCACCCGCGACCTTGCTGCCGCCCTCGCCTTCTACGGCGAGCTGCTCGAGCTCCCCGTCCTCACGACGTTCGCGGAGCACGACGGGTACAGCGGCGTCGTCCTCGGATTGCCCGACGCGTCGCGGCAGCTCGAGCTCGTCTTCCACTCGGGTGCCGCGGTCACGCCGACCACGGAGGACCAGCTCGTGCTCTATCTCGGATCGGAGGAGCGCGTCGCGAGCCTCGCCGACCGCATCCGGGCGTCCGGAGTCGAGCCGAGCGCCTCGCCCAACCCGTACTGGGGCCGAACCGGCGCCGTCTGCTTCGTCGACCCCGACGGGTACTGGCTCGTGCTCTCGCCGGAAGCCTGGTAGCAGCCGCCTACGCCGGCCTCGTGCGGGCCGCGTCCCAGAGGAAGTACGCGAGCAGCCCGACGAGCGGCAAGACGAGGATCACGACGATCCAGAGCACCTTGCCGCCGACTCCGAGATCCGGGCGGCGCAGCACGCGGATCGCGACCAGGATCCACACGCAGATCCAGGCGACCAGGGCGGCGATGGCGAGGGGCATCGCTAGAGCTCGTCCGTAGAGTGCGTGGCCGGCAAGGCCGCGGAACCTTACAAGGTGACGACGGCGAGCAAGCTCGAAGATCCAACCCGGGTCCGAGTCGTAGGAGCACGAAGACCCGCTATCGAAGGAGACGTCATGAAACGCATCACACTCGCCCTCGTCGTCCTCGCGCTCGGCCTCGTGGTCGTGGCGCCGAGCTCGGGAGCGCCCGCCGCACCGCGCCTCGTCGCGACGGTCGGGCCTGGCTTCACGATCTCGCTGAAGCAGGGGACCGCGAAGGTCAAGACGCTCAAGGCCGGGAAGTACACGATCGCCGTGAGCGATCGCTCGAGCTCTCACGACTTCCACCTCTCCGGCCCCGGCGTGAACAAGACGACGAGCGTCGGCGGAACGGGCAAGGCCACGTGGACGGTCAAGCTCCAGAAAGGGAAGACGTACCGCTTCGTCTGCGACGTGCACGCGACCTTCATGAAGGGCAGCTTCAAGGTCACGTAGCGCCGAGCTCGAGGCGGCCGGGCTCCGGCCCGGTCGCCTCGCGCTCGACCCAGTCCCGCCCTGGCGGCAGCACTAGCATCAAGGGCGATGGTTCCCGAGGCGAGCCTCGAACGGACGGAGCACGGTCTCGTCCCACGCGGTGGAGGCTGGTACGTCCTCGGCATGCGCGACGCCGAGTGGCGACACGCCGAGGGCCGCGGAGCCGTCTGTGTCGTCTCCGACGACTTCGAAGGCTGGCGCCGCGCGGGTGACCAGCTCGGCGTGAACGTGTTCGTGCTCGCGCCGGGCGAGGCGATGGCGATGTACCACCGGGAGGCCGACCAGGAGGACTTCCTCGTGGTCTCCGGCCGGGCCGTCCTCGTCGTCGAGGGCGAGGAGCGGCCCCTGCGCTCCTGGGACTTCTTCCACTCTCCGCCCGGAACGGGGCACGTCATCGTCGGAGCCGGGAGCGGGCCGTGCGTCGTGATCGCTGTCGGCTCTCGCGAGCACGACGGAGAGCCGGGCTCGCTCGCTTTCCCCGCCGACGAGGTCGCACGACGGCACGGCGCGAGCGTCGACGCGGACACCCTCGACGGCGGCGAGGCGTACGCGTCGATCCCACCGCGGCGACCGACCGCGTACCGCGAGGGCTGGCTCCCCGAAACCTCCTGACGCTCGAGCGATCGAAGCGTTCGGTCACTCGGGCGAGCGAGAGCCGCAGCGGCGAGGCGACCTCGATCGAGGCGACGCGTCACCCAGGCGAGCGATGTGCAAGCCGCCCGGCCGTGGAAGCGTTCGCGTCCGGCCGCCGGGCTCCACTGCCCGGCGGGAGGGGAGACAAGGAGGCACCGTGGTACGACCGCGTTTCTTCGTCCAGCTGGGCGTGGCGCTGCTCGTCCTCTTGGTTCAGCTGGGGCCGGCACAGGCTGACAGCCCGGACCCGGTGACGATCACGAAGCACGCCAATCTCGGCTTCACCACGAGCATTCCGGTGAACGAGGACACCGGGGTGGGAAACCCGCCGTGTCTGTTGAGCGTGGGCGTCTGTCTCTTTCACGGGGCGCTGGCCTTCAACGGCACGCTCACGGCGGACGTGACCCTCGGGACCGACGTCTCGATGACGTACGACCCGGCCGACCTGAACACCGCGAACGGGCCTCTCCCGGTGTCGATCACGTACACGCCCACCCCGGGCGGATCGACGGTCTCGTATTCGCTCAGCGGCAACATGACGTTCAACTTCGACGGGTGCTCCGGGTGTCCGAACGTCGTCCCGTTCAGCGCGACGTCGGCGCCGAACACGTTCACCGCACCCATGGACTCCGACTCCCCGATCACGATCCCCGGCACCAGCTCGGGGCTTACGCTCAGCGTCGCCGGGCTCAAGGTGATCACGGCGTCGCTCGGAAGCTCGCTCACCCTGGCGCCGGCTCCTTCGACCGGGGTTCCGGGACTTGGCGGGGCAGCGGCCCTGGTTCAGGTCACGGGCGCGAGTGGTGCGCCGGTCCTTCCGATCGAGTGGGACTCATCCGGTTCGGCGCAGACGTTCAACCTGACGACGCCGGCCACCCCGGCGGCGCTCGGGGTCTCGCTCAGCCCGCTCTTCCACTGGGTGGGGACGTCTGGAAACGCCCAGATCGACCTGCACTGGACGAGTGACTTCCAGGACGCGGTCGCCGTCGTCGCCGACATCGTCACCGCCGGCGTCTGCCTCATCGCCGACTGCTCGATCAGCGACCCCGCTCCGATCAGCCTGTTCTCCGGAGGGTTGGGACCGGTGTACACCTCGGCCGGTCTCGACACGGATATCGGGAATGCGATCGGCGGTATCGCGGGACCGCTGGTCGCCGGCCGGGTCGCGGACGGGTTCGTCCCCGTGCCGCTGACCTCGCCGCCGCACGCCTCGATACCCCCTGTGAACGTCGGTGCGCTCGACTTCGACATCCCGGCAGTCTCGATCTCCGGGGCTCCGGCCGGGGTCGTGCTCGCGGGCAACTCGGTCAGCCTCACCGCCAATCCGAGCGGAGGAACCGGTCCGTTCACCTACGCGTGGACGAAGGACGGCGCGCCGTTCGGGACGACGAAGACGATCACCGACACGCCAGCGCTCGGAGACACGACGTACGCGGTGACCGTGACGGACTCGCTCGGAGCGGTGTCGAACACTGCCACCACAGACGGTTCAGGTCTACGACTTCACCGTTGCGGGCAGCCCGACCAGCCTCCAGGTCTTGACGAGCGGAGCGAATACCGACGCCGTGACGGAGACATTGGTCACGGGCTCCCCGACCTCGGGTCTGCCGACGATCGGACTCTCGCTGTCGGGTCTTCCGTCCGGAGCGACGGCGGCCTTCAGCCCGACGAGCGGAGGCGCCGGGGGCTTCTCCTCGACGCTGACGATCACCACCGCCGGCGCACCGCCCGGCGACTACGTGCTCACGCTCACGGGCACCGACGCCAGGTCCCAGATAGGCGGGACGAGATCGGCGACGCTCGACCTGACCATCCTCACGCCGGCCCAGGCGATCCCGGACATCATCACGAAGATCGGGGATCTCGAGGGCACCGGGGTGCTGAACAAAGGCCAGGCGAATTCGCTGACCGTGAAGCTCCAGCACGCCATCGACAGCCTGAACACGAAACCCGACAATCCGACCGCTTGTAACCAGCTCGGAGCGTTCGTCAACGAGGTGAATGCCTACGTCTCGTCGGGCAAGCTGACGCCGGCGCAGGCAGACACGCTCCTCGGCGGCCCGCTCGGCATCAACGCGATCATGGCGGCGATCCCGTGCTGAGGGGGGAGTCCGAGCGACGCGAAGACGGAGTGAGAGCGACGCGTTCCTGACCGCCGCCGAGTGACGGCGGAAACCCGTACAGGCCCCGGCCGTCACGCGGCCGGGGCCTGTACGGCTGAATCCCTAGCGAGCTCTGGACTCGTTCAGAGCGACCGCGGCGCGAACGAGAGCCTTCAGCGCCGACTCATCGATCTTCTCGCCCTCGTGGAAGTCGATGGCGCGCCTCGTGTTCCCCTCGAGACTGGAGTTGAAGAGCCCCGAGGGATCCTCGAGAGCAGCCCCCCTGGCAAAGGTCAACTTCACGGCGCTCTTGTACGTCTCGCCCGTGCAGATGATTCCGTCGTGCGACCACACCGGAACCCCCGGGCTCGAGGCCTTTGCCCACTTCCACTCCTCGACCACGTCGGGATCGGCTTCCTTGACGAGGGCGCGGAGCCGGCCGAGCATCTCGCCCCGCCAGTCGTCCAGCTCCTCGATTCTCGCGTCAATGGACTCGGAGGGGGAACTCTCCTTCGCCACCTCCCCCTCTTACCACACCGGCGTCGCTGCGCGGCGATCGCGTGCGCTCACGCGCACGTGCACGAGAGTCGAGCGCGCTAGCGCGAATAGGCGGTAAATCGCCGGCCCCGGGGGGCGGGCCGGAGAGGGGCGGTCCCGGAGACCGCCGGCGACGGTCGCTAGAGTGCCGCGACCGAAGAGCGACTCGCGGAGGTACAGCAATCATGGACACGTATCACGTCGTGCTCTACATCCACCTGCTCTCGCTGTTCCTGGGTGTCGGCGCGGCCTCGATCCTTCTCACCTGCCTGATCCAGCTACGGTCCGCGCAGACGCTCATGGACGCCGTCCCCTGGGGCGTGGCGGCGGGCAAGGTCACCAAGGCGTTTCCGGTGGCAGTCCTGGGCCTCTTCGCCACGGGCGCATACATGACGTCGCACCTGTGGACCTGGAGCACAGGCTGGATCGACGTGTCGATCGTGGGTCTCGCGATCGTCGCGCTGCAGGGCCCGCTGATCGCCGAGCGCACGTCGCACAAGCTCAAGCAGGCGCTGCAGGAAAACGGACCCGGCCCGCTCGGCGAAGACACACGCCGGATGGCGCGACATCCCGGCTTGTGGCTGACCGAGCTCACCAACGTCTGCCTCGTCCTCGCGATTACGTGGAACATGACGCAGAAGCCCGCCACCGCCGGCGCGATTGCCGCGCTCGTCATCGCCTATGCGGTCGGAGCGGTCCTGGCGTGGCCGATCACGAGGCCGTCGCCGGCTATCGCGGTCACCGAGCCCGCGGCGTAGGGCTCGAGGGCCGGAGCAACGCGCCCGCGGCAGTCGTTCGAGCCTCTATTGCTGCCGAATCGTCTTGAGGACGTGGCGCATTCCGGCCTTGTCGTAGCGAAACACCACCACCGCGCCGTCCGTCATGTCGAAGCCATGCGAGTTGGGGACCAGGCTCACGTCGTCGAGTGAGCAGCTCATGGTGGGGGCACCGGCGACGTAGACGTGGCAGTACAACCCGACGCCGTGGGTGCCGAGGACGGCGAACCCGCCATTGTTGTGGAGTACCCGAGTCTTGGTCGTCGGGAACGGCGCCCGGGAGCGCGACACCCGCACCACGCCCGTCTGGAGGATGGTCGCCGTGAGGCCGCCGACTTTCCTACAGGTCACCGAGGTCGCCGCGGCGCGGCAGCGGATGTGCGTGCCGGCCATGACGGCGCTTCTTCCTGGTTGAAGCGTCGGGACCTCCGCGGCGCCGGCGCTCGATGCGAATGTGACGGCCACACCGGCAGCGACCAACGGGAGCCAGCGCGTGATCGAGCTCTGCGCGGCTCTGGCGGTCGTTGCGACTCGTCTCACGGGCTCCGATCCTCCCTCTCGGAGACGGTTCCCGCAAGTCCCCAGCGTACGGGGCGGCGCGAGATCACAGGGGCGGTATCACCCTGCTCCGTCACCGGGGGGTACGCGCACGCATACGAGCGCGCGGCCGCGCGTCTGGCTGCTCTACTGTCGGTGCTCGAACCTATTCGGACTCGTCCTCGGACTCGACGGGCGTCTCCGCCGCCCAACCCGCCAGGTGCGTGATCCAGATCGCGTACAGAGACATGAAGCCGACGAACCAGAGCGCATGACGTAAGACGATCCAGAGCGCGAAGCCGATCGTGAACCAGAGGATCGTGAGCCAGTAGTGCATGACCCGGCGCTGCTTCGCGCTCGTTCGATCGACGATCCACTCGCCTGTGAGCAGCTTCCTCAAGGGATCGGCCGGTCGCAGAGACTCCGCTCGACGCGAGCGCTATCTGAAGATGAGGACAAGGACCACGACGATCACGAGAAGCGTGAGGAAGCCTCCGCCGATGTAGATACCGCCGCTCGCGAGAAGAAGAGCCATTCTCACACCTCCGTTTTCGGGACCGTGCGGCTAGGTACCCAGATCACGCCGAGCTCACACAGCGCGGCGGTCGTGTCATCAGGCCCGCAACCTGCTCCGGCACTGAGGGGCTAGACCCCACCCGCGAGTGGGCGGTGCATCAGGGCTGGCGACGTGCGTCGATGCTGGACGAGTTCAGCGAGCCACCTGTGCTCCGCCCAGAAGCGGGAAGGAGTGGTGGCAGATACCCCTCGGGAGCGGAACGACGCTGCCCGGCTTCAGCTCCGCCTCCGGATCGTGTAGCACGGGTGGGAGGGTCACGCCCAGCTCTTTCGCATTCGCGATGAGTCCGGGGGCCATCGCCCTACCGAGCTGGCTGAGGCTCTCACCCACGGCCTCGACGTCCATCGCCCACTCGGGCACAGGAAGTGCCTCGACGGTCGTCCACGCGTTCGGGTCACGCTGGACCATCTCCTCGTGCCCTTCGTTACGTGCGAGGCGGTGCTACGCGCGCATCCGTCCGGGGCTACATGGCAAGGGGGACATGGGAGACGAACGACGCGGGAACGCGACTCGGTGCGGCGTCAGTGACGCTGGCCCTGCATGCCGCGGAGCAATGTCTCGACGGTCGAGAGGCGACTGGAGACGTCTTCAAGCAGACTGCGCGTCTCGTCTTGGGCAGCCCGTTGGGCATCCTCGACCAGGGTCCGATGCGTCTTCTGTTCCTCCTCGACGAACAGCGACGTTACGACCGCCGTCAGGAAGGCGATGAACGTAACACCCACGATGATGACCATGCTGCCAACGACGCGTCCCCACCCCGTGTGTGGGACGACGTCGCCATAGCCGACCGTGGCGAGCGTGACGATGGCCCACCACACCGCCGTGCCGTAGTCCGGGAAGTCCTCCTTGTCGATGATCATGACGACGAAACCAGCGACGAGCGCGACGGTGAGCGTGGTGAAGGCGAGAAACGGGAAGACTCGGCGATCAGAAACGGCCCGTTGTGTTCGCGTGCGGACGAATGAGCGTCTCGTCTCCTTCACCCTTGGAGTGTGCTCGTCGCTACGGATGTCCTCTCGTGATGCCGACGGGCGGCATGGGACGAGGCACCCTCCCCTCGCGAAGTGGCCTGCGGCGGACCTGGTCGCGGGCCGCCACTTCTGGGGGAGACACCCCCGTGCACCCCGAACCTACGCTTGGAGACGCCGCCCAGGAGGAGTCACGCCGCACCTGTCTTCCATCGACGACGAGATCGCAGTCTCCGAAAGAGATCCGGAATCCAGCCGCCCGCCACGCAAGCGACTAGGTGGTCGAACGCGGCGCGAAGCTCCGGCCTCGGGGCTGCGGCCAACCGTCCGCTTCGCGATCGCCTTCGCTCTGACGTTCGCGTGGGTCGCGTTCAGCGTCTGGGTCTCCGAGCCATGGAGAGCTGAGCTGGAAGCCGCGATCGGTCCTGTCATGGGCTGGGTGATCCCGCTCTTCCTCGCCTACATCCCTGGCTTGGTGATCGGCTTCATGATCTTCACGCTTCTCATCACGCGCTACCAGACACTCCCGCTCGAGCCTCCTATGGGGGACTGGCCCGAAGGACAGTGGCCGTCCGTGACGATCGTCGTGGCGGCGTGGAACGAGAGCGAGGCGATCGTTCGCACGCTCGAACACATCGCCGAACTCTCCTACGCAGGCCGGGTTGAGGTCGTCGTCGCGGACAACAACTCGACCGACGATACGGCACAGCTCGCGGACGCGACGGGTGAGCGCCTTGGACTCATCTATCGACGCGTCCTCGAGACGGAGCAGGGCAAACATCACGCGCTGAACACGGCCCTCGCCACCGTGACGACACCCCTGCTGGTGACAGTCGATGCCGACACGCATCTGCAAGAGCAGTCGCTCACACGACTCGTGGTTCGTCTGACCAGCTCACCGCAAGGCCAGCACGTATCTGCGTGCGCCGCCGCGCTCGTCGCAGAGAACCCGATGGCGACCTACGTGACCCGCATGCAGCAGTGGGACTACCGACTCGGGATCAACGGCGTGAAGCGCATGCAGGCGGCATACAACACTGCGCTCGTCGCCCAGGGAGCATTTTCCGCGTACCGGACGAGTGATCTGCGTGCGGTCGGCGGCTGGCCCGATGCGATCGGTGAGGACATCGTGCTCACCTGGTCGATGCTCGGATCCCGGGGACTCGTGCAGTACGAGCCTGTCGCGCTCGCCTTCACGGTTGTCCCCGAGCACCTTGATCGCCTGCTGAGCCAACGATCGCGCTGGGCACGCGGGATGCTGGAAGGCCTTCGGACTCATCCACCCCCGAAACAGCCTCGTGTGCTTGCGAAGCTGGTGGCGGGGATCGACTACCTCGTTCCCGCCCTCGACATCGGGGTCATCTTCTTCTGGGTGCCGGGGGTGATCCTGTTCCTGTTTGGATATCCGTTGATCTTCGGGTGGTGGTCGATGCTCCTCCTTCCGATCACGCTGGCCGTCTTCGGCTTCTTGCAGCGTTGGCAAGCCCGCCACGTCTTTCGCACTCTCGACATCCACCCGCAGTCGGACAAGCGCGGCTTCCTCGGCTACTTGCTCGCCTACCAGGTGCTGACCTCGGCGGCGGCACTACGCGGTTACGGCCAGTACTTCGTCAGGTCGAGTCGTCGCTGGAAGTAGTGCACGTCGAGATGCGGGTCGTCCGATCGTGCACCCGTCCCCCTCGCGAAGCGCCCGGACGGGCCTGCTCGGGCGCGATCGACGCTCGACTCCTACCGCGTCACGAGAGCATCGTTATAGGCTGACGTCATGTTCGGCTTCGTCGCACGGACGAAGTCCGTGAAGCAGCGAACGCAGGCACTCGTACGCCTAAACCTCGAGCTGGCGAAGCTCGAGGTGAAGAAGAAGGCATTGGCGCTCGGGGTCGCAGTGGGGCTTGCGCTCCTTGCCGCGGTTCTCGTCGTCTATGCGATCGGCTTCGCCTTTGCGGCTGCGGCGGCGGGGATCAGCGAGACACTCCCTCTGTGGCTGTCGCTCCTCATCGTGTCGGGATCGATCCTGCTCCTTGCAGCGATCGCCGGATTCCTGGCCGTTCGCTTCGCGCAGAAAGCCTCTCCTCCCAAGCCAGAGCAAGCGATCGAGGAGGCAGAGCGCACGGCAGACGCGCTCCGAAGCCATGTCTGATCGAACCGTCGAGGAGATCCGCGGCGAGATCGCCGCCGAACGGCAACGCCTCGACGAGGATCTGACGGCGCTGCAGTCCGAGATCCGATCACTCGGACTGCTCGTCGTTGCTGGTCTCGTCGTCGTCGCGCTCGTGACCTGGCGCAAAGGGTCGCTGAGGGGCGTCGCGACGATGTGGAAGCTCCTCAGGTAACGATGTCGGCATTGAGAAGCGCCCGCAGGAGCAGCCGGGCCGCCGCGAGCGCATCCTGACTCCCCGGCGCATCGCTGCCATCCTCACTCTGGTTCTGCTCGTGGCGAGCCTCAGACGACACTTCCGATTTGCGCGCAATGTCTTCAAGCACAGACGGCGGCTCCAGGTCGCCTTCAGCCTCCTTCTGTTTCTGCGCCAGCTCCGCAAGACCTGAGGTCGCGAGCATCCCCCTACCCGGCTCGGCTCGAACAGCAGACGTCGCCCCGCCGCTTGTAGCGCCGGGCGGGACATGAAATGGTCAGGGGCCCCAAACACGGAGGTCGAAGGATGGTTCTTGCAGCGTCTGGCTGGTGGCTCTGGTCGATCCTCGCGATCGTGGTCTGGATCGCGATCGCCTTCTGGCCCGCGCGCGTTGCCGCTCGCAAGGGTCACAGCTTCTTCCTCTATTTCCTGTTCAGCCTCGTCTTCTTCCCGCTCGCGCTACTCGTCGCATACATGATCTCGGATAGGACTGCGGCCCGCGCTGCGTACTGATTAGAGCCACAGCCAGCGGGAAGGTGAGATGCGCCGGCTTCGACGCGACCCGACGACTGCAGGGTCGCTCGCACGTCACCCGGCGCCCCGACTGCAGCTACTGCTCCGAACTCGCGCCTGAGCCAAGGTCCGCGACGGACGACTCCTTCGTCGGTTGGTCCGGCGACTGTTCCTCGGACACGCGCGTCCGGGCCTGAGCCAGCGCGGCTGCGCGCGCTCGTTCGCAGGCGACGAGTTGCTGGTCGATGACCTCCAACCGGTTGCGAAGCTCGTTGGCCAACGCCGTGTCTTCGTGGAGCGTCGCCTCTCCGAACATGGGGAGGAGTCGACGACGCTCGTTGCGAAGCGTCTTCGCCCGGAAGTACAGAGCGGTGACCTCGTGCAGCGCGCTCGCCCACGCTCGCGCGGACACTCGGCCGAGTCCCACCGAGACACGCGTGCGACGTACTCCGCTCAGCACGCTACGCGCCACCGGGCTCTCGGCGTCGCGCCGGACCGCACCGACGAAGAGGACGAACGCCAGGGCCGACAGCGCGAGCAGGATGATCGCGACGAGGACGCTTCCTACGATCAGCGCGAGAAGCGCCGCGAGGAGCACGACGCCGGCGAAGACAAGCGCCGAGCCCGGGGCCAGAACACCGTAGACGTGCCGCGTCCCGCGAGCCTCGTCGAGTCGGAGCCCGCAGTTCGGGCAGAACCTCGCCTCAGGCGTCAGGCCGACACCGCAGGCGGGACAGCCTCGCATCGAGCCGAGCGACTCGCGCAAGCTCTCGTGCCCCTCGGGGCTCACCGGACTCGGGTTACCCGGCTCGAGCGCAGGACTAACGTCTGGCGGCGAGCGCGGTCGTAGTCGCGCTCCTCGAATGGAGCCGCGAGACACGCATACTCAGTGCGCCAGGACTACCTTGACTGCCACGATCAAGAGGCCAAAGCTCAGGTTGAGAGCAACGGAGACGACAGCGCCGATCCGACTCAATCGCTCGATGCGCGCATAGCGAACCCCCTGCACCGCGAGCGTGGCGACGCCCACCGCAAGCGCGAGCCAGACTGCTGTCTGGTCCCGAACCACTCCGAGAGCGCCGAAGGCGATCATTGCCAACGGGAGGACAGACGCGAGCGGGATCGCCAGCTCGCGCCCAGTGATCCCCGTCTGGTCGGTCAGCCGTTGCCAATCGTCCTCTGTGAGGCTCGCCAGGGCGCGCATCGCCTGCATGACCTCCTCGGCGCGGCGCTCATTCTTGGGACTCCTCGGCTTCACCACGCCCCTCCTCTCAGTCAGGAACGTGCGAACCCGTCGAGCGCCCGAAGGCTCTCTTCCTTCATCGTGTCGCTGCCTGTGTGCCCGGAGTCGCCGACAATAACGAGTTCCGCTTCTGGCCAAGCACGTGCAAGTTCCCACGCGGTGGCGAGCGGAGAACCCATGTCGAGGCGGCCGTGGATCAGAACACCCGGGATTCCTGCCAGGCGATGTGCCTCGCGGAGCAGCGCACCCTCTTGGAGCCACGCTCCGTTCGAGAAGTAGTGCGCGCAGATCCGTACAAAGGCGAGCCGCGCAGCACGCGGCCGGGAGCTGTACGCCTTTGGCGTGCCGTGTGGTTCCTGCGAGATGACGGCGTCCTCCCACGCCAACCAGTCGGTGGCGGCCTTGCCGCGGACGTCCACGTCGGGGTCCTCCATGAGCCGCGAATACGCTGCGAGGAGGTCGCCGTCGCGCTCGGCCTCTGGCACGCCTGCGCGGAACTGCTCCCACTCCTCGGGGAAGAAACGTCCGACTCCCCCGTAGAGCCAGTCGATCTCAGATCTCCGGCCGGTGGTGACGCCGGGTATGACGATCTCCGATACGCGCCCTGGATGCCGCTCGGCTGTACGCGAGGATCAACGTCGATCCCCACGAGCCTCCAAAGAGCAGCCACCGCTCGATCGCTAGATGCTTCCGAAGGAGCTCCATGTCCGCGAGCAGGTGCTCGGTGGTGTTGACGCTCATGTCGGTTGTCGGATTGCTCGCGTGAGGCGTGCTTCGCCCGCAGCCCCGCTGGTCGAAGAGGACGATCCGGTAGCGGTCGGGATCAAAGGACTTGCCGGTGCTCCCTTCGCAACTGGACCCGGGCCCTCCGTGGACGATCAGCGCCGGCTTTCCAGCGGGATTGCCGCGCGCCTCCCAGTAGACGAGGTTGCCGTCGCCCACGTCGAGCATCCCCTGGTCGTGCGGCTCGCTCGGCGGATACAGCTCGGCCATCTCGAAAGTCTCGCCTGTGATGCGGCTCACCACCCGACCTGGCACAAGCGTGGGCGAGTAGCCTGCGCCAGCGGGCGGAAGAGTTGGTTGATGTCAGGGTCTAGCCGAAGTTCTCAAAGTCGAACAGCAGTTTCAGCGGCGCAGAGCTATCCCACGTGTCGAGCTTGAACTGCTCGTGGTAGCTGTCGATCGGATGCGTCGACCGTCTCGCCGTCGCGTGTGCTGCTTCGAGACTTCGCGCCCTAATGACGTAGACGAGGAAGTCGCCCAGCTCGTCCGAGTCGAGGAAAACTGACTCGAGCACAACGCCTTCGTCACGGAGCGTGACGAGCACCTCCTCGGATCTCGCCCGAAGCTCGTTGGCCCAGTCATGGACCCGGTCGAGTGAGTTGGCCTTTAGCCGCACCTTGACACAGGCTGTCTCCACCGCTCGGAATCTACAACTGGCGCTTGGGTCGGGAGTTGCGCGCGTCCGAGCGAAGCGTTCAGGAATGTCCCTTGAGGAGTACGCGGGACGACTGACCTGGTTCAGACTCCGCGGTCTGCGCCGAGAGCTGCCTCGAGGGTCGTCCGCTCTTCGATCATCCCGGGTGACCTCCCGGCCGCCTGGATCCCCGCCGCCGTCGAAGCTGTTCGCGCCGAAGGACTCGACGCGCGCGAACTGGATTTGCGGAGCAGGACATGTCGACGCGATGGCAGGACTCGATGGCTGACATGCTCGAGCAGCGCGTGCCAGATTCCGGGCCTCCGACCCTCCCTGAGATCTTGCGACTGGATTGATCGGTGATGAATGAGGCCCGGATCGTCCTCGGCAGCGCCGACCTGCCATCGGCTTTCCATACGCCCCAACCTCGACTTGCTCACCTCGCACGGGCAAAGAACAAGAATGAGCCGTTTCCAGCGGGTTCTGTGAGTGGGCGGTACTGGGCTCGAACCAGTGACCCCCAGCTTGTCGAGCTGGTGCTCTCCCAACTGAGCTAACCGCCCCGGTTCGGGGCGATTCTACCCGAGCTTCCGCGACGGCTCAGACCGTGATCGCCCGGCTGTCGCCCTGCCTGCCGGCGACGACCCAGATCGCCTCCGCGGGCTCGTCCCCGATCGTCCACAGGCGATGGGGCGACGACGAGTCGAACGAGATCGCCATCCCCGGCTCGAGCTCGTACTCGTCGAACCCGACCCGAACGCCGAGGCGTCCGCTGACGACGTAGCCGTACTCCTTCCCGCCGTGGCGGACGAGTGAGTCCTCGGGGCAGGACGACGCGCCGGGCGGATAGGCGACGAAGAGGAACTCGAGGGCGGGGTCGCTCGCCGGCGTGAGGCGCTCCCAGCGGACTCCGGTCTCGAGGTTGATCCCGGCTCGCGTGTCCGGCGTCGTGACAGGGCCGACCGGCGCGCGAGCGGAGGCAGCGCGGGCCTGGCGCGGGATAGACGCCTCGCCGAACAGGTCCCCCATCGTCAGGCCGAGCACCGTGACGAGCCCGTAGAGCGTGCTCACGGACGGGTTCACCTTGTCGCGCTCGATCTGCGAGACGAGGCTCGGGGAGACGCCGACACGGCGGGCGATTTCGCGGACGGTCAACCCGCTGCGCTGCCGCTCCTCGCGGAGCCGCTCGCCGATGCCCGAGGGCCGCGGCAGCTCCGGGACGCGATCGGCCAGCGATGCCTCCATCGGCACAGCCTAAGCGCGTGCGGCCGCGGACGCTTCGTCGCCGGCCTTCGCCGCCAGGTACTCCCAGTCGCGCTCGAAGCGGTACGAGTGGCGGTCGGGCGGCCCGGGGGCGGACGTCTCGAGCCAGAGCACCGTATTCCCTTTCGTCTCGTAGAACGCGTGGATGCAGCCCACCCCGGTCCAGAACACGTCGCCGGGGCGGAGCGTGTACCGCGTCCCGTCGGCGACGACGTCGACCTCGCCCTCGAGCATCACGTACGACTCCTCGAACGGATGGTCGTGCGGATGCGCGACGGCGCCGGGCTGGTAGCCGACCATGAACATGGTGTGGAGCTGCGCGTCGAGCCGCTTGTCGACGAGCATCTTCACCGTGATCCCGCTGTAGGCGAGCGCCGCGGTCGCCATGCTCGCCGAGACCCTGGGCTCGTCGGCGGCTGCCCCTTTCTTCAGGTGGTCGATGTCCATGTCGCCCGGCTGCAGGAGGAAGAGGTTCCGGTTCCGGGGGTCCCGGAGGTCGAGCGGCGCCGGCTCGTCGTCGGGAGCCGGGCCGAGGAAGAACGTGTCCGGCGGCTTGTCGTGTCCGCGCGGACGCGGAGACGCCATCTCGATCCAGCGCGCACCGCCCTCCGCCCGCCACGCGTGCGCCGCGCCGACCGGAATCGCCCCGCAGGCGCCCTCCCGCAAGCGGACGCCCCCGCCTTCGCCGTACAGGACCGGCTCGCCCGAGAACACGTAGAAGCCCGTCTCGAACGAGTGGACGTGCATGTCGACGTGCCCGTCGGTGAGCTCGATGAGCGACAGCCCCGTGTGCGTGGCGCCCGTCGCCTCGCCGACGAGAACCGCCTTCGTGAGACCGGAGCCGTGCTCGGGCAGCGCCGGAACGAGCTCGATGTCCTCTCGGCGAAGGAGGAGATGCATCCGCATCAGGCCCGTGTGAAGTCGTCGGCCCGGTCCGCCGCGGTGGCGGCGGCGCCGTTCCCGGACCCGGTGCCGCCCACCGGCCCGGACTGCACGAAGTCCGCCCCGCGCACGTAGCCCTTGCCCGTGACGAGCAGCTCCTGCGCCGGGAACCTCGTGATCACCTCCGGTCCGCTCTGGTGACGATGACCTCCTCCTCGATCCGTGCCGCCGAACGGCCGTCCGAGGCGGGGCAGTACGTCTCGAGCGCGAAGACCATCCCGACCTCGAGCTCGACCGGGTCGTCGAACGAGTGCAGGCGCGAGATCATCGGCGCCTCGTACAGGCCGACACCGAGGCCGTGTCCGAACTGGAGGCCGAACGCCGCCCGCTCATCCTTCATGCCGATCTGCTCGGCGGTCGGCCAGACCTCCGCGATCTTGTCCGTCGTGACGCCGGGCCGGACGCGCTCGATCGCGTCGTCGAGCCACTGGCGGCATTGCTTGTAGGCGTCGAGCTGCGACGGGGTCGCGTAGCCGACGTTGAACGTGCGGTAGTAGCACGTCCGGTAGCCCATGAACGAGTGGATGATGTCGAAGAACGCCTGGTCGCCCGGCCGCAGGAGTCGGTCGGAGAACGTGTGCGGGTGCGGGTTGCAGCGGTCTCCGGAGATCGCGTTGATCGCCTCGACGTGCTCCGAGCCGAGCTCGAAGAGCACCTTCAGCGCCGCCGCGACCACCTCGTTCTCGCGGATACCGGGACGGAGCAGCCGGTAGATCTCCTCGTACGCGGCGTCGACGAGTGCGGCCGCGTTGTCGAGGAGTGCGAGCTCGTCGGCGCTCTTGAGCTTGCGGGCCTCGAGCATCACGGGCTGCGAGTCGGCGATCTCGAGCCCCTTGCGCTGGAGCGCGAGAAGCGTGGTCATGTCCGGCACGTCCATCCCCACCGGCTCGGTGTCGAGGCCGCGCTCGTGGAGCTCCTCCCAGACCATGTCCGCGAGCGCGTCCGGCACGCCGGTCGGATCCGGCATCGCGCCGCGCATCGGCGGGACCCACGCTCTCCAGCTCGACTCGGGAAGCCATGGGCAGTAGAGCTGGTGATGTCGTGCAGCCGATCCGAAGTCCCACAGGATCGGCGCCTCCTCGCGGAAGACGAGCGCGAAGCGGATGTTCTTGTCCCGCTCCCAGGTGCCGATCGCGGTGCTCGTCACGTAGCGGAGGTTGTTGGGGTCGAAGAGGAGGAGACAGCCGAGCTCCGAGGCCGCGAGCGACGCTTTGGCGCGCGCGAGCCGGTGGCTCCGCAGCCTCTCGAAGTCGACCCGTTGCTCCCAGTCGACCGCCATCGTGGCGCCGCGGGAGGCGATGTTCGTCGTTCCGCTCACATCGATCACCTCTTCGTCCTGGATAGCCGATCCTCGCTCGCCCGGCGCCTGAGCTCGAGGACGAGCGCGATGAAGTCCTCGTCGGCGTGGCCGCCGTCGGACGTCGCCTCGAGCAGCGGGCGGAGCTCGCGGGTGAAGGGCAGGTCGACGCCGATCTCCTCGGCCAGGTCGAGGACGAGGTCGACGTCCTTTCGCATCATGTCCGTCGTGAAGGTCGCGGAGTAATCGTCCCGAACGAGGGCGTCGGCCTTGTAGCTCACGAAGGTCGAGCCGATGACCGAGGATCGGATCAGGTCGAGCAGCTCCTCCCGGTCGACGCCGGCCGTCTCGCCGAGGACGACGGCTTCCGCGAGGAGCTCGGCGGTGCCTCCGATCAGGATCTGGAGCGCCAGCTTGACGACTCGGGCGCGCTCGCCCTCACCGACGTAGCGCACCGTCGGGGCGATCGCCCGGAGCAGCGGCTCGGCCTCCCCGAACACGCTCTCGGGCCCGGAGACGAACACCGCCGCCTTCCCGCCGCGAATCGCGACCGGGTTGCCGGAGGGAGGTGCGCGGAGGTAGCGCACGCCCGCGACGGCAGCCGCGTCCGCGACCCGCGCGGACGCGTCGACCGAGATCGTGCTCATGTCGATGAGCGTCGCGTCGGGACGCGCCGGCGCGAGCACGCCGCGCTCGCCGCAGAGCACCTCGAGGACGGCATCGTCGTCGGGCAGCGACGTGACGCACACGTCCGCGGCGACGAGAGCGTCTCCTGCGGATCCGAGCTGGGACGCGCCCGCTGCGACGAGCTCGCCGTCGCGGCCGGGGGTGCGGTTGAAGACCGAGAGCGGGTAGCCGGCCTCGAGCAGGCGCTCGGCGATCGCGCTCCCCATGTGTCCGAGCCCGACGACCGCGACCCGAGGCGCGCTCGCGTCGGCGCTCATGCGAGCAGCCACCCTCCGTCCACGTCGAGGTTGACCCCGTTCACCGCCCTGTTCTCGAGGAGGAAGATGGACGCGTCGACGGCGTCCTCCATGGTCGCGAGCCGGCCGAGCGGCGTGCGAGCACGGGGAGACTCGAGCGCTGCCGGCGGCTTCTCCAGCCAGTACGGGCTGTCCTCGACGAAGCCGGGGTGGATGCCGTTCACGCGGATCGGCGCAAGCTCGATCGCGAGGGTGTGGACGAGGCCCGTCACGCCGCCGTTCACGGTCGTGACGGTCGTCGACCCCGGGTACGGCCGCTTCAGCGCGAGCCCGCCGAAGACGAGGATCGAGGCGTCGCCCGTGAGGCGCGAGCACAACGCGTGCACCACCTCCGTGTAGCCGACGAGCTTCATGGTCACGAGCCTGAGCGCACGGCCGACGTCGTAGTCGAGCACCGAGTTCTCGTCGCGCTCGACCGCTCCGAGGACGAGCCGGTCGACGGGCCCGACGTCCGCGAGCGCCTCGGCGATCGTGGCCGGCTCCGCGAGGTCGAACGCGTATGCGGCGACCTTTCCCGACCCGTCGAGCACGGACGCCGCGGCCGCGGCGCGCTCCTGATCGCGGCCCGTGATGACGACGTCACGACCGCGCTTGGCGTACTCGCCGGCCAGCCGATGGCAGATGCCCGCCGTGCCGCCGACGACGACGACAGCTCCGTCGCTCATTCCCGTCACCTTAGAGCCGCCGTGCAGTAGGAGTCAACTAACGCCGCCCTCCCTCGATTCACGAACCCCGCATGCGGCCTGGACTCGCCGTCCCGATATCGTTGCCACCGCCTGCGAGACCTGGTAAGAACCGCCGGGCTAGTACAGCCGTACTGGACAAAGGACTCGCGACGAAAGGAGACCTCCGTGCCCGAGCGCGTGCTGTTCCGCGGTGGACACGTCCTCAGCATGGACCCGAACATCGGCGACGTGTACGGCGGCGACGTGCTCGTCGAGGACGGCGCGATCGCAGCCGTCGGCGTCGGGCTCGACGCCGGTGAGGCCCGCGTCATCGACGCCTCGGACTGCATCGTCATGCCGGGGTTCATCGACTCCCACCGCCACACGTGGGAGACCGTGATCCGCGGGATCGCGCCCGACGTGACCCTCGCCGGCTACTTCGACCTCGTCCTCGACCAGCTCGCCCCTGCGTACCGGCCCGAGGACGTCTACGCCGGCAACCACCTCGGCTCGCTCGAGGCGATCGACGCGGGCGTGACGACGATCCTCGACTGGTCGCACATCTCGAACACGCCGGAGCACTCGGACGAGGCGATCCGCGGACTGCAGGACGCCGGCCTCCGCGCGGTCTATTGCTACGGGAACCCGAACACCTCGCTCGCGGACTGGTGGTACACGAGCACCCTCGAGGCGCCGGAGGACATCCGGCGCGTGCGCGAGCGCTACTTCTCGAGCGACGACGGCCTCATCACGCTCGCGATGGGAACACGCGGCCCGGGATTCTGTACACCCGAGGTCGTGCGGCACGACTGGGAGCTCGCCCGCGACGTCGGAGCGCCGATCAGCGTCCACGCCGGGATGGGGGGCGTCGCAGGCCGCTTCTCGATGGTCTCCCAGCTCGCGGAGATGGATCTCCTCGGCCCGGACACGACCTACATCCACTGCAACTACCTCTCGGACGACGAGTTCCGGCTCATCGCCGAGAGCGGCGGGAAGGTGTCGATCGCGCCGACCGTGGAGATGACGATGGGGCACGGCACGCCGCCGACCGCGAGGGCGCTGGCGCACGGGCTGCGGCCGAGTCTCAGCATCGACGTCGTCACGACCGTGCCGGGCGACATGTTCACGCAAATGCGCTTCCTCTTCGCGCACGACCGCCTCCTCGCGCACGAGGCTGCGTTCGCCGCGGGCAACGAGGAGGAGCCGACGCTCCTCTCGAGCCGCGAGGTGCTCGAGTTCGCGACCATCGAGGGAGCGCGGGTGTGCGGCATCGAGGACCGCACCGGCTCTCTCACCCCGGGCAAGCAGGCGGACGTGGTGATGATCCGCGGCGACGACACGAACACGTACCCGGTCATCGACCCGGTCTCGACCGTCGTCCTCCAGGCGGATACGCGGAACGTCGACACCGTGCTCGTCCGAGGGCGGATCCTGAAGGAGGGCGGCACGCTCGTGGACGCCGACCTGCGGGGCGCCCGCGATCGCGCCGCGTCGTCGCTCGAGTTCCTGCTCGGTCACACGGCGATCCAGCCCACCTGGGTGCAGAGCGCGACACGGGCGGCCGCGGCGAGCGACTGAGTCGAAGGCGGCCTCGACCTTGCAGCGTGCAGCATGAGTAACCGTCTTGACTTCGCTCGTTTAGCAGACATACACTCGCGCGGTTGCAGGTGAGCCCGCGCTGGGATGCGCAGCAGCACCGCAGGGCGACGGCTCGGTCGACGCCCGCGTGCGACCACGTCCCGAATGAAGGAGGGTCAGTCGAAGTGAACGGTCTCTTTGTCGTGTCCCGGGGCAGGCGTATTGCCGGCGTGGCGACGCTCCTCGCGTTCGCCATCGCCGCAGTGGTACTCGTGTCCGGCGCGTCCGGGGGCTCGAACGCCCAGAAGCCGGTCCGCGTCGCGTATCTCTCGTTCGCCATCGCGAACAGCTACGACGCTCCCATGCTCGCCGCGGCGCAGAACGTGGCGAAGGCGTCGAAGGCGAAGGTCACGGTGTTCGACGCTGCGAACGACCCGAAGAAGCAGCTCGGCGAGCTTCAGACGGCGATCACCTCGAAGCAGTACAACGCGATCATCGTCCAGCCGATCTTCGGCCCGCAGCTCCTGCCGACCGTCAAGCAGGCGATCTCCAAGGGGATCAAGGTCGTGAACATGGACCAGATCCTCGGCCTCCGGCCTGGCTCCCGAAGCCGCCGCTCAAGGGCATGGCCGGCAACGTCGTGTTCGTCCAGACGCAGATCGGCCAGAAGCAGGGCGGCCTCGTCGTGAAGGCCTGCCAGGCTCGCAACGCGAACCCGTGCAAGGTCGGGTACCTGTACTCGGTGAAGGTGTCTTCGCTCGACACCGCGATCCGGAACGGGTTCAACAAGATCACGAAGGGCCACAACATCGACGTCGTCGCCGAGGGCGAGACGTTCTACAACCCGGCGAACGCGCTCAGCGCCTCGCAGACGATGCTCCAGGCGCATCCCGACCTCGACGTCATCGTCGGCGCCGACCAGGGCGCGACCGGCGCCCAGCAGGCGCTCACCGGACAGAAGGTCACGCTCATCGGCTACGGCGGCGGCGCCGTCGGCCTCCAGCGGGTCGCCTCGGGCCAGTGGTTCGGCACCGTCATGCAGCGGCCGGCGACCGAGGGACGCCTCGCGATGGGCTGCGCGGTGAAGGCCGTCCGCACCGGCAAGGGCTGCGGCGGCATCGACGTCCTCGCCGGGCTCCCGGACGGAGGCGTCGTGACGAAGGCCAACGCGAGTAAGTTCAAGGCGGAGTGGCCCGGATAGAAGCGTCCCCTGCACCGGGGGAAGAAGAGGTTCGATATCTCGAGCTCCTGGACGTCACCAAGCAGTTCGGTGGCGTCCGGGCGCTCGACGGCGTCTCGCTCGGCGTCGCGCGCGGCTCGGTGCACGCCCTCGTCGGCGAGAACGGCGCCGGGAAGTCGACGCTCGGTCGGATCGTCGCGGGCGCTGCTCGCGCCGACGCCGGGCGGATGACGCTCGGCGGCGGCGCGGTCTCGTTCCGCTCGCCGCGGGAGGCGCTCGAGCACAAGGTCGCCGCGATCGCGCAGGAGCCGTCGGTCGTCCCGCAGCTGACGGTCGCAGAGAACGTCTTCCTCGGCCTCGAGCCGCGGAGCGCCGGGCTTCGTCCGCGGCCGCCGGCTCCGGCACGCATACGACGAGCTCGCTGCGTCGGCCGGCTTCGACCTCCCCGGGGGATCGCCCGCAGGCGCCTTGCGCACCGCCGATCAGCAGAAGGTGGAGATCCTGCGCGCGCTCTCCCGCGACGCGCAGCTCATCGTCATGGACGAGCCGACCGCCGCGCTCGCGGCGAACGAGACGCTCGCCCTCCACGAGATCGTCCGCTCGCTCGCCCGGAGCGGCAAGACGATCCTCCTCATCTCGCACTTCCTGCGGGAGGTGCTCGAGCTCGCAGACTCGGTCACGGTGCTCCGCGACGGCCGGCTCGTCCGGACGTCCCTCACCGCCGAGGAGACGGAGTCCTCGCTCGTCGAGGCGATGCTCGGGCGGTCGCTCACGGCGACGTTCCCCCAGAAGCGAGTCCGCGACGAGGCGGAGACGCCCGTCCTCATGTCCGTGCAGGGCGTGTCGGCCCCGGGCGTGACGGCGTGTCCTTCGACCTCCGCGCGGGCGAGATCCTCGGCATCGCCGGCCTCGTCGGCGCCGGCCGCACGGAGCTCGCGCTCGCGCTCTTCGGCGCGAGCAAGCTCGAGTCGGGGACGGTCGAGCTCGCGACGGGCGAGCGCTTCGGCCGCAGCCCACGCCGCAGCCTCGGCGCCGGGCTCGCCCTCATCCCCGAGTCGCGCAAGGACGCAGGGCTCGTCTTCGGCCGCTCGTCGATCGAGAACGCGACGCTCTCGCGTCTGCCGTCGTTGAGCGCGCTCGGGATCGTCCGGCGCGCCCGCGAGCGGAAGGAGGCGCGCGCGCGTGCTCGAGCGCTGCGACGTGCGCGCGGCGCAGCTACTCCGCCCCGGTCCGCACGCTCTCCGGAGGCAACCAGCAGAAGGTGCTCCTCGCACGGACGCTCCTGTGCGGCCCGCGCGTGCTGATCGCCGACGAGCCTACACGCGGAGTCGACATCGGGGCGAAGCGCGCGATCTACGACTTCCTCACCGAGCTCGCCGCCGAGGGTCTGGGAGTGATCGTGATCTCGTCGGAGCTCGAGGAGCTCCTCGGCCTCGCGCACCGCGTCCTCGTGATGCGGCGCGGTCGGATCGTCGGGGAGTTCGTCGGCGACGAGATGACCGAGAGCGCGCTCCTCAACGCGGCGTTCGCTCAGGAGGAGTCGGGCGGCGAGGTCGCGGCGTGAGCACGAGCGCGGGCGCGATCACGGCAGGCCGCGTCTACACGACGACGACGTCGTTCGTCCGCAACGCGGGCATCCTCATCCCGTTCCTGATCCTGTTCGCGGTTCTCTCGTTCTCGAGCTCGTCGTTCGCGACGAAGCCGAACCTGCTGAACATCCTCGAGCAGCAGTCCGCAACGCTGATCATCGCCTCCGCCGGGACGCTCGTCCTCGTCGCGGGAGGCATCGACCTCTCCGTCGGCGCGACCTACGCCTTCGCGGGCGTGACCTCCGCGCACTTCGCCCAGCACACGACGCCCTCGGTCGCGATCGCGCTCGGGATCGGGGCCGGGCTCCTGATCGGCCTCGCGAACGGGCTCGCGACGACCCTCCTCCGCATCAACGCGCTGATCACGACCCTCGCGATGTCGTTCATCATCAGCGGCTGCGCGGCGCTCGTCACGAAGGGAAACCTCCTCGTCCTCTTCGACAAGCCCGGCTTCGGGAAGCTCGCCAACACCGTCGTCCTCGGCGTCAAGACCTCCATCTGGCTGATGGTCGCCGACGGTCGTCGTCATGGGCCTCGTGCTCTCGGCGACCACGGCCGGGCGGTACATGTACGCGGTCGGCGGCAACGCCGAGGCCGCCCGGCTCGCCGGTGTGCGCGTCGACGCCATCCGCGTGCTCACCTTCGTCCTGAGCGGTGGCGCGGCCGGGCTCGCCGGCGTGATCGACACGTCGCGGGTGCTGAGTGCCCAGGCCTCGAGCGGGGACACGGCGCTCGCGTTCACGGTGCTCGCGGGCATCGTCGTCGGCGGCACGAGCATCCTCGGCGGCGAGGGAGCCGTCTGGAGGACGGTGGTCGGCGTCCTCTTCATCGCGCTCGTCGGGAACGGCTACATCCTCCTCGGCCTCGACCCGCTCTACGAGCAGATCACGATGGGCGCGCTCCTCCTCGCAGCGGTCGCGCTCGACTCCTGGACGAGAGGACGACTGCGATGACGACGACCGGGCAGACGGCGAACCTGGACCGCACACAGGCGCTCGACCTCTACCGGCGCATGCTCCTTATCCGCGGCTTCGAGGACCGTGTCCAGAGCCTCTTCCTGCGGGGCGAGGTGTACGGGACGACGCACCTCTATTCCGGCCAGGAGGCCGTCGCCGTCGGCTTCGCGAGCGTTCTGCGGGGCGGCGATCGGATCGCCTGCACCTACCGCGGGCACGGGCATCTCCTCGCCATGGGCACGGATCCCGAGGGCCTTCTCGCCGAGCTGATGGGCCGGGCGACCGGCGTGAACGGCGGCCGCGCGGGGTCGATGAACGTCGTCGACCCGGAGCACGGCGTGCTCGGGAGCTACGGCATCGTCGGGGGCAGCATCGCAGCGGCGACAGGCGCGGGGCTCTCGCTCAAGGGCAGCGGCTCGGTCGCGGTCGCGTACTTCGGCGACGGGGCGACCAACCAGGCCTACTTCTTCGAGTGCCTGAACCTGGCGAAGGTGCTCGACCTTCCGGTGGTCTTCGTCTGCGAGAACAACGGCTACGGGGAGTACACGCCGTTCGAGACCGTGACGCCGGGAGGGATCGTCCCCCGCGCGGCCGCGATGGAGCTGCCCACCACCGAAGTCGACGGCATGGACGTGCGGGCGGTTCGCGCGGCGGCCGGCGGGATCGTGTCCCGCGTGCGCGCCGGGGATGGGCCCGAGTTCATCGAGGCGCGCACCTATCGCTTCGTCGGGCACTCGCGAAGCGATCCGGGGAAGTACCGCCCCGAGGGCGAGCTCGACGAATGGCGGACGAGAGACCCGCTCCTCGGGGCCGCGACGATGCTCCAGGACGAGCTCGGTGTCCCGGAGGCCGAGCTCGATGAGGTCGCGCGCGAGGTCGACGCCGAGATCGACCGGATCGAGGCGGCAGCCGCCGCTGCGCCGTATCCCACGAGCGTCGACGTTCCCGAGTTCAACGAGGTCCGCTCGTGAGCGTCGAGGCGGGAGCCGAGGTCGTCTTCGAGGTCCGCATGCCGAAGCTCTCGGACTCGATGGAGGAGGCGACCGTCCTCGAATGGCTGAAGCAGCCGGGTGAGGCGGTCCGACGCGGCGAGCCGCTCGTCGAGGTGGAGACCGACAAGGCCAACGTCGTCTACGAGGCAGAGGCGGACGGCACCCTCGAGGAGATCGTGGTCGCCGCGGGCGAGACGGTGCCACTCGGAGACGTGATCGCGCGGCTCAGGACGACCGGCGCAGGCGGCGCAGGCGGCGCACCGGCGGCAGCGGTCGCCGAGCCGCCGAGCGCTGCCCCGGAGCCCCAGCCCGGGCCGACCCCCGAACGCGGGCCGGCGCCGTCGCAGACGGCCGACCTCCCGCCCAGCTCCGCGCCGACGGGCGATCGCGCACGAGCGACCCCGTCGGCGCGGCGACTCGCCGAGGAGCTCGGCGTGTCGCTCGCAGGAGTCACCGGCTCCGGTCCCGGCGGCCGGATCGTCGGCGCCGACGTCCGCGCACTCGCGGCCTCGGCCACGGATTCCGCGCCGACCCCGACGTCACCGGCAGGCGGCCGGGGTGCGGCCGAGGAGATCGCGCTCACACCGACCCAGCGGACGATCGCGCGACGGATGTCCGAGTCGCGCTCGCAGATTCCCGAGTTCACGGTGGAGGTCGAGATCGCGATGGACGGAGCGGCGAGCCTGCGGAAGGAGCTCCGTGCTGCAGGGGCCCATCCGCTCGCGTCGTTCAACGACCTCGTCGTCCGCGCCGTCGCCCTCGCGCTGCGCGAGTTCCCGGCTCTCAACGGGAGCTACGAGGAGGGGAAGGCAGTCCGTCACGGCCGGATCAACGTCGGCATCGCGGTCGCGACCGAGGACGCGCTCCTCGTCCCGACGATCTACGACGCGGATCGCAAGCCGGTGGGCGAGATCGCCGCCGATTCCCGCCGCCTCGCCGAGCGCGCACGAACGCGGTCGCTGACGACCGAGGACCTCGCGGACGGGACGTTCACGGTGTCGAACCTCGGCATGTTCGGCGTCCGTCGCTTCACCGCCGTGATCAACCCGCCCCAGGTCGCGATCCTCGCGGTCGGGGAGGTCGCGGAGCGGCCGGTGGTCGAGAACGGAGCGGTCGTCGCCCGGAAGACGATGGAGGTGTCGCTGTCGTGCGACCACCGCGTCGTCTACGGCGCCGAAGGCGCACGGTATCTCGCGCGGGTTCGGGATCTCCTCGAGCGGCCTGCGCAGCTCGTCGAGGAGGTGGAGTGACGTGGCCGAGCTCGCGTTCCGCGAGGCGGTCCGGCAGGCGCTCGACGAGGAGCTCGAGCGCGACGAGCGCGTGATCTTCTTCGGCGAGGACGTCGCGATCGCCGGGGGCGTCTTCGCAGTAACTCCCGGCCTGCACGAGAAACACGGCGCGGCTCGCGTCTTCGACACCCCGATCTCGGAGCTGGCGCTCACGGGCGCCGCCTACGGAGCCGCCATCACGGGCCTCCGGCCGGTGCTCGAGATCATGTTCGGCGACTTCCTCGCGCTCTCGATGGACTCGCTGATCAACCAGGCGACGAAGTACTGGTTCCTGACGGGCGGGCGCCAGAGCGTGCCGCTCGTGATCCGGTCCGTGGTGGGCGCCGGCGGGCGCTTCGGGGCGATCCACTCGCAGATGCCCGTCTCCTGGCTGATGGGAATCCCGGGGCTCAAGATCGTGGCGCCCGCGACGCCGGCCGACGCGAAGGGGCTGTTGAAGGCTGCGATCCGCGACGAGAACCCCGTCGTCTTCTTCGAGCACAAGCGCCTGTACTCGCTTACGGGCGAGAGCGGCGGCGACGAGCCGATCCCGCTCGGCTCCGCGCGGGTGGTGCGCGAGGGAGCCGACGTGACGCTCGTCAGCGCGATGAAGGGCGTGCACGACTGCCTCGCGGCCGCGGACGCGCTCGCCGAGTCCGGCGTCGACGCGGAGGTGATCGACCTCCGCACGCTGCGTCCGCTCGACGTCGACACGGTCATCGCGTCGGTCGGCAAGACCAACCGCGTCGCGGTCGTCGAGGAAGGCCCGCTGACCGGCGGCTGGGCGGGCGAAGTCCTGGCGCTCGTGACCGAACACAGCCTCGGCGACCTCGACGACGCGTGGCGGATCGCAACCTCGAACTCGCCGATCCCGTACAGCCCCCCGCTCGAAGACGCCTTTCTCCCCGGGCCGGAACGGATCGCGCGCGAGGTGCTCGAGCGGCCCTGACCTAGACCGACCGGCTGCGTTGGCTAGCCGGCGACCTCCACCTGCGTCGGGATCTCCGGCACGTCGATCTGGAGCCTCGGTTCCGCGGCGCGCACCTGCGTCGTCTCCACGCCGAGCTCCTCGCGCACGATGTTGGCTCCCTGGACGAGCGCCGCGGCCTTGTAGAACGCGATCGGGCGCGGCACTCCCTGGCGGCCGAATCCACAGTCCGACGAGAGCACGAGGTGCTCCGCGTCGATGTGCTCGAGCGCGAGCCGGATGTCCGCGGCGACTTCGTCCGGAAGCTCGACCTGCAGCGCGCGATGGCTGATCATCCCCACGGCGATCTTCTTGTTCAGCTTCCCCTTGTACGACCCGAAGTGCGGCAGGAGCGAGTGCCCGTTGTGCTTCGACTCGATCGTCCAGACGTCGGCGTTGATGCGCTCCAGGTAGATCTCGAGGGAGGCCTCATAGGTGATGTCGGGCTGGAAGCAATGCTGCGCGCCGGGGTTGCCCCAGCACGTGTGCACCCAGATCTCCGCGTCGTCGAGCCCCTCCACCGTGTAGTTGAAGAGGTCGACGTAGAAGTCGAGCGTCGCCTGGTCTGCTCCCCAGGCGGCGGCGCTGTGGATCGCGGGCTCCTCGATCTGGACGACCTTGCACCCCGCCGCGACGAGCTGCCGCAGCTCGGCGTTGAGGATCCCGGCGAGGTCCCACATCAGCTCCTTCTTGTCGTCCGCGTACGCGTCCGTACGGAGCGTGAGCACGGTCGAGGCCAGGTCCGAGGAGATCGTCCCGAACTTCACGGGCCTGTCGGTGCGGGACTGCGCGACGCGCCAGACCTTGGCGAACTCGAGCGGCACGCGCGGGGCGATCTTGTCGGTGATCGCGTGGTACTTCCAGCCCCCGACGATCTCGTTCAACCACGTCCCGATCGGGTACACCCAGCCGGCCGTCGTCTCGGTGTCGAACTCCGAGATCCCGCTCAGGCGCTCGGTCGGATACGAGAACCACGAGCGGCCGGCGAGGTCGAAGTCGAGGTGGTAGTCCCCGTTCGTGAGGATGTCGAGACCCGCGAGCTCCTGGTCCGAGATGACCGAGGCGACGGCGTCCATGTGCTGCTCTCGGAACTGCACGTCCGCGAGCCCACTCGAGTACGGCCGTTCCAGGAGATTCCCCGTGTACCAGCTCGGTCGCGGCCACGACCCGGTGACCGTCGTCGGCAGGATCAGGTCCTTGGTGGCAGTGAACATCCCGGCCTCCGTTCAGTCTCGGTCCGCGCGTGTGAATTCCGACTGAACGTAACACAGCCGCAGCCGAAGTCGATGGCCACCCGCGGTCCCGCGAGAGCGCCTCGAGCGCGCCCGTCAGATCCAGGCGAGGAGATCGGCGATCCCGGAAACCACCGCGTGCGGGCGGCGGCGCTCGGCGAGGCCGTCGAGGGCGAGCCGACCGCTGATCCCGGTGCCGACGAGGATCGTGCGCGCTCCGCCGAGACGGCCGAGAGCCACGTCCATGGTCACGTCGTCCCCGATCACCGCGAGCTCCTCGGGGGCGGCTCCGAGCCGCTCGCTGATCGTCTCGAGCGCGGCTCGTGACGGCTTGCCGACGATGACCGGGCGCGCTCCCGTTGCCTTCGCGAGGGCAGCGGTGAGCATCGCCCCGCGGCTCAGGATCGGACCGTTCGCCCCCGCATAGGCCGGCGCGTAGCTCGCCGTGAGGAGCCGCGCGCCGGCGAGCACGAGGTGCGCCGCATGTTCGAGCTCCCCGAAGTCGAGGGTGTCGGCGTGCGCGACGAAGACGGCGTCCGCACGTGTCGCGTCCTCACCGTCGAGGACGTGCATGCCCTGCCCGAGCAGGTACTCGTGCGCTGCGTCGGTCGCGAACAGGAACACCGGACCGCCGAGGCTGTGCATCTTCAGGTAGTGCCGGACGCTCCGGAGCGGGGTCAGGAGCTCGTCGTCGGCGACGTCGAGCCCCACGCCGCGGAGTCCGGCGGCAAAGGCCGCGGGCGCCTCGTGGCTCCCGTTCGTGAAGATCGCGAGCGGCCGACCCGAGGCACGGATCTTGGCGAGCACCTCGGCCGCGCCCGGCTGGACGTGGATCTCGGCGCCCGCACGGTGCACGAGCGTCCCGTCGACGTCGAACACGAAGCCCCGCACGTCGTCAAGTCGCACGGCGCCACTCCACGACCTCGTCGTCCTTCTCCACCCGCAGGTGCACGATCTCGGGCCGCTCGCCCACCTCGGACAGGAGCGTGACGATCGGGCTCGCACCGGCCGTCCGAGCGGCCGCGGCGACGCCGGGCGTGGGCGGTCTCTGCGGCGGGCACGCGGACGGCGACGAGAGCATCGCCTCGACCTGCTCCTCGGGCATCGTCAGCCTCAGCAGGAGCTCCTCGTCGGAGATTCCGGAGCCGAAGCGCGCGCGGGCGCCGTCGAGGTGCAGCGGCTCGACCGTGCGGAGCTCCTCCGCGCGGGGCCGCGAGAGCACGCGGTCGGCGATCTCGGGATCGGGCGGCGCGGCCGGGTCACCGTAGTGGCCGAGGAAATAGCGGACGGTCTCGTCGGAGACGTTCGACCAGCGCTCGCCGTCGATCACGTTCCGTACCGCCTGGGTCGCGACCAGCTGCGAGACGGGCGTGACGATGATCGGGTACCCCATCTCGGCGCGCACACGGCCCACCTCTTCGAGCACCTCGTCGAAGAGCTCGGGCCGGCGGAGCTCGCGAGCATCCGCTTGGTCGTCGAGACCATGCCGCCGGCGAGCTGGTGCCGGTAGTAGGTGGCGTCGAACTCCTGCGGGCGCCCCTCCGGAAGCCCCCTCTCCCGCGCGAGGCGGCGGAAATGATCGGAGACCTGCTCGAGCGCCTCGAGGTCGAGCCGGTGGGAGAAGCCCTCTGCCTCGAGGTTCCGGAGCGTGGTCTCCGCGGCCGGGTTCGACGTTCCGCGCGCGAGCGGCGCGACCGCCGTGTGCAGCACCTCGAAGCCTGCGCGCAACCCCTCCATGTACACAAACGGCGCGAGGCCGATGGTGCAGTGGCTGTGCAGCTCGATCGGCCGTGAACCCGCCGCGCTCCGGAAGTGCGGAGCGAGCTCGCGCACGGCGTCCGGGGTCAGCAATCCGCCCGGGTCCTTGAGGTAGAGACGGTCCATCTCGACGCAGTCGGCGAGCGCTGCCGCGCGCTCGGCGTAGTACGCGTGCGTGTGCACCTCGCTCACCGAATACGTGAGCCCGATCACGACCTCCTCGATGCCCTCCGAGTGCGCCAGCAGGGCGATGCGGCGTAACCGGGTCGGGTCGTTGGAGGGATCCGCGACCAGGAAGCGGCGGATTCCGTTCCGCGCGACGCACCGGAACGCGAG
>CAWKEV010000050.1:0-61549 GCA_963848725.1 uncultured Actinomycetes bacterium | reverse complement strand
GAAGCCGAGTTCCTCGGCCTTGGCGACGGGGCACGGATGTGGTTGATCGAGGCAGCTGCCGCGGGACGTCGAGGGTGAAGGTGAAGATGGCCGAAGCCGTCCAGCTGGCCCGACTGCATGGCGTCGAACGGGTTGATTGGGCGCTCGGTCACGCCGCCACCTTCGAACGATTCGCCGACGGCGACGTCGCATCGATCCTCGCCGCGCACCACCGTCGGCCACCACGCCGGCGCCTCCGGAGGGGAAACGGAGGGCCCCGGGTGCACGAACAGGAACGCGCCCCGCTGCTCGAGCTCGTCGAGAGTCGGCGCGATCACGTCGAGATCGAGGAGCGCGGGAGCTCCGATGCAGGTCCCCGGGAACCGTGCGCTACTCCCACCTGCGGCGAGCGGGACGATCCGCTTCGATGCCCGCGCGAGCTCGAGCACCCCGTTCTCGTAGGTATGTCTCAGCTCGCCCCAATCGTCGCCCGCGAGCGTCCCTTCGCCGAGGGTGGGCGAGAGGCAAACGAAGGCGGTCTCCACGCCGCAGCGGTCGAGCAGCGCGAGCCTCGTCTCGAGGCGGTGGCTCTCGAGATCGACGGCGACGGCAGCCCGTCCGGGGAGCTCGAGCATCGCTCCCACCAGCCGCGGAGGCCGCTCGCGACGGGCGAGGAGGTCGACGAAGGTCTCGGGCCACAGGTGCTGGTGGACATCGATCGTCGGCACGGATGCATTCTCTCGCAGCTCGTAGACTCGCGGCGATGCTCGTCACCCCGACCTGGCTCGCGGAGCGGCTCGACGACCCCGAGCTGGTCGTCCTCGACGTGCGCTGGGACGAGCGGGGAACGGGTCGCGCGCGCTACGAGCTCGCCCACGTCCCGGGGGCGCGCTACCTCGACTGGGCGTCCGATCTCGTCGACCCGGAGCATCGGGTTGCGTTCATGCTCGCGCCGCCGGGCCGCTTCCAGGCTGAGCTCGAGCGGCGCGGGATCTCCGACTCGACGGCGATCGTCGCGTACGCGGACGCGGGGCACTCGGGGCCGTTCCGGCTGTGGTGGGGATGCCGCGCGTACGGCCATCCCGACCAGGTGCGGATCCTCGACGGCGGGTTCGAGGCGTGGGTGGCGGAGGGTTCCCCTGTGACGACCGAGGTGCCCGAACCCGATCGCGGGCGCTGGACGCCGCTCGCGGGGCAGCGCGTCGTCGCGACCGCGGACGACGTCGCCGCCGCAGACGGCGACGAGAGAGTCGTCGTGCTCGACTCCCGCGAGCCGGCGAAGTTCCGCGGCGAGGTCGTCTGGTTCGAGACCGGCGAGATCCCGTCCGGCACCGACGGCATCGCCCACACGCCGCGTGGCGACGTACGCGCGGGCAGGATCCCATGGGCTCGTTCCGTCCCCTGGAGCGAGCTCTACCGCGGCGATCTGACGATGAAGAGCCCCGAAGAGCTGCGCGAGGTCTTCGCGCGTGCCGGGGCGACCTCGGACCGACGCGCGATCGCGTACTGCGGCGTCGGGATCTCGGCCTCTGCGCTCCTGTACGCGCTCGACCGGGCCGGGATCGAGGACGCGGCGCTCTACGACGCCAGTTGGGACGAATGGGGCCGCCGCCGAGACCTCCCGGTCGCCCGCGGCTGATGCTCGCGCTCAGAGCTCCTTCGCGTACTCGACGTTCTCGCCCTTGAGGGTCTCGTCCGTCCCGAAGTAGGCGTGCTTGGACATGTCGGGCGAGTACCGGCTCGCCGGCGGGGTCCTCCCGATCGCCTCGGCGAGGCTGCGCACGTGGTGCGGCCCGGCGCCGCAGCAGAGCCCGAGGTAGTCGACCCCGAGCGCGAACGCCTCCCGCGCGAAGTCGGCGATCTCGTACCGGGTGCATATGAACGGGTCGAGCGCGGTCGGGAACGGCATCCCGCCCGGCGGCTCGACGTCCGGGTCGCGGAGCGACTGGAAGGTCGGCTGGCTCGCGTGCGTCCGGTACGGGACGGGGAGCGCGGCGACGTGGCCGGACACCGCTTCCCGCACCTCCCGCACGAGCGGCATCAGCGTCGCCGGCCCCCGTCCGCAGTTGAGCCCGACCACGTCGGCGCCGGCCGCCTCGAGCCTCGCGCACGCCTCTGGGAGCGGCAGCCCGTCGCGCGTCTCCGGCGTCTGGTGGACGATGAACGTGACGACCGCGGGGAGCCCGGCCTCCTTCACGACCTCGAGCGCCAGCAGCGCCTCCGCGAAGTGCGAGTACGTCTCGGCGATGACGAAGTCGACGCCGGCGTCGACCGCCCATCCCACCTGCTCCTCGAACATGTCGCGGACGGTCGCCCTCGACTCCTCGTCGTCGGCGTAGAGGTTGGTGTTGCAGATGTCACCGGCGACGAGCGAACCCGTCTCGGCCGCGACCCCCTTCGCGATCGCGAGCGCCTGCCGGTTCAGGTCCTCGAGCAGGTCCTCCTTGCCGACGATGCGCATCTTCTCGCGGTGCGCGTAGTACGTGAACGCCTCGACGACGTCCGAGCCGGCGCGCACGAAGTCCCGATGGAGCTGCGCGACAGCCTCGGGGTGGTCGAGCACGACCTCCGGCACGAACGCGCCCGCCTGCACGTACCCGCGCCGCTCGAGCTCGAAGAGGTAGCCCTCGGCGCACACGACCGGCCCGCGTTCGAGGCGTTCGAGCAGCCCGTCGTTCATCGCCTCATCATGTCAGCCCCGCTCGCACCAGCTGCCGTACGGGCTCGAGGTCCGGCGCGAGCGTCTCCCCGGCGGCGACGAACGCCACGCGCTCCCGCACAAGCGCGAGCGCACGCCTCGTGCCCGCGCCCAGAGTCGCGGGCGCACGGAGCTCCACCGCCTGCGCCGCGACCACGAGCTCGATCGCGACGATCCGCTCGCCGAGCTCGACCATCTCCGCCAGCCGCCGGGCGGAGAGCGGCGCCATCGTCATCCGGTCCTCGATGCCCTCGGCCTGCGTCGTCGAGCCGAGCTCGAAGGAGACGGGCTGCGCGAGGAGACGCGCCTCGGCGGCGAGCGCGTGTCCCACGTTTCCGAGCTCCGCGAGCCCGTCCTCGTGCAGGCCGGCCTCCGCCGCCAGGCCGTCGGGAAGCCCCGAGAACGGCGACTGCAAGAGCTTCATCAGACGCTCGTTCGCCGACGTCAGCACGGGCGCGAGCGCGATCCGCAGATAGTCGAGCGATGCCGCGAGCTGGACGACGTCGAGGTTCGAGACCGAGAACACGCGGTCTTCGGACGGGACGACGAGCGGGTTCGAGCTCGACGCGTTCAGCTCGAGCTCGATCTGCCGGCGCACGAACTCGAGCGTGTCGACCGCCGCCCCGAGCACCTGTGGCAGACCGCGGTAGGTGAGCGGGTCCTGGAGGTTCCGGGCTGCCCCGGGATTCCACAGCGCGCTACCGTCGAGGAGCTCGGAGAGACGCTCGACGGCCGCCCCCACTCCCGGCGACGGCCTCGTCCGCGCGACTTCGGGATGGATGATCGAGAGGTTCGCGCCGAAGGCCTCGAGATCGAGCGCGCCGGCGACGTGCAGGGACTCGAGCAGTCGGCCGGCGTCGGCGACGGCGAGCGCGGCGAGCCCTGTCGAGAACGCGTTGTTGTTGACGAGCCAGAGCGCCTCGCCGGCGGCGAGCGGAACGCCGCCGAAGAGCGCGTTCGCGAGGTCGGCGTTCGGAGCGAGGTCGCTCTGACCGACGGAGCCGAGCATCCGTACCTGCGGCGTCTCGCGGTCGTTCAGCGCCGAGACGAGACGGGCCGCGATCTCCGGCCGGACCCCGGTGACCCCGGACGCGAACCCGTTCGCCATGCGCACCATCACCGCGCGGACGGCGTCCTCGGGCGCGAGCGACCCCTGCCCGACGCGATGGCTCGCGAGCAGGCGGCGGTTGAAGTCGGCGATCTCGTCGGCGGAGACGCTCACCCGCTTCCGCGACGCCACGCCGGTGGTTACGCCGTAGACGGCGTCCCCCCGCTCGACCGCCCGCTCGACGACGCCGCGCGACTCGCGCATGCGCTCGACGGCGCCGGCAGCGATCTCGACGGTCTCGTTCGCCCGCGCGGCGCGTACGACCTCGTCGATCGTGAGGTCGCGGCCCGTGAGGAGGACCGTCACGACCAGACCTCGGCGGCGGTCTCGGCGATCACGCGGAGCTTCGCGCGCTCGTCGTCGAGCGTGAGGTCGTTCCCGAGCACCGAGGTCGCGAAGCCGCACTGCGGCGAGAGCGCGAGCCGATCGAGCGGGCAGAACGCGCTCGCCTCCTCGATCCGGTCGGCGAGCTCGCCGACCGTCTCGCGACGCCCGCTCTTCGTCGTCACCAGCCCGAGGACGGCGATCTTCCCCTCCGGGACCGAGGCGAGGGGCTCGAAGGAGCCCGACCGTCGGTCGTCGTACTCGAGCAGGAGCCGCTGCGCGCGGACCCGCGGGAAGAGCCGCTCGGCGAGCCAGTCGTAGCCGCCCTCGACGAGCCAGCGGCTCGCCTGGTTCCCGCGGCAGAGGTGGAAACCGAACGTGACCCCGTCGCGCTCGCCGATGACGAGGTTGTCGAGCTCGAGCCCGAGCTCGAGCCAGCGCTCGGCCGGCCACCCGCGGCTCGCATAGAAGTCGCGGTAGCCAGGATCGAGGAGCAGCGGGTAGTGCGGCGCGTCGAGCTGCACGTACGTGACGCCGAGACGCACGAGCTCGTCCACCTCCTCGCGCAGGATCTCCGCGACGTCGCCGAGGAACTCCTCCAGGCTCGGGTACGCGGCCGTCGAGCGCTCGGGGTCCCAGAAGTTCGCGAACAGGCTCGGGCTCGGGAGCGTGACCTTGAGCACGCGATCGGTGCGCTCTCTCGCGTACGCGAACTCGTGGGCGGAGAGGAAGCGCTTGCGCCGGAGCTTCGACTCCACTGCCAGCGGCGGGCGTCCGATGTTCATGTCGTCGAGCTCGTCCGAGCGCCACTCGCCCCACAGGAACGCGTCGAGATCCCATTCGCCGAAGCCCTCGACGGCGGCGGGGAGCTGGCTCTGGAACGAGAGGCGGCGCATCTCGCCGTCCGTCACGACGTCGAGACCGGCGTCCTCCTGGAGGCGGATCGCGTCGTCCACGGCCGCGTCCTCGGCGCGTACGAGCTCGTCTGCGGCCAGCTCGCCCCGGTCGTGCGCGGCTCTCGCGTCGAGCAGCTCGGGCGGCCGCAGCAAGCTTCCGACGACGTCCGTTCGCGCCTCGATCACGCGACAACTCTATGCACGTCGACACAGGTGATCGCCGGTTGACGCGACCCCGCGGGCGGCGCTACTCTCAACCGTATGGCGGAATGCCGTTGCGCTGAAGGCAATTAGAGTGTCCGTCCCCGCACGTTCCCCGTACGTCGTCGTCGGCGCCGGTATTCACGGGCTCTCGACCGCGTACCACCTCGCGAAGGAGCTTCGCGCACACGGCCAGGGCTCGGGAGCGGACGTGATCGTCCTCGACAAGTCAGGCCCCGGCGCGGGTGCATCGGGAATCGCATGCGGCGTCGTCCGGAACAACTACTTCCAGCCGGCGATGAGCGAGCTCATGCAGGCGTGTGTCGAGGTGTGGGAGTCGGACCCGGTCGCATACGCATACAACCCGGTGGGCTACGTCGCCCTCGGGGCGGCACGGCAGGAGGACGACCTGACCGCGACCTTCGAGCGGCAGGAGCGGATCGGGTACGAGTCCTCACTGCTCGTCGGCGAGGCCGAGGTCGACGCGCACATGCGCTCGCTCTTCCCCGACTGGCGGGCGCAGGGCGTGACGGTGTGCCTCCACGAGCGCCAGGGCGGGTTCGCGTTCAACATGGACTCGGTGCGGGGCCTCGCCCGGAAGTGTGAGGAGGAGGGCGTGTCCGTGCTCTCCGGTGTGGAGGTCACGGGCTTCGAGGAGCACGGCGACGGGTCGATCGCGGTCGTCGAGACTTCGGAGGGCCGCATCGAGGTCGGGGATCAGGTCGTCGTCGCGCCCGGCCCGTGGGCGAGACGCTTCTGGGCGATGCTGGGCCTGCCGGAGACGATCGACGTCCACACGCCGTCGGGCGACGTCGCCCGCGACCGTCCGATGTGGACGTACTGGAACCTCCAGGAGGGCGAGATCACCGTCGACCCGACGATGTTCGCCACCGCGGACGGAGGCCCGCCGCCCGTGATCCATCTCGACACCGACGCGCCCCTGCTCACAGACGAGGGAGAGCTCGTGACCGACGAGCTGTGGGGGATCTACTTCAAGCGGGACCGGCATGGCGTCCAGGGAGGCGCGTCGCCGCTCGTCGTGGACGGCGACGTCGTCCTCGACCCGTACCCGAGCACCACCGACGTCGACCCATCGTTCCCGGACATGTGGTGCGCTGCGCTCTCCCACGCGATGTCGCGCTTCGAGGGCTGCCGCCCGCTGTACAAGGCGGCCCGGTCGGGCGGCGTCGGCGCGTTCACGGTCGACAACTTCCCCGTCTTCGACTACCTCCGCCCGAACCTGTACGCGATCCTCGACTCGAACCACGGCTACAAGATGATCGGCGTCGGCCGCGAGGTGGCCCGCGTCCTCGTCGGCGACCACTCGCCGCTCCTCTACCCGTTCCGCTTCGAGCGCTTCGCGACCGGCGACCTGCATCCGGTCTCGAGCTCGCCGTACCCCTGGTCGTAGCGCTGACGGCTTCCTAGCCGGTCGAGGCGGGCGAGTCCGCCGACCGGGACGCTCAGCGCCGAGACCACGCCACCGGGGCACCGGCGGGCAGGAACCGGGCGTGCCGCCGCGTAGGTGTGCCCGTCCTCGCAGTCGCCCGAGGAGACGTTCGCGTGGTCTCATCCGCCTTCTCACTCATCGCCGAGACGAGGATCGCCGACCTCGAGCGGAAGCTCACGCTGAGCTCGGAGACGCTCCAGGAGCTCTACTACTTCTTCGCGATCGTCGTCATGTGGCTGATCGTCGTCGGCTTCACGACGTACGAGGCGGGGATCTCGAGACGCAAGAACGTCGTCTCGGCGATGCTGAAGGCCGTCCTCACCCTCGCCGTGGTCGCCCCGACCTTCTACTACTTCGGCTGGTACACGTACGGCTGCTTCGAGGAGGGCTGGCCCAAGCGCGGCGACGCGAGTCCGGCCCTCGGCGGGATCCCCGGCTTCTGCGGTGCCACCGCTCCGTGGAGCTCCGGGCTGGGGCCGAACCTCTCGAACCACCTCGGCCTCGTGTTCTTCCTCTCCTTTCTCTTCTTCGCCGTGACGGCGGCGCTGATCATGTCCGGCGCCCTCCTCGAGCGGGTGCGCACCTCGGCGTACCTCCTGCTCGCGGTCGTCCTCGGCTCGGGGGTGTGGGCGCTCGCCGCCGCCTGGGGCTGGAGCTCGGGCGGCTGGCTGACGGCGCGCTTCGGCTTCCACGACGCGATGGCGGGCGGGGCGCTGCACGGGGTCGCCGGCTTCTTCACGCTAGGCGTGCTCCTCAACCTCGGGCCGCGGCTCGGTCGCTACGACGCGCTCGGGCGGGCGCGCGCGTTCCGCCCGCACTCGACGTCGCTCGCGATCGTCGGGATGCTCCTCGTCTTCGCAGGCTTCTTCGGCTTCTACGCTGCGGCGCTCGCGATCCAGTCGACCACGTTCCCGGGCTGGCTGAACATCTACCTCTCCCCCACGACGCTCGGCACGGTCGCGATGTCACTCGTCTTCGGGCTCGCGGGCGGGCTCACCGGCGGCTGGTTCGCGAGCCGCGGGGACCCGCTGTGGACGATGTCCGGCGGCCTCGCCGGGATCGTGACGGTCTCCGCCGGCGCGGACGTCTTCCACCCGTCGCTCTCGTACCTCCTCGGCGCATCGGGCGGGGTGCTCGCGGTCTTCGTCGGGCGGCTCGTCGAGAACCGGCTCCGGGTCGACGACGGCGCGCGGGTCGTCGCGGCACACGGCGTCTGCGGGTTCTACGGCGTCCTCCTCGTCGGCGTCGTCGCCGGCGGCTATCCGACCGGGCCGAACAACGTCCCGACCTCCTTCGGCGGGCAGCTCGTGGGCGTCCTCACGTTCCTCCCGCTCGCCTTCCTCTCCGGCTACGTCGTGAGCTGGATCCTCAGGCAGCTCCGACTGCTGCGCGTGCCGCCCGAGGTCGAGCTCGTCGGCCTCGACGCCGGCGCACCGGTGACCGATTCGTTCCCCGAGTTCACGCGCTCGCCCGAGATCCTCGTCACGCCCGACGGGCGTGAGGTCGACGCGTCCGAGATCCTGCTCGAGGCGTACCGCTCGACGACCGCTGAACGCACGACGAAGGTGGAGGCCTGAGCCCGATGTTCGACAGCTTCCCCTACGACACCTGGAGCGACGCGGTCGGCGACTTCTGGACCTGGGGCGGCCATAACTCGACCGGCACGTACGTCCTCACCGCGCTCGGGTGTGCCTTGATCGTGTGCGCGCTCGTCGGCTGGATCTGGCGCGAGCGGCGGACGCTCGAGCGCCGGGCCGCCGAGCTACGGGAGTCCGAGCTCTTCGGAGCGCCGCAGCCGTGACGCAGGTCCGCTTCCCTCCGCCAGAGACGCACGTCCGCTGGCTCGCGCCGGTTCTCATCCTTCTCTCCCTCGCCTGCGGCGTCGCGGTCGCGCTCGTCCTGCTCGCCGACACGACAGGGCCTTTCATCGGCCCGTACTGGTAGCAGCAGCCAAGGCGGGCGGATCTCACGAGTCGATACCTCTGTCGGAGCGCGAGATCCGACCGCGGCTCCGACGATCGGTGCGCTAGAAGAGCCCGACCGTGTCGCCCGACTCGTCGATGTCGATCGCGAACGCCGCGGGCGTCTTCCCGAGGCCGGGCATGGTCATCATGTCGCCGCAGAGCGCGACGATCCACCCGGCGCCCGTGTACGGCCTCAGGTCGCGAACCGGCACCGTGAACCCGGTCGGCGCATTCTTGAGCTTCGCGTCGTGCGAGAGCGAGAGGTGCGTCTTCGCCATGCAAATCGGGAGATTCCCGAGACCGGCTTCCTGGAACGCCGCCGCCTTCTGCTTCGCCGCCGGGAGCAGCTCGATCCCGTCCGCGCCGTACACCTTGGTCGCGATCGCGCGGATCTTCTCCTCGATCGACGCGTCGAGCGGATATGCGAAGTCGAAGCTCGAGGGGCGGTCGGCGGCGTCGATCACCGCCTCGGCGAGCGCAGTCGCGCCCTCGCCGCCGCGCTCGAACGCCTCGTTCACCTCGGCCGCGTAGGCCCCGTGCTCGAGGGCGAGCTTGCGGACGACCTCGAGCTCCTCGTCCGTGTCCGTCGGGAAGCGGTTCACCGCGACGACCGCCTCGAGGCCGAACCCCTTGACGTTCGCGATGTGGCGGCCGAGGTTCTGCGCTCCGATCTCGATCGCGTCCAGCCCGCCGTCCGGATCGCCCGCGTGGTGCTTCAGCGCGCGGACGGTCGCCACGAGCACGACCGCGTCCGGTCGCAGGCCGCCCATGCGGCAGGTGATGTCGAAGAACTTCTCCATGCCCATGTCCGACGCGAAGCCGGACTCGGTGATCGACGTAGTCGCCGAGCTTGAGCGCGACCCGGTCGGCAACGAGCGAGTTGTTGCCATGGGCGATGTTCGCGAACGGGCCGCAGTGGACGAACGCCGGCTGCCCCTCGAGCGTCTGCACGAGGTTCGGCTTGATCGCCTCCTTGAGGATCACCGCCAGGGCGCCGGCGGCGCGGATCTGCTCGGCCGTGACGGGCTCGCCGTCGTACGTCTGCCCGATCGTGATCGCGCCGAGCCGCTTCCGCAGGTCCGCGAGATCGCGCGCGACGGCGACGAGCGCCATGATCTCGCTCGCGGCGGTGATGTCGAACCCGGTCTGCCGCGGGTAGCCGTTCGCCCGGCCGCCGAGCCCCGTCACGACGTCGCGGAGCGAGCGGTCGTTCATGTCGAGGCAGCGCCGCCAGGAGATCGAGAGCGGGTCGAGGTTGGCCTCGTTCCCGTGCAGGACGTGCGCGTCGATCATGGCCGCGAGCAGGTTGTTCGCCGCCGTGATGGCATGCAGATCGCCGGTGAAGTGGAGGTTCAGGTCCTCCATCGGCACGACCTGCGCGTAGCCGCCGCCGGCCGCGCCGCCCTTCACCCCGAAGACCGGGCCGAGCGACGCCTCGCGGATGCAGAGCACCGGGCTCCGTCCAAGCACGCCGAGGCCTTCGGTGAGGGACACCGACGTCGTCGTCTTCCCCTCGCCCGCCGGTGTCGGGGTGACCGCGGTGACGTTGACGAGCTTCGCGTCCGGACCGTCGGAGAGCCGCTCGATGACGGACAGGTCGACCTTCGCCTTGTACCGGCCGTACTGCTCGAGCTCCTCGGGGAGCAAGCCGGCGTCGGCCGCGATGTCGGCGATCGGCCGCAGCGTCGCCTGCTGCGCGATCTCGAGGCTCGTGGGCATCTCGGTCTTCATTGATCTCCGTTCTCCTCAGTGGCTGACGGCGGCTGCGGCGAGCTCGGAGACGAGCGTATCCGTGTGGAAGCGCTCGAGTGCGAAGGGCGCGATCAGGTCGGGATTCTTGCCCGAGGCGACGAGCTCGGCGAGCGTGACCCCGACGATCGGCGCTGCCTTGAACCCGTACGTCCCCCAGCCGGCCGACACGTGCATGTTCTCGATCTCGGTGGGGCCGAGGATGGGGCTGTAGTCGGGCGAGAGGTCGCACAGACCCGTCCAGGTGCGGAGCACCTTCACGCGCTCGAGCTGCGGGAAGAGCTCGAGCACGTGCCGCGACGAGTACTCGAGGAAGGACAGCGTCCCCGTGCTCTTGTAGGTCGTGTACGGCTCGATCTCGGCGCCGATCAGGAACTCCCCGCGGTCGGTCTGCGACACGTACACGTGGAGCTGCGAGGAGACGATGACGACGTCGAGGAACGGCTTCATCGGCTCGGTGACGAACGCCTGCAGGATGTGCGTCGTGATCGGGAGGCGGAGCCCGGCGAGGCCGCCGACGAGCGACGACCAGCCGGCGGTTGCGCTCACGACCTGGCCGCACTCGATCCGGCCACGCGTGGTCTCGACCGAGGTCACGCGATCGCCGTCGCGCTCGAAGCCGGTCACCTCGGTGTACGGGTGGATCTCGACGCCGAGGCGGTCGGCACCACGCGCGAACGCCCACACGACGGCGTCGTGGCGGATGATCCCGCCCGGCGGGTGGTAGAGCGCGCCCAGGATCGGGTAGGCGGGGTGGTCGGAGAGGTCGATCTGGGGGCAGAGCTCGCGAATCACGTCCGGGCCGACGACCTTCGAGTCGATCCCGAGGATCTGGTTTACCTCCGCCCGCTCCTGCATCGTCACCATCGCGCGGTCCGAGTGAGCGAGCGTCAGGTGCCCGTGCTGCGAGAACATGAGGTTGAAGTCGAGCTCGGCGGAGAGGCGCTGGTAGAGCTTCACGCTCTCGCGGTAGAACTCGGCGCCCTCGGGAGTCCGGTAGTTCGCGCGGATGATCGTCGTGTTCCGGCCCGACGCGCCCGAGCCGATGTACGACTTCTCGAGGATGCACACGTTGCGGATCCCGTGCCGCTTCGCGAGGAAGTACGCGGTCGCCAGGCCGTGCGAGCCGCCCCCGACGATGACGACGTCGTAACGGCGCTTGAGCTCGGGCCGCGGTCGCCACATCCGCCTGACCTGGAAGACCTCCTTCACGCGGGCGCCAGCCCTTCGTACGTGTCGAGCACGGCGTGGATCACGTCGTGCCCGAGCTCCTGGGGAACGTAGACGCGGAAGCGGTCGTCCTCGTCGCGGAGCACGATCGCCGCCGCATGCGCGAACGGCCCGGCCGCGGGCAGCGCATCGAGGTCGAGGTCGGTGAGCCGACGCATGAGCTGCACGCCGTGCACGGCGAACCCGGCGAGCAGGCCGGTCGCGTCGTAGCCGCGGACGCCCGCCGCACGCACGCGTTCGATCGCACCGGCCGGATCGTCGGTGAGGAGGAGGGCGCGTCGCGCCGAGAGGCGCACGAGCTCCTCGCCGTCGCCCACGACGACGGAGTCCACGTCGCCGCGGAGCTCGACCTTCCCCTCGAGCGAGAGATCGTCGACGACTCCCGGATCGACGTCCGCGAGCGCGCGCGCGAGCGGCGACGCCAGGAGCTCGGGCTCGCAGCCGAACGGCGAGAGAAACGCGAGCGCGCTCATGGGCCGACCTCCGGGCTCATGCGCGCATCCGCTCCCCGGCGGGGTCGAAGAACGCGCCGTGCATGACGCGTGCTCCGACCATGCGCCGCTCGACTCGGACCTCGAAGCGCATGCCTGCATCTGCGCGCTCCGGGGGGACCCACGCGAGCCCGATCACCTCGCCGACGAGCTCACTACGCCTCGCGCTCGTCACGCGACCCGCGGGGTAGCCGTCGATCACGACTTGCGCTCCCTCGGCCGGGACGACGTCCTCCTCCATCCGGAACCCAACCAGGCGCTCGCGCTCCTCGCGCCCGCCGAAGTGCTCGACCGCCCACTTGCCGACGAAGTCGTCTTTGTCGAGCTTCGGGAGCCAGGACATCCCGGACGAGAGGAGGTTCGACTCCGAGTCCGTGTCCTGCCCGACGATGATGTGCGCCTTCTCGAGCCGGAGGATGCGCTGCGGCTCGAGGCCGAACGGCCGCGCGCCCCCCGCGACGAGCGCGTCCCACACGTGCTCGCCGGCCGGGCTCGGGAAGTGGAGCTCGTAGCCGAGCTCGCCGACGAATCCGATCCGGAGCGCCAGGCACGGTACGCGGGCGACCTCGATCTGCCGCGCGTCGAGGTAGCGGAACTCCTCGGCGGAGACGTCGTCCGGATCCTCGACGAGCCGCTCGAGCGCCTCCCGCGCCCGCGGTCCGGCGAGGTTGAGCGCGGCGAGCGCGCCCGTCACGTTCACGATGTCGACGTCGTAGCCCCAGACCGCGTTCCACCACTCGAACCAGGCCGTCACCGCGTCGGCGCCCGTGGAGGTCGTCGTCACGTAGTAGAGGTCGTCCCGAAGGCGGGCGACGGTGCCGTCGTCCATGATCCGGCCGCCGTCCGAGGTGAGGACGCCGTAGCGGATCCTTCCCGGCGCCATGTCCGCGAACCGGTTCGGGTACAGGCGCTCGAGGAAGGCAGCGGCATCGGGTCCCTCGACCAGGAGCTTCCCGAGCGTGGAGACGTCGATGACACCGAGCGACTCGTGCACGGCCTGGACCTCGCGCTCGGGGTGGTCGCCGTAGGCGTACGCGCGCTTCCACGGCCCGGCCCACATCATTCGCGCGCCCGCCTCCTCGTGGCGAAAGTGGAGCGACGTACGCTGAGCCGTCTCGTGGTTGCGCCCGGCGAGCAGGCCCATCTCGACCGGAGCCCAGGGCGGGCGCGCGGTCGTCGTCCCGAGCTCCGCCTCGTAGGCGTTCACCTGCTGCGCGTAGAGCTTGATGCTCGGGAGCTGGCAGAGCTTCCCCTGGCAGGGGCCCATCGTCACGGTCGTGTAGCGCTTGGCGAGCTCGATCGAGTCGAACCCCTCCGCGATCGCGCGCTTGACGTCCTTCGTCGTGACGTCCTCGCAGATGCAGACGAAGCACTTCCCGTAACCGCCGTACGCCGGCGTCGGGTCCGTTCGCTCGAGTCCCTCGCCGGTGACGGAGCCGACCGCCTCGATGCCGTCGGGAAGGTCGGTCGGAACGAACGCTCCGAGCGCGCCGTCGAACTCGATGCGCGCACCCGCCTGAGCGAGGAGCGAGTAGGCAGGCTGGCGGCCGGAGGACGCGACGAGGAGATCACAGTCGACCTGGTGTCCGTCGATCAGGACGCGCCGCAGGCGTCCCTTCCGCCCCTGCGCCTCGAGGTCCCGTGGACGCCCCTCGCGGAGGTCGACGACGCGCGCGATCTCCACGCCCGCCTCCTCGAGGTCGGCCGCGACGCCGAGCGCCTCGTCGTCGGCCGCGACGACGACAGCCGTGTCGCCGGGCTTGACCGAGTAGTCGCCGACGAGCCTCCGCGCTCCGCCCGGAAGCATCACGCCGAGCAGGTCGTTCCCGGGATGGACGAGCGGCTGCTCGAGGGCCCCGGTGGCGACGACGATTCGCTCCGCGCGAAAGCGAAGCATCGTCGTGCCCAGCTCCACGGGGACGAGGTTCCCCTCCCAGATCCCGAGCGCTCGTGCCGGCGCGAGCACCTCCACGCCGTCGAGCAGCGCGCCGGCGAAAACGAGGCTCTCGTCGACGAGGACGACGCCGGGACCGTCCTTCGCCGCCGCGGTCGCTGCGGCCCGCCCCGCTCTGCCCCCGCCGACCACGAGCACCCGCGCGCGCCGGTGCTCGGTGTCGTAGCGCCGCGAGCTCCCGCCGTGCTCGTCGACGCGGCCGAGCCCGGCGGCGTTCCGCAGGAACTTCTCGTAGAGCGGCCACAGGCGGCGCGGGCGGATCATCGTCCGGTAGTAGAAGCCGACCGGCGTGAACGGCCCGCCGAACTTGTCGACGGCCGACATGAGGTCGGTGTTCAGCCCGCCGACGACGTTCTGCGGCGCGACCACCGCGCCCTCGCGGATCGGCTCGACGCAGACGCGCACGTTCGGGACGCCGTCGACCGTGAGCAGGCAGTTCGGGCAGTGACCCGAGCAGCAGTAGAGGCCGCGCGGACGGTGGTACTTGAACGAGCGCGAGAGCACCTGGCGCCCGGACGCGGCGACCGCCGATCCGAGCGTGTCGCCCTCGAACCCCGTGACCCGCCAGCCGTCGAAGAAGAACGCGACCTCGCGCGAGCGGTCGATCCGCTCGCCCTCCCGCGGTGGGAGCCTCATCTCCTTGCGCTTCACCGCGACCGGCCCGGCTCGGGGAGGAAGACGTCGAGCACCTCGTTCGTGCGCGTGTCCCGCTCGGCGAGGAACCACTCGCCGCAACCCAGGCGGTGCTGCCACCACTCGCGCTGCGGCCCGGCGACGTTGTCGCGGAAGTAGACGTAGTCGGTGAGCTCGGAGAGCGTCGGCGACTCCTTCGGCCGCCGCGTCACCTCACCGGAGTAGGCGAACTCGTCGACCGGCCGGGGACCGCAATAGGGGCACGGGAGGAGGAACGACATCCGCGCTTAGAATTGCACTCTCAGCAACACCGTGCCAGAATCCGCAACGACCATAGTCCGATGGCGCGCACTCGTCAACCGTCCACCCGCCGAATTGGCGCCGCCGAGCGAGCGTTCGCTGTTCTCGACACGGTCGCCGAGGGCGGTGAGCTCGGCACGAACGAGATCGCACGGCGGACCGGCATGACGCCGAGCACCGTATCGCGTCAGCTCGGGACGCTCGCCGCTTCCGGTCTCGTCGAGCGCGTTGCCGCGACGGGCCGCTACCGCCTCGGGATCCGCCTCGTCCATCTCGCGAACGCGCTACTCGCGCGGCTCGACGTCCGCGAGGTCGCGCGCCCGCATCTCGCCGCGCTCGCTCAGGCGACGGGCGAGACCGCGACCCTCTCGGTCCCGAGCGACGAGGACGCGGTCACCATCGACTTCGTCCCCGGCGCGCACCAGGTGCAGCCCGTGTCGCGCCTCGGGCGCCCGTCGATCGCGCACGCGACCTCGGCCGGAAAGGTGATGCTCGCCTTCTCGGGGCGAGAACTCCCCGACGGCCCGCTCCGCGCCTATACGGCGCAGACGATCACGGATCCGCAGGTACTCGCGCGCCAGATCGCGGACGTGCGCGAGCGCGGCTGGGCGGACGCGATCGAGGAGCGCGAGCCCGGGCTCTCCGCAATCGCCGCGCCGATCCGCTCGAGCCGTGGCGAGCTCGAGGCGATCGTCGCGCTGCAGGGCCCGAGCTCGCGGTTCGACGCTGCCGCGATCGAGGCCGCGCGCCCGCTCCTTCTCGAGCGCGCGGAGACGATCTCGCGCGAGCTCGGCTGGCGGCCTTCGTGACGCGGTCACCTTTTGGGCTTCGTGTGTCTCGGGGCCCGGTGTTTTGCGAATCGCCCACCACGACGTGACAATCGGCGCGTGAGCGAGCTCCCTCACGGCACGGTCACGCTCCTCTTCACCGACGTCGAGGGGTCGACTCAGCTGCAGCACCGGCTGGGATCCGGCTACCAGGAGGTCGTGGCGGAGCATCGGCGCTTGCTCGAAGAAGCGTTCGCGATCCACGGAGGAGTCGTCGTCGACCGCCAGACGGAGTCGTTCTTCGTCGCGTTCGCGAGGGCGCGTGACGCGATGCAGGGTGCGGCTGCGGCACAGCAGGCGATCGCCGTTCACACATGGCCGGGCGATGCGCAGGTCAGGGTGCGGATGGGCATCCACTCGGGCGATCCGGAGGTCGCCGGGGACCGCTACGTAGGCCTTGCCGTCTCCCGTGCTGCACGGATCTGCGGCTGCGCGCACGGCGGCCAGGTGCTCCTCTCGTCTTCTGCGCGAGCCCTCCTCTCCGATCACGACCAGACGAACCTGCGGAGCCTCGGGGCGTTTCGGCTGAAGGACTTCTCGGCGCCGGAGCCGCTCTCCCAGCTCGTCGTGGACGGGCTTCCGTCGCAGTTCCCGCCTCCTCGAACCGAGCCGGCATCCCCGCGCGACAGGCGGACTCTCCTGGTCGCGGTGGGCGTCGCGCTCGTCGTCCTCGCAGGGATCGTCGCCGCGGTGGCTGCCTCGACACGTGGCGGCAGCTCGGTCACCGTCGGGCCGGGCTCGGTCGCCGTCGTCGACCCCAAGTCGGACAAGGTCGTCCACACCGTGGATCTCGGCTTCAAGTCCAACCTCATCGCAGCGGGTGAGGGGTACGTCTGGGTGGTCGATCCGAACGGGAGCACGCTGTGGAGGATCGATCCGCGCACACGGGCCACGAAGGGCTTCGGGATCGCAGTCGGCGCGGGTGCGATCCCGTTCGGGCTCGCCGTCGGGGAAGGCGGTGTCTGGGTCGCCGTCCTCCGCGGCACCAAAGAGGTCGTACTCGAGTTCGGGCCGACGGTGGGAGATCTGCAACAGACGATCCACTACGGCAGCACGGCACAGTCGCCGGTCCTCTACCGGCTCCAGCCGCTGACGGTTGGAGACGATGCCGTCTGGGCGATCGATCCCGCAGCCGGTGGAATCTGGCGCATCGATCCGAGGAGCGGAAAGGCTCACGAGCTCGTCGACGGGCTCGATGCTCTCTCACTCGCGGCCGGCGCGGGGACGGTCTGGGTGGCCGGCTCTACCGGCGTCGTGACGCTCGATGCCGCGACCGGGCTCCAGCTCGGCTCGAGCTCGATCGGCTCGCAGCCCTCGAGCGAGACCGCGTCGATCGCGCTCGGCGCGAACGCTGCCTGGTACGCGGCTAGCTCCAGCTCGACGCTCTCGAAGCTCGACGCGCAGTCCGGTTCGCAGACGCAGACGTTCCCCGTCGGCAAGGGGCCGAGCGGCGTCGACTTGGGGGAGGGTGCCGTGTGGGTTGCAAACAGTGGAGATGGGACCCTCTCGCGCATCGATACCGGCGGCGGCAACCCGAAGGTCATCCGCATCGGAAACGCGCCGGGCGGCGTGGTCGCCGCGTACGGCTCCGTGTGGACGAGCCCGGGCCAGCCGCGTTCCTGAGCTTTACTCCTCCCGACCGACGACTTACGATCCGCGCGGAAAGGAGACGAGGTGGGGTACCGCGTGTGGCTCGCACTGGCAGGCCTCGTCGTTGCAACCGGTGTGCTCGCCGCCGGGGGTGTCTCTGCGTCGGCGCAGAAAGGCGGAACCCTCCGCCTGAGCTCGACCTTCGACATCGACTCCGTCGACCCGGCTCTCGCAGGTGGGCCACAGTCGATAATGATCGACTTCGCCACCTGCGCCAAGCTCTACAACGTGCCCGACCGGACCGGACGTGCAGGCACGCTCGTCGTCCCGGAAGTCGCACGCAGTTTCCCGAAGGTGTCGGCCGACGGGAAGACGCAGACGATCGAACTCAGGCGCAGCTACCACTTCGACACGGGCCAGCCGGTCACCGCGGCCAACTTCGTCGCAGCGATCAACCGTGACGCCGATCCGAGGCTGGACTCCTTCTACTCGACGTACATGCAAGAGATCGTGGGCGTCGATGCCGTGCTCGCAGGCAAGGCGGCGACAGTCTCCGGCGTTCGGGCGCTCGGTCCGTACACCCTCCGCATCCGAACGACCCGGCCACTCCCCGATCTGGTCTCACGCCTAACGATGCCCGGGTTCTGCCCCGTGTCGGTCGGCACTCCCCCGAAGGAGATCACCGACCAGCTGGGCTCGGGGCCTTACTACATCGCCTCGCGCGTCCCGAACCGTCAGCTCGTGCTCGAGCGGAACCGCTTCTACCGCGGACCGAGGCCAGCGAACGTCGACCGGGTCATCTGGTCGGTCGGGCTGAGCTCGGCCGCGTGCCGGCAGGAGGTCGAGCAGGACCAGGTCGACTACTGCGAGTTCCTCTCGACCCAGGACTACGAAGAACTCGCCCATCGGTACGGAATCAACAAGCCCGGCGGCCGGTTCTTCTTCAGCCCCACGCTCGCCACGGGCTACTTCGCCTTCAACCATGATCGGAAAGCGTTCAAGGGCCCCGGGCAGATCCCGCTGATACGCGCGATCAACTGGGCCATCGACCGTCCCGCGCTCGTCAGCGCCTCCGGGTTCCTCGGTGGCAAGTCCACCGATCAGATCCTGCCGCCGGCGATGGCCCAGCCGGCGAGCATCTACCCGCTCGGAAGCGCGACGGCGGGCAACGTCGCGAAAGCGAGAGCGCTCCTCGCCAAGGCGCGCTACAAGCCCGAGAAGCTCGTCCTCTACACGACGACGACCCCCTCCTTCTTCGCAATCTGGGCGCAGATCTTCCGGTTCGACCTGAAGCGGCTCGGAATCGACGTCGAGATCACGTACTTCCCCAACCCCGGCGCGATGTTCACCAAGGCGGGCACCCGCGGTGAGCCGTTCGACGTCGTCACGGGTCGCTGGTCGGCGGACTACCCCGACCCGAGCACCTTCTTCGTTCCGCTGCTCGAAGGATCGACGATCACGGCGAACGGGAACGACAACATCGCCTACTTCGACCGCCCGAAGTACAACCGAGCGATCGAGCGCATCGACCGCGTGAGCGGCGCAGCCCGCCGAAAAGCATGGGCGAGCCTGGATGTCGAGATGATGCGCGACGACCCCCCGTGGGCGCCGTTCCTGAACGGCGCCCGGGCCGACTTCGTCTCCAAGAGCTTCGGCTGTTACGTCCTCCAGCCGGTCCTCGGTCGCATCGACATCGCTGCCGCCTGCAAGAAGTAGCGTCGCTCGTCTTCGTCAGTGGACGGCGACCGCGCCCTCGTGGCGGCGGTAGGCGCCCGTCTCGAGGATGTCGGCGATCTGGGCGATCGCGAAGCGGATCTCGTCGTCCGTCGTGAAGTAATGCGGGCCGAGGCGGATGCCCGCGCCCGGGCGGAAGTCGCACAGGATCTCCCGCGCGGTTAGCTCGGCATGCACGGCCGGGAACTCGGGGACGTTCACCGTCACGGTGCCGCCCCGGCGCTCGGGCTCCCGCGGGCTTCGCACCTCGAACCCCGCATCGTCGGCGAGCTCGATCAGCAGCTGGGTCTGGCGGAGGGAGTTCTCCCTGATGCGCGCGACGCCGATCTCCTCGACCAGGTCGTACCCGGCCGTTCCGGCGTAGTGCGCCGCGACGTTCGGCGTCCCGGTGAGGAAGCGCCGCGCTCCTCCGGCGTACTCCATCTCCTCCTCGAACGCGAACGGCCGCGCGTGCGCCTGCCAGCCGGTGTAGGTCGGCTCGAGGCGCTCGGCGAGGTCGGGCCGGACGTACAGCCAGCCGTTCCCCGGCCCGCCGCAGAGCCACTTGACGGAGCCGCCGACGGCGAAGTCGACTCCGAGCGCCTTCACGTCGAGCGGGACGATCCCCGCCGACTGGTAGCAGTCGAGCACGACGTGCGCCCCGACCTCGTGCGCGCGGCGGACGATCGGCTCGACTTCCTGGATCTCGGCGTCTTTGAAGAGGACGTGGCTGATCGGGACGAGGAGCGTGCGCTCGTCGATTCGCTCGACGATCTCCTGTCCGTCCTCGCAGACAACGACCTCGAGGTCGGAGCGGGCCTGGTACAGGTACCGGACGGACGGGAAGTTCGCCCGCTCGTAGACGATCCGGTTGCGGCGCGGATCGACGGGATGGAAGCAGGAGAGGACGACCGCCTCCGCGATCGCGACGTTCTGGTGCATCACCGTCGAGCCGCCCGGCGCGCCCACGATGCGCCCGATCTGGTCGCCCACCGTCCACGGCAGCTCCCACCAGCCCTCGCCCCAGGCCCGGATCCCGCGCTCGCCCCACGTACGCGCGTACTCGGCGACGCGCTCCGCCGCCTTCCGCGGCATGGCGCCGAGCGAGTGGTTGATCAGATAGGTCGTGTGCTCGAGGATCGGGAACTCGGAGCGGTAGTCGACGAGCTCGCGCACGCCGTGAGGGTATTCGACTAGCGTCCGCGCTCGTGCGCGTCCAGTTCGAGCGCTTCTACACCTACGCGGAGCTTCAGGAGACGCTCGCCGCCTGGGCGGCCGAGTTCCCGCGTCTGTGCACCATCGAGTCGATCGGCACCTCGTACGAGGGTCGCGAGATCCCGCTCGTTACGGTCACGAACCTCGATACGGGGCCGCCCGAGGAGAAGCCGGCGGTGATCGTCCACGCGCAGATCCACGCGTCCGAGTTCACGGGCACGACGGCTGCGCTCAACCTGCTCGACCGCCTCCTGCACGGCCACGGGACGGACGAGCGGGTCACGCATGCGCTCGACACGCGCTGCTTCTACGTCGTCCCGCGCGTCAATCCCGACGGCCCGGAGGCGGTGCTCGCGGACGGGCGCTGGCGCCGCTCGAGCCTCCGCCCGTATCCACGCGAGGAGCCGGTGGACGGGCTGCAGCGCGAGGACGTCGACGGCGACGGGCGGGTTCTCTTCATGCGGATACGCGACCCGAACGGCGCCTGGAAGGCGCATCCGGAGGACTCGCGAGTACTGATCTCCCGCGGGCCCGACGACGTGGAGGGCGAGTTCTTCCGGGTGCTCCCCGAGGGGACGATCCGGAACTGGGACGGCGTGACGATCCCGATCGCACCCGCGCTCGAGGGTCTCGACCTCAACCGCAACTGGCCGGCCGACTGGGCGCCCGAGGCGGAGCAGCAGGGCGCCGGGCCGTTCCCCACCTCGGAGCCGGAGGTGCGTGCGCTCGTCGAGGCGATACTCGCCCGGCCGAACATCACCGGCTACATCGGCTACCACACCTTCAGCGGCGTGCATCTCCGTCCGTGGTCCGGCCATCCGGACGACGACTTCCCGGTTCCGGACCTGCGCGCCTTCGAGCGCATGGGCGAGGAGGCGACGAGGCTCACCGGATACCCCGCGATCTCGATCTTCCACGACTTCAAGTACCACCCGAAGCTGGTGATCAAGGGCGGCGACGTCGACTGGGTGTACGACCATCTGGGTGCGTTCGCGTGGGTCACGGAGTTCTGGAGCCCGCAGCGTGCGGCCGGCCTCTCGGACTACCACGCGATCAACTGGATCCGGGACCACTCGCCCGAGGACGAGCTCGCGGTCGTGAAGCTCGCCGACGAGCTCGGCTACGGCTACGTCGACTGGTATCCCTTCGAGCACCCGCAGCTCGGGCAGGTCGAGCTCGGCGGCTGGGACATCGTCCGCTTCTGGTTCAACCCGCCGTTCTCGCGTCTCGAGGCGGAAGTGGCTCCGCACGCCGACTTCGCACTCTTCCTGGCCCTCGTCTCGCCCCGGCTCGAGCTCGCGTCGTTCGAGTCGGAACCCGTCGGAGAGGGCGCACATCGGCTGCGGCTCGTGCTCGAGAACGGCGGCTGGCTCCCGACGAACGTGAGCCAGAGGGCGCTCGAGAGGAAGGCCGTGCGGCCGATCGAGGTCGAGCTCGAGCTTCCCACCGGCGGTCGGATCGTGACCGGAAAGGAGCGCGAGGAGGCCGGCCAGCTCGAGGGCCGCGTCGAGCTCCGGAGCGTGATCTGGTGGAACAACGACCTCTCGACGTCGAACCGCGTGCTCGTCGAGTGGGTCGTGGAGGCACCCGCCGGCTCCCGCGTCGGCGTGGTCGCACGGCATGAGCGCGCAGGCACGGTGCGCGGCCAGCTGGTCCTGTAGCTCTCATCGTTCTCTCATCGTCTCGGCGACAATCCGCGGGTGCGCGTGCTTGTCGCCGAGGACGAGCTGAAGATGGCGGCCTTGCTCCGGCGCGGGCTGACGGAGGAGGGCTACGCGGTCGACGTCGTGGGCGACGGACTCGAGGCGGTCGTGCGCGGAGCGGCGACGGAGTACGACGCCATCGTGCTCGACGTGATGCTCCCGAGGCTCGACGGGCTCGCCGTGTGTCGGCGCCTGCGAGAGCAGGGCGTGTGGGCGCCGGTGCTCATGCTGACCGCGCGAGACGCGGTGGACGATCGGATCGCGGGCCTCGACGGCGGCGCCGACGACTACCTCACCAAGCCGTTCTCGTTCGCGGAGCTGCTCGCGCGCCTGCGCGCGCTCCAGCGGCGCGGTCCGATCGAGCGTCCCGTCGTGCTCGAGGTGGGCTCCCTGCGCTTGGATCCGCGGACGAGACAGGTCTGGCGCGGCGACGCCGAGGTCGCGCTCTCGACGCGCGAGTTCGGGCTGCTCGAAGCGTTCATGCGCCGGCCGGGGACGGTCCTCTCGCGATTCGACCTCCTCGAGCACGCGTGGGAGTACGACTACGAGAACCGCTCGAACGTGGTCGACGTGTATGTCCGCTACCTGCGCGAGAAGATCGACCGCCCCTTCGGCACGGCGTCGATCGAGACGGTGCGCGGGATCGGGTACCGCTTTCGCCGCGACGGAGGCTCTGGGTGAGCCGCCTCGCCCGGATCCCGATTCGCTGGCGGCTCGCGCTGGCGTTCGCCGTGGCGATGGCGGCGCTGCTCGTGGCGATGGGAGCGTTCCTTCACGCCCGGCTCGCCTCGTCGCTCGACCAGGCAATCGACGACGGCCTCCGCGCACGCTCCGCTGCGGTCGTCGCGTTCGTCCGGCAGTCGGATGTCGACGCGGGCGAGCGGCTCGACCTGGCCGGCCAAGGTGAGAGCCTCGCGCAGATCGTCGACGCGAGTGGTCGCGTGGTGGATGCGACGCCCGCTCCGGGCCGCGTGCGCCTCCTCTCGGCCGACGAGGTGCGGCGCTCGCTCGTGCGTCCGCTTCTCGTCGACCACGACGAGATTCCCGGCTCGGATGCGGCGGCTCGGCTTCTCGCGTCGCCCGTCCGGCGCGCGGGAGAGGCTCCGCTCGTCGTCGTCGTCGGAACCTCGCTCGAGAGCCGCAACGAGGCGCTCGACGGCCTCGTCGTCGCGCTCTTGATCGGCGGTCCGCTCGCGCTCGCGCTGGCATCGGCCGGCGGCTACCTGCTCGCGGCGCTCGCGCTCCGGCCCGTCGAGTCCATGCGCAAGCAGGCGTCGGAGATCCACGCGACCGACACTGGCACGAGGCTCCCGGTCCCACCCGCCGACGACGAGATCCGCAGGCTCGGGGAGACGCTGAACGAGATGCTCGACCGGCTGGAGACGGCGTTCGAGCACGAGCGGCGCTTCGTCGCCGACGCGAGCCACGAGCTTCGGACGCCGCTCGGGATGCTGCGGACCGAGCTCGAGCTGGCGCTTCGCCGCGAGCGGAGCGCCGAGGAGCTCCGGGCGGCGCTCGTCTCGGCCTCGGAGGAGACCGACCGCCTCGCTCGACTCGCCGAGGACCTCCTCGTCCTGGCGCGCGCCGACCGGGGCCGCCTGCCGCTGCGCGTGCGGCAGCTCTCGGTCGCCGGGCTGCTCGACGGCGTCCAGCGCCGGTATGCGGCTCGGGCCGCGGAGGCGGGCCGCGAGCTCGTCGTGGGGCCGGTCGACGGGCTCGAGGTCGACGCCGACGAGACCCGCCTCGAGCAGGCGCTCGGCAACCTCGTCGACAACGCGCTCCGCCACGGACGCGGCCCGATCGGGCTCGAGGCGACGGCGCGCAACGGCGTTCTCGAGCTTCACGTCGTCGACCGGGGGCCCGGTCTGCCGGCGGACTTCGTCCCGCGCGCGTTCGAGCGCTTCTCGCGGGCAGACGAGGCCCGCACGGGGCCGGGAAGCGGGCTCGGGCTGGCGATCGTCCAGGTGGTCGCCCGGGCTCATGGCGGAGATGCCGGCGCCGCGGACCGCCCGGACGGCGGCGCCGACGTCTGGCTCGCTCTCCCTCTCAGCCGCTCCGGCTGACGAGCGAGTCGCGCTCGTCCCCGCCCTTGATCGTCCGTTCGTCGACGAGGCCGACGCCCTTCACATACAGCTTGTGGTCGATTACGCCCGGCTCGAGCGGCGTCCACTCCTTGGTGAGCAGCGCCTTCTCCGACGTGACCGTTGGCGTCCTCACCGTCGCCGTGAGGCTCAAGACCTGGAAGTGGTCCTCGGCCTGGCCCTTGAGGTACTCCTGCCTGAAGCGCTGGCCGACGCGGGGGTGCGCGGGCATGAAGACGCCGGCGCTCGCTCCGTCGGTACCCGCGCTCCAGGTGCCCTCGGTGCTCGTGACGTGTCCCTTGGCGTCGAGCTCGGCGGTGTTCTCACCGAAGTACCAGACGGTGCCGGCCTTGTCCTGCGCGTACCAGTCCGTCGTGCGCTCCTCGAGCTTGCCGGCGAGGAAAAGCCTGTCGCTGACCGCGGTGCAGCGGACTCCCTGGATGACCTTCGTCGTGCTCGTCACGTGGACGACGTCGCGCGACGGCTTGCCGTCCTTCACGCCCGTGTAGACGAAGGTCGCGCCGACCCGGAGCGGGAACCACGGGTTGGTCACCGAGCGCGCGAAAGCGCTCGGGCTCGAGGCAGTCTGCCCCGGCGCGGCGGTCGCGGGCGCAACAGCGGTCGTTACGAGAAGGCCTGCGGCCAGCGCTTTGATCCACCTGCTCATCTGCCGTCCCTCCATACGCTTGCACAGGGGGTAACCGGCGCGGATGAGACGACGATGAGACCCGGCGTTGCAGTGCGCGACCCCGGGCGTGACGATGGTGCGAGATGCGCGCGCTGATCCTCGACGCACCCGGCGGGCCGCTCCGCGCGACCGAGCTGCCGGACCCGAGCCCGGAGCCGGGACAGGTGCTCGTTCGTGTGCGCGCATGCGGCGTCTGCCGCACCGACCTCCACATCGTCGACGGCGAGCTTTCGCGCCCGAAGCTCCCGCTCGTGCTCGGGCATCAGATCGTCGGCGAGGTCGTCGCGGGCGGCCAGCGCTTCGAGCCGGACACGCGCGTCGGCATCCCCTGGTTGGGCTGGACGGACGGCGACTGCCGCTACTGCCGCGCCGGACGGGAGAACCTCTGCGAGGCCGCCCGCTTCACCGGCTACGACGTCGACGGTGGGTACGCGGAGCTCGCGGTCGCGGACGAGCGCTTCTGCTTCCCGCTTCCGGCCGCCTATGCGGACGAGCAGGCAGCGCCGCTCCTCTGCGCGGGCCTCATCGGCTACCGCTCGCTGCGACTCGCGGGAGACGGCGAGACGATCGGGCTCTACGGCTTCGGCGCCTCGGCGCACATCGTGTGCCAGGTCGCCGTCGCGCAGGGGCGCCGGGTGTATGCGGGCACGCGCGCGGGAGACGACGAGACCCAGGCGTTCGCGCGCCGGCTCGGTGCGGTGTGGGCGGGAGACGCGACGACCGGCCCTCCCGACGAGCTCGATGCGGTCATCGTCTTCGCGCCGGTCGGCGACCTCGTGCCAGCCGCGCTCCGACACGTCCGCAAGGGCGGCTCGGTGGTCTGCGCCGGGATCCACATGAGCGACATTCCGTCCTTCCCGTACGAGCGCCTCTGGGGCGAGCGGGTCGTCCGGTCGGTGGCAAACCTCACCCGCGCAGACGGCGAGGAGTTCCTCGCGCTCGCGCCGACCGTGCCCGTGCGGACGGAGGTCGAGACGTTTCCGCTCGAAGACGCCGAGCAGGCACTCGAACGGCTTCGCAACGGCGCGCTCCGAGGCGCGGCGGTTCTCGTCCCGTAGACGTCAGGCGGGAGGACGAATCGGGGGCGCCGAGTCGAGCCTCCCGTACGTGTCGACCATGAAGTGGCCCGTCGTCGCCATTCTCATCCGCAGCACGTCGCCGCCCGGAGTGACGTAGAGGACGAACCACGTCGGGAACTCCGCGCCCGGCTTCAGCGCGGCGAGCAGGCGCACGGGACGGCCGCCGAGATGCGCGCTTCCGAGCAGCCGCGCGCCCGTCACCACCTGCCACGGATACGCCGGGAGTCGGAGCGGGGAGCTCGTGCTTCGGGTCCACTTGCCGTCCGCCCGGTCCCAGCGCTTCGTGCCGATGACGACCGCCTTCGAGCCGCCCGCGATCTCGTAGCTCATCCGATCGGGAGCGCCGAAGGTCCACGTCGAGACGACCGGTGGAGCGAGCCCCGAGCCGAGCGTCTCGTGCATCGACAGCGAGGCGAGCGCGAGCATCCGCGCGCGCGCCGCCCGGTACAGGCGATCCGCGTTCGCGGGTAGCCGGGCGGGCAACGCGAATCGCACCGTGGCCGCAGGCTTCCCGGGCTGGTCGACGGTGACGGCGATGCTCGACGGCGTGCCGCCGAGAGCACGCAGCGGGAAGCGCAGGCACCGCGCTCCGCACGACGTCGCCGACGAGCCGCTCGCGCGCGTGGCGCCGTGGACGAGCGTGACGTCGGCAGGCACGACGTCGCTCTCGTCGCTCGGAATGACGACGACGTCGACGGGTCCACGCGGACGGGCACCGATCCCGACGAGGACGTCGCGGTCGTGCCCGGCGAGAGGGAGCCCGACGAACCCATTCGTCAGCACCGACGGCGGGCCGGCCGGCTCGATGTCGATCGCGGAGACGCCCGGGGAGCCCGAGCTCGACCGGGTGAGCGCCCAGCCGCCGACCGCGACTCCGGCGCCGGCAACGAGGGCGACTGCGACGAGCGCCCATGCGAGGGCGCGGTGCCGCTTCCGAGTGCCGTCGGAGGGAGTCGAGGAGGCGGACATGACCGGTGCCGCCACTGTACGGGCCGTCTCGCAGCGCCGGATTGCCGGCGGGCCGCGCGACGCCCGTCACTGACGCGTGATCTGGAGCAGCTCGTCGGCCGAGTGGTCGACCTGGAGCGTCGTGTGGTCGATCCCGAACCGGCGGTGGAGGACGTCCTCGAGCTCGCGTCGGCGAGCGTGGCAGTCCTCCTCCTGGCGCACGAGCACGTGTGCGGAGAGCGCGGCGAAGCCGCTCGAGATCGTCCACACGTGGAGGTCGTGGACGCTCTCGACTCCCGGCACCGAGAGGATCGCCTGCGCCACCTCGTCCGTGCCCAGGCCGCTCGGCGCTCCCTCCATCAAGATCGCCGTCGACTCGCGGAGCACCCCCCAGGCGCTCCAGAGGATGAGCCCTGCGAGGCAGAGGCTCGCGATCGGATCGGCTGCCTCGAACCCGGTCGCGATGATCACGAGCCCGGCCGCGATCACGAGCACGGACCCGAGCGCGTCGCCCGCGAGGTGGATGAACGAGGCGCGGAGGTTGAGGTTCTCGGCACTCCCGCGGAAGACCGCGGCCGCCCCCACTCCGTTGACGACGATCCCGATCGCGGCGACGACCACGAGCCAGCCGCCGGGAACGTCGGGGGCGTCGCCAAAGCGGCGCAGCGCCTCGATCGCGATCGCGACCGCGATGACGACGAGGACCACCGCGTTCACGAAGGCGGCGAGGATCTCGGCGCGCATGAACCCGAAGCTCCGCTCGGACGTCGGCGGCCTCCGCGCGAGCCAGGCGGCGACGAGCGCGATCCCGAGGGCGAAGACGTCGGACAGGTTGTGTCCGGCGTCCGCGAGGAGAGCGAGACTGCCGGTGAAGAAGCCCGCCGCTCCCTCGAAGACGGTGTACGCGGCGTTCAGCGCGAGGGCGAACGCCAGCACCGAGACGGCGTCGACCCGAGGCCCCGTCGAACCGTGCGTGTGAGCGTGAGCGTGCCGGACGCTCATCCGGCCCACACTACCCAGCCCTCCGGCCTATCGGTGCGGCGCGGAGCCTGCCGCCACCGACGGACCGGAGCTCGGCTCGACCGGGGGCGGAGCGGCGTTCACGAGGAGCGCGACGGCAAGCAGGACCGTCACCGCGACCAGGCTCTCGCCGACAAGGCTCGGACGGACGTGCGGGTCTTCGCCGGCCTCGAGCTTCGGCCGGACGAACGTGTGGTGGAAGCCGCCCCAGGCGAGGGCGATGCCGACGAGCATGCTCTTGAAGAGGAGGAGCCGGCCGTAATCCGTCGTCCACAGGTCGGAGACCTCCGGAAGCCGCACGTAGGCGAGATACGCGCCCGCGATCACCATCACTCCGACGAGCCCGACGGCGATCTTCGAGAAGCCGATGAACGCGCGGCGGCGGAACGAGGGCGCCGCCGGCCACACGCAGAACGCCAGCGTCACGACCCCTCCGACCCAGACGCAGGCGGCGACGAGGTGGAGCCAGTCCGCGAGCTCGGTGAGCTTGCTCGAGTTCGGCTCGCTCGCCTGGTGGCTCGACAGCGAGAGGCCCGACACGAGGAAGACGGAGAGCGCGAGCGCGGCCCACTTCGGCTCGATCCGGTCGAAGACCCACGAGAGCATCAGGAGCGCGGCGACGATCCCGAAGCCGAACGTCATCACGAGGAACGCCTGGCCGAAGCGCGTCTTCTCGGCGAACGGCTGGAGATCGCCGTACAGGAGGTCTCCGAGCGGAAGCTGGAGCGCGTTTGCGGCCCGCAGCACGAAGGCGGCGATGCCGACATTGATCGCCGCGAAGGCCGCGACCGTCGTCAGAACGTTGATCCGCTTCTCGAGCGGCAGCGGGACCTCGCCGCGGAGAACGACGAGCCGGAGGACGAGCGGGCCGATCACGAACGCGAGCGCTGCGAAGAGCCCCCAGCGAGCGGCGTCGTCCTTCCACGTCGTCGCGCCCGCGCCCACGGCCTGGGTCGGGGGCGGCGCCTTCACGCCGACGCCGAACGTGAACACACCGGCGGGCGAGTGGCCGTCGGCCGAGGTGACCCGCCAGCGTACGGTGTAGGCCCGGCCTCGCCGGAGCCCCGAGACGGGCACGACGATCACATGGCCGTCGCCGATCGATCTCGTCGTACCCGAGACGAGACGCCCGTCGGGCGCGTAGACCACGATCGAGTTCGAGATCGCCGTGATCGCCTGGTCGAAGCGGAGTCGAACTCTCTTGGGCGGGGTCTGGATCTCCGCCTGCGTCGCCGGCGTCGCCTGGGACAGGGTCGCGTGCGCTGCGGCCACCGCGGGAAGCGCGAGCGCGACGAGCACCGCCGCCGCGAGCCCGGCGGCACGCCTCATCGAGACGGTGTCCTCGCGAAGTCGGACAGGTGCCCGAAGATCGGCGCGAGGTCGCGGTCGGCGTAGAGCAGCACCGCGACGGCGACGAAGGTGAGCGCGAACCCCGCCTGCCACACGCCGCGTTGCGGCCGGAAGGCGATCCCGATCGGGAAGACGACGCACGCGATCAGCGTCCAGCCGATCGCGTGGTGGAGGAATGCCGCCCGCGAGAAGAGCCACGTGTTCTGCTCGTGGACGAGGAAGGAGATCCCGGAGAGGAGCAATGCGAGCGCGGACACGAGCGCCCACCGCGGGCTCGAGAGCTTCCCGCGCACCACGGCGAGCTGCACGGCGCCCGCGATCATCGCCGCCTCCGCCCAGGCCGAGTGGGCCAGGAGGTGCATCGTCGAGAACGTCGAGAAGATCACCACGATCCAGAGGAGGACGCCGGCCGAGAGCGCGAGCGACGGCCAGAGGTAGGCGCGCCAGCGTCGGCGGCGGAACACCTCGGTCCCGACGATCGTCTCCGCGAGCAGGATGAGCCCGAGCATGAGGAACAGCGAGGCGAAGAACCAGTGGGAGATTTCAGCCTTGGGGACCACGCTTGGCCTTCTCGAGGTCTTGCACCAGTCCCGGCGCGATCAGGAGCGCGAAGAGCACGCCGACGAGCACGACGAGGAGCGGCGGCTGGGCGAGGAAGTCGTACAGGTTCTTCCCCTGTGGGTGGAGGAACGCGATGCGGTACGGCTGGACGACGGCCCACACGAGCCCGCCGAGGATCGTGACCGGCCCGAGGAGCTGCACGGCGAGGATTCGGCCCGAGCGACGGTCGGCCGCATACGGGCGGCGTTCGGCCCGCTCGGTGACACCCGTTGCGACGTCAGACTTCACCCATGCCTCCGTCCCGGACAGTTTTCACCTTCCGAGCCGTCTTGTGCAACTGCTTCTGCAAATGAGTGGCGGTCGGACCGCCCGATGACGGGCGGCCCGACGAGTTGCGCCGCTCGAGGAAAGAGCGCCGGAACGCTAGGCAGCGCGCCGGCGGCGCTGATACGTCATGAAGAGAGCACCGACGCCCCCGATCAGGCAGATGACGCCGAGGATCCACCAGACGACACCGCCGACGATGAGGAAGATGATGCCCGCGACGAGAAGGCCGAGGCCCACGATGTTTACTCCCATGGGCGGTCGCTTCGCTCGTGGGGCCGGAACTCCTTCTCCCGGGATGGGTCACGCGGGCATTATCGGGCGATGGGTCTCACGACAGGCACCGGCCCGTTCGGCTCGCGGCGAGCGGGCCAGCTGAGCTTCGAGCCGCCCGAGCGCGTCGTGTACGTGGAGCCGTGGCCGCGGCGCGTGCGCGCGTTCGCGAACGACTCGCTGCTCGTCGACAGCGAGCGGGCGGTGCTCGTGCACGAGACGGGACGTCTCCCCCGCTACGCGTTCCCGGCCGACGACGTCGCGATCGAGGCGGAGCGCGAGCCGGAGGCGGACGGCTACGTCAACGTCCCGTGGACGGCAGCAGATCGCTGGCTCGAAGAGGACGAGGAGCTCCTCGGGCACCCGCACGACCCGTTCCACCGAATCGAGATCCTTCGGAGCTCGCGCAGCGTTCGCATCCGGATCGGTGGGGAGGTCGTCGCCGAGAGCTCGCGGCCGCGGATCCTCTTCGAGACCGCGCTGCCGCCGCGCTACTACCTCCCCCGCGACGACGTCAGGACGGAGCTCCTCGAGGCGAGCCCGCTCGTGACCGTGTGCGCCTACAAGGGCCACGCGACGTACTGGGACGCTGTGACGCCGGCGGGTCGCTTCCCCGCCGTCGCGTGGAGCTACGAGGAGCCGCTGCACGAGTCCGAGCTCGTGCGTGACCTCGTCTGCTTCTTCCAGGAGCGCCGCGAGATCGAGGTCGAGGTCGACGGCATCACGCTCGACATGCCCGAGACGCCGTGGTCCGGCGCCGCCTGGATCGAGGCGGCTCTGGCGAAGATCGCGGAGCCTATGCCGCGCGGGCGCGCCTGAACGCTTCGATCGCCCGCTCGAGGTGCTCCTGCTCGAGCGCCGCCGACATCTGCACGCGGATCCGCGCGGTGCCCTCGGGGACGACGGGGAATCCGAACCCGGTCACGAACACGCCGTCGTCGAGGAGTCGCGCCGACATCGCGATCGCGTCGGCGGTCGCGCCGACGATGATCGGGACGATCGCCGCCTCGCCCGCGAGCGGCGCGTAGCCGGCGTCGACGAGCATCGCCCTGAAGGTCTGCGTGTTCTCGCGCAGGCGAGCCAGGAGCGACGGGTCCTCGAGCATGAGTTCGATCGCGCGGAGGGCGCTGCAGGCGACGGTGGGAGGGAGCGCGTTCGAGAAGAGCTGCGGGCGAGAGCGCTGCTGCAGCAGGTCGACGACCTCCTCCGAGGAGGCGACGTAGCCGCCGGCCGCACCGCCGAGCGCCTTCCCGAGCGTCCCGGTGAGCACGTCGATATCTCCGAGGAGGCCGTAGTGCTCCACCACTCCGCGGCCGGTCTCACCGAGCACGCCCACGCCGTGCGAGTCGTCGACGATCACGATCGCGTCGTACTCCCGCGCCAGCTCCACGATCTCCGGGAGCTTCGCCAGGTCGCCCTCCATCGAGAAGACGCCGTCCGTGACTACGAGCTTGCGCGCCTCGCGCGGAGCAGAGGCGAGGCCGTCGCGGAGCGCGGTCATGTCCGAGTGCGGGTAGATGACCTTGCTCGCCGGCCGGGAGAGACGAACCGCGTCGATGATGCTCGCGTGGTTCAGCTCGTCGGTGAGGATCACCGTCGTCTCGTCGGTGAGCGTCGGGATCACGGCCTCGTTCGCGTTCCAGCACGAGACGTACGTGAGCGCGGCCTCGGTCCCGGACAGGTCGGCGAGCGCCCGCTCGAGCTCGAGGTGCGGAGCGAACGTCCCGCAGATGAAGCGCACCGACGCCGTCCCGGCGCCGTAGCGCTCGAGACCCTCGATGCCCGCGCGCACGACCTCCGGATGCGCCGCCAGCCCCAGGTAGTTGTTCGAGGAGAGGACGACGACCTCACCGCGCCCCGCCATCTCGACGACCGGCCCCTGCGGCGAGGAGAGCGTGTTGAAGTGCTTGTACGTCCGCTCCTCGCGCAGCCCGTCGAGGAGGGCTCCCACCTGCTCGGAAAGACGTGCGTTCACGTGGCTCCGTTCGGTCGCAGGACGATCTTGCAGGCCTCGCCGGTGTCGAGCAGCGCGAATGCCTCCTCGAAGCGCTCGAGCGGCAGCTCCGCGGTGATCAGCGGGCGCAGGTCGACGACGCCGTGCTCGAGCAGCCAGCGTGTCGTGTACCACGTCTCCCAGATCCGGCGGCCGTTCACCGCCGTCACGGTCAGGTTCTTGAAGATGAGCGACTCCGCGACGTCGATCGTCGCGGGCTGTGCGGGTATGCCGAAGAGGACGACGTGCCCGCCGTGGCGCACGATCCGGAACGCATCCTCGATCGCCCGGAGCGCGCCGGACATCTCGAAGACGACGCCCATGCCCACCTCCTCGTTCTGCTCCGCGAACCAGCCGCCGACGTCGCCGACGTCGTCGAAGTTCACGACGTCGTCCGCGCCGAGGCTCTTCGCGAGCTCGATCCGGAACGGCACGTGGTCGGACGCGAGCAGCCGTCCGGCGCCGAACGCCCGCGCGATCGCGATCGCGAACAGGCCGACGGGGCCGCACCCGAGGATCGCGACCGCGCGCCCCGCGAGCTCCTGCGTCGAGGTCGCGAAGACGGCGTTTCCGAACGGCTCCTGCAGGCAGGCGATCTCCGGCGGGAGCTTCGCGCGGTCGTTCGTCCAGACGACGGACGCGGGCACGGCGGCGTAGTCGGCGAAGCCGCCGTCGCGGTCGACGCCGAGGATCCGCGTCCGCTCGCACATGTGTGCGTTCCCGGTCCGGCAGTGGAAGCAGACCCCGCACGTGACGTGGCTCTCGGCCGACACGTACGCGCCCTCCTCGACGTTCGACACGGTCTTGCCGACCGCGACCACGGTCCCGCAGAGCTCGTGGCCGAGCGTCAGCGGCGGTTGGACGCGCTCGGACGACCACGTGTCCCAGCGGTTGATGTGGAGGTCGGTCCCACAGATCGAGGCCGCTTCGATCCGGACGATGACCTCATCCGGCCCGGGTGTCGGTACGGGGAGCTCGTCGAGGACGAGGCCCGGCTCGGCCTCCCGCTTGCGGATCGCGCGCATCGTCTCCACGGCGGGACGATCTTGCCATGCGCGACCGGAGCCGCCGCCGGCGAGCCGTGGCGCCTAGAAGACCGTGACCGGCGTGCCCAGGTCGACGAAGCCGTACACCCGCTTCGCGTCGCCGTCCGGAAGGCGCACGCAGCCGTGCGACGCCGGGTACGCGGGGACGTCCGGGTATTCGTGCATCGCGATCCCGCCGGTGAAGTAGGACGCGAACGGCATCCAGACGTGAAAGGGCACCGACCAGGAGTAGAGCTCCTTGCGGTACACGCGGAACGAGCCTGCGGGAGTCCTCCCGAAAGAGCCGGTGGAGGTGTGCACGACCCTGACCACCCGGTTGCCGTCGAGCATGAGGAGCACGCCGAGGTCGCGGTGGATCTCGATCCGGCGCCCCGCGCGATGGGTGGTCGGGACCGGGGCTGTCGCGCGCTGGAGAGCAAGCTGCGTCTCGCCCGTCACCGTGCCGGTGCGACCGAGCTTCTCCCAGGCCTGGAAGGCGAGGAGCGATTGCGACGTCTCGTAGTCGAGCGTCCCGGTCACCTCCGAGCGATCGAGGTAGCCGAGCGTCCACAGCCGGAGCTGGAGGCCGCGAGCGCTGTACAGGTAGTCCTGCTCGCCGCGCGTGAAGCCCGGCGCGCCCGGAGTGAGCCCGAGCCGGAGAAGCGTCACGAACCGGCCTTCGGTGGACACCGACACGTAGCGCTCCGGGCCGAGCGGCGCGAGCGTCGCCTCGATCTGCTCGAGGCGCACGCGGATCGTCGTCGCCGCTCCCGCCGACAGGAGCGAGCGCGAGAAGCTCGCGAGCCAGATGTCGCCCTGCGCGCGCAGCGAGCGGAGCCGAACGCCCGGCCGGAGCGCGGTCCGGATACCCTCCGCGCGCTCGATCCTCGTCGGCCCCTGCAGGAGCTCGCGCAGAGCCGTCTCCTCGGACGTCGTGCCCTTGCGGACGCTCCGCTCGACGCGGACCAGCCGCCCGTCGCGGACGAAGGCGACGTCGACCGTCGCGAGCTTCGGCTTCGGCCGCGCGGTCTGAGCGACGTCGCGCGCGGACACCACCGCGCCGGCGCGCGTCGCCGAGCCGGGCTCGAGGTCGACCGCGAGCAGGCCGACGAACGAGAAGAGAAGGAGCGCCGCGAGGGTCCTCATGAAGGAGGTCTACCTTCGCCGAGCTCCCGGGAAAACCCTGCAAACGAAACACTTACAACGTAATGACCCAACGGTGGCGCGATCGACCGTCCTGATCGTGTCGAGCGCCTCGACGTGAAGCAGCGCGGCGCCGACACGCTGGCGATCATCCGCGCGGATTCGTCAACTGCTTACCTTCTTCTCAGGCGACTCTCAGACAACCGGCGTACCTTGGATGCGCGTGCAAGCCCGGACAGCCATCGTCGCGCTCGGCTCCGCGCTGGGCATCCTGACCCTCGCCGCTTCGGCCGCCGGCTCGACACCAGCGTCGTCCTCGGGGGCGGTGCGGATGTCTGCGCTCGCGAGCCCGGCAGCGAATGTCAGCTCCAACTGGGCCGGCTACGTCGTCACCGCGGTGCCGACGCCGCCGGCCGCTCCCACGACGAGCTCGCCTTTCACCGACGTCACCGGGAGCTGGGCCCAGACCAAGGCGACCTGCGACACGGGCGAGACGACGTCGTCGGCGTTCTGGGTGGGGCTCGGCGGGGCCGACGAGACCGCGCAGGGGCTCGAGCAGCTCGGGACGGAGGCGGACTGCACGGCGGCCGGGAAGCTGAGCTACTCGGCGTGGTACGAGCTCCTTCCGGCGGGTCCGGTGAAGCTGAAGATGACGATCCGGCCCGGCGACAAGATCACCGCGGCCGTTCTCTCCGTCGGACAGCAGATCGTGTTCAGCCTGAAGGACCTGACACGGCACACGAGGTTCAGCAAGCGCGTCGCGTTCGTCGATCCGCTCGATCTCGGATCGGCCGAATGGATCGCGGAGGCGCCGGCGGCATGCACCGCCGGCGGGCGGCGCTGTCGCATCGTCCCGCTCACGAACTTCGGCACGGTGACGTTCACCGGAGCGGCCGCGATCGGGAGCGGGCACCCAGGGACGATCTCCGACCCGACCTGGTCGACCGCCCAGGTCGCCCTCGTGCCGGAGAGCATGCGCGCGCCGAGCTTCGGCGGAGCCTCCAACACCCACGGCGCCTCGCCGAGCAGCCTGTCTCCCGACGGCCGCTCCTTCTCGGTCGCCTGGCAACGCTCGCCGACCGCGACGACGCCCTAGTCCTCTCGCGTCCTCTTTCGGGGGCTGCGCCGTGCGAGTCTGTGGCCGGTGAGCGCGCACCGGAGCGCCGGCTGGCTCACGAGCGCGGAGCTCCGCGTCGGCCTCGGCTGCATGCGCCTCTCGACCGACGAGGACCGCGACGCCAACCGTGCACTCGCGACGATCGCGGAGGCGGTGGCGGGAGGCATCACGATCTTCGACACCGCTCGCTCGTATGGTCACGGAACCGACGAGCTCGGACACAACGAGCGTCTGCTCGCGCGAGCTCTCCGCGCCTGCGGCGAGGCGGGCAGGGCGCGGATCGTGACGAAGGGCGGCATGGCGCGTTCAACGAGAGCTGGGTCCCCGACGGCCGCGCACGGACGATCCGCTCGGACTGCGAGGCGAGCCTCGCCGACCTCGACGGGCTCGCGATCGACGTCTATCTCGTCCACGCGCCCGACCCGCGGACGCGCTGGCGCACGACCGTGCGTGCGCTCGCCCGGCTCGTGCACGAGGGCCTCGTCGCGCGCGTCGGCGTGTCGAACGTCAACCGCGCCCAGCTGGACGAGGCGCTCGAGCTCGCGCCGGTCGCGGCCGTCGAGGTCGCGGTCAGCCCGTTCGACGACCGCGTGCTCCGCGGCGGGATCGTCGAGCGCTGCGCCGAGCACGGAATCACGATCGTCGCCCACTCGCCGCTCGGAGGACCGCGGCGCGCACCGGCCCTCGCCCGGCGTGCGCCGCTCGCCGAGGTCGCCCATGCGCACGACGCGAGCGCGGCCGAGGTCGCGCTCGCCTGGCTCCTCGGGCTGCACCCGGACCTGGTGGTCATCCCAGGCGCGCGTCGGCCGGAGACCGTGCGCTCGGCCGTGCGCGCTGCGACGCTCGCGCTCGATCCGACGGAGCAGCAGCTCCTCGACGAGGCGTTCGGAAGGCGGCGCCCGGCGAAGACGGCCCGCCGCACGCCGAAGGACGTGTCCGACGGAGATGTCGTCGTCGTCATGGGGATCCCTGGCGCGGGCAAGAGCCGCGTCGCGGCGGAGTACGCCGGGCGAGTCTACGAGCGGCTCAACCGCGACGAGCGCGGCGGCTCGCTCCGCGATCTCGCGACGGAGCTCGACGGGACGCTCGCGGCTGGCACGCGGCGGGTCGTCCTCGACAACACGTACCTGACCCGGGCCGCGCGGAGCCACGTGCTCGAGGCAGCGGCACGCCACGGCGCCCCGGTGCGCTGCGTCTGGCTCGACACGCCGCTCGCGCAGGCCCAGGTGAACCTCGTCGAGCGGCTCCTCGATCGCTTCGACTCGCTCCCGACGCCCGACCAGATCCAGGAGCTGGCGCGCACCGAGCCAGGCGTCATGGCTCCGACACGTCAGATGAGAGCCTTGCGCGAGCTCGAGCCCCCATCCGAGGACGAGGGCTTCGAAGCTCTCGAGCGCGTGGAGTTTGCCCGGGAGCCGGCGAATCCCGGCTCGACGGCGGGTGTGTTCGTGGCCGCGGCCGTGCTCGAAAGCCCGAGCTGGCACCAGGTCGTCGCGGGGGCAATGCCCGGGGCACCGCATCTCGTGTTCGACTGGCGGCCCGGCGGAGGCCCGGACGAGCTCGCCGCCGCCGGCGCGGAGCTGGCGGCAGTCGTCTCCGGCCCGGTCGAGAGCGCGCTGTGCCCCCATCCCGGCGGCCCGCCGACGTGCTGGTGCCGTCCGCCGCTCCCGGGCCTCCTGCTCGCCTTCGCGAGGAGACACGGCGTCGACCCTGCGCGCTCGCTCCTCATCGGGACGTCGACCGCGCACCGCACGCTCGCGGCGACGCTCGGTGCCCGCTTCGTCGCGCGGCTATCCGAGGAGCCGGCCTGAGCGCACCGCCGTCCGCACGCGCTCGACGTCTCCCGAGAGTGTCCGATCCTCGACGACCGGCTCGACCTCCCCGGCGAGCCGGGCGAACGCACGGGCGAGCAACGGTGCGGACGGCGCCCCGCCTCGCAGGTGGTATCCCTGGCGGAGCGCGACGAGCTCGCACGCGATCGCCAGCTCGAGGTTGTCGAGCGCGCGGCCGAGCTTCTCGGAGGCGAGGAACTCGAAGGCCTGGACGTCCTCCTGGCCCGTCGAGGTGTCGCTCGCGTGGACCGACGCCGGCGCGGCCAGCAGCCGGTTCTCGACCGCCAGCCCGACGACCGCCTTGTGTAGCGAGACCACTCCCGCCTGCCTGCCCGGGTCGACCGCGAGCTGCTCGGGGAGGCCGCCGGAGAAGCGCGCGTCGAGGAGGCGGTGGAGCCGCTTCTCGACGAGGTTCGTCACGTGCGAGGCGCCGATCGCGAGCCCGTCGAGCGCCATGGCGACCGCCGCGGCGTGGAAGCCTCCGCTCGGGTACGCGCCCTCGGGCTCGTCGCCCTCGGCGGGGAGGACGAGCGGGGAGTCCGTCACCGCTCCGAGAGCACGCTCGAGCCACGACTCGAAGCCGTCCAGCTGGCCGAGAACCGCCCCATGCACCTGGGGCACGACCCGGAAGGACACGGGCGCCTGGAGCTTGTCCTCGAAAGCGGGGCCGCCCGCGAGGAGCTCGACGAGACGCTCGTGGACACGAAGCTGCGCAGGATCCCGCGCGAGCTCGCCGATCCTCGTCGAGTACGGCCTGGTCGACGCTCCGACGAGCGCGATCGCGAGGGCGGCGGCGAGGTCGGCGTGCGCCAGCAGCTTCCGAGCACGATCGCAGTGGTGGATGCCGAGAGCGGTCGCGAACGGGGATCCGTTGAGGAGGGCCGCTCCCTCCTTCGGCTGGGGCTCGTACGGGGCGACGCCCCGCCGGGCGAGCGCATCTCCCGCGGCCACGGTGTCGTCGCCCTCGAGCACGGCGCCTTCGCCGACGAGGGTCTGGAAGAGGTGAGCGAGCGGCGAGATCTCTCCCGCGGCGCCGAACGGTCCGGCGGGGACGACCGGGCGCCAGCCGTCGTTCAGGCGATCGACGAGAAAGCGGCAAAGCGCGGGAGTCACCGCCGCGTGTCCGCTCAGGAAGCCCGTCAGACGCAGGAGCAGCGCGCCCCGAACGACGTCGTCGGGCAGCGGCGTGCCGAGGCCCGAGGCCCTGGCGGTGAGGAGCGAGTGCTGTAGCTGCGCCTGATCCTCGAGGCCGATCGGGCGGTCGGTGAGGTGCCCTAGTCCCGTCGTCACGCCGTATACGGCCGCGCCGTCCTCGACGAGACGAAGCAGCGCGTCTCGCGTCTCGGCGAGACGCTCCTCGAGCGATTCGTCGAGCTCGATGCGCTCGCCCTCGAGGACGACCCGGCGGTAGAGCGCGAGATCGAGCGCGTCGTGGCTGTCGATTCGTACGGTCACCGGTACCGAAGGGTCGTGCCGAGCTCGGCGGCGGTCGCGCGGCGCACCGTCAGGTCTGCGAGTGCGACGTCCGTGGTCGCCAGTCCGCGGTGCCAGAAGAGGATCCGCTCGTCGTCCCGTTCCCGGCCGGGCTTCGTCCCGACCAGGATCTGCGCGAGCTCTCCGTGCAGCGTCTCCTTCGTCAAGAGCCCGGCGCGGACATGCGGCCGCAGCGCGCCGAACGGATCGTCCCGCTCGCACTGAGCCCAGTCGTCGACGACGACCTTGTCCATGCGCTCGAGCACGTCGAGCTCGAGGATGCTCTTGGTGCCGTAGGGGACGAGGAGCGTGCAGCGCTCGAGCCAGGCCGTCTCGAGGAGCGGCTCGGGCTCCGCGAGCCGCGTCGCCTCGACGACGACGTCCGCGCCTGTGACGGTCTCCTCGATCGTCTCGACCACGCGAACCGGTTTCCCGAGCCGCTCCTCGAGACGGCGGCCGAAGCGTTCCCGCGACTCGGGCCGCTTGCTCGTGACGCGTATCTCCTCGAAGTCGAAGAGGCCGTCGAGCATGACGACGTTCGAGAACGCGGTGCCACGCGCGCCGAGATGGCCGAGCACCCTCGACTCCGGCCGGGCGAGCAGGCGCGCCCCGAGCGCCGTGAGGGCACCCGTCCTGCGCTCGGTGATCTCGGTGGCGTCGACGATCGCACGCGGGACCCCCGTCTTGGGGTCGTAGAGCGTGACGAGCGCGAGCTCCGACGGCAGCCCCAGTCGGTGGTTCTCGACGTAGTCGCCCACGACCTTGACGCCCGTGACCCCGAGCGGCCGGAGGGTGGCGCGGAGGACGTTGAAGTGGCCGGCGACGTCCGGGTCGGGGACATGCTGCACGCGCGGGTCGAGCGCCGACCTCGCCCTCGCCCTGGGCCCGCACCGCCGACTCGACCGCCTCGAGCACCTCGGCGTCGGTGATCCCGAGCGCGGCGACGTCCTCGCCCGACAGGAAGAGGAGCTCGAGCGGGCTGTCGTCGAGCTCGGTCGGTCGCTCATGAGGGAGGGCGGCCGCGCATGTGATTCGAGGGGCGGCAGCGGACGCCGCGCGCACCCATCCTCATTCCGGCGCTGCGATGCCCGACGTCGGCTAACCCTCCTGCCTGGCCGCGACGCGGCGACCGAGGATTCGCGCCACTCCAATGTCGGAAGGAGCTCGATGCGCGAGCCGGTGTTCACCGAGACGAAGCAGATCTGCGTCGTCGTCCGGGACCTCGACGAGACGATGCGCTCCGGTACGTCGACGACTACGGGATCGGACCGTGGGAGATCTACGAGTTCGGCCCCGAGACGTTGACGGAGAGCCGGAAGGACGGCCGGCCCTCCGACGCGGGCCTGGCGACTCGCGGTCACGATGGTGGGGAGCGTGCAGTGGGAGCTGATCCAGCCGCTCTGACGACTCGAGTATCTACGCGGAGTTCCTCGCCGCGAAGGGAGAGGGCGTCCATCACGTCGCGGTCGGGACTCCGAGCTTCGAGCAAGCCGCTCGACGTCGCGACGGGCCACGGACGATGCGTGCTCCAGGCCGGCGTACTACGAGGGCGCGACGTTCGCGTACCTCTCGACCGACGAGGATCTGGGCGTCGATCACCGAGGTCTTCGACTGGCCGAGCGATCTCCCGCCGCAGCAGCCGGACGCCGTCTTCATCCGTAGAGGCCTTTCGCAGCGTGGCAGACCTGTCGCCTTCGTCGCTCCCCTCGGGAGCCGAGACGACGGGCGGCCTCGAAACCTGACTCGCCCGGTGCCGACGGCAGCCAGCCGCCGCCTGTGCGCTGACCGCTCCTCCGGCCCGAAGCGTGCGTACGCCTCGTCCGGCGTCGAGGTCTCCTCGAGCGCGCTCGCGTCGTACTTCGCGGCGACCTCGTCCACCTCGTAGACGACCTCGAAGCCACCTGCGCGACTGCCGACCATGACGATCACACATGGCCCGCTACCGGCCCCGATGAAGACATGCCGCGTCCACGGCGGGCAGTGAACGAAGTCCCACGCCTTCAGGTGGCGCTCCTCGCCCTCGATCACGAGCACGCACTCGCCCGAGACGACGAGGAAATCCTCCTGCCCGCGCTCGCCGTGGTAGATGCCCCGCTGTCCGGGCATGAGGACCTGAATGCGAAAGCCGAGGTCGGTCCACTCCTGCCGACCTTCGAAGTCCGTGTCCTGGCCGCGCTCCTCGCTCCGGATCCACGACACGTCCCGGGCATTGAGCACGAACCACCCTTCGCCGTGGGCGATGACTCCGGCGTCCATCTTCTCGAGCTCTGCCTCCGGGACGGGGTCGGGCATGCCGAATCGTTAGCAGGTGAGGCGGGTTTCCGTACCGGAACGAAGGGCCCGCTCGCGCGGGCCCTTCGTCTTCCGACAGGTTGCTCCGGGCTACGGCGTCGCCGCGCGCCACGACGATGCTTGACCGCCTTCGAGTGGAACCAGCATGCCGGAGACGCCGAAGGCTGTGAGGACTGAGGACGGTGGATGTCGCGCAGCCATCTAACCCCAAAGCACCGAGATCGGCGCGGCGATGATCCTGTCGTCGAGCTCGAAGACGCGCGGGCCGGTGTGGAAGACGACGCCGGCGACGAACCGCTTGCCGAGCGCGTCGCGGAGCCACATCAGATGGCGTGCGTCTCTGGCGCCTGGTGCGGCATTCGCCTTGATCTCGATGCCGATGATCCGCTGACCGCCGAGCTCGGCGACGATGTCGATCTCCCGTCTGCCCTGCTCGGTACGCAGGTGGAACAGCCGTGGCTGCAAGGGTGAGACGACCGCTCCGGGTCGCAGCTGCGCCGCGACGAACGTGTCGAGAATGCGTCCGAGGAGATCGCCGTCGGCAAGGACGCCGCGCTCGTCGACCCGCAGGGCCGCGGCGATTAGTGCCGCGTCCACCACGTAACGCTTCGGCTGCTTGATCAGGCGCTTCAAGCGGTTCGACGTCCATGCTGGGAGCTGTTCGATGACCTGGAGATCGATGAGAAGCTGCTCGTAGATCGTGGCTGTTGCCTTGGTGATACCGGCGGCGTCGTAGATCGTTCGGTGGTCGGTGATGCCGGCGGAGTTCAGTGCGTATGCCTCGAAATAGGAGCGAAGACGCTGGGGATCGCGCTTTCGCGTCTTCGGATCCTCTAGCTGCTCGACGTCGTGCGTGAACAGGTCGTCGAGGTAGCTCGCGAACCAGACCTGGCGCGCGCGCCCTGTGAGCCGAGTGGCGGGGATCGGGAATCCGCTCCGTAAGGCGAGCTCGACGTAGCCGCGAAGGTCGGGGGAGTCGGCCGGCACGTTGAGCTGGTCGCCGGCAGCGATCCGATCGAAGAAGGTGGTGCCATCGATGTGCTCGAGCAGCTCGCTGACCGTCATCGGGTACATCGGCAAGCGCACGATTCGACCCGTCCCCGGCCAGGTCTCGTTCTCGAGTTCGGCGCGTACGGAGCCGGTGAGGAAGAATCGGTTTGGTCGCGGGTCTGCCTCAACCGTCCGCCGGACAGCTCCGAAGACGCTTGGAACCTGCTGCCACTCGTCGAGCAGTACGGGTTCGGGAAGGCCGCGAAGGGCGGCGTCGGCGTCGGCGACGAACGCCGCAGCCTCGACCTCGCTGTTCAGGCGAACGACGGTCTCTGCTCGCCGGCTGATGGTCGTGGTCTTCCCGACGGCCCGCGGGCCGACGATCATTAGAGCTGAAAGCTCCTTGATGAGCTCGTCGAGCAACTCGTCGGCGAGCCGGGGCTTGTAGGTGAGTGTCGTTTCGGTCATGGCGTGCTTCGGGGATAGTAGCCCTTTCCCGCTAAGGATCATTCATCCTTCTTCCGCAGTAAATAGCACCCACTTCCCGCAGAGAACTCTATCCCTAACCGCACCCGGGCGCCGCGATCCCGTTCCTAGGCAGCGGCGAGAAACAGGCTCCCGGGGAGCCGACGCCGTGTGTCAATCCTGTACCAATCCGCCCCTCTGAGTGCCAATCTGAGCCATCAGCGCGGGAGCGTACGAGGAGCGTGAACCCTGCTCTATGCAGGGATTTCCTTGAAGCCGACGCGCGGACTCGAACCGCGGACCCCTTCATTACGAGTGAAGTGCTCTACCAGCTGAGCTACGTCGGCGAAGTCGGCTCAGTGTAGCCGCGGTCAGGCGTGGATCGCCCGCCCGGCACCGGCGCTCGCGAGGGCGCGATGCACGCGGACGAAGAGCGCTTCGAGGGCGAGCGATGGGTTGAAGATTGAACTCCTCGAGCGCGCGCCAGGTCTCGCGAACCGCCTCCGCCGCCTCGAGCGCGCCGTTCTCGAGCCCGAGCGCGGTGTCCTCACGAAGCGTCTCGAGCCGGTCGGCGTTGACTGCCGCCTGCTCGGCGCGGGCAGCGACGACGACGAGGTCGCGGTACCACGCTTCGAGCGCGCCGAGGCCGGCGAGGAGCTCGTCCCGCTCGGCCCCGCGCTCCGCGCGTCGCACGCGTTGGTCGGCGTCCCGCGTCGGGAGATCGAGAGCAGAGATCGCCTCCGACTCGAGCTCCTTCGCCTCCGCTCCGCGCTCGTCCGCCGCGGCGAGCAGCACGGAGGCAGCCTCGGCGGCGTCGAACGCGGGATCGAGATAGGCGGAGCGGGCGGCGTCGATGAGCGCGTCGCGGCGGCCCGCGGCGGCCGGGTCGAGCAGGCGCTCCGCCCGATCGAGCCGCCCGGCCGCGGCCCGCGCGAGCGCCCGCACCTCGTCAGCGCTCCGATCCGGAGCGCGCGCCGCGATCCACTCGGCGACCGCATTCTCCGTGAGCCGGTGGAACGGGACGAGCTGGCAACGGGAGAGGATCGTCTCCGTCAGCGAGCCGAGCTCGCTCGCGACGAGGACGATGGTCGCGTACGACGGCGGCTCCTCGAGGTCCTTGAGGAGTGCGTCCGCTGCCTCGTCGTTCATCCGCTGCGCGTCGAGGACGAGGTAGATGCGCCGGTCCGCCTCGAACGGCCGCATGTGCAGGTCATGCCGGAGCGCCCGGATGTCGTCGATCCGGATCATCTCGCCGAGCGGCTCGAGAAGGTACAGGTCCGGGTGCGTCCGCGCCTCGACGCGCCGGGCGTCCCCGAGGAGCGCCGCCGCGAATGCGACAGCCGCGATGCGCTTGCCCACGCCCGCCGGCCCGTGCAGGAGGTAGGCATGCGCAGGCCCGTCGGCGAGCGCGGCCTCGAGCAGACGCTTCGCCTCGGCCTGCTCAGGTACCGAGGCGAAGTGCTCCATACACCTCCTCGGCGATCTCCTCCGGAGGGAGCGAGCCGTCGAGCGAGACGATCCGCTCGGGAAACCGCGAGGCGAGCTCGCGGTAGCCCGCGTCCACCGACGAGTGGAACGTCTCGCCCTCGCGTTCGAGCCGATCGTGGTCGCCCGCGAGCCGGGTGGGAACGTCCTCCGGGTCGATGAGGAGCAGGAACGTGCGCTCGGGCATCAGCCCTCCGACCGCGGCGAGGTTGAGGTCGAGCACGCGTTTCAGCCCCAATCCGCGCGCGATTCCCTGGTAGGCGACCGACGAGTCCACGTACCGGTCGCAGAGGACGGAGACGCCCCGCTCGAGCGCCGGCGAGATCACCTCCTCCACGTGCTGCGCCCGCGCGGCCGCATACAGGAGCGCCTCTGCCCACGGCGCGACGTGGCCGCCGTGGAGGACGAGGTCGCGGATCGCCTCGCCGAGCTCAGTCCCGCCCGGCTCGCGCGTCGCCAGCACCTCCTCGCCGTCCGCCTGGAGCCTCGCCCGCAGGAGCTCGGCCTGGGTCGTCTTGCCCGACCCGTCGAGGCCCTCGAAGGAGACGAACATCGCGGCGCCCATCCTACGGCCGCCGGGTGGCTCCATAGGATGCGGCGATGCGGGTCGTCGTCACAGGGGGCGCCGGGTTCATCGGCTCGCACGTGACGGACGCCCTCCTCGCCCGCGGCGACGAGGTCGTCGTCGTCGACTCGCTCGCAAAAGGCAAGCGCGAGAACGTCGCCGAGGGCGCTGACCTCCAGGTCCGCGACATCCGCGAGCCGCTCGACGACGTGTTCGACGAGCTCCGCCCCGAGGCGGTGTTCCACCTCGCGGCGCAGGCGGACGTCCGTGTCTCCGTCGAGAACCCCGTCGAGGACGCGGCGGTGAACGTCCTCGGCACGGTACGCGTGCTCGAGGCCGCCCTTCGCCACGGGTCGCAGGTCGTCTTCAGCTCCACCGGCGGCGCGATCTACGGCGAGTGCGACGAGCCCGCGACCGAGGACGCGCCTCTCCGCCCGGTCTCCCCGTACGGCACGGGGAAGCTCGCCGGGGAGGAGTACCTGCGGGCCTTCAACCGCCTCCACGGCTCGACGCACGTCGCCCTTCGCTTCGGGAACGTGTACGGGCCGCGGCAGGACCCTCATGGCGAGGCGGGCGTGGTCGCGATCTTCCTCGGGTCGCTCTCACGCGGCGAAGCGCCACGGATCTTCGGAGACGGCGGGCAGACGCGGGATTACGTCTACGTCGGGGACGTCGCCCGCGCCACCCTCTCCGCGCTCGGCCAGGAGGGCGGCGTCTTCAACGTCGGTACCGGCAAGGAGACCTCGGTGGTCGAGCTCTTCGAGCTCTGCAAGCGCGTGTCCGGCTCGTCGCTCGAGGCGACCCATGTCGAGGCGCGTCTCGGCGAGCTCCAGCGAAGCGTCCTCGACATGGAGCGCGCCGCGCACGAGCTCGGATTCCGCGCGATGGTCGAGCTCGAGGACGGCCTGCAGGCGACGTACGGCTGGCTGACGGGCCGGAAGGAGTAGCGCCACGACGGGCGAACGGTCGCCCTGGTGGACCACCCGCTCTCCGCTCCAGCTCCCGAAGCCCTCGTCCGCCCGTGGCGGATCGCCGCGTTCGTCGCGGTCACGATCGCAGCCGTCGAGCTCGTCGTCCTCGTCGTCATCGGCGGAGCGCGCTGCTGCACACCGTCTCGCACCGCGTCCAGCACGCCGCCACCCAGCACGCGCTCGGCCCTACGGTCGCGCAGAGCCAGGCCGTGCGGCACCACGCGCGACCCCCGGCCGCGAAGCTCCCGCGCTCGCGCGTCCACGTGCTCGTCCTCAACGGGAACGGCCGGACCGGCGCAGCGGCCGTAGCCGCAACCCGCGTCCGTCGCCACGGCTACAGGATCGACGGCGTCGGGAACGCCCGCAGGATGGTCGGCCGAAGCCTCGTGATGTACCGACCGGGGTTCGCCGGCGAGGGGCGCAGGCTCGCGCGCGACCTCGGCGTGAAGATGGTCGGGCCGCTCGACGGAATGCGGAAGGGCGACCTCCACGGCGCGCAGGTCGTCTTCATCCTCGGCTCGTAGCCGAGACGCCCACCGCCCAGACGATGAGCTCGTCGACCTGGGAGCGCACGAGCCCCACCGCCGAGTCGACCTCGAGCAGGAGCGTGGGCGCGGCTCGCCCCCTCGCCCAGGCGCGGGCTTCGGGCGTGACGATGTCGTCGACCCATGCCGCCGACCGATCGCCGGCAAACGCGTCGATCGCCGGCACCTTCTCCGCGGGGTCGAAGGGGATGGTCAGCCTCACGACGACCGCGTACTCGGGCAGCCCGAAATGGGGAGCCAGGAACCGGTTCGCGTTGTCGCCCCAGCCCGTCGCCCAGGCGATCTCGTAGACCTCGCCGAGCTCGGCGAGCCACACGCCGTGCACTTCGAGCAGGCGAACGGGCTCGTCCTCACCGGGAAAGAAATCGAGCTCCTCGAAGCCGTCGGGCGTCACGGGAAACGGGTTGAGGACGCCGTCGACGTCCATCAGGAGCAGCGGCTTCTCGGTCACGACGTGCAGGCGCCGTGGTTGACGGCGTCCCGCGACACATCGAGCGGGCCGCCCTTCACCCACTGGTTGCCCGCGGGGTCGAGCGTGTAGGCGTTGTTCAGGAAGCGGTACGCGGCGCACATGTTCTCCCGCACCTGGAACTCGTAGATGCCGAGCGTGTACCAGGTCTCCGGGTTCTCGGGTTGGAGCTCGACGGCCTGGACGAAGCGGCGCTCCGCCGCCGCCTGGTCGCCCTGCCGCTCCGCGACGTACGCGAGCGCGTAGATCGGATCGACGGAGAGCGGATTGAAGAGCCGCGCGCGCTTCGCCAGCCGCGACGCCTTCGCGTAGTCGCGCGCGTCGAGTGCGATCGTGGACGAGCGGGCGTTCCGCTCTGCCAGACGCGGGAACGAGAACGACACGAGCACGGCTGCGAGGAGGAGGGCGCCGATCCCGAGCGCCGAGGCGTCGACGCGGCGCGCCGAGCGGCCGGCCGGCGGAGGCGAGCACGCCAACCGCGACCATCGTCGGCGCCGTCGTCGCGAGGTAGTCCCAGTTGTAGTCGACGAGCGCGTGCAGCCCATAGGCGGCGGGCGCGGCGACGAGCGCGACCGCGGCGGCGCGCTCTCCGCCCTCGAGCCGGCCCACGGCACAGGCGCAGGCCCACGCCGTCGCACCCGCGAGCGCGAGGAACAGGAGGAACCCGCCCAGCCCGCCTTCGGCGAGTTGCTGCAGGGGGACGCTGTGCGGCTCGGTGACCGTGCGCGCGTCCACGCGAAAGCGCTTGCGGGCGACCTCGAACGAGTCCGCTCCGGCGCCGCCCGGGTCGTGCTTCTCGAACACCCTCCACGCCTCTTTCCACCAGCACAGCCGGCCGTTCGCGTTCAGCGAGCCCAAGCGGTCGGGGTTGTTGGCGACCTCGGTGCAGTCCTTGCTCTGCGTGATCTGGTCGCTCGTCCACGAGATCGGGTTGCCGACCGCGACCACGAACGCCACTGCGGCGAGGACGACGGACAGAGCGACGGCTGCCAGCAGCCCCTTGCCCACCCGTGCCCGGCTCGTGTCCGCGAACCCTCTCCGCAATCCGAGTGCGACGAGTGCACAGACGATCGCTGCGCCCGCGAGAGCGAGCACTCCGAAAAGTCGGCCGTCCGAGACGCGCGACGCGTGCGAGGCACCGTCGTCGGCGAGACCGGGCCGTGTGAGCGCCCAGCCGCCGACGAGCGCCGCGGGAACGCCGGCCGCGACGAGCAGCAGGCCGCCCTCGACCCGCTCGCGCGCGATGAGGAGCCAGAGCACGACGACCACGACCCCTGCAGCGACTCCCGTCCGTGAGACCGTGAGGAGGAGCGCGAGCGTCGCAGCGTAGGCGAGGAGTCCGCCGGACAGGCGCGCCCATACCGTGTGCGACCGTGCCGTACCGAGCCAGAGCCCGAGCACGATCGCCACGTCGGCGACGAGCGCGACCGCGTTCCAGTACCCGATCGGCTCGCTCAGCCGCGCGATCCGCCCCCCGGACGAGTCGAGGGCGGGCACCGCCTTCGAGAGCAGCCCCCAGCCGAGCACGACCGCCGTGAAGCCGGCGAGGAGCGATGCGCCGGTCCGGGCGCCCGTCCGGCCCGCGACCCCGCCGAGCACGACGCCGAGACCGAGGAACGCCGCGTAGGCGACGGTCTTGTTGAACGCATCCCAGGACCGGTCCGGCACGATCGACCACACGACGGTGAGCCCGGTCCAGGCGACGAGCCCGAGGGTCGAGGCGACGACGGCCGCGCCCGACCGCCCGAGGCGAGGCAGCGCCCCGCGGCCGAGCGCGACGACCAGGAGAAACGCTGCGAGCAGCACGACCGCGGCGCCGCCCACCGGCAGGACTCCGCCGATGCTCGAGCCGTCACCGTGGAACGCCGCACCGAGCAGAGCCGCCCCGACGAGCCCGGCCAGGGCGAGCGCGCCCGGTCGGGAGGCGCCGAAGGTCGGCGCCGGCGGCGTTTCCATGGCTGGCCACGCTACCATTGCCCGCGGCGTTTGCCCTCACGCCCGGGGAGGGGACGCGCCTGTGCCGTCTAACAAATCGTTTACGCTGCCCACACGCCCGGATCACCTGGACCCGAGAGACTCCGCTGGACCCGGGTTCCCGCTCTCCCCGTGACGCATTCGCCGCACACGACCCGTACCGCGTCCGCACTGGCTGCGCTGCTCACGCTCGCCGCCGCGATCGCCGTCGCCCTCTCGCTGAGCGGCTCGGCCGCCGCCGCCACCGCCACCCCGTGCGGGAAGAAGATCCTCGCCGACTGGTACGACAACGGCCGCATCGACCGCCTCTACCCGCTGCACTGCTACGAGGAAGCCGTCGACGCGATCCCGGCGGACATCGCGGATTACGTCGACGCGCGAGACGTCATCGAACGCGCGCTGCAGGCGGCGGTCGGCGGGCATCTCGCCCCTGGTGGGACGGACCCGACGCCGAACGGCAAGGGCGGCCGTGGCATCGACGACGGCTCGCCGGGGAGCAACGGATCGAACGACGGGGGCACCGGCCCCGGCGGAGTGGGCGGCGAGAAGGCGGCCCCGACGGTCGACACCTCGAGCCCCTCGTCCGTTCCGATCCCGCTCCTCGTCCTCGGCGGCATGTCGCTCGCGCTCCTCGCCGCCGGCGGGCTCGGTTATGCCTCCCGGCGCCGTCAGGCCGCGCAGGCCGACCAGCCCGGCGACGAGTCGTCGGGCGACGACGACGACCTCCTCGGCTAGACCCCTTCCCCGCTGACGCCGAGCGGACGTCCCGCGACCGCGTCGAGCGCGATGTCGCTTCGGAACCGCATGCCCGCGAACTCGATGCGGCCGCTCGCGGCGTACGCGGCGTCGCGCGCGGCGGCGAGCGTCTCACCGAGCCCGGTGACGCCGAGGATGCGGCCGCCGTTCGTGACGAGCTCCGAGCCCTGGAGCGCCGTCCCGGCCTGGAACACGAGCGCACCGTCCAGCTCTGCCTCCGCGACGCCGGAGATCGGCGATCCCCGATCTTCGCTCCGCGGGTAGTCGCAGGCGGCCAGCACGACCGTGACCGCCGCGCCGTCCCGAATGTGCAGGCCGACACCCGCGAGCTCGCCGGCGGCAGCGGCCGCGAGCGCCTCGAGGAGGTCGTTCTCGACGAGCGGCACCAGCGACTGCGTCTCCGGGTCGCCGAAGCGGCAGTTGAACTCGAGGACGCGCGGCCCGTCGTTGGTGAGCATGAGTCCCGCGTACAGGAGGCCGACGAACGGCGTCCCGCGAGACTGCAGCTCGGCGAGCACGGGTCGATGGACGGTCGCGACGAGCTCCGCGACCTCCGCCGGGCTCAGCGCCGGAACCGGCGCGTACGAGCCCATCCCTCCCGTGTTCGGCCCCTCGTCGCCGTCGAGGGCGCGCTTGAAGTCCTGCGCCGGCGGGAATGCGACCGCCTCGCGCCCGTCGCAGAGGGCGAAGAGCGAGACCTCCGGCCCCTCGAGGAGCTCCTCCACGACCACACGTCCACCGAGCGCGCCGACCGCGCGGAGCGCGGCGTCGACGTCGTCCTGCGTCCGGCACACGTGCACGCCCTTGCCGGCCGCGAGCCCGTCCGCCTTGACGACGCAGGGCGGGCGGGCGATGGCGAGCGTCGCGGCGGTCGGCACGCCGGCCGCGGACATCACGTCCTTGGCAAACGACTTCGAGCCCTCGATCGCGGCCGCCGCGGCACTCGGGCCGAAGACGGAGATCCCTGCGTGACGGAGAACGTCGGCGACCCCTCCGACGAGCGGCGCCTCGGGCCCGACCACCACGAGCCCGACGCCGAGCGCGTGCGCGAGGGTGAGCAGCCCCTCGGCGTCTTCGGCGCGGATCGGGTGGCACTCGCCGAGCCGGGCGATCCCGGGACTCCCCGGCGCAGCGTGGAGCTCCGTCAGGGCAGGAGACTGCGAGAGCTTCCAGGCGAGTGCGTGCTCACGCCCACCCGAGCCGACCAGGAGAACGCGCACCGCGCGAGTCTACGGCAGCCGCCTCTCCACCTCCGGCGCTCTCAGCGGAGCGAGAGGACGCGGTCGCGCGCTGCTCCGGTGCCGACGAGCGTGACCGGAACATCGAGAGACTCCTCGACGAAGCTCACGTACCTGTGCGCGGCGTCGGGCAGCCCCTCCGGGCCGATCTCGCTACGCCAGCCCGCGAGCGTCTCGAAGACCGGCCGGCAGTGGTGGAAGTCGCTCTGGTGCGCGGGGAGCTCGTCCGTCTCCGTGCCGTCCTCGAGTCGGTAGCGGATGCAGACGGGGAGCTCGTCGAACTCCGACAGGACGTCCAGCTTTGTCAGCGCGAGCGACGTGATCCCGTTGACGCGGACGGCGAAGCGGAGCGCCACCAGATCGAGCCAGCCGCAGCGCCGCTCGCGTCCGGTCACGGTCCCGAACTCGCGGCCGAGCTCACGGACGCGCCCCTGAGCCTCGCCCTCGATCTCGCTCGGGAACGGCCCCTCGCCGACGCGCGTGACGTACGCCTTCGCGACGCCGACCACCTCGTCGATCCGGTTCGGGCCGATGCCGAAGCTGACCGCTGCGCCCGCCGCGATCGGGCTCGACGAGGTCACGAACGGATACGTCCCGTGGTCGAGATCGAGGAGCGTTCCCTGCGCGCCCTCGAAGAGGACCTGCTCGCCCGCGCGGAGGGAGCGATCGACGAGCAGAGACGTGTCCGAGACGAACGGCGCGAGCCGCTCGGCGAAGGCGAGATGGGAGACGACGACCTCGTCGAGGTCGAAGGGCTCGAGCTCGTACACGCGCTGCAGCCAGACGTTCTTCTCCGCGACCGCGAGCTCGAGCTTCTGGCGCAGGATCTTCGGGTCGAGCAGGTCCTGCACACGGATGCCGATCCGAGTCGCCTTGTCCGCGTACGCCGGGCCGATGCCGCGCCGGGTGGTGCCGATCTGGAGGTGTCCGAGCCTCCGCTCGCGCGCGCCGTCGAGCGCGACGTGCCAGGGCATGATCAGATGCGCGTTCCCGGAGAGGTGGAGGAGGCCGTCCGCCGGATGCCCCCGTCCCTCGAGCTCGTCGAGCTCGTCGATCAGGACCGCCGGATCGACGACACACCCCGCGCCGATCGCGCTCGGCTTCCCGGCGACGATCCCGCTCGGGATCTGCCGGATCTTGTACGTCTCGCCCGCGACGACGATCGTGTGCCCTGCGTTCGGCCCGCCCTGGTAGCGGCACACGAGATCCGAGCTCTGCGCGAGCAGGTCGACGATCTTGCCCTTCCCCTCGTCGCCCCACTGCGCGCCGACGATGACGGTCGCGGGCACGAGCCGGAGTCTTGCACGGCGCGGGCGCCGCCTACGCTGCCGCCTCCTCGAGCTCGTCGAGCGCCGTCGGCTTCACAGTGGCGACCGCCGGCACGCCCGCGGCCGCGCAGCTGAACTCGACGCCGGCCCGGCGGCCGACGATCCGGTCAGCCGGGCTCGCGAGCCGGCGGGCGGCGGAGAGGAACGGGAGCGCGAGCGACGTCGCGAGCCCGCCGACCACGAACGCCGAGCCCACCGAGCGCGCCTCCCCGAGGGCGCCGAGCCCGATCTGGCCGGCGAACCCTCCTGTCCCGGAGACCATCGAGTCGAACGAGATCACGGTGGCGCGCCGCTCCGTCGGGACGAGCTGGTTGATGTACGACTGGCGCACCGGGCTCGTCACCCCGGTCGCACCCATGATCACGAACAGGGCGGGGACCGCGACCCAGAAGGAGCTCGTCACCCCCATGAGGACCGCGGCGGGCACCTGCACCCCGGCGGCTCCGAGCAGGAGGGTCGTCCGCCGACCGCAGAAGCGCGACGCGACGTTCACGATCTGGTTCCCCGCGATCGTCGCAACCGCGATCCCGGACGCGACGACGCCCGCCACCCAGATCGCGTCGCTCCCGAGGAGCCCGAGCAGGTAGGGCTGCGACGCGTAGAAGGCCCAGGACGTGAAGCCCGCCTGGACGGTGGCGGCGAGCATGAGCAGACGAATCGGGCGCTGCTCCCAGCCGTACGCGACACCCGCCCGCGCCGCGCTGGCCACCTCCGCGGGCATCCGAGCGACCGGTACCCGGCGGGGCGTGAAGCCGATGTCGTGCATCACGACGTAGGCGACGACGAAGAGCACGGCGAGGAGCGCCGAGCGGACGAGGTACGGGATGCTCAGGTCGATCTGCCCGAGGAAGCCTCCGCCGATCGTCCCGACGACCATGGCGACGCCCGTCACCTGCTGCCCGCGCGCAAAAGCGGGATCGAGCATCCCCCGGTACCCGGTCGCCGCGAGCGCATCCACGAGCCATGCCTCCATCGCGCCCGAGTAGAAGGTGAATCCGACCGCCATGAGCACCGATGCGGCCGCGAACGCGACGACCCCGCCACCCACCTGGGCGATCCCGACGTAGAGCAGCGTCGAGACCGCGAGCACGACCACGCTCAGGAGGAACGAGACGCGCCGGCCGAGCGTGTCGGCGACGACGCCGGTCGGCACCTCGAACACGACGCTGCCGAGGGAATAGGCGGCGTTCGCGACGAAGACCTGGAAGAAGCTGAGCCCGGCGTTCAGCAGGAACAGCGTGTTGACGCCCCAGATCGCCGCCGCCGAGAGCGTGTACAGACCGGACAGCGTGTAAAAGCCCGCGATGACGCGCCGGGAGGACGGGACGTCGGCCGTCGACATGGTCGAAGCCTCTCAAACGCCGCAGCCCGCGGGCGCGACCGGCCTCGGCCCTAGGACCGCACAGCCCTGGTGGCGCCCCCGTGCCCGATGGGCGGGCAGTCTGCGAACGAGCTACGCCGCCGCGAGATCGGCGAACTTCGCGTACCGGCGCAGGAACGAAAGCTTCGTCGTCCCGGTCGGGCCGTTCCGGTGCTTGGCGAGGATGACCTCCGCGACGCCCTGCTGGTCGGACTCCTCGCCCAGGTAGTACTCGTCGCGGTAGACGAAGAAGACGAGGTCCGAGTCCTGCTCGAGCGAGCCGGACTCGCGGAGATCGGAGAGGATCGGGCGCTTGTCGTGGCGCTGCTCGACCGCGCGCGAGAGTTGCGACATGGCGAGGATCGGAACGTCGAGGTCTCGCGCGAGCACCTTGAGCGCCCGCGAGATCTGCGACACCTCCTGGACGCGGTTCTCGACGCTCACGCCGGACGTCATGAGCTGGAGGTAGTCGACGACGATGAGGCCGAGCTTCGGCTCTCGCGACTTGAGGCGGCGAGCCTTCGAGCGGAGCTCCATGATCGTCGTCGAGCCGCTGTCGTCGACGTAGATCGGCGCCTTCATGAGGCGGTCGCAGGCGGCGGTGAGCCGCGGCCAGTCGTCGGGCGCGAGACGCCCGCTGCGCAGCCGCTGCGACTCCACCTTCGCCTCGCTGCACATCATCCGCTGCGTCACCTCGGACTTGGACATCTCGAGCGTGAAGAGCGCGACCGGGGTCTCGTGCCGCACCCCGAGGTTGGCCGCCATGCAGAGGCCGAGCGCGGACTTCCCCATCGACGGGCGAGCGGCGACGATGACGAGGTTGCCCGGCTGAAAACCCGAGGTCATGAGGTCGAGCTCACGGAATCCACTCGGTACGCCGGTGATCTCGGCGCCTGCCTCGTAGAGCTGCGTGATCCGCTCGAAGCTCTCCTTGAGGAGGACCTCGATGTGCGAGAAGTCGCTCGTCACGCGTTGCTGGGAGAGCTCGAAGACGATCTGCTCCGCGCGGTCGACGAGGTCCGTCACCTCGCCCGGTCGCTCCTGGCCGAGCCGGGTGATGTCCTGGCCCGCGCGCACGAGACCGCGCAGCGTCGCCATCTCCTTGACGATCCGCGCGTAGTGGTCGACGTTGGACGCGCTCGGGACGAGGGCGGCGAGCTCCGCGATCTTCGACTGCCCTCCGACCGCCTCGAGCTCGCTCCGCTCGTCGAGCTCGTTGACGAGCGTGATCGCGTCGACCGGCTCGCCCTTGGCCCACAGCGCGAGGGAGGCGCGGTAGATCTTCGCGTGGCTGTCTCGGTAGAAGTGCGACGCGTCGAGGATCTCGCTGACGGTCCCTACTGCCGTCGGAGACAGGAGCATCGCCCCGAGCACGGACTCCTCGGCCTCGAGGTTCTGCGGCGGGACGAGGCCGCTGAGTCGTTCGGATGTGGAGACGTCGGCGCTCGCCATGGCCGCAGGAGTCAAGCCGCGTGCGGCCGGTCCGTCCAGCCGCAGCCCAGAGGACGCGCACGCACCCGCGCTGCAGGGAGAAAGAACATCTGTTCGTATGATGTTCCACGCCCCGGACGGCATCTGTCGACAGGCACACCCACGTTTTCCACCCGGAAACGTGCGCTCGCAGCGCGAAGTTCCGCGATGCGTCCACACGGCTGTGGACATGTCCTGTTGACGATGTGACGCCGGCTGCAGCCGGCGATCGGGCTATGCGTCCTGCTCGGACTCGGCGGGCGCAGCCGGAGCGTCGCCGTCGGCCGCGACGACCGCGTCCGCGCCGTCGTCCTCGTCCTCCTCCGCGATCGCTTCGGCGATCGCGGACTCCGCCTCCACGTGCGCGGTCTCGGCCTCCGCCTCGGACGCCGCTTCCACCTCGACCTCCGCCGCCTCCATCGCGGCGAGCTCCTCCTCGGGCGGGAGCTCCCCGCCCTCGGGCACGACGAGCGTCTTCACGTCGACCTGCACGTCCTGGAAGACCTCGATCGGGACCGCGTAGCGGCCGATGCGCTTGATCGGGTCGAGGACGATCTTCCGCCGGTCGATCCGCACCTTCCGCGTGCGCCAGATCTCGTCGGCGACGTCGGAGGACGTCACCGACCCGAACAGGGAGCCGGTCGGGCCGGCCTTGACCTCGAAGCGGAGCACGGTCGTCGACAGCACCTCGGCGATCTCGTTCGCCTGCTCGGACGTCCGGGCTTCCTGCGTCGCACGCTGCGCCTCGATGCGCCGGAGCTCCGTGACGCGCGCGGGCGTCGCGGTCTCGGCCATGCGGCGTGGGAGCAGGTAGTTGCGCGCGTAGCCGCGCGCGACGTCGACGACGTCCCCGCGCAGCCCGAGCTTCTCGACGTCCTGGAGGAGGATGACCTGCATCGCCTACGCGCCGACGTACGGCAGAAGAGCCATCTCGCGCGCCCGCTTCACGGCCGCGGCGACCTGGAGCTGGTGCCGTCGGCAAGCCCCCGTGATGCGGCGCGACCGGATCTTCCCCTTCTCCGAGATGTAGCGCCGGAGCTGGGCGATGTTCTTGTAGTCGATCTCCTGGACCTTGTCGCGGCAGAAGTGACAGCTCTTCCGGCGGCCCGGGGCCGTCGTCGGCCCCGGGCGCCTCCCGCGCGTCGGCTTCTTCTGGGGCATCTCTCGTCTCCTAGAAGGGGATGTCGTCGTCCGCCGGCGAAGGCGGGAAGTCGTCGCCTGCGGCCGCCGCACCGGCCGGCACGTACGCGGGCGCACCGCCGCCCTCAGCGTCCATGCGGCCGCCGAGGAACTGAACGCTGTCCGCGACGACCTCGACGGCCTGCCGCTTGGCTCCGTCCTGCGCCTCCCACTCGCGCCACTCGAGGCGGCCGTCGATCGCGACGGGGCGTCCCTTCGCCAGGTACTGGGCGCAGTTCTCCCCCTGCTGGCCCCAGACGGTGATATCGAAGTAGTTGGGCTTGTCGATCCACTGCCCGGCCTCGTCCTTGCGGCGCGTGTTGACCGCGAGACGGAGCGAGCAGACCGCGGTGCCGGACGGCGTGTGACGGAGCTCCGGATCCCTCGTCAGGTTCCCGACGAGCACGACGCGATTGATGCTGGCGGCCATCTCTACTCCTCCTCTTCCTCTTCCGAGACATCGGATGCGACCTCCGCATCCTCGCGCGCCGGAGCGCCCACCGCTACCGGCCGCGCCGGACTCCCCTGGATCCGACGTGTCGCCATGTGCCGCATGACGCCGTCGTCGATGCGCAGCACGCGCGAGATCTCCTCGAGCGTGGCTGCGTCGCACGTGAACTGCAGGAGGTGGTAGCTGCCCTCGCCCTTGTGCCCGATCTCGTAGGCGAGCTTGCGCCGGCCCCAGGCGTCTTGCAGGTCCCAGGAGCCGCCGCTCTTCTCGACGAGCTCGCGCGTGCGGCCGAGGATCTCCTCCTGGCGGGCCTCGTCGACGTCCGGGTCGAGCAGCAGCAGAATCTCGTATTCGGTCAAGGTTCCCTCGTTCTCCTTCCCCTGGTCTTAGGCGGCCTCGCCGTGGGCGGCACCGCCGGGAACGGGCGGGCCTGAGCGTGGCAGGAAGCCGCGGCAGTCTAGCAAGCGACGCGAGCAGCGACGTGCAGCAGCGAGCGCCGCCCGTCGTCTCGGACCCCGTATTCCGGGGGCGCTACCATCGGCCGATGCGCCGCCTGCTGAAGTGGGCCCTCATCACGCTCGGCATCGCCGCGCTCGTGCGGAAGCTGCGGTCGAGGCGCGAGGCCGCGGGCCGAGGCACGTCAGACGCGAACGTCTCGACGAGGACGTCGGTGACGGTGACGACGACCACGACGACCGACGACCCGGCGGACGAGCTTCGCCGCAAGCTCGCGGACACACGGGAGCCGGACGCGGCGGACGCTGCAGTCGACGACCGGCGTGCCGAGGTCCACGATCAAGGGCGCTCCGCCATCGACGAGATGCGCTCGTCAGCCGGGAGCGAGTGAGAGCGCCGGCGTGGCCGACCCGTCCGAGACCACGCAGATCACCCACCATGACGTGAGCGCGCGAGACGGCGACGACGTCCTCGCGGCGGTCCACGCGCTCTCCGCACAGGTGCGGACGCTACAGGCCGAGCTCCGGACGATCCGTGTGCAGACCCGATCGCTTCCGGCGGCCGGTCCCGAGTCGCCGGGCTGGGACGACGGCGCGGGCGCGTACCACGAGGCGCCGATGTGGGTGCGCTCAATCGACGGCCCGGGCCGTCGCCAGGCCGCCATGCCGCGCCTCCTGCTCGAGGTCGTGTTCCTCGCCTGCGTCGCCGTCGCGTGTGCGATCGCGAAGCTCGACACACCCGTCATCGTCGGCGTCATGGCGAGCGCGTGGGTGCTCGTCGTGCTCGCGGAGTGGACCGCAGCGCACGCCGAGAGGCGGCGCGTCGAGACGGTGTACGTGCCGCTCCAGGTTTCGCGTGGGAGCATCCCGCAGGATCCGTCCTGGTTCGTTCCGCCCGTCGAGCGCACGTCGCTCGACCTCGCGAGCGACGCCGACGACACGGCCGACGGCCTCGAGAGCTCCTCCGCCTAGACCCGTCGAGGACGCGAGCTACTCTCGTGCCCGTGCGGATCGCCGTCTGCCTGCTCGCATCCTCGCTCTTCATGCTCCTCGCCGCACTGGCCGGTGAGAGCACCGCCACTGCACGGGCGGGCGCGCCCTCGTCGTCGCACGTCGTGCTCGATCTGGGAGACTCGCTGAGCGTCGGCACGGCCCCGTATCTGCACCGCCGCCTGCGCGCCTACCGCTTCGTCGTGCTCACCGACGTCGGGCTCCACGCCTACGACGTCGCCTCGATCGTCTCCGAGCGCCGTGCGACTCTCCCGCACGTGGTCGTTGTCAGCGCGGGGACGAACGACGACCCGCGCATCGTCTCCACATTCTCGCGCGCTGTCTCGAAGGTGCTCGCGGTCGCAGGCTCCGAGCGATGCGTCGTCTGGCCGACGATCGTCCGCCCGCCGGCGAACGGCGCGAGCTACGACGGGCTGAACCGCGTGCTCGGGCGGCTGGCCGAGCGGCACCGGAACCTCGTGCTCGTCGATTGGGCCGGTCTCGTGCAACGGCACCCGAAGTGGCTCTCGAGCGATGGCGTGCACCCCGGCGTCATGGGATACCGGGCACGGGCCGCCGCGATCGCGTCCGCGATCGTGTCGCGCTGTCCTTCCTGACGGGCTGAGTCGTGCTCTTCCCGACCACGACCTTCGCGATCTTCTTCATGGTCGTGCTGCCCCTCTCGTGGCTCCTCATGCCGCGCGGGGCGCGGTGGCGTCCGTTCATGATCGCGGCAAGCTTCGTGTTCTACAGCGCGTGGGACTGGCGCTTCGTCTTCCTGCTCGCGTTCTCGATCCTCTGGAACCAGGCCTTCGCAGTCTCCATTCACCGCACGGGCGACGCGCGCCAGCGGAAGGGGCTCCTGGGGCTCGCGATCGCCGGGGACGTCGGGCTCCTCGGCTACTTCAAGTACTACGACTTCTTCGTCTCCTCGACGCACAACGTCTTCTCGTACGCGGGCGTCGACGTCCCCCTGAGCATCCGCTCGATCGTCCTCCCGGTCGGGATCTCCTTCTTCACGTTCATGGCGATCAGCTACGTCGTCGACACCTACCGCGGCGACTGGCAGCCGACCTCGCTCGGGAAGTTCGCGACCTACCTCTCGTTCTTCCCGCACCTCGTCGCCGGGCCGATCGTCCGGCCGGGAGAGCTCCTGCCGCAGTTCGAGACGCCGCCGCGACCCCCGCTACGTCGACACGTCGCGTGCTTTCTTCCTGATCGCGACCGGCCTCTTCAAGAAGGTCGTGATCGCGAACTACCTCGCCGCGCACATCGTCGACCAGGTCTTCGGGGCGCCGAACCAGCATTCGTCGCTCGAGGTGCTCGTCGGGGTGTACGCGTACGCGGTCCAGATCTACGCCGACTTCAGCGGCTACACGGACATGGCGATCGGGCTCGCGCTGCTCCTCGGCTTTCGCTTCCCGCAGAACTTCGACTCGCCGTACTCCGCCATCTCGGTCCAGGACTTCTGGCGCCGGTGGCACATGACGCTCTCGCGCTGGCTGCGCGACTACGTCTACATCCCGCTCGGCGGGAACCGGAAGAGCCGTCTCGTCACGTACCGGAACCTCATGCTGACCATGCTCATCGGCGGGCTCTGGCACGGCGCCGGCTGGACGTTCGTGGTGTGGGGAGCGATCCACGGCACGGCGCTCGCGAGCGAGCGCTGGTGGCGAGAGAGACCCGGCTTCGTCGAGCGGAGATCGACCGCGCTTCGCCGGAGCTGGCATCGCTTCGCGACCTTCCAGATCGTCTGCTTCGCGTGGATCTTCTTCCGGGCGGATTCGTTCGGAGACGCGCGCGACGTCATCGTCCGCCTCTTCACGGCGTGGGGTGAGCCGTCTCCGCTCGTGACCGTCGGCGTGATCGCGGCGATCGTGGCCGGCATCGGCTCGCAGTACCTCCCGGCACGTATCCCACTCTCGATCATGGCGCGCTTCTCCCGACTGCCCGTCGCCGGGCAGGCGGTGGTGCTCGCGCTGGCACTCGTCGTCACCAACTCGATGGGCCCCGAGGGCGTGGCCCCGTTCATCTACTTCCGCTTCTGAGATGAGCAAGCCGCGCATACCGAATCGCCGACGCCCCGACCGGAGGACCGCGGAGGGCGGCAGGCGGCTGCAGTCGGCGGGCGCCGCGATCGTGGTGGCGCTCGTCGGACTCCTCCTGGGCGTCGTCCTGAACGCGCCCGGGCTGCACAAGTCGGCCTCGAGCCAGCCCGAGGGCTGGAAGCGGAACGTCGCGCTCGCTGTGACGAGGCCGTTGCAGGACGTCTCGAGCGCCCTCTTCCTCGACCGACCGCGTCGCGCACTCAAGGCGGCGCTCGGTCGCTCCTCGGACGACGAGATCGACACCGCGGTCAACGTGCCCTCGCCCCCGACGACGGCGGGGGGCGGCGGCTCTCAGCCCACGCCTCCCCCCGTGAAGCGCACGAAGTTCACTCCGCAGCACAAGCTCCGCATGTGGATCGCGGGCGACTCGCTCGTCATCGTCCCCGGCGAGTCGCTCCTCCGCGCGGCCGGCGGGAGCCCGGTGCTCGATCCGGTCGGCGCCGTAGACGGCCGCATCTCGACGGGCCTCGAGCGCCCCGACGTCTTCAACTGGTTCACGCACCTGCGCGACGTGATGAAGCACGACAAGCCAGATGCCGTCGTCCTCATGTTCGGCGGCAACGACGACCACGACTTCATGACCGGCCTTCCCGAGGGGGTCACGATCGGCCCCTTCGACAGCGCCAGCTGGGTCGCGGAGTACCGGCGCCGCGTGGGCGGCCTGATGGACACGATCACCCGCGACGGCGCGTTCCTCGTCTGGATCGGCCTCCCGATCACGCACGATCCAGCGCAGACGCGCCGCTTCGACACGATCAACGCGATCGTCCAGTCCGAGGCCGCGAAGCGGCCGGGCCGCGTCACCTACCTGGACACCTACTTCAACTTTGCGGGCGCCGACGGCGGCTACGCGCAGTACCTGACGACGGACTCGGGACAGCTCGTGAATATGCGCGCGGACGACGGCGTCCACTTCGAGCGAGCGGCGGGAGATCTCATCGCCCGCGAGGTGCTGCAGCGCCTGAACCAGCGCTTCGACCTCACGAGCTGGCGCAAGCAGGCGGCGGCCGCCGGCGCCGGGGCTGAGACGCGAGGTCCGAGCCCGGCGCTGCGCCTGCTAGGGCGTCGTCGTCGTGGGCGGAGGCGCGGGCGTCGGTTGGACGGTGACGGACGCTCGCAGCTTCCTCGTCCGCCCAGCGGCGACGACCATCGCCTGAAACGTCAGCTTGACGCCGAGCGACGCCGCGGGCCACGTCAGAACGCCCCAGCCCGGGGGGGGGGGGGAGAGAGAGAGGAGGGGGGGGGGGGGGCGGGGGCGCGGGGGGGGGGCGAGGGGCGGCGCGGGGGGAGAGAGGGAGGAGGGGGGGGCGCGGGCGGGAGGGCGGGGGGGGGGGGGGGGGGGGGGGGGGCGGGCGGGGGGGGGGGGCGCGGGCGGGGGGACGGGAGGAGGGAGGGAGAGGGAGGGAGGGGGCGGGCGCGGGGCGCGGCGGGGCGGGCGGGAGGGGGAGGGAGGGGGCGCGGGCGGCGGGGGGCGGGGCGGGCGCGGGCGGGCGGGAGGGGGCGGGGGAGGAGGGGCGGGGGAGGGG
>CAWKEV010000049.1:0-39142 GCA_963848725.1 uncultured Actinomycetes bacterium | reverse complement strand
CTATGTTTATGTACGTGTCCTTCAACCGGTACCGTATTGCTGCATGCTCGATCTCGAAAGGTCCGAACCGGCGTCCGCGACTCGTGATCATGTCGTTCGCACGGCCGGCGAGCCGGATGAATCCGTCTTCGTCCGTCGTCGCGATGTCCCCGGTCACGAACCACTCGCCCTGGAACGCCGCCTTCGTCTCGTCCGGCGCACCCCAGTACTGCGAGAAGAGCGACGGCGGCCGCCCGCGGACGGCGAGCTCGCCTTCGACGTCCGGGCCGACGGCGTTGCCCTGGTCGTCGATCACGGCGACCTCGTGGCCCACGATCGGGAGGCCGACAGAACCGGGGCGGAACCCCGCGTCGATCCCGTTCGCGACGACCGACGGCAGTCTCGGCTTGGCCGTAGCCCTCGTGGATGGTCATGCCCCAGGCCTCCTCGTACGTCGCGATCACGTCTCGCGCGAGGGTGTCGCCGGTCGAGACCAGCCGACGGAGGCGTTGCGGTCGGTAACGCCGAAAGGCACGGAGCTCGGTGAGCGCAGCGTACTCCGCAGGGGTCTGGCAGAGGATCGTCGTGCCGAGCCGGTCGACCAGGTCGAGCCGCTCGTCGGGGTCGAACGAGCCTGTGTGGAGGATGACCTCGGCCCCGCGGGACCACGTTCCGAGAACTGCCCAGACGGCCAGAGGGTTGCTGGTGTCGGCCGTGCACCAGACCGCGTCGCCGGGGCCGGCGTCGAGCCAGTGCTCGGCCTGCACTCGTGCCGCGAAGGCAGCGCCGTGCGTGTGGACGACGCCCATCGGGGCTCCGGTGGTCCCGGCCGTCGAGAGGATGAACGCCGTATCGCGGGAGGAGGTGTCCTCGGCGGGCACGTTCGGTACCGGATCGCTCGCCCGTCCGGGACGCTCGTCCGCGTACACGACGTCGGGCGGCGAGTCGAGGGCTGCCACGATGCTCTCGGCGGCGCGGGAGGCGAAGATCAACTTGGCGTCCGAGCTGCGTACGCGGGTATCGAGCTCGACGGCGGAGATCGACTCCGAGCACGGAATCGTCACCGCGCCGATCTTGATGCCGGCGAGCATGATCTCGACCCACTCGGGGGTGCTGCCGGCGACGACGACGAGACGATCCTCCGCGGTCACGCCCCGCTCTCGGAGATGCGCAGCCCAGCGTGCGGTGCTCTCGGCGACCTGGTGGAATGTCCGCGGCTCGATGATGCCGTCGCGGCCGAGGTGCATCAGCGCGCGTCGTTTGGTATCGCGCGCAAGCACCTCGACGACGTCCCTCGTGAAGTTGAAGCGTCCGGGAACGTCCCATTCGCCTTCGGCGAACGCGGGCCCGAGGGCGATCTCGAGCGGGGAGCGCGTTGCGGAGCGCTTCGCGTCAGCGCGACTACGCCCGATGCGAACCTTCATCACGGCACATCCATTATCGACCCGTTTCGCGAGAACGTTAAAGCTCGCGAGGGATACACCTCCTGATCACGTGATGCCGAGCTCCGTGCCGAACGGCGTATCGGCGGGAAGCGTGTCCGGGAGCGTGAATCCGCCGGCCTGCTCGAGGGCCGCGATCCGCTTGTCCAGTGGGGGATGCGTGTCGAACAGCGTCGACAGCGCCGAAACGCCTGTTCGCTCGGTCTCGACGCGGCTGGTGGGGCTCTCCACCCAGAGATGCGCGACCGAGGCGTCCGCGTACTTGATCGACGTCGTGTCGAGTTGCAGGCGCCGGAGGGCCAGCGCCATCGCCTCGGGGTCGTTCAGGATCTCGGCCGAGCCCGCGTCCGCGAGGAACTCCCTCCTTCGGGAGAGGCTCAGGCGGAGGAGCAGCGCGGCGTACGGTGCGAGCAGAAGACCGACGATCGCGAGCACGGCGATGAGCGCTCCCCCTCCCTTGCGCGACCTCCCGCCGCCGAAGATGAGCATCCGGAAGCCGATGTCCGCGACGAGCGCGATCACCCCGGCAAAGATCGTGGCCATCGTCATCAGGTACGTGTCCCGGTGCCGGACGTGGGAGATCTCGTGCCCGAGGACCGCCTCGAGCTCGCGCTTGGGCATCGTCCGCAGGAGTCCCGTCGTGATGCCGAGATAGCTCGTCTGCGGGCGCAGGCCGGCGGCGAACGCGTTCGGCGCCGGATCGTCGACGATCCTCACCTCGGGGGTCACCGGGAGCCCCGCGGCGATCGAGACGTTCTCGACCAGGCGGTGGAGCGGCCGGATCTGGTCCTCGTCGATCTCCTGCGCGCCGGTCATCCGGGCGATCATGCGGCGGTTCTGGATGAGCGCGACGAGCGCATAGATCCCGGCGCCGGCGAGCGCGACGATGCCGAGCGAGAGGTTGAAGATCGCCCCGATCAGGCCCGCGACGATCAGCAGGAGGATCACGAACCCGACCACGACGATCCCGCTCTTCAGGCGGTTCGCACGGATCTGCTGCTGGAGCGTCACGAGCCGGTCGCGAACGCGACCTGCGGTACCGCGGTGTCCCCCTCGGCGGAGAAGAACTCGCGCGCGCGGAATCCGAGCCCGCGCGCGAAGAGCACCCACGGGAAGCTCTGGACCGCGGTGTTGAAGCTCATGACCGTAGCGTTGTAGTAGCGCCGAGCGGCGCTGATCTTGTCCTCGGTGTCCGTCAGCTCCTCCTGCAGCTCCTTGAAGTTCTCGGACGCCTTCAGGTCCGGGTAGGCCTCCGCGACGGCGAAGAGCTTCCCGAGTGCGTTCGTCAGCCCGGCGTCGGCCACTGCGGCACTCGCCGGGGAGCCGGCCTGCTGCAGTGCCGTTCGCGCGCGGGTGACCTCGTCGAACACGCCCCGCTCGTGCGCCGCATACCCGCGCACCGTCTCGACGAGGTTGGGGATCAGGTCGGTGCGCCGCTGGAGCTGGACGTCGATGTTCGCCCACCCGGTGCCGACTTCGTTCCGCAGCCGGACGAGCTTGTTGTAGCCGAGGATCGCGATGATCGCGAGCAGGACGAGGACGCCGATCAGGATCCAGAGCCAGAGCATCGTCGAGCGAGTCTACGTGCGCCCGAGCGCGGCGGCGAGGGCGCTCCGGCCGTTCTCGAGCACGGGCTCGCCGTGGGAGAGGAGGACGCGCTCGACGGGCAGGTCGAGGAGCGGCGCGAGCGACTCCGCGAGCTCGGCATGGCCGGTGGACTTCGGCATCCACGACTCCGGGCACATCCGGATGCCTCCGCTCTCGTCGGAGATCAGGACGTCTCCGGGGATCAGCGCGTGCCCGCCCGGGTGCCAGTACACGACCTCGTTTCGGCGGGCCGTCGCGAATGCCTCGATCCCCCCGGGAAGCTCGTCGCCCGACCGGAAGACGTCGGTCACCACGCCCGCGCGGCGCTCGATCGCCGCCCGCCCCGACGTCGGCGCCCAAATGCGCGCGCCGTAGCGCGACACCATCTCGGCGGCGCTCCGCGTGTGCCAGAAGACGGTCACCAGGACGTGGACGACACCCTTCGCGGCCTCCACGTCGCGGTCGAGCGCGTCCCAGAACCGCTTCGCGTCGCCCGCCGGCACGAGGGGGTCGATGAGGACGACGCCGTCCTTCGTCTCGCAGTACGTCGACCCGACGTCCTGCCTCCACTCCTCGTGATACGCGGTCCAGTGCCAGAGACCCGGCGAGACTCGTCGGACGTCCATCCGGGGCAACAGTAGAGGGCCGAGTGCGCGGATGCTCACGCATCTTCGGTCTCCGAGCGAGGACGACGGGCGCGTCCGGGGAGCTCAGAGCGAGATCGCGGTGCCGCCGGCCTCGGCGGAGCGGTGGAGCGCCTCGAGCGCGCGAGCCTGCGCGACCGCATCCGTGCGTCCGAGCACGAGATTGGCCTCGCCCGAGATCGCGTCGCTCAGGTTCTCGAGCTCGAGCCGGTAGGAGTCGAGCGGGTCGAGCTCGATGCGCTCGATCCGTCCGTCTCGGCGGAGCTCTAGCACCGGCTTGCGGCAGTGCCACGGGTCGCCAGGAGATCGATCCCTCGGTCCCGATCGCCTCGAGCTCGTCGCGCTCCGGAAGGGAGGTGCCGCAGTCGAAGAGCGCGCTGACGCCGTTCGGGAAGCGCATCAGCCCGGCGAAGACCCAGTCGGTTCCGGACTCGCCCTGGAGCGCCTGCCCGACCACGCTCTCGGGCTCCCCGCCGAGCAGGCGTGAGCCGCTCACGCAGTAGCAGCCGACATCCATGAGGCTGCCGCCCTCGACGTCCGTGCGCAGCCGAATGTTGTCCGCGTCGTAGAGCGAGTAGCTGAATGCGGAGCGAACGAGGCGGAGCTCGCCGATCGTTCCTTCGGCGACGAGCTCGCCGAGCCGAGCCGTCTGCGGGTTGTGCCGGTACATGAACGCCTCGCTGAGCAGCCGCCCGGTCCGGTCTGCGACGTCGAACGCCGCGACGACGTCGTCCGGGTGCCGGCTGAACGGCTTCTCGCAGAGGACGTGCTTCCCCGCCTCCAATGCCCTGATCGACCATTCGCAGTGGAGCGTGTTCGGGAGCGAGATGTAGACGGCGTCGACGTCCGGGTCCTCGAGGAGCGCCTCGTAGGAGCCGTACGCGCGCGGGATGTGCCCTGGGCGTATTCCTCCGCCCGGGCCTGGTCACGGCTCGCGACGCCCACGAGCTCCACCTTCTCGGACGCGTGGGCGCCGGGGATGAAGAGCCGGTTGATGTGGGCGGTCGAGACGATGCCGAGCCGGGAGGAGTGGTCGCCGGCATCCGCACCTCCGCTCCCGCAGGGCCGGGTACAGCTCGCGGAAGCGAGCGTATCCCTCGTCGTAGGCGCGCGCCCACGTGAGGTTCGGTTCGATCGTCTCCCGGACGCGGACGCAGGTCGTGACCGCCTCCCGTGCATCTCGGAACACGTCGTTCGCGATGCCCGCGAGGAGCGCGGCGCCATACGCCGAGCCTTCCTCGACCTCGGTCAGCTCGAGCGGGATGCCGAGGACCGACGCGACGACCTCGAGCCAGAGCCGGCTGCGCGCCCCGCCTCCCGAGACGCGGCCGGCGGCGGGCTCGACTCCGAGCGCGCGGAGCAGTTCGAGCGAGTCGCGCAGGCCGTACGCGACTCCTTCGAGTACGGCGCGGCAGAGGGCGCCGCGGTCGTGACGGAGCGAGAGGCCGACGAAGGCGCCACGCGCGTCGGGGTCGGCGTGGGGAGTCCGCTCGCCTTGGAGGTAGGGGAGGAAGACGAGGCCCTCGGCGCCCGGGTTCCACGCTTCGGCGGCGGCCGTCAGCTCGTCGTAGCTCGCTCCCGGCGCGAACGCGTCCCGGAACCAGCGAAGGGATCCCGCGGCGTTGAGCATGACCCCCATCGCCTCCCAGGTGTCCGGGACGGCGTGGCAGAACGTGTGCACGCGGGCACGCGCGTCGTGGGCGTAGGCGGGGAGCGCGGCGAGCACGACGCCCGACGTGCCGAGGACGACGGAGACGAGACCGGGCTCGAGCACGCCGACGCCGAGGGCGGCGGCCTGCTGGTCGCCCGCGCCCGCGATGTCCGTCGACTCGTGCGCCGGCGGCAGCCACTCGCCGGGGAGCTCGAGTGCGGCGACCACGTCGCTGCTCCAGCGGCGCTCGGCGACGTCGAAGAGGAGCGTCCCCGACGCGTCCGCCGCGTCGATCGCCCACTCGCCCGTGAGCCGGAGGCGGACGTAGTCCTTCGGGAGCGTGATCCGACGGATGCGCGCGTAGACGTCCGGTTCGTGGCGGCGGAGCCAGAGGAGCTTCGGCGCTGTGAATCCGGTGAGCGCGCGGTTCCCGGTCAGGGAGATGAGCCGCTCGAGGCCGACCCGCTCCTCGATCTCGGCGCACTCGGCCGCCGTCCGCTGGTCGTTCCAGAGCATGGCCGGGCGGAGGACACGATCGTCTTCGTCGAGGGCGACGAGGCCGTGCATCTGTCCCGAGAAGCCGATGCGGCCCGGCTCAACGCCGAGCTCCGCGAGCGCGAGCTCGCTCGCGCGAACCCAGTCCTCGGGGTCCTGCTCGGACCACCCGGGCTCGGGCGTCGAGAGCGGGTACTCCGCCTCGGCGGAAGCGACCACCTCGCCCTCGCGCGTGACCGCGATCGCCTTGACGCCGGTCGTGCCGACGTCGAGGCCGACGAGCGTGCTCACCGCGTCTACTCGCCGCCGAGAGCGGCGTAGACGAGCTCGTACGCGCGGACCGCGTCCTTCCGTGACTGGGCCTCGCGGAGCGCGGCGTCGTCGATCTTCGCCGCGACGGAGTCGATGAAGCGCCACTGGAGGACGCTCCGCCTGACGGCTTCGATCGCGTCCTCGGTGTACGGGTAGAGGTCGAACCCGAGCCGCTCCCCGTTGTCTCCGTATCCGGCCCGGCGGAGCTCCACCGCGAGCTCGAGCGTCTCCATGAACGCCGTCGCGCCGACCATGTTGTCGTCGTCGAATGTGCCCCAGCCGGAGTTCGCATGCTGGTGGCCGAGCAGCCCCTCGGATGCGAGCAGGGCGGCGTACTCGCCGAGGCTCTCGCCGTTCATGAGCAGGTGCTGCCAGTCCATGTTGACCTTGATGTTGTCGAGGCCCTCGCGTGCGGAGCTTGTGGATGACGTGCAGCGTCATCCCGATGTTCCGCATCAGGATCTTCATCGCCGGCTCGGAGTTCTTGTGCTCGAGGAAGAGCAGGATCCCGTGCTTCGCGGCAGCGCGCTGCGACCTTGCCGACACCGTCGACGAACCTCGCCCACGCCTCCGGATACGGCGTCTGGAACGGGTAGTTGTAGCCCTCGACGCCCGGCCAGAGGATCATCTGGGCTCCGACCGACGCGGCGAAGTCGGCCGTTCGCAACGCCTCGGCGAGTGCGGCGTCGCGCACGGAGTCTTCCGGCGAGGAGAGGCCGCCCCTCCCGAAGAGTGGGTTCAGGTGCGTGCCGGTGGCGATCGCGTAGATCCCGTGCCCGTCGAGCGCCGCGTGCACCTCGTCGAGGTTGTCCTCGGAGAGCTCCTGCGGGTAGTGGAACTCGTAGTCGTCCATGAGGTCGCCCAGGCCGCCGACCGCGCGCGACACCTTCACCGCCGTCGACTCCCCTGCATGCTCGCGGCTGGTACCCGCCGGGGACGAAGCGCGTGACCATCGAGCCGAGGGCCCAGATTCCGAGCGACGTCTTCATCGTGAGCTCCTCCGCGTCATGGCCTCCTCCTCGGCTCGTCGAGCGGCCTAGTATCCCGCACGACGCCGGGCCGGAGATCGAGGAGGGCGCATGGCACGGGGACGCGGCGACGCCATCGGGATCGGGATGCTCGGCTACGCCTTCATGGGGAAGGCGCACTCGCACGCCTTCCGGACGATCGGGCACATGACGTGGCCGCCTCCGCTCGAGCCGCGGCTCGTGGCGATCGCGGGGCGGAACGAGCAGGCTGTCGCCGAGGCAGCGGAGCGGTACGGATTCGAGCGCTGGACGCAGGACTGGCGCGACCTGGTCGCCGATCCCGAGATCGGCCTCTTCGACAACCTCGGGCCGAACTCGCTGCACGCGGAGCCGACGATCGCGGCGGCGGAAGCCGGGAAGCACGTCGTCTGCGAGAAGCCACTCGGACGCGATGCCGACGAGAGCTACGAGATCTGGACCCGCGTCGCAGCGACCGGTGTGAAGCACATGTGCGCGTTCAACTACCGCTTCGTCCCCGCCGTCCGGCTCGCACGCGAGCTGATCGACGCCGGCGAGCTCGGGGAGCTGCGCCACTTCCGCGGGCGCTATCTCCAGGACTGGGGCGATACGACGGAGGCGGTCTGGCGCTTCGAGCGCGAGGCCGCGGGTTCCGGTGCGCTCGGCGACCTCGCGGCGCACGTCGTCGATCTCGCGCGCTACCTCGTCGGCGAGATCGAGACGGTGGGCGGCTTCCTGCGCACGTTCGTCGCCGGTCGAGAGGTCGACGACGCGGTCGAGGCCACGGTCGAGTTCGAGAACGGCGTGGTCGGAACGCTCGAGGCGACACGGCTCGCGCTCGGGCGACGGAACGCGTTCCAGTGGGAGATCAACGGCACGAAGGGGTCCGTCGCATTCGACATGGAGCGGCTGAACGAGCTCCAGGTGTTCCGCGCGGACGGCGATCGCGCACGCGGCTTCAAGACGGTGCTCGTGTCCGAGGCCGACCACCCGTTTTGGGAGCACTGGTGGCCGCCCGGGCACATCGTGGGCTGGGGCGACACGTTCGTGCACGAGCTTCATCACTTCCTCGCGGCGATCGCCGACGACACCGGGGTCGGCCCTCACGGAGCGACGTTCGAGGATGGCTACCGGGCGGCCGAGGTCTGCGACGCGCTCGTCCGCTCGGGCGAGAGTCGAGCGCGACAGACGGTGTCGTATCGGACGGAGCCTGCGACTGACATGACACAAGGTTGACTCAGGCTCGCGCCCGGAGTAATAGAGTCCCCGCGCAGGCGTGTAACCACGAGATCAAGGAGGCGGAGTTGAAGCGAGTATTCCGCAGGTCGGCGGCGGCAGGACTCGCCGTCGTCGTCGCGTGCGCCGCAGTCGCGGTGCTGGCAAGCGGGGCGACAGCGAGGAGCACCGCGAATATCCAGGTATGCGTGCTGCTGCCTGACACGAAGTCGTCCGTTCGCTGGGTGCAGTTCGACCCGAAGTACCTCGGACAGGCACTCAAGAAGGCCGGTGTCACCTACTCGATCAACAACGCGTTGAACGAGCCGCAGAAGATGGCCGCTCAGGCCGATGCGTGCCTCGCACAGGGAGCGAAGGTGGCAATCGTCACAGACATCGCCGCGGGGACGTCCATCTCCATCGAGAAGAAGTTCGCGAAGGCCGGCGGCTCTTCGATCGACTACGACCGCCAGGTGGTGGGCGGCATCGCGAAGGTCTACGTCGCCTTCGACGGAGTTGCAGTCGGAGCGGCCCAGGCGACGGGTGTCCTCAACAAGCTGAAAGGGAAGTCGAAGCCGGTCGTCGCCGAGCTCTGGGGCGGACCGACCGACCAGAACGCATACTGGTTCAAGAGCGGGAACGACAAGATCCTGAACCCGCTGTTCAAGAGCGGCAAGATCACGAAGGGCCCGCAGCAGTTCGTGCCCGACTGGCTCGCCACGAACGCCGGGCCGATCTTCTCGCAGATGCTGCTGAAGACCGGGAACAAGATCGACGGCGCCATCGCGGCGAACGACAACATCGCCGGGGCCGTGGTCGCGATCGAGAAGGCGAAGAAGCTCAGCCCGATCGCGCTGTCCGGCCAGGATGCGACGGCGCAGGGCGTCCAGAACATCATCTCGGGCTGGCAGACGATGACCGTCTACAAGTACGTGCCACTCGAGGCGAACGGTGCCGCGGCAGCCGCCGTCGCGCTGCTCAGGCACAAGAAGGTCCCGGGCATCAACGGGTTCCGCAAGAACGGCTCGAAGAAGGAGCCGACGATCCAGTACCCGGTGGTCTCGATCACCAAGGCGAACTACACGCGCCTGTTCACGGACGGCTGGCTGAAGCGGAGCCAGGTCTGCACCGGGGCGTACAAGAAGTACTGCAAGTAATCGTATGAGGGAATGGTGGAGGCGCCCGACGAAGGCGCCTCCACCAACATCGGTGTAAGAGACGTCTGATGAGCGAGACGCCACCACTTCTGGAGCTCCGCGGGATCACGAAGTCGTACGGGTCGGTGCAGGCGCTCACCGACGTCGATTTCGAGGTCCGTCACGGCGAGGTCATGGCACTCGTCGGAGACAACGGAGCCGGCAAGTCGACGCTCATCAAATGCGTCGCCGGCATCCACGGGTACGACGCGGGCGAGATCCTGTTCGAGGGCAGGCCGGTCAGCGTCGGCGGTCCGAAGGACGCCGCCGGGCTGGGTATCGAGGTTGTGTACCAGGATCTCGCGCTCTGCGACAACCTCGACGTCGTCCAGAACATGTATCTCGGCCGCGAGGAGCGCGACTGGCTGTGGCGGCTCAAGGAGCCCGCGATGGAGCAGCACACGGCGGAGACCTTGAAGTCCCTCGCGGTCACGACGATCAGGTCGATTCGCCAACCGGTCGCGTCGCTTTCGGGCGGCCAGCGGCAGTCGGTCGCCGTCTCGAAGGCGGTGCAGTGGAACTCCAAGCTCGTCATCCTCGACGAGCCCACCGCGGCACTCGGCGTCGCCCAGACGCGGCAGGTGCTCGAGCTCGTCAAGCGGCTCGCCCAACAGGGCCTTGCCGTCGTCCTGGTCTCGCACAACCTGCACGACATCTTCGAGGTCGCCACGCGGATCACGGTGCTCCGGCTCGGCCGCAACGTCGGCGTCTACGAGCGGGACAAGACGACGCAGCAGGAGATCGTTCAGGCCATCACCGCGGGCCTGCCGACGAAGGTCGCCGGCGTTCCAGACAGTGTTCCGGAGCTCGCCACATGACGGACGCCACGACCGACGTCGACATCGCCGCACCTGGGATCGGTCTGCCCGAAGGCGAAGGGGAGGGCACCTCCGGCTGGTGGCGTGTCATCTGGGACAACATCAGGAGCGGCAACCTCGGCGTCCTCCCGATCGTCATCGGCCTGATCCTCATCGTCGTCTTCTTCACGATCAAGACGCCCGTCTTCTTCACGGCGAACAACTTCAACAACGTCATCGTGCAGATGGCGGGAACTTGCATGCTCGCCTACGGGGTCGTCTTCGTGCTGCTGCTCGGCGAGATCGACCTCTCTATCGGCTATCTCAGCGGTCTCGCCGCGGTCGCCGTCGCGGAACTCCAGCTCCCAGGCCCGACATCCGTCCACGCCTTTCCATTCACCCTCATCGCGCCGGTAACCGGGCTCATCGCCATCCCGATCGCGATCGCGATCGTCGGCGCGATCGGCGCGGCCCAGGGGACCGTCGTGGCAAAGATCGGCGTGCCCTCGTTCGTCGTCACCCTTGCCGGGTACCTCATCTGGCAAGGGGCCATCCTGCAGATCCTGGGCATCCAGGGCACGGTGATCATCCAGGACAAATGGATAAACGACACCGTCAACTACTACTTCTCGGACAAGGCTGGCTGGATCATCGCCGCGATCGTCACGGGACTCTACGCGGCCAGCGCGCTCGCACACGTCGTCGGTCTGCGGCGTGCGGGAGTGGAGATCCACAACCAGTGGCCCCTCGTCGCCAAGGTCGTTGGGGTCGCGATCGCTGCCTTCGGCGTCGTTGCGATCTGCAACCACGCCAAGGTTCCGCCGGGGCTGCCGCTGGCTGCCGTACTCGTCCTGATCTTCCTCGTGGGGTTGACCTACCTTGCGAAGCGGACGCCGTTCGGACGGCACGTCTACGCGGTCGGCGGCAACGCCGAGGCCGCGCGACGTGCCGGGATCAACGTCGGACGAATCCGGATCCTCGTCTTCATGATCTCGGGGATGATGGCCGGAGTCGGCGGAATCATCCTCGCGGCGAACGTCAACTCCGTCGATCTCAACGTCGGAGGCGGGACGCTGCCTGCTCGATGCGATAGCGGCCGCGGTCATCGGCGGTGTCAGCCTCTTCGGCGGGCGCGGCGAGGTGCGCGGCGCGCTTCTCGGAGCGCTCGTCATCGCCACGGTCTCGAACGGCCTTCTCACGGCCGGTTACGCGCCCGGAACGATCTACGTCGTGACCGGCGTGATCCTGCTGCTCGCGGTCACGCTCGACACGGTCGCCCGCCGGCTGCAGGTGCGCTCGGGCCGCTGACCCGGCCCTTGGGCCTCCGCGCGAGCTAGCGAACCGTTCCGGCGAAGTACCGCTGCGCGAGCGCCCACGCCTTCGCGCCGGCGGCGTCGCCGACGCGCCGACCCGCGATCTCGTCCTCCGCGGTCTGGATGCCCATATCGAGGCCCGCGACCCCGGCCTCGTTCGCCGCGGCGCGGTAGGTCTTCCAGGGGCGGAGGCTTGCGCCGGCCGGGATCTTCGAGCTCCCGAACGCGGCCGCGAGCACTTCGGCCGCCGCATGCGCGAACGCGCTTCCCGTCCGAGACCCAGCCCGGCGAGGGCGGGGTCACTGCTCCGCCGCGTGGCGCCCAGCGGGTGCCGAGCACCCAGCCCGTTCGCCGTCCGGACGGCGACGTCGCCGACGTGGCCGGCGAGCGCTGCGTGGCGCTGGCCCGGGGCGCTCGATTGCTTCGTGACGAGCTCGACGAGGCCGAGGACGAGCGGCAGGCCGTCGGGACTGTACGACGGCGCCTTCCGATCGCTCGACTGACCTTCGAAGGCGAGCGAACGGATCATCGAGATCGGACGCACGGAGTCGTACGTCCGCTTCGCGCCCCACGTCGCGACGGCCGCGTCGTGGAGAGCGCCGTTCAATGCGAAGTAGAGCATCACGTCGGACGCGAGGCGTGCGCGTGCACCCGACCCGCGCTCCGTCGAGTCCGCAACCGCGTCGGCGATCTCGTTCCAGCGCGCCGGGGCGCCCTGCGCGCCGAGCCAGCGCGTCATGACGGCGGCGCCCGAGGGTCTCACGGTCGCGCGGATGACGTCGATGGCGGCGCGCTTGTACGCGGCGCCACTCGGATCGCCGAGGGCGGGTGGGCCCGGATCCACGGGTAGGCCCTTCCTCGACTGTGACAGCGCGAAGCCGCGGACGTGGCCCCACTGCGAGTCCACGAACGATCTGGACGTCGGCCGGGATCGGGAACCCTCCTTGGATCGCGATCTGGCTGAAAGCGAGCGGCTGCCAGAACGTCCCGTCGTGCATCGGCGTGCCGGGTTGGGAGACGACCATGGGCTCGTTCACGGGCACGTAACTCGGGTCGAGGTAGTGCCGGCTCTCGAGCGAGCCGTCCGTCTTCCCGTAGGCGATCACAGCGGCGGCGATGCGGTTGCCGAGCGCCGCGGGCGAGTCGCCTCGCGTGCTCGTGAAATCGGGCGCGTAGCAGAGCAGGCTCATCGTGTCCGTCAGGTGGGCGAAGGCCTGCGCCATGTTCGAGTCGTAGGAGGCGCGCCAGAGGAGGAGCCGATACGCGGCGTAGCTGATCGCCGCATTCCGGGCGGCCATGACGTCGGCGGCGCGATGCTTCTCGGTGAGGAAGTACCCCGTCCCCGTCGGCGCGTACGCGTCCCAGGCGTCCCACGTCGCGGCGGAGAGGTGGAAGAGGTCGCGGGCTTGCTCGGCCGGGTCGTCGTTTCCGGGGTCGTCCGCGAGCAGCGCGTCGTTCCAGATCCGCGCGACCGAGCGGGTCGGCGTCGCAAGGCTCGTGCAGTTCGAGCGCAGGTACGACGTCGCAGGCTTCGGCGCTGCGGGTCGAACGGAGGGCGGATGCACGACGACGACGCGGTCGGCGCGGACGTTCGAGAGCCGCGTCTGCCGGCCGCCGGGGAAGCGGACGACGAGCGAGCGCACCGTGGTCGCGCTGCCGAGCCCGAAGTGGAGTCGCGGATCCTCGGAGGACAGGTAGCTGCTCCCCGCGTGCTCCTCGGCGACGAGCGTCCGGCCGTCCGGGAGGACCGCGGTCGCCACCGCGCCGGGCGCGAACGTCGAGAGCTTCACCTCGAGCCAGTGGCCCTTCTCGCCCGAGTTGCGGAGAAGCACGAGCTTTCCGCCGACCGAGTTGACGGCGATGTCGACCGTCCCGTTGTTGTCGTAGTCGGCCGCGGCGAGTCCGCGGCCGTTCACGTCCGGCGTGGCCTTCAGCCCGGGACGGCGACGTTCGCGAACGTGCCGGCCCGCTCCCGGGCGCGAGCACCTGAACGCGTGCCGCGTCTTTCGACGAGGCTCGTCACGGGGATGTCCCCGTTCGCGAGGACGAGGTCGGGCGTGCCGTCCAGGGAGAGGTCGACCCAGGACGCTCCCCATCCGGCGCTGCCCGCAGCGGCCGAGCCGAAAGCCGATCGGCCGTTAGCGAATGCCGGCTCGCCGGCCAGCGCCTGGTCGGCGTGGCGGAGGACAGCGTACGGCTCCCGCCGCGAGTTGGTCACGAAGAGGTCGAGCTTGCCGTCGCCGTCGTAGTCGCCGGACGCGATGCCCATGCCCGCATACGGGTCGGCGACTCCTTCCGCGACGCCCCGCTCCTCGAAGCGGAAGCCGAGGCCGGCCGGATCGGCGGCCGCCCCGCCCGGCCAGGCGACGTTCTCGTACAGCTGGTTCGGATCCTCGTCGTTCGCGACGTACAGGTCCGGCCGGCCGTCTCCGTTGTAGTCCGTGAAGATCGCGCCGAGCCCGTGGCTGAAGTCGGCGGCCTCGAGACCCGCCTGCACCCCGACCTCCCGGAACTTCGCGTGGCCGTGGCTGTCGTTCCCCTCGTTCAGGTAGAGGAGGTCGCGCACGCCTGCGTAGCTCGTCGGGAAGCCGCCGATCGCGCCCGCGTTCGGCGTGTTCAGGTCGGTGTAGCCGGCGACGAAGAGGTCGGGCCGTCCGTCGCCGTTCACGTCTGCCACCGCCGCCCCCGAATGCCAGCCGAACGCGTCGATCCCGGCCGCCTTCGCTCCCTCGGTGAAGGTGCCGTCGCCGTTGTTCCAGAGGAGTTGGTCGTACGACGCGGTCGTGACATACAGGTCGGTGTAGCCGTCGCCGTTGAAGTCGGCTGCGACGCAGCCCTCTCCGCGCACCGGAAGATCCGCTCCCGACCGTTTCGAGACGTTCACGAACGAGCCCTCGACGTTGTGGAAGAGCGCCGTTCGCGGCAGCCCGCCGTGCGCCTCCCAACGGGTCATGTCGGCCTGCGAGTAGGAGTTCACGACGAACAGGTCGAGCCAGCCGTCGTTGTCGTAGTCGAGCCAGCAGACGCCGCCGCCCATCATCGCCTGGACGTCGTTCGAGACGCCGTAGCGGAACGCACCCTGTCTGAAGTCGAGACCGACCTGCGAGGCGACGTCCTGGAGCTGGACGCCCGCGAGTGGGCCGGTCGCGCCGACGAGCTCGGCCGGGGGCGTCGGTGTAGCGATGGTGGGAGCGGCTGAGCCGGAGGCGTCGACGATGACGTAGTGGCCCTGCTCGAGCGCGACCTCCAGCGTCTGCGTGAAGGGCTTCGCCGGTTGCCGGCGTTCGAGCTTCGGCGGCTGGCCGGCGTAGAGGGCGACCTGCTCGAGCCCGGTGACCTTCGCAAGGATCCGCGGAGGCCCCTGACCGGTGCCGCGCTTCAGCGTCAGGCCGACGTGCTCGACCTGGTAGCTCGCCACCGGGATCGCGGCTCCGGCGGCGCCGCCGATCTGCTCTCTGAGGTCGACGAGCGCCGCTCCTCCCGCGCCTGCGGCAGCGCGGGCGGGGTCCCGGAGCCGGAGCGCATCCGCATCCGAGCGGAGATCGAGCACGATGTCCTGGGCGATTCTGTGCGCGGTCGCCTGGTCGACCTGGGCGGAGACGCCGTCGGTCGCGACGACGGTCACCTGCGGCGCCCGCTGGCCCGGCGGAAGCGCCTCGGCCGACGCCGTGTCCGGCCGTGCCGGAACGCCGGCGAGCACGACCACCCCGGCGAACGCAGCGGCCGCGGTGAGAGAGATCCCGACGGTGGCGATCCGCCCGCGCCCCCCGACGAGGCGCGCCCAGGGCGACGGGCCGGCGTCTCCCTCGGGGAGGAGCCGCTCGAGCAACGGCCGCACCGCGCAGACGAGCGCGAGCGAGGCGAGCACCGCGATCTTGCTCGCCCTCTCCGTCGTCTGCGGCGCGATGAGGAGGGTCGCGAGCAACCCGACCCCGACCGCGTACACCCAGCGCGCGGGGCGCGCGCGTGGGATCGTCATCGGGTCGGTGATCATGAAGAAGAGGAAGATCAGGATCTCGGGTGATGTCACGAGAAGCCACCAGAAGGACCAGCCGGTGATCGGCCCGAGGTGCCAGCGCGCGGTCATCGAATGCCCGCTCGCCGCGAGGACGGCGATGCCGGCCGCGAACGCGAGCCAGAACCCGACGGCGATGAACAGCAGCCTGAGCCGGGAGAGGATGGCGAGCCCGCCAACCACGATGAGGGCGAGCGCCAGCGCCATCCAGACCGACATCGGCCCCCACCAGAAGTCGAGCGGCTCCGCGCGCGCCTTCCCGAGTGCGAGGAAGCAGAGGACGAGCCCGAAGTTCGAGGGGTTGAAGAGATGCCGTCCCTGGAAGCGGATGAGGTGCTTCGAGAGGAGCGAAACCGCCGCCGTCGAGGCGAAGATCCACCAGCCGTGCATGCTCCACCAGTCTCCGTGCTCCGTGCCCGGCACGCGCAGGATGAAGGCGACCCCGTTTCCCGTCAGGAGCGCGCTCGCCGGCCACAGGAGGATCCCCTGGCGGAAGAACGCGATCCCGATCTCGAGCAGGGCGCATGTCCCGAGCGAGACGAGGATCTGGGCGATCGACAGGCTGAACCCGAACACCGTCTGCCCGAGCACCTGCAGCGTGACGATCACCACGGCGAGATGCAGGCGCGGATCCCGGACCGTGGGCAGCAGGACGGGGTAGCCCCTTCCCCGGATCGTCACCACCGGCCGGCCGGCGAAGGCGGGCGCGCTCATGGGACGGTCATGGTACTGCCGTCCGTGAGTGGGAGGGCGTCCCCGAGAAGCTCTCCGTTGTGATGGAGTACACGGCTCGTGAGCGCTCCCGAGACCCGGTACGACGAGCACGTCGCGAGCCTCCGCGAGGCGGCCGATCCGGGCCGCGAGGCGCCGGCCGACTTCGTCACCTATCTCGAGAAGGTGCGCCGCTACGCGTACCGCACGACCGACGCCGACGTGCAGGAGCTGAAGGACGCCGGCCACTCCGAGGATGCGATCTTCGAGCAGACGGTGTCCGTGGCGGTCGCCGCCGGGCTCGAGCGGCTCGCGGCCGGCCTCGAGGTGCTCCCGTGAGGCTCGACTGCCTCGAGCGCGGCCATGCGGCCGAGGACGCTCGCGCTCTCGCCTTCATGCGTGAGCAGCGGGGCACCGAGCCGCCGGACGTCCTGAAGACGCTCCACTACCGGCCCGAGATCTTCGGCCGCCCGTTCTCGGAGACGCTCGAGCTCGCGATGCACGGGCCGTCGGACTGGAGCCACGGGGAGCGCGAGCTCTTCGCCGCGTTCGTCTCCTCGCTCAACCAGTGTCCGTTCTGAACGGGGTCCCACGGCGCGGTCGCGTCGTACGCACTCGGGAAGGAGCTGTGGGAGGCGGTCAGGGACGACTGGCGCACGGCACCGGTCGAGGAGTCGCTCCGCGTGACCCTGGGCTTTCTCGAGAAGCTCACGCTCGAGCCGGGGGCACTGACACCCGCCGACGCCGAGGCGGTGCTCGTCGCGGGCGTCGCTCGGGACGCGCTCGTCGACGCGATCGTTGTCGCCGCGCTCTTCAACATGATCGCGCGGCTCGCCGATTCGTTCGGCTGGCATGTCCCCTCCGACGAGGAGCTCGCGGCCAGGGCCGAGTTCCGGTTCGGAGCGAGCTACGCGCTCTTGACGGCGGACAAGCTCGTCGGCTGACGGACACCGCGTCCCGGCGGGCGTCGGCGCCGTCAGACTCCTCGCGTGCGCGCCGAGCCGCTCCAGCCGAACCGCGTGCGTCGCTTCTACCGCGGCGGTCAGCTCATCGGTCGGCTCCGCGGTGAGCCGGAGGACGACGGGTATCTCCCGGAGGACTGGCTCGGCTCGGCGACCGAGGCGAGGAACCCAGAGTCGAAGGATCCCGAGGAGGGCCTGTCGCGCCTCGCCGACGGTCGACTCCTCCGCGACGCGGTCGACGCCGACCCGGTCGCCTGGCTCGGCGAGCCGCATGTCGAGGCCTTCGGGACCTCGACTGCGATCCTCGTCAAGCTCCTCGACGCGGCGGAGCGGCTCCCGGTCCACGCGCATCCCGATCGAGAGTTCGCTCGCGACGCCTTCGACTCGCCCTTCGGGAAGACGGAGGCGTGGATCGTCCTCGACACCCGCGAGGACGAGGCCGAGGTCTGGGTCGGCCTCCGCGAGCCCGTCGAGACGGAGCGCTATCTCGCCTGGATCGCGGAGCAGGACACCGCGCGGCTGCTCGACTCGCTGAACCGGACCCCGGTTCGCACCGGGGACATCGTCTACGTGCCTGCCGGCGTCCCGCACGCGATCGGAGGCGGTGTGCTCATCGCGGAGCTCCAGGAGCCGACCGACTTCTCGCTCCTCTGCGAGCACGAAGGCTTCCCGATCAGGCCCGAGGACAGCCACCTCGGTCTCGGTTGGGAGGCCGCGGTGACGGCGCTCGACCTGACCGCGCACGAGCCCGTCCGCGCTCTGCCGCCGGAGGCGGCGTCGTTCTTCTGGGCGGACGACGTGCCGGAGGCTCCCGGGAGCTTCGCCGTGCTTCTCGTCCTCGAGGGTGAAGGGACGGTCGACGGCGCCCCCGCTCGCGCCGGGAGCGCGTTCGCGGTTCCCGCTTCGGCGGAGGACCTGCAGGTCGAAGGCGACCTCCGCGTGCTCCGCTGCCTCGCGCCGGATCCCGAGTCGTAGTGGACGTCGTGTGCCTCGGCATCCTCGTCGCCGACGTCATCGCCCGGCCGGTCGACGATCTGCCCTCGTCCGGGTCGCTCGCGCTCGTGGACGAGATCGGGGTGCACGGCGGAGGCTGCGCGCTCAACACCGCGAGCGCGCTCGTCGCGCTCGGCCTCGAGGCCGCGGTCGTCGGCAAGGTCGGCGACGATCCGCTCGGCGACGTCCTGCTCGGCCTCCTCGACGAGCGCGGCGTCGGGGGAGACGGCGTGCTCCGCGACGCGACCGTCGCCACGTCCGCAACCGTCGTCCTCGTCGACTCGACGGGCGAGCGGACGTTCCTCCACGTCCCGGGCGCGAACGGCGCGCTCGCGGAGGACGAGCTCGATCCCGAGCTCCTCTATGCGGGGCGAGCGCTCCACCTCGCCGGGGCGCTCGTGCTGGAGGGGCTCGACGGCGAGCCGTTCGCACGCATCGCCGCCGAGGCGCGCCGCCGCGGAGTGCTGACGAGCCTGGACACCGTCTGGGACCCGACGGCGCGCTGGCACCGCCTCGTGCCGTCACTGCCGCATCTCGACCTCGTGTGCACGAGCCTCGCGGAGGGTCGAGCGGCCTCGGGCGAGGACGAGCCGGCCGAGATCACCGCCTGGTTCCGAGCACGCGGGCCGCGCGAGGTCGCTCTGACGATGGGCGGGGCGGGTTGCTACGTCGCCGGTGACGGCTTCGAGGGGCATGTCGAGGCGCCGTCGATCTCGGCGGTCGACGGTACCGGTGCGGGCGACGCATTCGCCGCCGGGCTGCTCTACGGAAAGCTCGCCGGCTGGCCTCTCGAGCGGAGCGCACGACTCGGCTGCGCGGCCGGAGCGACCGCCGCGCTGACCGTCGGCGCGACGCTCGGCGGGCGCGGTCTCGCCGACGTCGTCGCGCTCGCCGGCCTGGATTCCGCCTGAAGCCTCGACGACGACCGTCAAGATGGGCGCATGAAGCTCGAGCAGGCCCGCGCGGTCGTCGACCACGTGGTCGAGAACGCCGCCGCTCCCGTGTCGGTCTTCGTCGCTGACGACCACGGGGAGCTCGTCGCCGCTGCGACGATGGACGGAGCCGCGCCCGACACGAGGCTGAACGCGCAGCGGAAGGCGTACACGGCCGCCCGGAGCGACGCGCGCTCCACGGCCGAGCTCGCGGCGAAAGCGCGCGAGGACGCTGCCGAGCGCGCGAGCTTCGATCCGCTCTTCACCTTCTTCCAGGGAGGCGTCGCCACGTTCGAGGACGGGCGACGCGTCGGCGCCGTGGGTGTCAGCGGGCTTCCGGGCCCCGACGACGACGCGCTCGCGCGGAGCGCGATCGCGGCCGCCGGCCTCTCGACGGACTAGCCCGACGCCTGCTCGAGGGGGAGCGGCTCGATCGAGCCGTCGGAGATCCGCCACGCGGCGAGCTCGCCGGTCCGCACGGTGTAGATCAGATACGGCCGGCCGGTCCAGAGCCCGATGTTCTCGACGTCCGTCCGCGACGGCCGGGGCGGGGAGGAGAGATGCGAGTGGAAGACGGCGAGCTCGTACCCCTCGTCCTCGAGGAAGAAGTCGAGCGGGTCCTTCGGCTTCAGCTCGAAGCGGTACGGGCTGGCCGCCTCGTTGATCGCGGGCACGTAGCGCTCGGCGACGTCGTCCCGGAACGCGATGAGACCGCAGGCCTCGTTCGGCAACTCCGCTTGCGCGTGCTCGGCGAGCGCCTGTCGCACGTCCGCGGGAACTACCACCAGACCGACCGCTCCATCGCGTGCTCGATGTCGTCCGCCGTCCAGAAGTCCGCCGAGAGGTACTTCCAGCCGCCGTCGGCGAGCACGCAGACGACGACGCCCTCGTCCAGCTCGCCCGCGAGCCGGAGCGCGGCGTGGATCACCGCCCCCGAGGAGACGCCGCCGAAGATGCCCTCCCGCTCGAGGAGGAGCCGGAGCCCGGCGACGGACTCCTCGTTCGAAACGAGGAGCTTCCGGTCGAGCTTCGAGACGTCGAGGATCGGCGGCACGTAGCCGTCCGCGAGCGAGCGGAGGCCCATGACCTCGTCGCCCGGGAGGGGCTCAACCGCCGCGACGAGGACGTCCGGGAACGACTCGCGCACCCTCGCGCCCGCGCCCATGAGCGTCCCGCCCGTCCCGAGCCCGGCGACGAGGACGTCGATCTGCTCGAGCGAGGACACGATCTCGGCTCCCGTCCCGTCGTAGTGCGCGCGGGGGTTCGCCTCGTTCGCGTACTGGAAGGGCATGAAGAACGACGGATCGCGCTCGGCCAGCCCGAGCGCGAGGTGGACGGCGCCGTTCGAGCCCTCGTCCCCGGGAGACTCGACGATCTCGGCTCCGTACAGGCGCAAGAGCCGGAGACGCTCCGCCGTGACGTTCGCCGGCACGACGCAGGTCAACGGGTATCCGCGGAGCTTCGCGACGAGCGCGAGAGAGATCCCGGTGTTCCCGCTCGTGGGCTCCAGCAGGCGGCGACCCGGCTCGAGCTCCCCGGAGCGCTCCGCGGCGTCGATCATCGCCTTCGCGACGCGGTCCTTGATCGAGCCTGTCGGGTTCTGCCCCTCGAGCTTCGCGTACAGCCGGACCGACCGCTCGGGCGACAGGCGTTCGAGCGCGACGAGCGGCGTCGAGCCGACGAGATCGAGCAGGCTCGGAGCCACCCTCTCTGCCACGAGGCTCCCGGTCAGGCGCCGCCGGCCATGGCCGGCAGGAGGATCACCGTCTCGCTCGGGTCCACCGGCGTGTCGAGGCCACCGAGCGTGCGGATGTCCTCTCCGCCGAGGTAGACGTTCACGAACGAGCCGAGGCCGCCGTTTCGGAAGAGCTGTCCACGGAGCGCGGAATGTCGCTCGACGAGGTCGTCGATCACCTCGCCGACGGTGTCGCCGTGGGCCTCGAGCTCGCGTGCGCCTCCTACCTCGGCGCGGAGCGTAGGCGGGATGCGGACGACCGTCATGCGCCGAGCCTCAGGGGCGTGTTGCAGAACTCGACGTAGTCGACGTACTCGGTGATCGTCGGGTGGTCTCCGCAGACCGGGCAGTCGGGGTCGCGGCGGACGGTCACCTCGTCGAGGGTCGTCCCGAGCGCGTCGAAGAGGAGCAGGCGTCCGGCGAGCGAGTCGCCGCGGTCGAGGATCAGCTTGAGCGTCTCGTTCGCCTGGATCGAGCCGATGATCCCCGGAAGCACGCCGAGGACGCCGCCCTCGGCGCAGCTCGGCGCCAGCTCGGGCGGCGGCGGCTGCGGAAAGAGGCAGCGGTAGCAAGGGCCGACGTGGGGCGAGAACACGGTGACCTGGCCCTCGAAGCGGAAGATCGAGCCGTGCACGACCGGGATGTCGTGCCAGACCGACGCGTCGTTCACGAGGTAGCGCGTCGGGAAGTTGTCGGCGCCGTCGAGGATGACGTCCCAGCCCTCGGCGAGGATCCGGTCGACGTTCTCCGAGGTCAGGCGCTCCTGGAACGGCACCACGCGAACGTCCGGGTTGAGCGCCTCGATCGTCCGCTTCGCGGAGAGCACCTTCGACTCGCCGAGCCTGTCGGTCGCGTGCACGATCTGGCGCTGGAGGTTCGACTCGTCGACGACGTCCGCGTCCACGATCCCGAGCGTTCCGACTCCGGCCGCTGCGAGGTAGAGGGACGCGGGAGAGCCGAGCCCGCCGGCGCCGATGAGGAGGACACGCGCGTCGAGGAGCCGCTGCTGGCCGTCCTCGCCGACCTCGGGGATGAGCAGGTGGCGGCTGTAGCGCGTGCGCTGTTCGGGCGAGAGAACACGCGGGATGGTCACGTCGTAGCCGTTCCGCTTCCAGTCGGAGAAGCCGCCGGCGAGGTTGACGACGTCCGTGTAGCCCATCTCGCCGAGCACCTTCGCGGCGAACGCGGAGCGCGACCCCGCCGAGCAGTAGACGACGAGCGGCCGGTTCTTGTCGGGGATGAGCCCCTCGACGCGCTGCTCGAGCCTGCCGCGCGTCACGTAGACCGCACCCGGGATGTGGCCCTCCTCCCACTCGTCCGGCTCACGCACGTCGACGAAGAGCGGAGGCGACTCGGACTCGAGGAGCTCGCGCGCCTCGATCGGGGAGATCTCCTCGATCTCCTCCCGCACCTGCGCGAGCAGCTCCCGGTAGGTCGCCATTACTTTCCGAACCATAGCGACGCCGTCCCGTCAGACGAAAGGTCAAGCCGCCTCGAGGTTCCCGGCTATCGTCGGCGGCCGTGACTGCGCGTCGCCGGGTCGTGCTCCTCGCCTCGCTCGCCGCCGCGGCGGCGGCGGGCATCGCCGCGCTCGCGGTCGTCGCCGGCGGGGACGGCTCACCCGCGGCCACGGCCACCACGGCGCCGGCGAAGCCTCGCCCCGGACGACCGCCCCTGTCGTTCGCTCTCGGGTTCCGGACGGACGCCGAGGCGCGTGACCTCCGGCGCGGCGAGGCGCTCTACAACGCGGGGAAGGAGAGCTCGGCAGAGGCGCTCTTCGCGCGCCATCACACGCTCGAGGCGCAGGTCGGCGCCGCCTTCGCGACCTGGCCGAACGGCACGCTCGACCGGCTCGAGCAGCTCGCAGTCCTCTACCCCGAGAGCGCCCTCGTGCAGTTCCACCTCGGGCTCGCGCGGCTGTGGGCCGACATGGGCGACCCGATCGCCGCCTGGCGGGCGACGATCGACAACGAGCCCGACACGCCGTATGCGATCCTCGCCGGGAACGTGCTGCACCCGCGGCTCCCGCGCGGGCTCCCCGTCTTCACGCCGTCCTTCGCCGCACCGCCGCAGGTGCTGCGTCTCCCCCCGGACGCCAGCTCGAAGCGCTCCGGCGCCGGGCGGAGAGCGGCGACGTGCGCGATCTCCTCCTCTACGGGGTCGGCCTGCAGCGCGTGGGACGCCCGGTCTCCGCGGAGCAGGCGTTCCAGCGAGCCGCCCGGACGGCTCCGCACGATCCCGAGGCTCAGGTGGCGGCGGCGGTCGGGAGCTTCGACAAGGATCAGCCCGCGATCGCGTTCGGACGGCTCGGGCCCCTTACGCGAACGTTCCCGAACCAAGCGACGGTCCGGTTCCATCTGGGCGTGCTCCTTCTCTGGACCGGTCGGATCGACGCGGCGGTGACGCAGCTCGGGATCGCGTCGAAGATGCAGCCCGGCTCGCCCCTCGCCGGCGAGGCGGCGCGCTACCTGGAGACGATCCGGCAGGCTCGCTCGGGTCAGGCGCCGTAGTAGACGAGCAGGATCACCGTCAGGAAGACGAGGAGCACGATCGCGAGAACGACCGTGACGCCGACGGCGACGATGAGCGGCGTCGCTGCGCTGTCTCCTTCCTCGGCGACGTGTTCGAGCCGCTTGATCTCTGCGACCGGGTGCGTGACGAGCCTGACGATCTCCTCGCGAGCCTCCTCGAGAATGATCTCGCCGCCCGTCTCGTGCGGCTCGGCCGCGATCTCCGCAGTCGGTTGGGAGCCCGTGCCCGCGTCGTCGGAGCCGGTCTCGTCCATGGCTCCATTGTGCTCCTCCCTGGTTCCGAGCGGCCTGGCCACGTCTTTTGACGACGACCGCTGCTGTGACTACGGTGTGACGGCCGAGTGACGAAGGGGGGCGGTCTGGCCGCAAGCGAAACGGAGACCCGTCGAGCGCCGATCGAGGACGTTCTCGCAACCGACGAGGCGCAGCGGCTGCTCGAGACAGGTCTCCAGACGGGCAAGCTCGACGCCGACGAGATCGCGCTCGCGCTCGACGAGCTCGGGCTCGAGCCCGCGCAGCTCGACGAGTTCTACGCCGCGCTCGACGAGGCGCAGATCGAGGTCGTCCATGCGGAGCAGCCCGAGGCGGAGGCCGAGCCGAGCGCCGAGATCACGACCGACGCGCTCCAGCTCTTCCTCAAGGACATCGGCCGCGTCCCGCTCCTCACGGCGGCGCAGGAGGTCGAGCTCGCGAAGAAGATCGAGCGCGGCGATCACGTAGCGAAACAGGCGATGGTGGAGGCGAACCTCCGGCTCGTCGTCTCGATCGCCAAGCGCTATCGCAATCAGGGCCTGCCGTTCCTCGACCTGATCCAGGAGGGGACGATCGGGCTCGTGCGGGCGGCGGAGAAGTTCGACTACCGCAAGGGATTCAAGTTCTCGACGTATGCGACGTGGTGGATCCGACAGGCGGTGGCGAGGGCGATCGCGGACAAGGGTAGGACGATCCGCATGCCCGTCCACGTCGTCGAGAAGCTCAACCGGATCCTCCGCTCGGAGCGAAAGCTCCGTGCCGAGCGCGGCCGCGAGCCTACGATCGAGGAGATCGCGCGCGACCTCGACATGTCGCCCGACGAGGTCGAGCACATTCGCCGAAGCTCGCAGGCGCCGGTCTCGCTCGAGAAGCCGGTCGGCGACGACGACGAGTCCGAGTTCGGCCACTTCCTCGCGGACGAGACGACGCCGCTCCCGGACGAGCTCGCGGAGACCGCGCTCCAGCGCGAGGCGCTGCGGACGATCCTCGGCGCGCTCTCGGAGCGCGAGCGGCGCGTTCTCGAGCTCCGCTACGGGCTCGACGGGCAGCAGCCGCGCACGCTCGACGAGGTGGGGCGCGCGTTCAACGTCACGCGCGAGCGCATCCGCCAGATCGAGCACCAGGGCCTGAAGAAGCTGCGGGCGCTCGCCGACGCCCAACGTGTCAGAGACGTGGCGTAACCGCGCCGGCCGCGCGCAGCAGCAGTCGCTGCGCACGCGAATCAGCGACTGGTGGGGACCTACGGCGCCACCACTACGATCGCATCTTCGAGCGCCTCGACGCGCTCGGCGGACCGGACGAACCGGCGACCGGAGCAGGTACGCGCGAGCCGCGCAGACCACTGAGGCCGACGCTCTCGGCAGCCGCTGCGCTCGATCTCCCCGACGACTGAGCTCTGCAGCGGCACCGTCGATGCTCTACCGCCCGGAGGACTTCCACACGCTCACCGAGACGCCGTGGGACGCGGAGCGCGTCCGGGCGGAGATTCGGGATGTCGCCGCCGACACCGACGCGGCGCTGCGCGGGCCGAACCTTCTGTGGCGCGCCAACAAGTGGGATCGCTGGCAGGGGACGAGTCCGCTCGAGGATCTCTACGGCGGAGCAGCCGGCGTTCTCTGGGCACTCGACGAGCTGTGCAGGCGGGGGCATGCGGAGACGCGGCTCGATCTCGCTGGCCTCACGCTGCGCACGCTCGAGCGGCAGCGCGCGAAACCAGACCTCGGTCGTGTGGAAGGGCTTCCGGATCCAGTGGAGTCCGCGCTCCTGTCGGGAGAGGCGGGAATCCTCCTCACCGCATTTCGGATCGCACCGAGCCGCGAGCTCGCCGACGACCTTCACGCACGCGTGCGGGCGAACGTCGCGAACGAGGCCGACGAGGTCATGTGGGGATCGCCGGGCTCGCTTCTCGCCGCGGAGCACATGCTCACGTGGAGCGGTGACGAGCGCTGGCGGGACGTCTGGAACGAATGCGCCGAGGCCCTTCTCGCGCGACGCGGCGCGGACGGCTGGTGGACGCAGCGGCTCTACGGGGTGACCGAGCGGTTCCTGGGTCCCGTGCACGGGCTCGTCGGCAACGTCTTCGCGCTCGAGCGACTGCTCGACGAGGATCGGCGGAGCGGTCTCGTCTGCGACACCGCTGAGATCCTCGCGCGGGCGGCGGTCGTCGAGGATGGCCTCGCGAACTGGCCGCCGCTCGACCAGGAGGGGCTCGAGAACACGCGAGGCGAGATCCGCGTGCAGTGGTGTCACGGCTCGCCGGGGATCGTCTGGGCGGCCGCCTCGTATCTCGACGACGAGCTCCTCGTCTCGGGGGCCGAGCTCGCCTGGCGCGCCGGCCCTCACGGGGACGAGAAGGGAGCGTCGATCTGCCACGGCACGGCCGGGAACGGATACGCGCTGCTTGCTGCCTTCGAGCGGACGCGCGACGAGCTCTGGCTCGAGCGCGCGCGGCGCTTCGCCGTCCACGCCCTCGAGCAGGCGCGGCACATCCGGGAGGAGGCCGGCACCGGCCGGTACTCCCTCTTCGCCGGCGACCTCGGCGCCGCGCTCTACGCGGCCGATTGCCTCGAGGCGCGTAGTGCGTTCCCCGTGTACGAGTCCTGACTAGACTGCGCGCCCGGATGCCCTCGAACGACGAGCTCTTCGCCGCGCTCTCGGAGCTGATCGCGATCCCGTCCGTGAGCGCCGACGCAGCGCACGCCGACGACGTGCACGCCGCCGGGAGCTGGGTTCGCGAGCGGATCCGGGCGGGAGGCGGCCAGGCGGAGCTCGTCGAGACCGATCGCAACCCGCTCGTCATCGGGGAGGTCCGGGCGTCGGAGCGCTCCGAGGACGCGCCCACGGTGCTCTGCTACGCGCACTTCGACGTCCAGCCGGCGGACCCGCTCGAGCTCTGGGAGTCCTCTCCCTTCGACCTCACGAAGCGGGACGGGAACCTCTTCGCGCGCGGTGTCGCCGACGACAAGGGCAACCTGCTCTTCCTCGTCGAGGCGGCCTCCCGTCTTGCCGCCGCAGGGGAGCTGCCCGTGAACGTCCGCTTCGCGTTCGACGGAGAGGAGGAGGTCGGCGGCGACTCGGTCGTGAAGTGGGTCGAGCAGGATCGCGGCCCGGCGGACGCGGCGATGATCCTCGACGGCGCGATGATCCGGCGCGACATGCCCGCGCTCTGCGTCGGGGTGCGCGGGATGCTCTATCTCCACCTTCGACTCCGGACGGGCGCGACGGACATGCACTCCGGGATGTTCGGAGGCGCTGCGCTGAACGCCATCCATGCGCTGATGCGCTCCCTCGAGGGTGTCGTCGCGGGGCCGGACGGTCGGCTCCCCGATGCGCTTCGGGCGGGCGTCGTCCCGCCGACCGAGGAGGAGCTCGCGGCGTGGTCGGGGCTCCCGCCGGGCTCCGAGGACCTCTCGAACTACGGCGCGACGCCGATCGCCGCCGGCGCCGCGGACGAGTTCCACCTGCGTGTGTTCGCCGACACCTCGCTCGACGTGAACGGGATCGCGGGCGGCTCGCCCGACCTCGTCAAGACGGTGCTGCCGGTCGAGGCACGCGCGAACGTCTCGCTCCGCCTCCCCCCGAGCCAGGATCCGCAGGAGATCTTCCAGGCGTTCGACGGGCTCGTCCGCGAGCGGGTGCCCGACGGCGCCGAGCTCGAGATCGTCGTCAAGAACACGGCTCGCCCGGCGGTGACCTCGCCGGACACGGCCGCAGTCCAGCTCGCGGCGGATGCGTTCGAGCAGGTCGTCGGCCACCGGCCGGTCCTCGTCCGCTCGGGCGGGACGCTCCCGATCTACGCGGCGCTCGTCGCGCGCGGTCTCCCCACCTTCGCGACCGGGTTCGGCGTCGAAAGCGAGGCGAACGTGCACGCGCCGAACGAGAACGTTCCCGAGGAGCACGTCGCGCTGGCCGTCGACACGCTCAGCCAGACCCTCCGCGGGTTCGTCGCTCTCCGCTGACCTCGTGACGACCGCGCGCTACGCGAGCCCGCTCGCGGAGGAGCTGGCCGACGACGTCCTCGAGCGCTTTCTCCGCTACGTCCGGATCGACACTCAGGCGGCGTACCGGGCGTCGAAGCGGCCGAGCACGGACAAGCAGCTCGACCTCGCGAGGATGCTCGTCGCTGAGCTCCGCAGCCTCGGTCTCGAGGATGCCGAGCTGACCGCCGACTCGAACGTGTTCGCGAGCGTCCCCGGCAAGAAGGGCGCTCCCGTGGTCGGGCTGATCGCGCACGTGGACACGACGCCCGACGTCGCCGCCGCGGGCGTAGCGCCGATCGTGCATCGCGCGTGGGCGGGAGGCGTGATCGAGCTTCCCGGCGACTCGCGCCAGGTGCTGGAGCCCGACGCCCTCCCGGAGCTCGCAGCGCGTGTCGGCCACGACATCGTGACGAGCGACGGCACCACGCTCCTCGGCGCGGACGACAAGGCCGGGATCGCGGAGATCATGGCCGCGGTCGCCTACCTGGTGGCGAACCCCGAGCGCGAGTGGGCGCCGCTTCGGCTGGCGTTCACGGTCGACGAGGAGGTCGGGCGCGGCGCGGAGGACTTCGACCTCGATGCGTTCGGCGCTGACGTCGCCTACACGCTCGACGGCTCGGGTCTCGGCGAGCTCGAGGTCGAGACGTTCTCGGCAGCGTCGGTGCGCGTCGTCATCCGCGGGCTGTCGGTGCACCCGGGCACGGCGAAGGGGAAGCTCGTGAACGCGGTGAAGCTCGCCGCGGAGCTCGTCGCGTCGCTTCCGAGCGACCGGCTCTCGCCGGAGACGACGGAGGCGCGCGAGGGATACGTCCATCCCCACCGGATCTCGGGGAACGCGGAGGAGGCGATCGTCGACTTCATCGCCCGCGATCACGACGACGAGCTCCTCGACCAGCACGTAGCGCTCATCCGCGAGCGTGCCGAGCGGATCGCTCTACGGGAGCCGCGGGCGCACGTCGAGATCGAGGTGCGCGACTCCTACCGCAACATGCGCCCGTTCATCGAGCAGAACCCCCGCGTCGTCGATGCGGCACTCGAGGCGATCCGCCGGGTCGGCGTCGAGCCGAAGCTCGCGATCACGCGGGGCGGCACGGACGGCGCCGTCCTCTCGGCGCTCGGGCTGCCGACGCCGAACCTCTTCACCGGCGGCCATGAGTACCACTCCGTGCGCGAGTGGGCGAGCGTCCAGGACATGGCCGCCGCGGCCGCGACCGTCGTCGAGCTCGCCGCCGTGTGGGCTGAGGGTTCGTAACCGAGGGTCGGATCTCCCCTTCCGGCACAAGGGCGACGTGCCGGAAGGGGAGATCCGACCCTCGCTCTCGACGGTTGGGGAAGGGGAGATGGGTACGCTCGACCCATGGCGAGGCTCGTCGGGATCAACCACGTCGCGGTCGAGGTTGCGGACGTGGAAGAGGAGATCACGTTCTTCTCTCGCATCTTCGACGACGTCGAGCTCCGCGGTCGGGCCGGGAACATGGCGTTCATGGACATGGGCGACCAGTTCGTCGCGCTCGAGTCGGTCGCGGAGCCGGTGTCCACTGGGCATTACGGGCTCGTCGTCGACGACCGCGACGAGGTCGTCGGGCGCGCACGGGAAGCCGGGGCGCGGATGGTCGGCGCCCACGACTTCCTCGACCCCTCGGGCAACCACTGGCAGGTCGTCGATTACCGTGACATCCAGTTCACGAAGGCGCCGCGTGTCCTCGAGGGCATGAGCCTCTCGCACCTCGAGAAGTCCGAGCGCGCACTCGCCGAGCTCCGCTCCAAGGGCCTCGCCGACTGAGCGGCGGCGGTTGCCGCGTGCCGGCCGCGCTGACACGATCGGCCGTGTGAGCCGCAGCGTCGTCGTCACGGGTGCGTCGTCGGGGATCGGCGCGGCCTGCGCCGACCGCCTCTCCGCTATGGGCTGGCACGTCTACGGCTGCGTTCGCACCGACCGGGACGCGGAGACCCTTCGCGAGCGCGGCATCGAGCCGCTCCTCCTCGACGTCACGGACGCCGATCAGATCGCGGCCGCAGCGCGGGCGGTGGGCGACTCGCTCGACGCTCTCGTGGACAACGCGGGAATCGCCGTCGCGGCTCCGCTCGAGCTCGTCCCGCTCGACGAGCTCCGCCGTCAGCTCGAGGTCAACGTCGTGGGCCAGGTCGCGGTGCTGCAGGCGCTCCTGCCCGCGCTCCGCGCCGCGAAGGGACGAGTCGTCCTGATGGGCTCCGTCGGAGGTCGGAGCGCGCTCCCGTTCCTCGGGCCGTACGCCGCGTCGAAGCACGCGCTCGAGGCGGTAGCGGACAGCCTGCGAGTCGAGCTCCGGCCGTGGGGCATGACCGTCTCGATCATCGAGCCTGCGAGCATCAGGACGTCGATCTGGGAGAAGGGCGCCGCACACGCCGAGACGCTTCGCGGACAGCTACCACCCGACTCGGGAAAGCTGTATGCGGCTAGGCTCACCCGGTTTCGCGAGGTGGCGCTCGCACGCGGCCCGGGCGCGGACCCGGCGATCGTCGCGAAGGCGGTCGAGCGCGCGCTCACGGCCGCGCACCCGAAGGCGCGCTACCTCGTCGGGCGCGACGCACACATTCGAGCCTGGATCGAGCGTCTGCCGACCCGTCTACGCGATCGCGTGCTCGCGAAAGCTCTGACCGGCTAGCACCGGGCGGAACGCTTCGGCCAGCTGGGTTGCAAGTGAGCCCGGCGTCGAGCAGCCCTTTCCTAGCGTGGTTCGTCAGCGTCGCAGCGGTTGACAGACTAACTAAACGATCTTCGCGGCCGACACGTCTGTACTCGAGATGGAGCGACAGCCGCCTGAGGCGGAGTCTCTACTCGCGGAGATCGAAGACATCTAGCGACACCGCTATCGCTCGTTCCTACGGTTCGCCATCGCCATGCTCCACGACAGCGATCTGGCCCACGACGCGGTGCAAGAAACATTCGCGCGAGCCGTTCGCGCACATGCAGAGCTCCGTGATCGTGGCGCGCTTGAGCCATGGTTGTGGCGGACGCTCACGAACCGGTGCCGAGATCAGCTTCGCGCTCGTCGCTCGGTGTCGCACGCCGGCGAGGAGGAGCTCATCGCCTCGAGCCACGGCTCACCCGAGCACGCGGAGCTCCGCGCCGCGATCGCGAGGCTTCCGGACCGACAGCGACTCATGATCTTCCTGCGGCACTACGCCGACCTCGGGTACGACCAGATCGCGGAGATCGCCGGGGTCGAACGAGGCACGGTGGCTGCAACCTTGCACTCGGCCCACGCATCTCTGCGTCGAACGATGGAAGGAAGCGCGGCGTGACCGAGGGCCGGCTTGGGCTTGCCCTCGATGCGTTGGTCGAACCGTGCCGGGACGCTGCGGGTGACTGGTCGGATGTCCTGGCCCGAGCCGGCGTGCTGGCTCCTCCCGGGCACAAGCGCAATCTTTCGACGCCGGCCCGCAAACGACCGCGACGTCGTCGGCGACGTACGCTCGCACTCACCGCGGTCGTCCTCGGGGCACTCGCCTTCATCGCGACGGGCTTCGGTCGTGATGTGCTCGTCTCACTCCTCGGCCGGGTCGACGTCCGGTTCGGTGCGAGCAAGTCGGCGCCCGCAATCGTGCGGCGTGACTTCGCTGACCTGAGTTTCGGGTTGCCCCCGCGGAATGCTCCCAACGCGATCGTCGATGAGACGCGAGCGGTCACCAGCTTCGATGTCGATGGCCGGGAGCGGACGCTCTGGGTGGCTCCCACGCGACGGGGGTGGGTTCTGCTGGGTGTTCGAGCAAGCCTCGGGCGGCTGCTTCGACCACCGTCGTGACGTGCCTCGGGGTCCGGACGTCACCTGGGTCGCCTCCCCGCGCTCGCCGATCCCGACCCGGATCGAAGGCGTCGTGCGTAGCCCGAAGGCTCAGCGTTTGATCGCGGAGTTTCGAGACGGCACGACGAAGGACGTGCCGTTCGTCTACGTCTCGAAACCGATCGATGCAGGGTTCTTCCTGTGGTCCGTTCCGTCGAAGTTTCGGCATCGGCACATGGCGCTCCGACGGGTGAGTGCCCTCGATGGCCACGGTGCCGTCCTCGCGAGCACCACGCTTCCGTCGCTCACACCGCGTCCCCAGCAGCATCCGCGGCACGCGCCGCAATCCGCGAAGCCTCTACCCCCGCTCGCGCCGATCGGGCGAGGACTCCCGGTGCCGACGTCGCCTCTCGAGCACGGCCGCGGCGACGGCGCCTCGGTGACGGTTGGACGAAATGGGGTCGTCCTCTTCGACCTGACCGGCCTCGACGAGGAGCGGCGGGACGTGCTCCAAGGGCGGATCGGCGTCGGCTGCTTCGCCATCGAACACGACCAGCTCGGGATCTGGCCATGGGAGCTCCTCGTCCCGCGCACGTACGGATCGAAGATCACGGTCCGTCTCTTCGGGATCCGCCATCCGTATGACGGGTGCGAGGTCCAGGCCGGCTACGGCCATCGTTGGCCTGACCGTCTCGGCTCGCACAGCGCGGTGGAGGTTGCCTTGACCCCGACGGGGCGCAGGTACTTCCTCGATCGCGCCGCGGCACGTGACCTGTCGCAGTTCATGCGTGAGAACAAGGGAACCGAGCTGCGTCGCAAGACGGGGAAACAGCTCGAGCGCGATCTCCGCCGGATCGGCCAGGGTCGCCTTGTGGCGCTGCGGAAGCAGACCGATGCGCTGCCGGTCGGGAAGCTCGGTTACACGCTCGACGGTTCGGCCGTGACCTACGTCGAACGGAGTCGAACCGGCAAGCGGTTCTTCGTGCATCTCGACGACGGGCAGGTGACTTCCCAGAACCTCAGGCCGTACGCTTTCTCTTATTGACTCGTGCGCGCTACGGGTGCTGGTGCAAACCGCAGCCGAGCCACTCGTGGCCGAAGCGGCGCATCTCGTGGACGACCGGCAGGAGCGCGCGGCCCTTCGGTGTGAGCTCGTACTCGACCCGGGGCGGCGACTCCGCGTAGCTGTGGCGAAGGACGATGTCCTCGTTCTCGAGCCGGCGGAGGCGCTCCGCGAGCGTCCGCGGGCTGATCCCTGCACACGAGCGCTCGAGCTCGGTGAACCGGCGCGGCCCCTCCGAGAGGTCGTGGACGATGATGACCGTCCACTTCGAACCGACGATCTCGGCTGCCGCCGCGACCGAGCACGTTGGCACCTCGTGTGTCGGAAGCATCGTGCGCGTGGCCACGAGCTGATTGTAGGCGGCGTCAGCCGGACCCGGTCAGGCGGGCTTCCGGGCCGTGTACAGCGGCGTGAGCACCGGCTTCACGACCCGCCCGCCGAACTCGGCGTCGGCAATGCGGGCGATCTCGTCGAGGAGCCTCTCGCGCTCGGCGTCTTCGAGGACGATGAACGGCGAGAAGGAGGCGAAGAGCGCACGGATGCCTGCCGCATCGAACTCGTACGTCCCGTGGATGCTGTCCAGCCGCCCGCCCTCGAAGCCCGCGTCGGCGAGCGCGCCGAGAGCGGCCTCCGGGTCGCGGGCGAAGCCGCGCGCGCCGGGGCTCGAAGAGAGCCCGCCGACGAGCGGGTCGATCGCGTCGCGAAACGGATCGGGCCGCGTCCGGTCGCCGTAGTGCGTCCACCACATCGCCCACCAGCCGCCGGGCCGGAGCGCCCGCATGATCGCGGCGAGCCCGCGCTCGGCGTCGATCCAGTGAAACGACGATGCGGCGACGGCGAGATCGAACTCGTCGTCCGCGAGCTCGACCTCCTCGAGCGGCGCCCGGAGGATCTCGGACACGCCGCCGGTCGCGGACGAGAGGTAGGCGGCGAGCTCGGGATCGGGCTCGACGACGACCAGCCGGCTCGCGCCGAGCTCGAGCAGGCGCCGCGTCACCTGCCCCGTGCCGGGACCGATCTCGAGGGTCTTCGTCCCCGGACCGAGCCCGCAGCGCTCGCGGAGCACGTCGTACACCTCGTCGGGATGACCCGGCCGGGCGCGGTCGTACGCCGCAGCATCACGCCCGAAGACGCTCCGGCCGGTGCTCCGGTCGAGAACCCTCCGCTCCACGCTCAGTCCCAGGGGGGTGGGTTATGGACCCAGCGACCGCCGACCATGGTCGCGACGACCTCGACCGACTCGAGCTCCTCGGGCAGGCACTCCAGCGGATCGCGCGTGAGCACGACGAGGTCCGCGAGGTAGCCGGGGAGGAGCTTCCCGCGCCGCCGCTCGTCGCCCGCGAGCCACGCCGGGTTGACGGTCGCCGCGAGCAGTGCCTGCTCGACGCTCAGGCACTGGTCGGGATGCCACGCCGACCGGTCGTCGATCGTCCTCCGGACCCCTGCCCGGATGCCGGCGAGCGGATCGAGCTCCTCGACGGGGGCATCCGAGCCGTTCGCGACGAGCGCGCCCGAGTCCCAGAGCGAGCGGAAGGCATAGGCGCCGTCGGTCAGATCGGGCCAGAACCGGTCGGCCAGGTCGCGATCCGAGGGAGCGTGCGAGAACTGCACCGAGCAGGCGACTCCGATAGCCGCGAAGCGGGGCCGGTCCTCGGGAGCCAGGCACTGCGCGTGCTCGATGCGTTGTCGGAGCCCGCGCGGCGCCCACTCGTCCCGGGTCGCCTCGAACGCGTCGAGCGCTTCTCTGTTTGCCCGGTCTCCGATCGCGTGCACCCCTACCGGCCACCCGGCGCGAGCCGCACTGCGGACGATGTCGGCGAGCTCGTCCCCGCTCGTGATTCGCACGCCGGAACCGTCGAGCATCGACGCGGTCTGCGATCCGAGCGTGCCGTCCATGAAGACCTTCAGGTACCCGATCTTGAGGCGGCCGTCACCGATGCCCGACCGGAGTCCGAGACTCTCGAGCTCGCGGAGCCGCTCGTACGGCACCGACTGCCAGACACGGAGCGTGAGCGCCTCCCGCTCGTGGATGCGCTGGAAGATTCCAGGGGCGCCGAGCCAGCCGTCTTTGTCGTGGATCGCGCCCACGCCGCGGCTCGCCGCGAGACGGAGCCCCTCGCGCGTCGCCTCGACCCACTCGTCCTCCGGCACGCTGCCCATCCGTTCGCGGAAACGCCAGGCCGACTCCTCGCGGAGGACGCCGGTCGGCTGGCCGGCCTCGTCGCGCTCGACGACGCCGCCCTCGGTCTCGAGATCGCCGTCGGCGAGCGCGAGCGCCGCCGAGTTCAGCCAGAGAGAGTGGTAGTCCTTGGCCCAGAGCGCGGCCGGAGTGGAGCCGGTGACCTCGTCGAGCGCGCTGCTCGTGGGCTCCGCCTGCCACTCCGCGGAGCGCCAGCCGGTCCCGCGGATCCAGCTTCCCTGGCGCGGGTGCCGCTCGACGCGCGCGATCGCCTCCGCGAGACTCGCGGCTCCGTCGAGCCGGACGTCGCGTTGTGCGAGCGACCAGGTGGGGAAGTGGACGTGCGAGTCGGTGAACGCGGGGAGGACACAGCGGCCGCCGAGGTCGACGACCTCGCGGCTCGGCAGCGCCTCCTCGTGCGTGCCGACGCCTCCTGCGACCCGGTCGCCTGCAATCGCGAGCGCTCGCGCGAACGGAAGCGACGAGTCCATCGTCCGGACGACGCCGTTCTCGAGGATCATGCGCGGCGACTGTATCCGCGCCCGCGCGCATCCCGGCGGTTGACGGTCTCGGCACGAAGGCGGAGAATCGACCGGTCCTCGAGCGAAGGAGGAAGACATGGCCTGGAGCTTGTCCGGGAGCTACGTCGAAACGTGCTCGTGCGATCTCATGTGTCCCTGCAACATGTCCTTCGACCACGGCGCGACGTACGACTACTGCCGAGTCACCCTCGTCTTCAGCATCGAGCAGGGCGAGATCGAGGGCACGGACGTGAGCGGCCTCAAGGTGGCGGCAATCGCGGACACGCCGAAAGTGATGACCGAGGGGAACTGGCGGCTCGGGATGTTCGTCGACGAGAACGCGACCGACGAGCAGATGGCGAAGCTCACGGCGGTCTTCGGCGGGCAGAAGGGCGGCCCGATGGAGGGGATCGTGCCTCTCGTCGGCGAGATGCTCGGGGTCGAGCGCGCGCCGTTCGAGGTCGTCGACGACGGCCTGCGCCACACCGTCAAGATCGGTGACGCGATCGAGTTCGAGATCGAGGACATCGTCCCGTTCGGGATCGAGACCGGCGAGCCGGTCCGGCTGGTCGGCGTCTTCCATCCGGTCTCCTCCGAGTTCGTCGCGGCCGAGGCGAAGCGGTCGAAGATCGACGCCTTCGGAATCTCGTACGAGGGAAAGACCGGGCTCTCGACCTCGAAGTTCTCCTGGGCCGCCTGAGCTCGTGATCGCCTCGGCCGAGGAGCAAGCTCCCGGCGGAGCCGGGCTCGCTGCGGCATTCGCGGCCGTCCGCACGCGACTCGGCCTGGTCGCGCTCCTGTTCGGGCTCGCGGCGCTCGGCTGGTGGTGGACCTCGACCAGATGCAGGGCATGGACGGCGGGCCGTGGACCGATCTCGGCACCCTCGGCTGGTTCCTCGGCGTTTGGGTCGTGATGATGGCGGCGATGATGTTCCCGTCGGTGGCGCCGACGGTGGCGCTCTATTCGAAGCTCACGAAGACGCGCTCGCTCGTGTCGCCGCTCCTCTTCACCTCGGGTTACCTGCTCGTGTGGGCGTCGGTCGGAGTGCTGGCGTTCGCGCTCGCGAGCGCCGGCGGCTGGGCCTCGATCGGCGTGCTCTCGTGGGATCGGGCAGGGCGCTGGATCGCGGGGACCACCCTCGTCGTCGCAGCGGTCTACGAGCTGACGCCCTTCAAGGACGTCTGCCTCGGCAAGTGCCGCAGTCCGCTCGGGTTTCTCCTCGGCGCTTGGCGGAGCGGCCGGACCGGGGCGGTGCGCATGGGCGCCACGCACGGCGCCTGGTGCGTCGGCTGCTGCTGGGCGCTGATGGCGGCGCTCTTCGCGCTCGGCGTCATGAGCCTCGTCTGGATGGCCGTCGTCGCCGGGCTGATCGCGTTCGAGAAACTCCTTCCCTGGCGCCGTGTCGCAACGTTCGGCACGGCGGCGATCCTGCTCGTGCTCGGCGTGCTCCTGCTCGCTGCACCGGACGCGATCCCCTGGCTCACCGTTCCGGGAGGGCCGTCGACGATGATGAACCAAATGGGCTAGAGGCACGCCGTGATCGACCATGTCGGGCTGAACGTCTCCGACTACGAGACGAGCAAGCGCTTCTTCGAGCAGGCGCTCGCGCCGCTCGGCTACGGCGTGGTCGTGGACTTCCCGGAGCACGGCGCCGTCGGGTTCGGAACTGCGGGCAAGCCGGACTTCTGGGTCGCGGCGCGCGATCCCCGCGGAACCGGCACGCACATCGCGTTCACCGTCCCGAACCGGGCGGCGGTCGACGCATTCCACGAAGCGGGACTCGCGGCCGGGGGAGAGGACAACGGCGCCCCCGGCATGCGCCCTCACTACCACGAGACGTACTACGCGGCGTTCGTCCACGACCCCGACGGGAACAACCTCGAGGCCGTCTGTCACACCCCCGGGTAGGCCGAGACGCGGGACTAGACTCCGGCCGTGCCCTGGGAGCCGCTGACCGACGAGCAGCTCGAGGTGCGCGAGCTCGTCCGTACGCTCGCGCGTGAGCGGATCGCCCCGCGTGCGGCCGAGATCGACGCGTCGCACGAGTTTCCCTGGGACGTCGTCGAGCTCTTCCGGGAGCACGAGCTCTTCGGCCTCCTCTTCGAGGAGCGCTTCGGCGGCTCGGGAACCGGGACGCTGCTCTCGCTGATCGTCGTCGAGGAGATCTCGAAGGTGTGCGCGACGAGCGGCCTCCTCCTCGCCGTGCAGGAGCTCGGCTCGCTCGGGATCAAGCTCGCGGGCAGCGAGGAGCAGAAGGAGCGCTTCCTTCCGCGGCTCGCGTCGGGCGAGTGGCTCGCCGCGTACGCCCTGACCGAGGCCGGGTCGGGCTCCGACTCGGCAGCGATGCGGACGACCGCCCGGCGGGACGGCGACGACTACGTCCTCGACGGCTCGAAGCGCTTCATCACGAACGCCGCGGTAGCGAGCCTCTACACCGTCTTCGCGAAGACCGACCCCGACGCCGGTCACGCCGGCATCTCGGCGTTCGTCGTCGAGTCGGAGACGCCAGGCTTCGAGGTCGCCCGGCTCGAGCCGAAGATGGGGATCGCCGGCTCGACCACGGGTGAGCTCGTCTTCGACGAGGCGCGCGTCCCGGCCGTCAACCTGCTCGGCGAGGAGGGCGAGGGGTTCAAGATCGCGATGCGGATCCTCGACCGCTCGCGGCCCGGTGTCGCCGCGCAGGGCCTCGGAATCGCCCAGGGCGCGACCGACTACGCGCTCGAATACGCCCGTTCGCGCGAGACGATGGGGAAGCCGATCGCCGAGCACCAGCTGATCGCCGCCAAGCTCGCAGACATGGAGACGCGCTGCGAGGGCGCGCGCGGGCTCCTCTACCGCTTCGGGCGCATGGTCGACGAGGGCGCGCCGGACGCCGAGCTCACGAAGGCGTCCGCGATGGCGAAGCTCGCGTGCACGGATGCAGCCATGTGGGTCACGACCGAGGCGGTACAGGTACTCGGAGGCTACGGCTACATCAAGGAGTACCCGGTCGAGCGCATGATGCGCGACGCGAAGATCACGCAGATCTACGAGGGCACGAACGAGATCCAGCGGCTCGTCATCGCCCGCGAGATGCTGAAGGAGTCCCGCGCTTTTCTCCTGGCCGGGGTCGCCTGACGTGACGGGTGCCGTGAACGAAGACGCTCGGGCGGCGGAGGCGCTGGGCCGCCTCGTCGGCGGTTTCCGGGTGACACAGGCGGTGCACGTCACCTCGGTTCTCGGGATCCCGGACCTCGTCGCCGACGGGCCGCGGACGAGCGAGGAGCTGGCCGAGGCGACGGGTGCGGATGCCGATGCGCTCTACCGCGTCCTGCGTGCCGTCGCGAGCATCGGTCTGCTGCACGAGGAAGAGAGCCGCGCCTTCGGTGCCACGCCTCTGTCGGAGCAGCTGCGATCGGACGTGCCGGGCTCGATGAAGGCCTGGGCGGACTTCATCGGTACGCCGTACTACTGGGAGTCGTGGGGGAATCTCCTGCACAGCGTCCGCACCGGAGAGAACGCGTTCCGCCACCTCCACGGGGTCGACGTCTGGGGCTACCGGTTGCAGCACCCCGAGGAGAGCGACGCGTTCGACCGCGCGATCGCTGCGCTCACGAGCCGCGAGGCAGCCGCGTTCCTCGACGTCGTCGACCTCTCGCGCTTCCGTGCGATGGTCGACGTGGGCGGCGGGCGGGGCGGGCTGGTGGTCGCCGCGCTCGCCCGCTATCCCGAGGCGCGAGGCGTGATCTTCGACCAGCCGCACGTCGTCGAGGCGGCGCGCGCGGCGGTCGCGGAGGCTGGGCTGGCCGACCGCTGCGAGCTCGTCGGCGGCGACTTCTTCGCCGAGGTGCCGGTGGGGGACGCGCACCTGCTGAAGTGGATCCTCCACGACTGGGAGGACGCGGGT
>CAWKEV010000048.1:0-16843 GCA_963848725.1 uncultured Actinomycetes bacterium | reverse complement strand
TCGAGATGCCCGATGTCACGGGCGAGCCGCGTCCAGCGAGCCTCGGTGAGGGTCGTCTCGCGGTCGTCCCGAGCCGTCACGGTCATGTCTTTCACGCGCTCGCGCACGAGCAGGTCCTCGAGCTGGGCGTCCTTCTCGAAGTACATGCCCCTGCTTCCGAGCTTCACGTGGTAGAGCGGCGGGACGGCGATGTAGATGTGTCCACGCTCGTAGAGCTCCGGCATCGTCCGGTACAGAAACGTGAGGACGAGCGTGCGGATGTGCGCACCGTCCACGTCTGCGTCCGTCATGACGATGACCCGGCCGTAGCGGAGGTTCGCGATGTCGAACTCGTCCCCGAACCCGGTGCCGATCGCGGTGATCATCGCCTGAATCTCCGTGTTCGACAGGACCTTGTTGATGCGGTTCTTCTCGGAGTTGATGATCTTTCCCCGCAGCGGGAGGATCGCCTGCGTCATGCGATCGCGGGCCTGCTTCGCGGAGCCCCCCGCGGAGTCGCCCTCGACGATGAAGAGCTCGGCCGATTCGGGGTCCTTGATCGTGCAGTCCGCGAGCTTTCCCGGGAGCGAAGCGTTCTCGAGCGCACTCTTGCGGCGTGTGAGCTCGCGCGCCTTTCGCGCGGCTTGCCGCGCGTTCCGGGCTGCGATCGCCTTCTGGACGATCTGCCGGGCCTCGACCCGATTCTCCTCGAGGAACTCCGCAAGGCGCTGGTTGACGACCTTCTCGACGAGCCCTGCGACTCCCGGGTTGCCGAGCTTCGTCTTCGTCTGCCCTTCGAACTGGGGGTTCCGCAGCTTCACGGAGATGACCGCGGCGAGCCCCTCGCGGGCGTCCTCGCCTTCGAGGTTGTCATCCTTCTCCTTCAAAAGGCTCTCCTGGCGCGCGTACTGGTTGAGCGTCCGCGTCAGCGCAGCCCGAAAGCCCTGCAGGTGCGTACCGCCCTCGGTCGTATTGATGTTGTTCGCGAACGAGAAGACCGACTCCACGTACGAGCTGTTCCACTGCATCGCAACCTCGACCGCGCCCTCGTCGCTCTCGCCCTCGAAATAGACGATGTGCTTGTGGACCGGGTCCTTCGACTCGTTCACATGCGCGACGAAGTCCCGGATCCCGCCCTCGTAGTGGAATTCGTCGGTCTTGCCGCCGGCCCGGTCGTCGCGGAGGACGATGCGGAGTCCACGGGTCAGGAACGCCGTCTCACGCAGGCGCTGGAGCAACGTCGCCGCGTCGAACTCGGTCTCCTCGAAGACCTCGGAATCCGGGAGGAAGGAGATCGTGGTTCCGGACTCGCCCTCCCCGGCGACGCCGATCGTCTCCATCGAGGATGTCGGCTCGCCCCGCGCGAACTCCTGGCGGTAGACCTTTCCGTCACGCTTCACCTCGGCGACGAGCCACTCCGAGAGCGCGTTCACGACCGAGACCCCGACGCCGTGCAACCCGCCCGAGACCTTGTAGCCCTCACCACCGAACTTCCCACCAGCATGGAGCTTCGTCAGGACGACCGTGAGGGCGGGCAGGTCCTGCTCCGGGATCACGTCCACCGGGATGCCCGCGCCGGCGTCGCGAACCGTCACCGAGTTGTCCGGATGGATGGTCACCTCGACGAGGTCGTTGCGGCCGGCGAGGGCCTCGTCGACGGCGTTGTCGACCACCTCGTACACGAGATGGTGGAGGCCGCGCGAGCCCGTCGAGCCGATGTACATGCCGGGGCGTAGGCGGACGGGCTCGAGGCCCTCGAGGACGGTGATGTCCTTTGCGGTGTAGGCTGCTTCGGCCATTAAAAAAGCCCTGCAAATCGCACTTTTGCGGGCGGAGTTCAGTCTACCAGAAAAGGCGGCCGGACCCGGCCCCTGGCGAGGCTCGCACGCGCCGCTCTGGCGACCAGCTCGCGGAGCTCCGGATCGCCGATCACCGAGGCAGCGCGAGCCGCTTCCGCGTCGGTCTCCGGGGACCTCTGAAACCCCCCGGGCGGGGAGTCCGCCATGCTGCTCGGGCTCGCTCCCGGCTCGGGGACGGGGCCTACCTTGAACCTGAGCGCGGCGGGGGCGCTCCTCCCGAGAGCGGCGCTCAGCCTCTCCTGGATCTCGCCCGAGAGGCGGTCGAGCTCGAACGCCCAGGTGGCCGACGACGCCGTCACGTGAAGCGTGCCGTCCCGACCTACGCGCGCCGGCCACGCCTGCCGCGAGACGGCTTCCCCGACTGCGTCGGGCCAGACGCGCGTGATCTCGGCCAGCGCGAGACCGGCCCCTCCCCCTGTCCGCCCGAGCGTCCGCTCGACCTCACTCCCGATGCGCTCCATCAGGCGCTCCGCACCACGCCCGGCGTCACCACGAGCGACAGCGCGGGCTCCGCGGGGAGCGTGGCTTCGGACGTTGCCGTGACCACCGTCTGCCCGCCCGTTGCAATCAGCTCGGCGAGAGCGCGGCGCCGGTGGTCGTCGAGCTCGGACAGGACGTCATCGAGAAGCACGAGCGGGCGGACGCCTTCGCGTTCTTCGATCGCCCGCGACTCCGCGAGGACGAGGGCGAGCACGGCCACGCGCTGCTCCCCCTGCGACCCGAAGCTGCGGAGATCGCGGCCGCCTGCCTCGATGCGAACGTCGTGAAGGTGCGGCCCGAGTCCGGTGACACAGCGCTCGAGGTCACGCTGGAGCCGTGCCTCGTAGTCGTCGACCGAGGCGGCTTCACCTTCGTAAGCGATCGTCGCTGCCGCGAGCAGAAGCCTCTCCGCCGATTCCGCGAAGTGCGGCGCGAGGACGTCGAGCGCGGCCCGGCGAGCCTCGACCAGCTCGGCGCCGAGCCTCGACACGGCCTCCGTCCATGGAGAGAGTGCGTCGGACGAGGACCCGCCCGCGGCCACCCTTCGGAGCGAGGCGTTCCGCTGCCCGACGGCGCCGGCGTACTCGACCGGTAGCGACGAGCGGCTCGGGAAGAGGCGGCCCAGGCTTCGGTCGAGATACGCCCTTCTCGTCGCAGGAGCTCCCTTGACCACCGCGAGGCGGTCCGGGGTGAAGACGAGCGTCCGGAGATCCTGGCGGAGCTGGTCCGCGGAGCGGAGAACGGCGCCGTTCAGCCGCGCTCGTCTCGCACCGTGCGTGCTCAGCACGACCTCGCTCTCGTACGCCGTCGCGTCGGCGAGCCCGCGCAGGCCGACCCTTCCTCCCGTCGCGCCGAATCGCACCATCTGCGCATCGCTCCTCGCGCGGGGGGAAAACCCCTGCGTGCCGAGATGGAACGCCTCGAGGAGGTTCGTCTTCCCGGCACCGTTCGCGCCAGTGACGAGCACGACCCCGGCATCGAGTGCGAGCTCGAGCCCGAGGTACGAGCGGAAGTCGCGGAGCGTGACCTCGCGGACGATCAGCCCGGGAGCCGGATCGGCATGATCAGGTACCAGAAGCTCTCGTCGGGAGAAGCGATGATCGCCGGCCGCAACGGGTTGATCAGCTTGAGCTCGACGGTGTCGCCTGCAACTGCCTCGAGCCCCTCCCGGAGGAAGTCCGGATTGAACCCGATCTCGAGCAGCTCGCCCGTGTACCCGACCGGCAGGGACTCGCGCGCCTCGCCCACGTCCTGCGTCTGCGCAGACACGGTGAGCTCGCCTTCGGCGAAGCCGAGCCGGAGTGGCTGGTTCCGCTGGGCGAGCACCGCTGCGCGCCGCACGACATCGAGCAGCGGCTCGCGCTCCACGGTCAGCTCCGCCTCGAACGTCTCGGGCAGAAGCTGCTTGTAGTTCGGGAACTGGCCGTCGATGCGCCGGCTCGTGAGCCACACATCGCCGGTCGAGAACACGACGTGGTTCTCCTGCACCCCGAGCTCGACGGTGTCGTTTCCGGCAGCCAAGCGTGCGAGTTCCTGGAGTGCCCGCGCCGGGATGATCGCCTCGAGATCCGGGCCCGAGCCGGAGAGCTCCGTCTCCTTCACCGACAAGCGGTAGGAGTCGGTTGCGGCCATCACGAGCTTCGAGCCTTCGAAGTGCACGAGGATCCCCGTCAGGACGGGCCGCGACTCGTCGCGCGAAGCCGCCCTCGCGACCTTCTCGATCGTGGCGAGGAGCGCGGTGGCGTCGATCGTGTGCAGTGGAATGTCGAGCGCAGGGAGCCGGGGGAAATCCTCGGCACTGAACACGTTCACCCGCGACGCGTAACTCCCGGACGAGACGGCGAGAACCCCGTCCCCTGCCTCGTACGAGAGGGACACGCGGGGGTCGGGCAAGAGTCGGATGAGGTCCGACAGCAAGCGCCCCGGCACGACGACCTTGCCTTCCCCGGTTACGTCGCCGGACACGGTCGCGCGCAGGGACACCTCCATATCCGTGGCTGCCAGCGTCAGCCGCCCGTCCTCGACCTCGATCAGGATCCCGGTGAGGACCTGCACCGCGCTCCGGCTCGAGAGACCCCTCGCGACGATGGCTGCGGCGGCCGAGAGGTCGTCTCGTGAGATCGAGACGCTCAGGTCTGCGGCGGTGGCGAGGTCTGTGTCCATGACGAAGAAGAAGTTAGAGAAAAGAACTAGTAGTCGTAGTAGGAGTGTGAATCACGGGGAAGACGGGGCGATTGTCCGGGAAACGCGGCGAAAACGTGTGTCGGTCCGCCTGGGGAGAACGAGAGCGCCTTCCACACCCGACCTCGAGCCGGTGAGATGGACCCCCAACATCACCGTGCCTGCTTGATGCGTGCGGTCAGTTCTTGCACGAGGTTGTACACAGAGCGATCTTCGCGAATCCGACGCGTGATCTTGTCCTTCGCGTGGATCACCGTCGTGTGATCGCGACCGCCGAACTCCCGCCCGATCGCCGGAAGCGAGGAGTCGGTGAGCTCGCGCGAGAGGTACATCGCGACCTGGCGCGGGTACGCGACGGCCTGCGACCGGCGGGGGCTGATGAGCTCGTCGATCGTCACGTTGAACCTCTGCGACACGATGTCCTGGATCCGCTTGATCGTCACCTCGGGCGCTGCGTCTCCCTGCGGGAACACGTCCTTCAACACGTGCTCCGCGAGGTCGACCGTCATCGGCCGGTTCGTGAGCGAGGAGAAGGCGACCACGCGTGTGAGCGCTCCCTCGAGCTCGCGGATGTTCGACGAGACGCGGCCCGCGATGAACGTGAGCACCTCGGGGTCGTCGACCGCGATCCCTTCGGTGTTCACCTTCTTCAGCAGGATCGCGATGCGCGTCTCGAGATCCGGCTTCTGGATGTCGGTGATGAGGCCCCACTCGAACCGCGAGCGCAGTCGCTCCTCGAGCGTCGCGATCTCGCGCGGCGGGCGGTCCGACGAGATGATGATCTGCGCCCCCGCCTCGTAGAGAGAGTTGAAGGTGTGGAAGAACTCCTCCTGTATCCGCTCCTTGCCCTCGAGGAACTGGATGTCGTCGATGAGGAGGACGTCGTAGTTCCGGTAGCGGCGCTTGAAGCCCTCGATCCTCGCTCCGCGGTCGCGAACCGCCTCGATGAAGTCGTTCATGAACGTCTCGCAGGTGATGTAGCGGTTCGTGAGCCGTCGCGAGTGCTGCCGGACGTAGTGCGCGATCGCCTGCAGGAGGTGCGTCTTCCCGAGGCCGGTGTCGCCGTAGATGAACAGTGGGTTGTACGCCTGTGCCGGCGCCTCCGCCACGGCCAGCGCGGCGGCGTGCGCGAACCGGTTGGACGAGCCGATGACGAAGAGGTCGAACGTGTACTTGCGATTCAGCTCTTCCGCAGCGTCCCGATAGGGGCGGTTGCTCTCGACGGCTCGCTCGGTGGGCGGTGGAACCGGTGACGCCGACCCGCCCGCCGTGACCAGGTTCCGGTCCGAGACCTCGAACGAGACGGCGAGCTCGCGACCGAGCGAGTCACGCGCCGCATTCGCGACCGCATTGCGGAAATGCCCCTCGACCCACTCCCGCGTGAAGTCGTTCGGGAGGGAGACGTGGAGCGCGCCGTTCGACAGTGACTGGGGCTCGGCGTACGCGAACCACCGCTCGAACTCCTCGCCGAGGGTCTCTCGCAGCCGCTTCGTGAGCGCATCCCAGAGCCCTTCGGCGGTCGGTTCTGTCGTCTGCTCCACCCTCTCGTCGAGGTCGAAGGTCGTCGCGAAGGTGCCGAGCATAGCAACGTTCCCGCCGCGTCTCAATGGGGTGATCGACCCCTCGTCTGGGTGAAAAAAGACGCTTGTTTGCAGGGGCTTCCAGGATTCCCACATGTCTTTCCACAGGTGTGGAAGATGACGGGTGCGTTCTCTCGGACGGCAACGCAGTCTTCGCGTGAGCAGCAAGTTCGACTCCCCGGCACCGATAGGTCACTGTGGAAAACCGAGGCCGCAGACGAGTCATCTATACTGCCCGCTCGGCTCGCCCGACCCCTCGCCGAGAGGCACCACGCGACGTGAAACGCACCTACCAGCCCAACGTTCGGCGGCGCAAGCGTCGCCACGGATTTCGCGCCCGGATGTCCACGCGCGGGGGTCGCGCCATCCTCAAGCGCCGCCGGGCGAGAGGCCGCAAGCGCCTCTCTGCCTGAAGGCTCGACCCCCGTGCAGCGCCGTCACCGGCTCTCCCGTTCACGGGACTTCGACGCCGTCTATCGCCGCGGCACGTCGGCGTCCACCAGGTATCTCGTCCTGCATTGGTTCGCGCGAGAGGGCGATCCCGACGACACACCGCGGCTCGGCCTCGCGGTCCCGCGCGCGGTCGGCACCGCCGTCGTCCGGAACCGGATGAAGCGGCTCCTGCGCGAAGCGTGGCGCGAGCTCCTGCCGGAGGTCCCGCCCGGGCGCGACTACGTCCTCGTCGCTCGGCCGGGGCTCGCGGAGCCCGCGGAGGCCCGGGGACGGGAATGGCTACTCGCGGAGATCGGCGAGGTGCTCGGGAGGGCCGGGCGGTGAAATACGTCGGCATTGCGCTCGTGCACGCCTGGCGCTGGACGTTCGGGCTCCTCCTGACGCCGCCCGGCACGTGCAAGTACCACCCGAGCTGCTCCCAGTACGCACTCGACGCGCTCGACGAGTTCGGACTCGTCCGTGGGAGCGTCCTCGCAGGTTGGCGGCTTCTCCGCTGCAACCCTTGGGGCCACGGCGGCGTCGACTACGCCCACGACCAGACGCTCTTTCCGCTCTTCGGCCGCTCGGCGAGGCCACGCACGTGATCGTCGCGGGGATCCTCACCCCGATCGAGAACATCCTCGAGAACGTCCTCACCTGGCTGCACGGGACGGCCGGGCTCTCCTGGGCGTGGTCGATCGTCGCGCTCACGGTCATGGTGCGCATCCTGCTCGTACCGGTCGCAATGCGGCAGATCCACTCCATGCAGAGCCTGCAGCTGCATGCGCCCGAGATGAAGACGATCCAGCAGCGCTACAAGAGCGACCGACAGAAGCAGTCGGAAGAGCTGATGAAGTTCTACAAGGAGAACAAGATCAACCCGTACGCGCCCTGTCTGCCGATCGTCTTCCAGATCCCGATCTTCTTCTCCCTCTATTTCGTCCTCAAGAACGCCGAGAAGCACATCTTCAAAGGATCCCCTCCTGCGGATCTCCACTGGATCCACCTCGTCAACATCACCGAGCCGGTCCGCGATGGCTGGGGGCCGGTGCTCGTCGTCATCTACGCCGCGAGCCAGCTCCTCTCGACGTACCTCATGTCGACGCAGATGCAGAGCGCCGCGCAGAAGTGGATGATCATGATCCTCCCGATCGCGTTCATCCCGTTCATCATCAGGTTCCCGGCAGGCCTCGTCCTCTATTGGGTGACGACGAACCTGTGGACGACGGGCCAGGGAGTCGTGACCCGGCGTCTCATGCCGAGGCCGGCGCCGCCGCCCAAACGCTCGAGCCGTACGCCGCCGAAGGAAACGCCGGCGACCGAGGAGGCGCAGGCTGCAGTCGCGACCCAGCCGTCCGGCTCGGGGGGCGGCTCCGGAGCGCCCCGGCGCGTGAAGAAGAAACGCGGCGGGAGACCGAAGCGGTGAGTGGCGAGCCGGGCGTGCAGGTGGAGGCGACCGGCGAGACGGTCGGCGAGGCCAAGTGGGCGGCGCTCCGCGACTTGGAACAGCTCGTTCCCGGCCTCGACCGCGAAACGGTCCGGTTCGAGGTGCTCTCCGAGGGAGAGCGCGGCCTGCTCGGCGTCGGCTATACGCCGGCCCGTGTCGCGCGTACGCGCCCGTCGCCCAGAGCGCGAGCGAGAACGGCGAGCGGAGCGGAGCTGCCGACGACGCGCGCGAGTTCGTCAGCCGCGTCGCGGCCGCGATCGGCGCCGACGTGACACCGACCGCGGTCGAGCGGGAGGGAGTCGTGGTCGTGACGTGCAGCGGGGAGGATCTCGGCCTCCTCATCGGCAAGCACGGTCAGACGATCGATGCGATCCAATATCTCGCGAACGCGGTGGTGAGGGCCGGGGGCGCCGAGCACGAGATCGTGGTCGACGCGGCGGGATACCGCGCCCGCCGAACCGCCTCGCTCGAGACGGTCGCGCGCCGCTCGGCGCAGCGAGCCGCGGCGCTCAACGACCGCGTCGAGTTGGAGCCGATGACGGCGGTTGAGCGGAAGATCGTCCACGAGGCGCTGAAGGACGACCCAGACGTCCAGACGCTGAGCGAGGGCTCGGAGCCCCGCCGCTACGTCGTTGTCCTCCCACGCGCCGAGGACTGACGTGGCCACGGACGTCCTCGAGCGCTGGCTCGAGGCGCTCCTCGCGACGCCGGGAGTCACCGCGATTCGCGACCCGGACGAGGCACGGCGGATGCTCGTCGCCGACGCGCTCCGCGCTGCCGAACTCGTCTCCTCCGCTCCGCCAGGGGCGGTGATCGACGTCGGATCGGGCGGCGGCTCCCCAGGGATCCCCTTCGCGGCCGCGATCCCCAACGTGAGTTCGTCCTCCTCGACAGCTGAGCGGCGCCGCTGCGAGTTCCTGCGCGAGGTGACCGGTTCGCTTCGAAACATCGAGGTTCTGGGGTCGCGCGGGGGACGCAGCCGCCCGACATTCGCCGCGCTCGCGAAGGCGCTCGCCAAGCCGCCATCGCCTCGGAGCTCTGTCTCCCGCTCGTCCAGCGCGGCGGGATCGCGATCCTGTGGACGGGGGAAGACGCCGACCTGAGGCCGGGGGCGCGGCTGCGGTGCACGTCGGGGGCGCGGTCGAGTCGGAGAGGACGGGTTGCTCGTGCTGCGAAAGATACGCGCGACACCCGCGGGCTTCCCTCGCCGCCCCGTATTGGCGAAGAAGCGCCCTGGCCTAGCTAGGCGGCCTGTGCCGGCACGGCGTTTCGGAGACGATTCCGCCGAGCTCCACGTCGAGTTGCAGACGCGAGTCCAGAGCGGCCCAGGTCGACCAGGCGGAGCTCGATGCGCGCGTCGGCGTGGAGGCAAAGCAGGTCCCCGAGCTCGGTCATCTCGATCGGCGTGACCGGCTCGCGGCTGATCCAGTAGCCGCCCACGTCGTGATGAGGCGCGAACGTGTCCTCGGGCACGCGGTAGGCGACGACGCGCGGACCGATCCGGTCGACCCACCCTTCGGCTGCGTGCACACGCGTCGCATCCGCGAGCAGCTCCGCATCGGCGCTTGTGTCCCGCGTCGCCCAGAACGTGCCTCGCGGGCAGTCGCGGGGGAACCAGTACAGGGTAGGTGTCGTGTGTCGACTGCCCATACGAGCGTCTCCGGTCCGCCGCCGTGCGGCTGGCGTGAGGCTCGAAGCGCGTGAGGGAGGTGTCCTCACTGACGGTGCCAGAAGCGCGTGGGCCTTCACCGACGTAGGACGGCGCCGATCTCGCATGGCTCCACTCAAGCCCCCCCCTCTCTAGTCTTGTGCGGCCCGCGCGGGTATACGCCGTCGCCGAATCAGAAGGGCGGAGTCGGCAAGACGACGACGGCCGTCAACATCAGCGCGTGCCTCGCGGAGGCCGGCGAGCGCGTCCTCCTATCGACCCGAGAGCTGGCGATGCGCCGTCGGGACTCGGCGTCGACGTCACGGACCTGGACGCTCGATCTCCTCGAGGGCGCACGGCCTCTCGTCGATGGAGGACGCGCTCGCCGGCCTCCGCGAGGTACGCGCTGACGTTGACGGCCGTCGTCGTCTTGCCGACTCCGCCCTTCTGATTGGCGACGGCGTATACCCGCGCGGGCATCCGCCAAGACTACAGAGGGGGGCGGCTAGAGTCGGAGGCCATGCGAGATCCGGCGCCGTCCTACGTCGGTGAAGGCCCACACGCTCTCTCGCACGTCAGTGAGGACACCTCCCTCACGCGCTTCGAGCCTCACGCCAGCCGCACGGCGGCGGGACCGGAGACGCTCGTATGGGCAGTCGACACACGACACCTACCCCGGTACTGGTTCCCCCGCGACTGCCCGCGAGGCACGTTCTGGGCGACGCGGGACACGACCCCTGCCGATGCGGAGCTGCTCGCGGATGCGACGCGTGTGCACGCAGCCGAAGGCAGGTGGCTCGACCGGATCCGGTCCGCGCGCGTCGTCGCCTACCGCGTGCCCGAGGACACGTTCGCGCCTCATCACGACGTGGGCGGCTACTGGATCAGCCGCGAGCCGGTCACGCCGATCGAGATGACCGAGCTCGGGGACCTGCTTTGCCTCCACGCCGACGCGCGCATCGAGCTCCGCCTGGTCGACAACCTGTGGCCGCTCTGGACTCGCGTCTGCAACTCGACGTTGGAGTTCAGCGGGATCCGTCTCCGAACGCCGTGCCGGCACAGGCCGCCTAGCTAGGCCAGAGGGCGCTTCTTCGCCATACCGGGGCGGCGAGGGAAGCCCGCGGGTGTCGCGCGTACCTTTCGCAGCACGAGCAACCCGTCCTGCTCCGACTCGACCGCGCCCCCGACGTGCACCGCAGCCGCGCCCCCGGCCTCCAGGTCGGCGTCTTCCCCCGTCCACAGGATCGCGATCCCGCCGCGCTGGACGAGCGGGAGACAGAGCTCCGAGGCGATCGGCGGCTTGGCGAGCGCCTTCGCGAGCGCAACGGCGAACACGTCGGGCGGCTGCGTCTCCGCGCGACCCCAGACGACCTCGACGTTTCGAAGCGAACCGGTCACCTCGCGCAGGAACTCGCAGCGGCGCCGCTGCGAGTCGAGGAGGACGAACTCACGTTCGGGGATCGCGGCCGCGAGTGGGATCCCTGGGGAGCCGCCGCCCGATCCGACGTCGATCACCGCCCCTGGCGGAGCGGAGGAGACGAGTTCGGCAGCGCGGAGCGCGTCGGCGACGAGCATCCGCCGTGCCTCGTCCGGGTCGCGAATCGCGGTGACTCCCGGCGTCGCGAGGAGCGCCTCGAGCCAGCGCTCGAGGACGTCCGTGGCCACGTCAGTCCTCGGCGCGTGGGAGGACAACGACGTAGCGGCGGGGCTCCGAGCCCTCGCTCAGCGTCTGGACGTCTGGGTCGTCCTTCAGCGCCTCGTGGACGATCTTCCGCTCAACCGCCGTCATCGGCTCCAACTCGACGCGGTCGTTGAGCGCCGCGGCTCGCTGCGCCGAGCGGCGCGCGACCGTCTCGAGCGAGGCGGTTCGGCGGGCGCGGTATCCCGCCGCGTCGACCACGATCTCGTGCTCGGCGCCCCCGGCCCTCACCACCGCGTTCGCGAGATATTGGATCGCATCGATCGTCTGACCGTGCTTGCCGATGAGGAGGCCGAGATCCTCCCCGCTGCACGTCACGACCACGACTCCCTCCCGCTCGACCGCGGTCGGTGTCACGTCGGCGCCGATCGCGGCCGCGACGCGGCTGACGAACTCGCGCGCGTCGTCGGCAGCTCCGCTCCGCTCGCCGTTCTCGCTCGCGCTCTGGGCGACGGGCGCGTACGCGGCGACACGGGCCGGCGTATAGCCGACGCCGAGCAGGCCGCGCTCTCCCTCGGAGAGCACCTCGAACCGGACCGTTTCGCGGTCGAGGCCGGGAACGAGCTGTTCCAAGTCGCGGAGCGCCGCCCACTTGGCCTCGCCGACCGTCTCGCCGGTCGCCTCCACCTGCACGCCCGGCTCGCCACTCACCGCTTCGGTCTCCCGCCGCGTTTCTTCTTCACGCGCCGGGGCGCTCCGGAGCCGCCCCCCGAGCCGGACGGCTGGGTCGCGACTGCAGCCTGCGCCTCCTCGGTCGCCGGCGTTTCCTTCGGCGGCGTACGGCTCGAGCGTTTGGGCGGCGGCGCCGGCCTCGGCATGAGACGCCGGGTCACGACTCCCTGGCCCGTCGTCCACAGGTTCGTCGTCACCCAATAGAGGACGAGGCCTGCCGGGAACCTGATGATGAACGGGATGAACGCGATCGGGAGGATCATGATCATCCACTTCTGCGCGGCGCTCTGCATCTGCGTCGACATGAGGTACGTCGAGAGGAGCTGGCTCGCGGCGTAGATGACGACGAGCACCGGCCCCCAGCCATCGCGGACCGGCTCGGTGATGTTGACGAGGTGGATCCAGTGGAGATCCGCAGGAGGGGATCCTTTGAAGATGTGCTTCTCGGCGTTCTTGAGGACGAAATAGAGGGAGAAGAAGATCGGGATCTGGAAGACGATCGGCAGACAGGGCGCGTACGGGTTGATCTTGTTCTCCTTGTAGAACTTCATCAGCTCTTCCGACTGCTTCTGTCGGTCGCTCTTGTAGCGCTGCTGGATCGTCTTCATCTCGGGCGCATGCAGCTGCAGGCTCTGCATGGAGTGGATCTGCCGCATTGCGACCGGTACGAGCAGGATGCGCACCATGACCGTGAGCGCGACGATCGACCACGCCCAGGAGAGCCCGGCCGTCCCGTGCAGCCAGGTGAGGACGTTCTCGAGGATGTTCTCGATCGGGGTGAGGATCCCCGCGACGATCACGTGCGTGGCCTCGCCGAGCGGCCGAAGAGCGGAAAGAGCGTCTGGTCGTGGGCGTAGTCGACGCCGCCGTGGCCCCAAGGGTTGCAGCGGAGAAGCCGCCAACCTGCGAGGACGCTCCCACGGACGAGTCCGAACTCGTCGAGCGCGTCGAGTGCGTACTGGGAGCAGCTCGGGTGGTACTTGCACGTGCCGGGCGGCGTCAGGAGGAGCCCGAACGTCCAGCGCCAGGCGTGCACGAGCGCAATGCCGACGTATTTCACCGCCCGGCCCTCCCGAGCACCTCGCCGATCTCCGCGAGTAGCCATTCCCGTCCCCGGGCCTCCGCGGGCTCCGCGAGCCCCGGCCGAGCCACGAGGACGTAGTCGCGCCCGGGCGGGACCTCCGGCAGGAGCTCGCGCCACGCTTCGCGCAGGAGCCGCTTCATCCGGTTCCGGACGACGGCGGTGCCGACCGCGCGCGGGACCGCGAGGCCGAGCCGCGGTGTGTCGTCGGGATCGCCCTCTCGCGCGAACCAATGCAGGACGAGATACCTGGTGGACGCCGACGTGCCGCGGCGATAGACGGCGTCGAAGTCCCGTGAACGGGAGAGCCGGTGACGGCGCTGCACGGGGGTCGAGCCTTCAGGCAGAGAGGCGCTTGCGGCCTCTCGCCCGGCGGCGCTTGAGGATGGCGCGACCCCCGCGCGTGGACATCCGGGCGCGAAATCCGTGGCGACGCTTGCGCCGCCGAACGTTGGGCTGGTAGGTGCGTTTCACGTCGCGTGGTGCCTCTCGGCGAGGGGTCGGGCGAGCCGAGCGGGCAGTATAGATGACTCGTCTGCGGCCTCGGTTTTCCACAGTGACCTATCGGTGCCGGGGAGTCGAACTTGCTGCTCACGCGAAGACTGCGTTGCCGTCCGAGAGAACGCACCCGTCATCTTCCACACCTGTGGAAAGACATGTGGGAATCCTGGAAGCCCCTGCAAACAAGCGTCTTTTTTCACCCAGACGAGGGGTCGATCACCCCATTGAGACGCGGCGGGAACGTTGCTATGCTCGGCACCTTCGCGACGACCTTCGACCTCGACGAGAGGGTGGAGCAGACGACAGAACCGACCGCCGAGAAACTCTGGGATGCGCTCACGAAGCGGCCTCCAGCTCGACTTGGGTCGCGCGAGGCGATTGAAATCTGCCATCAACTGGTCTCCGCACGTCGATCTGGTTACCGAGAATTACGCGCCCGGCGTGATCACAGAGGATGGGGCTCGGCTACCAGGCGCTGCGCGCAATCAAACCCGACCTGATCATGCTGTCGCTGTCGGGCTATGGGCAGACGGGGCCGCTTAGCCGCTACGTCAGCTATGGCGCGATGATCGCCCGCGCAGGCAGGATTGTATGGCGGCCACGGGCTATGGCGGGCGACATCGCCGCGCGAGGTCGGGGTGAGCTACGCCGACCCGGTCGCCGGCATCTACCGGCGCTGTCCTGATTAACGCTGCCCTGATCCATCGGGCGCGCACCGGCCCCGGGCAATATATCGACACCGTCGCTGCTGGAATCGCTGGAAATGTTCATGCCCGAAGCGCCGCTGGCAATACGCGATTAATGGCCGCGAGCCGGAGTATACCTCGGCAATCGCGACCGGTGGATGGCGCCGCATAACTGCTACAAGTCGCTCGGCGACGCCGAGAATTGGGTCACGATAGCGGTCGGGCACCGAGGAGGAATGGCGCGCGCTGTGCGACGTGATCGGGCAGCCCGCCGCTGGCCCGACGACCCGCGCTTTAGCACTGCGGCGCCGCGCAAGCGCGACGAGGATGAACTGGATCGCCATCATCACGGCGTGGACCTCGCACGCGCGACCGCTGGGAAGTCACCGCACGCGCTGCAGCGCGCCGGCGTCGCCGCGATTCCGACCTTCAACAACAAGGACCTGGCGCTCGACGAGCATCTGCGCGAGCGCGGCTATCTGGTGGACTGGAGCATCCGGAGGTCGGCAAGCGCACCCACGTCGGTATCCCCTGGACGATGAGCGGAACGCCTTGCCGCGTACGGCGGCCGGCGGCGTTGCTGGGCCAGGACACGGACGATGTACGAAGCTCAATACTTGGCTATTCGGCGGCAGAAGATCGCGGAACTCCGGCAAGCCGGGGTCCTGACCTGAAGCTTGACCAACGCTCGGCGCCGTAGCGCAAAACCATAGCGGAGGGCCTTATGGAAACGTCATCGGAAAACGCGAACATCGTGGTGGACCTGAATCAGATTGCGTGGAAGCGGTCCCGAAGCTACCGGAGTTACCAGTTCAGGGTGTGCCTGGACGGCGGCGCCGACGGCCCCGAGGCGATGCAGGTGCTGCTGCCCGGAATGGACGTGCCGCCGCATTTCCATCATGCGTCCCAGTTCCAGTTGCTGCTCGACGGCTCGATGCAATTCAGCGATCCGCGGATGGAAGCGATCACGGTGCATTATACGGATCACGACGTCCCCGACGCATCCGTTAAACCCGACGCCGAACACAGCATGCTGATCCTTTATGTGAAGCCCGGCGGCTACTCGCCGATGAGCGACAAGGAGGCGCGCAAGCTGATCAACGGGCGCGGCCGCGAGATCGAGGGTTGCGCGCGCGGGAGGCCCAATCTCGGCTCCCGCTCCCGGTGGCGGTTCACGCAAGACCCTGGTATCGGATCGGAGCGGCGTGTCCGCCCAGATTATCGAATGTCCCGCGGGTGCGGCCTTTCAAGGCGAAGCGCCGGTTTATGGCCGCTACCAGTCGCTGCTCGGCGGTTCCGCGACCATCGACGGCAAGCCTTTGGGTGCGCAAAGCCTGCGCTTCGTGCAGGGCAACGAGCCTGAAGCGCCGCTGGTATGCGGGCCGCAAGGCGCGACCCTGATGGTCCTGAACTATGATCAGGACGCCGCCCAGGGCTACGGCGGCAAGGCGATGGACGACGTGAGAACGGCGCCTGACAAACCTAGCTGGGTGCGCGGAACGACCGCCACGCTGACGAAATTGTTTGGCTGCGTGAAGTGGGCGCTTCATCAAATGGCGGCCAGAGACGCCCGCCCTACTGGAAACCGACTGGAATCGGGGGGCGCGCAACAGGGCATCATCGTTTGTAAGTTTGCGGCTGCTCGTTGGAGGCCCTCCTCAATTGACCTCCCTGGACGTGGAAACCAAGGAGTGGGTCAGGGTGTGGGTAGCCGCCTGCAGCAAACGAGTAGGAATTCATGAAAAAGCTCGAATTCTTCGACGACGGTTCGAGTCCTGTGGACCTACCTGGCCTTTAACCGGATCGAAGATATCGCGCTCGCGCCACCACGCCGATTCGGTGTGGCGGCCAATCCTGGTCGGCGGAGTATTCAACGCCGTCAATCCCTCCGTCTATGAATCGCGCGAGCATCCGGTGAAGTCCAAGGCGCGCTACTACGGCAAGGACATGCAAGAGCCGGGCGCGCTACTACGGAATCACGCTCAAGATGCCGTCGGTCGGCGTGGCCGTGGTCAAGGTCTACAAGACGATGCCGGGGCTCTACGTCGCGATCGAGCACGGCAAAATCGCCGAATATTCCGCGCCGCGCTTTCGTCAGCTACTCGGTCGAGGACCCCGACATCGGCGAGAATCGGTGCATCCCCGATATCTCGCGTCAGGCCGGTCTCGACCCCGCCGAAGTGCTCGACAAAGATCCAACAACCCGAATATAAAGAGATAGCTTGCGTGGCTGCCACCCAGGAACTGATCGATCGCTGGCGGCTTCGGCTCCACCGACCATCTTCGTGGACGGCAACATGTTCTTCGGCAACGGCAACCGCCTGCCCCTGGTCGAGTTCGATGTCGCGTTAGACACCGCGAAAAAAAAAAAAATCTCTCTCTCTCTCTCTCTCTCTCTCTCTCTCTCTCTCTCTCTCTCTCTCTCCCCCCCCCCCCCCCCCCCCCCCCCCCCCCCCCCACGGGGCGCGTTCCCCTCGCTCAACCGGCCCCGCGTGATTCTGGGTCGGGCTGGCCGATCTAGGGCCTGGCCGATGCCGCCGCGAAGGTGGAGGCGGTCTGCTTGGCTTAACGCGGCTTGGAACCGGAAGGGCCGCTTCA
>CAWKEV010000047.1:0-71285 GCA_963848725.1 uncultured Actinomycetes bacterium | reverse complement strand
AGCCGCTTTCCCTCGAAGAGCTCGCGCGCGACACGCTGGACGTCGTCGGCGGTGACGGCGTCGAGCTGAGCCAGGACCTCGTCCGGCTCCTCGACCTCGCCCTCGAGGATCTCGCGCCGGAGCCCGTACTGGATCGTCCCCTGCGGGCTCTCGAGCCGGAGCACGAACCGCCCCTTTGCGTAGCCGCGCGCCTTCTCGAACTCGTCCGTCGGCACGCGCTCCGAGGCCACCTTCTGGAGCTCGCCGATGATCGTCGTGATCGCCTCGTCCACACGGTCGAGGTCGACACCCGCTCCTGCGTAGAAGCTTCCGACGTCCGAATAGCTGTCGTTCCCCGCGTGCACGTAGTACGCGAGGCCGCGCTTCTCGCGGACCTCGGTGAAGAGGCGCGACGACATCCCGCCGCCGAGGACGACCGAGAGCATCTGGAGCGCGTACCGATCGGGGTGGCCCAGCTCGTATCCGCGCACGCCGAGGTGGAGGTGGGCCTGCTCCGAGGACTTCGTGTGGAGCGCGACCTGCGAGCCGTCCAGCGGGATCTCGGCTCCGCCGGGAGCGCCGGTCGCCTCGGGCTCGATGCCGCCGAGCAGGCTCTCGAGCCGGTCGTGGAGGCCGTCTCCGATCCTTCCCGCCACGCCCACGACCATTCGCTCGGGCCGGTACCACGTGTCGAGGTAGGTCGTGAACGTCTCGCGGGTTGCCCCCTCGATCGTCTCCTTCGTTCCGAGGATGTCCCAGCCCAGTGGCTGGTCGCCGTACAGAAGGCGGTCGTAGACGCTGCCGACGTAGCGCGAGGGGGTATCGAGGTACACGTTCATCTCCTCGAGGATGACGCCTTTCTCCTTCTCGATCTCCGCCGTGTCGAAGCGGGACTGGAGGAGCATGTCGACGAGGACGTCGAGCGCGACGTCGCGCGTCTCGGCGCCGCACCTGACGTAGTACGCGGTGACCTCCTTGCCGGTGAACGCGTTGAACTCGCCGCCGATCGCGTCGATCTCCGCCGCGATCGACTGAGCCGTCGGACGCCGCTCTGTCCCCTTGAAGAACATGTGCTCGGAGAAGTGCGCAATGCCCTTCGACGGAGGAGTCTCGTACCGCGAGCCCGCGTTGAGCATGACGAAGCACGAGACGGAGCCCACCTGCGGCATCGACGCCGTCAGGACGCGAACACCGTTGCCCAGCCGCGTCTTCTCGAAGACCGCCATCGCGCGCGATGGTATAGACAGGGCGCGTGCACGGAAACCTGACCCGAGCGGCCATCGCCGCCCAGCCCGACTGGCTCCGAGGCGTCCCCGACCGGGTCGGCGAGCGTCGGTTTCCCGAGGGCGCCCGCGTTCTCTTCACGGGCTGCGGTACCTCGTACCACGCTGCTCTCGCGTGTGGGCCTGGCGTCCAGGCCCTCGAGCTCGTGCTCGGGAATGCGCCGGAGGCCGATGTCCTCGTTGCGGTCAGCCATGAAGGCGGGACTCGCCTCACGCTCGAGGCCGTCGAGGCGTTCGCGGGTGAGACGTGGCTGGTCACGGGCGCCGCCGACACCCCGCTCGCGAAGGCAGTCGACCACGTGGTCGTCGCGACGCCGGAGATCGAGGAGAGCTACTGCCATACGGTGAGCTACACGTGCGCGGTCGCAGCAGGACGAGCGTTGCAGGGCGAGGACGTCGGCCGCCTCGCCGAGGAGGTCGAGCGCGAGCTCGCCGCGGAGCCGCTCCGCGTCTCCGACCACGAGCGGATGATCGTGGTCGGCGCGGGACGCGATATCCCCACGGTCCTCGAAGCCGTACTGAAGCTCCGCGAGGGCGCGCGAGTAGCGGCCGAGGCACATCACACCGAGCAGATCCTCCACGGCCATCTCGCCGCGATCGACCCGTCGGTGCGCTCCATCGTGCTCGAAGGGGAGGGACGCGCCGCAGGGCGCGCTGCGGACGCCGTGCGTGCGCTCGGAGAGATTGGCTGCGATGTGACGCTGGTCCCGACCTCGGATCCTGTCGCCGACGTCGTCCGCTTCCAGCGGCTCACCGTCGACCTCGCCGAGGCGCGCGGAATCGACCCCGACCTCATCCGCTGGGACGAGGAGCCCTGGGACCGGGCCCGCCGCTCGTACGCATAGCGATCCTCGAGCCGGTAGACGAAACGGAGCGCCTGCCAGCTCTCGTCGATCGAGCCGCTCGGTTTCGGGGGTCGACCGGGCTAAGAAGGCGCCCGCTCACCGGTCACGAGGCCCGGTCGGCCGCCGACCACCGTGTTTCAAGCTCGACTAGTGCGAGCACGGCGTGGCCGGCGAAGAGCACTGCCCCCGTCAACCAGACGATGCGCACGGCGTGCACCGGCTCAGTCCTCCAGATGGAGGCATCGCCGGGACTTTCGACGCTCGCGGGTCGTTGACGGTCCGCGTTGGCTCCGGATCTGGGTTGCTAGTCGTCTGCCCGGTGCACCCTCGCGCCAGGGCTCGCGCTGAGCTTCTGGGAGAGCGGCGTGCCGGAGTAGTCCTTATCGGGCATCCCAGGCGGCGAGAAGCGACGCCTCGCGCTCAGGTGCGAGCCCGGCCTCGTCGGTCGTCGCAGCGTCCTCGAGCGTCCCGCGGACGGTCTCGTCGAGTGGACGGAAGCGGAGCCCCTCGGCGACGGCCCTGTCGACGATGGCGTCGTCCGCCGCCGCCATCGCCGGATCGGCGAGCCAGAGTGGCAGCTCCATCCACTGTCCGACCTCCTGGCCGAGGAGGAACTGGTCGGGGATCCACGTGATGCCGGCGTCGGCGCCGCTCACGCGGATGCAGCTCTCGAGGAGCTCGCCCCACGGAACCCCCTGGTTCGCGGCGTTGTACGTCCCCGAGACGCTCCGCTCGCAGAGGTCGACGATCCACTCGCCGAGATCGCGGACGTCGACGAACTGGGACAGCCGCTCGGGCGGCGCGGGCGCGAGCACCTCTCCGCCGCGCGCGACGCGGTGCGGCCAGTACGTGAAGCGGCCCGTGGGGTCGTGCGGGCCGACGATCAGACCGGGCCGGACGACGAGCGCGTGGTCGTCGAACACCTCGCGCACCTCGTCCTCGCACAGCGCCTTCAGCGCGCCGTAGTTCGAGAAGTCCGGCGTGAGGGCGTCGATCGGGTCGTCACCGAGCTCCGCGACGGCGCCCTTCTCGTCCATCGGCGTGCTGAAGTCGGCATAGACAGAGACGCTCGACACGAAGCAGTAGAGGCCGGAACCGGTGAGTGCGTCCGCCGATCTGCGCACGACGTCCGGGAGGTAGCCGCTCGTGTCGATGACCGCGTCCCAGCTCCGTCCCGCGAGCGCCCCGAGGTCGCCGGCACGATCGCCTCGGATCCGCTCCACCTCTGGATAGACCGCGGGATTCGTTCGTCCCCGGTTGAAAAAGGTGAGCTCGTGCCCCGCGGCGAGCGCCGCACCGGCCACCGCGCGTCCCAGGAACCGCGGCCCGCCGAGGAGGAGCAGCTTCACGCCAGGTCAGCGAGCGCGGCGAGCAGGCGGTCGACCTCGTCCGCGGTGTTGTAGTGGACGATGCCCGCTCGCACGGCGCCGTCCTCGAGCCCGAGCTTGCGCATCGTCTCGACCGCGTAGTAGTCGCCGTGCCAGACCGCGAGGTCGCGCTCGGCGAGCGTCGTCGCGACCTCCTCGGGCGAATGCTCGGCGACGTTGAAGCAGAACGTCGCGACGCGCCGGTCCATCGTCGGCAGCCCGTACAGCTCGACCGCGTCGGGAAGGCCGGCGAGGAAGCGCTCCCCGAGTGACCGCTCGTGGCTTTGGATCGCGTCCCAACCGAGCGAGTCGATGTAGTCGACGGCGGCGACGAACCCCGCGAGGAGCTCGTGCTGGCCCGTCCCGAGCTCGAAGCGATGACCGACCGGCTCGTTCGCCGCGGGGCGCACCTTGTACGGCCGCCACGACCCGAGCAGCTCGCGCCGCCCGTACGCGAGCCCCATGTGCGGCCCGAAGAACTTGTACGGCGAGCAGACGAGCACGTCGACGTCCCAGCTCGACACGTCGATCGGGCCGTGCGGCCCGTAGTGGACGGCGTCGGCCCACGCGATCGCACCCGCCGAGTGGGCGATCGCCACGATCCGGCGCACGTCCGGCGTCGTACCCACCGAGTTCGCGGCGACCGGGAACCCGACGACGCGCGTCTTTTCGGAGACGAGCGAGGCGAGGTTGTCGTAGTCGACCTCGAGGTCGTCGGTCAGCTCGGCGAAGCGAACGACGATGCCGAGGTCGTGCGCGAGCTCGAGCCAGGGGGAGACGTTGGCGTCGTGGTCGAGCCGCGTGAGGACGACCTCGTCGCCTTCGCGGAGCGTGCGTGCGCACGCGCGCGTGAGGAGGAAGTTGAGTGCCGTCATGCTCGGCCCGAACGCGACCTCGTCGGACGAGCAGCCGAGGAACGACGCCGCGCGCTCGCGGGAGAGGTCGACGAGCGCGTCCGTACGGCGGCTCGTCTCGTACGGCGCGCCGATGTTGGCGTTCGACTCGCGCAGATAGGACGAGATCGCGTCGATGACCTCGTCGGGGCACTGTGTCCCACCGGGACCGTCGAAGAACGCCAGGGTCCGCTTCAGCGCGGAGTAGCGCGCACGCACGGCGTGGACGTCGAACGTGATCGTGCTCATCTGCGCCCGCGCATGGCCGCGAGCCTAGCGGCGTCGTCCGCCCGCCGTGCCACTGTGCGAGTCGATGGAGCGCCTGCGGACGCTCAGCGAGGCCGACTGCTATGAGCGCTGCTACGGCTGGCGCTGGAGCGAAGAGACCGTGAAGGTGCTTCGCGAGGAGCCGGACCCCCGTGCGGAGCTCTCCGACATGGGAGAGAAGCTCCGGCGGATGCTCGAGCTCCGGCTGGACGCGCGCGAGCCCGAACCTGCCTGAGCCCCACGCGCTCACCGTCCCCGACGTCCTCGAACCGGGCGTACGCGTCGTGTTCTGCGGCATCAACCCAGGCCGGGCGAGCTCGGCCGCCGGGGCCGCCTTCGCGAACCCGCGGAACGACTTCTGGCGACTCCTGCACGCGGCCGGTTTCACGACGCGTCTCCTCGAGCCGCAGGAGCAGCACGAGCTCCTCACCTTCGGGATCGGCCTCACGAACGCGGCCCGCCGGACGACGCGAGGCTCGAGCGACCTGCGGAAGGCTGACTTCGAGGGCGCGCTCCGGCGCCTGGAGGAGATCGCGCGCGAGCTCGAGCCCCGCGCGATCGGATTCGTCGGGAAGGTTGCGTATACGGGCGTCTTCGGCGGCCGCGTCGAACACGGGCTCCAGACACGGAAGCTCGAGGCCACAGCCCTGTTCGTCCTCCCCTCGACGTCGCCCGCGAACGCCGCGGTGCCATGGGAGGAACGCCTGTCGTGGTTCCGGGCGTTCCATGATCTCGTGGGATGAGCGAACCGCGTCTGCGTCAGGCCGTGCGCGCCGTCGTGCTCGACCCGGACGACCGGGTCCTGCTCGTGCGCTTCGAGTTCCCCGCCCGCATGGTGTGGGCGACGCCCGGCGGTGGGATCGAGGAGGGTGAGACGGACGACCACGCGTTGCACCGCGAGCTGCTCGAGGAAACCGGCCTCGAGACCTTCCAGCTCGGCCCGCTGGTCTGGGTGCGGACGCACCTGCTCGAGCTCGCCGGCGGCTTCGACGGCCAGCACGAGCGCTACTACCTCGTCCGCACCCCGCGGTTCGAGCCTCTGCCTCGGCTCGGCTGGGAAGAGCTCCGCCTCGAGGGCATGACCGCCGCCCGCTGGTGGACGCTCGACGAGCTCGAGCGCGGTGAGGAGACTTTCGCGCCCCGACGCCTTCCCGCCTTCGTCGGTGAGATCGTGCGCGGCGGTCCTCCCGACGCGCCCATCGACGTCGGCGTCTAGGAGATCAGCCCCGAAAGCGGTTCGTGATCGGCGTGCGGCGGTCGCGCCCGAACGCTCTCGGCCGGAGCTTCACCCCAGGTGGCGCCTGCCGCCGCTTGTACTCGGCGCGGTCGACGAGCGCGAGCGCCTGCTCGACAACCTCGGGCTCGAACTCCTCGAGCAGCTCCTCGCGCGAGCGGTCGAGCTCGACGTACGCCTCGAGGACGCGATCGAGGAGCGCGTAGGGAGGGATCGAGTCCTCGTCCCGCTGGTCGTCCCGGAGCTCGGCGCTCGGCGATCGGTCGATCGTCGTCTGCGGGACGAGCTCGCGGCCCGCTCGATCGTTCAGGTGCCGGGCGAGCCGGAAGACGTCCGTCTTCAGGACGTCCTTCAGGAGCGAGAAGCCGCCCACCATGTCGCCGTAGAGGGTCGAGTACCCGACCGCGAGCTCGGACTTGTTCCCCGTCGAGACGACGAGCCAGCCATGCGTGTTCGAGAGTCCCATGAGCAGCGTGCCGCGCGCGCGAGCCTGCAGGTTCTCCGCGGCCAGGCCGACGAGCTCGTCGCCCGAAGGCCCGTCGAGCGCGGAGTGGAATGCCTCGACGACGCCCTCGATCGGGACCTCGCGGAAGTCGCAGCCCAGGCTGTCCGCGAGCCGGCGCGCGTCCGACCGCGTGCCCTCGGACGAATAGCGGGAGGGCATGGAGACGCAGTGCACGCGCTCCGAGCCGAGCGCGTCGGCGCAGAGCGCCGCCGTCACGGCCGAGTCGATGCCGCCCGAGACGGCCACGACGACCTCGCCGAACCCATTCTTCTCGACGTAGTCGCGAAGCCCGAGCGTGAGCGCGAGCCGCATCTGTTCGAGCTCGGATGCGAAGGGCGTGATCTGGGTCGGCGCAGGCGACGGCGCGTCCTTCGGTGCGTCGATCTCGACGATGTCGACGGGCGGAGGCGTCTCGCGTGAGCGCTCGAGCTCACGCCGGCGGACATCTCGCAGGCGACGTCCCATCGCGAACGCCGGCTCGACGTCCACCACGAGCAGCTGCTCCTCGAACCCGGGCGCTCGTGCCACCACCTCGCCCGAGTCGTCGAGCACGACCGAGTGCCCGTCGAAGACGAGCTCGTCCTGGCCGCCGACGAGGTTGCAGAACGCGAGGTACGAGCTCGTGTCCCGCGCCCGCGTGACGAGCATCTCCTCGCGCTCCTCCGCCTTGCCGACGTGGAACGGCGACGCGGAGAGGTTCACGAGGAGCTGCGCTCCGGCGAGGGCGAGATCGGTGGCCGGCGGGCCGGGCTGCCAGACGTCCTCGCAGATCGTCGGTCCGGCGTAGACGTCGCCCGAGTGGAGGAGGACGAGGTCGCGGCCCTCGGCGAAGTAGCGGTGCTCGTCGAAGACGCCGTAGTTCGGGAGGAAGTGCTTTCTGTAGACGGCGCGTACCTCGCCGCCGGCGCACACTGCGCACGCGTTCGCGAGATCTCGGTCGAACCAGGGAGTGCCGACCAGGGCGACGAGGTCGGTCGCCGCCTGCGCGATCTCCTGGACGGCGTCGTGGGCGGCGCGGACGAAGCCGGGACGGAGCAGGAGGTCCTCCGGCGGGTAGCCGGTGACGGCGAGCTCCGGGAAGAGGACGAGGTCGGCCCCCGCGCCGCGCGCCTCTCCGAGCCAGGAGAGGATCTTCTCGCGATTCCCGTCGAGGTCGCCGACGACGACGTCGAGCTGGGCGAGCGCGAGCCTCATGCACCCATCCTCGTCGTTCGGCCCCGGCACGCGAAGCAAGGTTTTCGACTCATAGGCACAAACCGGAGTCTAGCCCGTTCGGCGCGGATGAAGGTAGAAGGGTGCGATGGAGATCACCCTCGCCCGGCGCTTCCGCGGACCGCTCGCGTCGGCCAACGGCGGGTACACGTGCGGCCGGCTCGCGGCGTTCGTCGACGGGTCGGCGGCCGAGGTCACGCTGCGCCGCCCGCCCCCGCTCGACCGGCCGCTCGCCGTCCGCGACGACGATGGCCGGTTGCTCCTCCTCGATGGTGTCGAGCTCGTCGCGGAAGCGACGCCGGCGAGCCTCGAGCTCGATCCTCCCGACGCCGTAAGCGTCGGAGTGGCGGAAGCGGCGCAGGAGACGAACCCGCGCGGCTTCAGCCCGGCGTTCCGGGAGTGCTTCGTGTGCGGGACGCGGGAGGACGGCGATGTGCTCGGCATCCACGTCGGCCCAGTCACCGGCCGCGGGCCGTTGCACGCTGCGCCGTGGGTCGTCGGCGAGCCGGCCGAGGACCTCGTATGGGCCGCGATCGACTGCCCCGGCGCGTACGCGGTGGGGGCGGAGGGGCGCGGCGAGGTCGTCCTGGGCCGGATGACCTGCCGCGTCGAGAGAGTCCCGGACGTGGGGGAGACATGCGTCGTCGTCGCCTGGCCCCTCGGCGAGGACGGCCGCAAGCTCGACGCGGGAACCGCGCTCTTCTCCGAGGACGGCGAGCTGATCGCGCTCGCGCGACAGACCTGGATCGTCCCGCGCGGCTAGCGCGGTGTGAGCGCGACGAGCATCCCGCCGTCGTCGTCGTACGCTGGGAAGAAGTCGACGGTCACGCGCTTCTCGAGACCGCCGCTCGTCCGGATCGCGAGCTCCTGGCCGAGCTTGCGGACGCCCCACTCGTGCACGACCTCGATCGGCGACGGATCGGAGAGAGCGAGCGCCTCGGACACGTCTCTCCCCATGAGGTCGACGTCGCGGTAGCCGGTCAGCTCGAAGACGCCGCGGCCCGCAGCCAGCACGCGCGAGTCCCTGTCGCAGACGACGAAGCCGGTCTCCGGCGCCGGGTAGTAGTCCTCGAGGAGCTGGAAGAGGAAGCCGAACCCGCACTCGCGGCACTGCACGGCCTGGGTCGAGAAGCCCTCGTAGCCGTCGAGGTCGATCGACCGGCGCTTGCAGTTCGGGCAGATGTACACCGGCATCGCGGCAGCGTAAGCCGCGCGGCGTTTCTGTCGCGTTAAGCGGTCGGCTCAGCGCCGGAGGCGGATCGCCTGCAGGTCCTGCGACTCGATCTCTTGGGCACGCCCGATGAGGTCCTCGACGTCGTCGTGCTCAGCGTGCAGGTAGCGGCCGGCGAGCGCGTCAGCCCGACCGGATGCGAGGACGCGGACGAGTCGCGGCGCGAGCTCGGGCGGCGTCCACGGTGCATCGTCGCCGAACTCGCCCCCGGTCATCTCCGTCCGGACGAGTCCCGGGCTGAAGAAGAACACCGGGATCCGCCCTCGCAGCTCGTTCGCGAGCGTCTCCCCGTACCGGCACACGGCAGCCTTGCTCGCCGGATATGCAGAGTGGCTCATGCCGGGCAGATAGGCGGCGCCGCTGCCCGTGATCACGATCCGCCCCCGGCCTCGCTCGAGCATTCCCCCGATCACGGCCCGGCAGGCGAGGTGGACTCCGAGCACGTTCACCTGCAGCACGCGCCACCAGGCAGCGACCGGAATCTCCCAGGTCGCGCCGGCGGGGTTCCCGATGCCGGCGTTCGCGACGAGGAGGTCGATCGGGCCGAGCCGCTCCTCCGTCCTGCGGACCCAATCGTGCGCGACCCCTTCTCGAGCCACGTCGCCCACGAGCGCGAGACCGCCGATCCCTCGCGCGACCGACTCGACCTGTTCGGCCGAGCGCGCGGACACGGCGACCTTCATCCCCGCGCGGGCGAGCTCCTCCGCGATCGAGCGCCCGATCCCTCGACCTCCTCCGGTGACGAGCGCCACGCCGTCGAGTCGATCAGCCGACACGCGCTGCCCCCGCGTGTTCCAGAGCAGTGGCGTTCCTCGCCGCCCAGGGCGCGAGAAACGCGTAGATCGCCTCGCACGCCGGGACGGGCAGATTGTGCCGGTCGGCGTGTCGCACGACTGCGCCATGCAGGGCCTCGAGCTCCATCCGCCGTCCGGCGACGAGGTCGTCGTGGAGCGACGAGAAGACGTGAGGCTCGAGCGTCTGAGCGAACTCGAGAAGCTGATCCACGGTGTCGTCACGGATTGCCACGCTTTCCGCCCGGGCGACCTCGAGCACCTCCGCGAGGACGCGGCGGTAGAGGGCGAACGCCGGCGGCATCTCCCGGATCTCGCCGAGCGGCAGGCGTGTGACGGCGGTCAACCCCGCCTGAGCGCAGATGAACGCGAGCTTCCGCCACATGACTGAGAGGATGTCGGACGAGAGTTCGTCGCTGATGCCTGCGTCTTGGCAGGCGGCGAGCAGTTTCTCCGCCCGTCGCGTCCGGGAGCCGTCGAGCTCGCCGAAGGTGATGGTGTCCGGCCCGCCGTGATGGACGACGACGCCGGGCTCTGTTCGCTCGGCGAATACCGCCGCCATCCCACCGAGGATGTGGTCGCGCCCGACTGCATCCGCGAGCAGGTCGATGTGGTCGACGCCGTTCAGGAGCGGGACGATCGCGGTCTCGTCGCCAACGAGCGGGCGAAGCTCCGGGGCCGCCCTCTCCGCGTCGTAGGACTTCACGCAGAAGAGAACCGCGTCGCAGACGCCGATCTGCGCGGCGTCGTTCGTTGCCTCCGCGCGCATCTCGAGGTCGCCTTCCGGGCTGTGCACGCGCAGACCGTGCTCGCGGATCGCGTCCAGGTGTGGGCCGCGCGCGAGGAAGGCGACGTCGGCTCCTGCCCGGGCGAGGCGCGCGCCGAAGAAACCACCGACGCCTCCCGCTCCGACGACGCCGATCCTCATAGGACGACGACCGCGATCTCGTCGAGCGACTCGGGGTTCTCGACGGTCGAGAGGTCGCCCGGATCCAGTCCCAGCGCGCGCGCCCGGACGGCGCGACGGACGACCTTGGCGCTCCGCGTCTTCGGGAGCGCCGAAACGAAGAGCACACGTGCGGGCGTGAAGGCCTTCCCGAGCTCGGCGGTGACCGCTGCGGCGACATCGTCGGCCGATGCGTGCGCGCCCGGGCCGAGGACACAGAAGACCCATGCCACTTCGCCCTTTACCTCGTGCGGGACGCCGATCGCCGCCGCCTCTGCGATCGCCGGATGACCGACCGCCGCCGACTCGATCTCCGCGGGGCCGATCCGCTTGCCCGCGATGTTCAGGGTGTCGTCCGAGCGGCCGTGCAGGTACCAGTAGCCGTCCTCGTCGATCGACGCCCAGTCGCCGTGCGTCCAGACGCCCGGGAAGCGCCGCCAGTACGTGTCGAGGTATCGGTCCGGGTCGCGCCAGATCCCGCGCGTCATCCCCGGCCATGGGCGCTTGCAGACGAGCTCTCCGACCTCTCCCCGGAGCGAACGACCCTCCTGGTCGAAGACGTCGACGTCCGCACCGAGAGCCGGGAAGCCGAGCGAGCACGGCTTCGTCGGCTCCATCGGCGTGACGGAGAGGAAGCACGCTCCCACCTCGGTGCCGCCGGAGATGTTGACGATCGGGATGCGGCCGTTGCCGCAGGCGTGCTCGTCGAGCCAGTCGTACGGTGCGCGGTTCCACGGCTCGCCCGTGGTCGTGATCGCGCGCAGCGACGTGAGGTCTGCCGTCGGCTCACCCGCGGGGATGAGCGCTCGTACGAGCGTGGGCGACACTCCGAGCATCGTCACGTGCGCGCACTCCACGAGCCGCCAGATCCGGTCCGACGGCCAGTCGGGCGCGCCCTCCATGTAGACGACCGCGGCACCGGCGGCGCCCGCGCCGACGACGGTCCACGGGCCCATGATCCAGCCCATGTCCGTGGCGAAGAGGACGCGATCCCCCGCCTTGATGTCTGACTGGTACGCGGCCTCGCGCGCGATCGACACGAGGAACCCGCCTTGGACGTGCAGCGCGCCCTTCGGCCTGCCCGTCGTCCCGGACGTGTAGGCGAGGAGGTAGGGCGTCTCGCTCTCGACCTCGAGGGGAGCGAGGGCGCCGGGACAACCTTCGACGAGCTCGGCCCAGTCGTGGTCGCGGCGGGGGGTCGTCGGGACGTCGCCGCCGAGCCGCCGCCAGACGACGACGTGCTCGACCGAACGCGCCTGCGCGAGCGCCTCGTCGGCGATCTCCTTCATCGGCACACGCTTCCCGCGCCGGAGCGAGCCGTCGGCGGTGACGAGCACCTTCACGTCAGCGTCGGCCAGGCGCGCTGCGATCGCGGGTGCGGCGAAGCCCGAGAAGACGGGAACCTGGACCGCGCCGATGTGGGCGCACGCGTGTGAGGCGATCGCGACCTCGGGCGACATGGGGAGGAAGATCCCGACCGCATCCCCCTCGCGGACGCCGAGCTCGACGAGCGCCTCGGCGAGTCGGGTCGTCTCGCGCGACAGCTCCGCCCACGTCAGCGAGCGCCGCTCGCCCTCCTCGGGGTCGAAGATCGCTGCGACCGCTTCGGGACGCTCGTCCGCCCACCGGTGGACGCAGGCATGCGCGACGTTCAGGCGCGCTCCCGAGAACCACGTCGCCCACTCCGGTCCACGGGATGCGTCGACGACCTGGTCCCAGCGGCGCGCGAGCGGGATCTCCAGATCGTCGACGACGGCGCGCCAGAAGCGCTCCGGGTCCTCGATCGAAACACGGTGGAGCGCGGAGTAGTCGTCGCAGCCGAGCTTTCGGGCGAGCCGGACGACGTTCGCAGCTTCGAGCTGCTCCGGGCTCGGCATCCACGTATACATGTCTTGCGGACGCTTGTTAGTGGCTGCTAGCTTAGTGTTCACTAACCGACAGGGAGGCGGGAGCTAGATGAGGTCGATGATCTTCGCAGAGGAGACGCGCAAGTGGTTCACGCTGGCGGCGGTCGCGTTCGGGCTGTTCATGATCATGCTCGACAACACCGTAGTGAACGTGGCGCTGCCTTCGATCCAGCGCGATCTGGGCATCGGGCTTTCCGAGCTCGAGTGGATCGTCACGGGATACGCGCTGACCTTCGCGTCGCTGATGCTCATCGGCGGCAAGGCCGCCGACGCCTACGGGCGGCGGCTGGTCTTCGTCATCGGCATCGTCGTCTTCACGCTCGCCTCGCTCTGGTGCGGTCTCGCGAGCTCCGGTGAGATGCTCATCGCGGCGCGAATCGTCCAGGGCTCCGGTGCCGCGCTCATGAACCCGGCGACGCTATCGATCATCGCGGCCACCTTTCCGCCCAGGCAGCGCGGCACCGCCATCGGAATCTGGGCCGGTGTCTCCGCTCTCGCGCTCGCGATCGGCCCGCTCGTCGGAGGCCTGATCACGGAGCACCTGACCTGGAACTGGATCTTCTTCGTGAACATCCCCGTCGGCGTTCTGGGCATCGCTGCGAGCTTCGTCTTCATCGACGAGTCGAAGGACGAGACGCACAAGCGGCTCGACATCCCCGGTCTCGCGACCTCGGCGCTCGGGCTCTTCGCCCTGACCTACGGGCTCATCGAGGCGAACAACTACGGCTGGGGCTCGGCGCGGATCATCGGTTCGTTCGTCGTCGCGGTGGTGTCCTTGGCGGCGTTCCTCGTGCTCGAGCGTACGCAGCGGGCGCCGATGCTGCCGCTCGACCTCTTCCGCAACCGCACCTACACCGGTGCGAACACGGTGATCCTGCTCGTTGCGTTGTCGATGTTCGGCGTCTTCTTCTTCGTGTCTCTCTACATGCAGAACATCCTGGGCTACTCCGCAGTGCAGGCGGGCGCCGCCTTCCTCCCGATGACGCTCCTGATCATCATCATCGCACCGCTTGCGGGCCGCATGACCGATCGTGTCGGCTCGCGCTGGTTCATGACCGGCGGGATGCTCCTCATCGCGATCCAGCTCGTCTACTTCTCGCGCCTCGGGCCGGACGCGACTTTCTGGGATCTGCTTCCGGCGATGCTCATCGGCGGGATCGGCATGGCGTCGACGATGACGCCGAGCACGGCGGCCGCGACTCGGAGCGTGCCCGTCGACAAGGCCGGCGTCGGCTCCGCCGTCCTCAACGCCTTTCGTCAGGTGGGCGGGACGATGGGGGTCGCGGTCATGGGCGCGATCGTCGCCCACAAGGCTGGAGGCGAGCGCACCGTCGACGCGTTCATGAGCGGCTTCCAGGCCGCGCTGACGGTCGCCGCCGTGATCGCTGCCGTCGGCGCGGTCGTCGCGTTCGTCCTCATCCGTCCCCACGAGGAGGCGCGACGCTCGCAGCGCAGGGAAGAGCAGGCCCCGGAGCTTGCGGCGTGACGCAGGTCGCCGGCTCGCGGCTCCCAGCTGCCGAGCGGCGGCTCGCGCTCCTCGACGCCGCGCTGCGCGTGTTCTCGACCGGGAGCTACGCGGGCGCCACGACCGCCGAGATCGCGCGCGAGGCACGTGTCTCCGAGCCGATCCTCTACCGCCACTTCTCGTCGAAGCGGGAGCTCTATTTCGCGTGCCTCGTCGAGGCGTGGCGCCGGATCCGGGCGAAGATCGAGGCCAGCCTGGCCGAGCTCGGCCCCGCCGAGGGGTGGGAGGCGATCGGCCCGGCGACCATGCGGGAGATGAAGGTACTCCTGCCGAGCCTCTGGATGCAGGCGATCACGGAGGCAGGGGAGGACGTCGAGATCCGCCGGCACGTGCGCACGCACATGCGCGAGGTGCACGACTTCTTCGCCGAGCTCCTCGGGCGCATGCAGGCGTGCGGCGCGATGCCGCCCGACCGCAACGTCGACGCCGAGGCCTGGATCCTGGTCGCCGGCAGCCTGCTCGTCTCCATGGCCGACCGCCTCGGCGGACCGCTCGGGCCAGACGACTTCGCCGCGATCAAGGCGGAGCGCAAGCGCTGGCTCACCGGCGCCGCCTGAGACCAAGCGCCTCGGGGCTCACGTGCAGTTCGGTCAGCGCGTAGGCCGTTGAAGGCAGACCCGTGCAGGAAGCGATGAGGGCCGACGGGCGATCCATTCGCCCGTAGGCGCGTCACGGCATGAGCCGTGCAGAGCGGCGAAAGGAGGGGGTACGGAGGGGGAACCATGGGTTCCCCCTCCAAAATCAGAACGCCCCCGGCTGCGGCTCCGGGGGCGTTCTCCGTTCGAGGCGACCCCTTCCCGGGGCGGCGAGCCGGAGAATCGTGGCTCTGCGGCCCAGCCACGTTCTGCCTGCGCTCGCCTGCGGATCCGGCGGTGGCGCCCTCGCATCCGACCTGGCGTCCGGTCGGTGCGGTGTGGGCCTGACTATATGAGCCATGTCCAAAAAAGTCAAGTAGCTTGGTCAAGTGATTTCGGCTATCGTCCACTTGACTTGAAACGGGTCACATCCCCCGCCGGGGGGAGCGCGTCCGGCAGATACACGGCTTTACCTCTGAGAGCATGACCGAGACCGCCACGACCACCCCCGCAGGAGGCACTCGCCTCGGCGAGCGCGTGCGTTCGCTTCGGGTCGCCGCCGGGCTGACTCAGACGGACCTCGCAGGCGGACGGTTCTCGAAGGAGTACATCAGCCAGATCGAGCGCGGGAAGACGCGCCCGACCGACGACACGGTCGCCTGGCTCGCAGAGCAGCTCCGCGTCGATCCGGCGTTCCTCATTGCCGGCGTCTCGACGGAGGAGCGGACGAAGCTCGAGGCTCGACTCGCTCGTGCCGAGGCGCTCTCGGAGGCGCACTCCTACGCGGAGGCGATCGACGCGTTCCGCGCCGCCCGTCCCGAGCTCGAGGAGACGAGCGCGCCCACGCTCCTGTTCCGCGCGCTCGCGGGTGAGGCGTGGGCGCTCATGCAGCACGGCGAGATCAAAGATTCGCTGGCGCTGCTCCAGCGGGCGCGTGAGCTCGTCGAGCAGCCGGCTTTCTCGGATGTCGACCGCGCGGACGTCCTCTTCCGTGTCGGCGTTGCGCGCTACAAGCTCTCGAGTGTCTCGACGTCGGTCGCTCTCCTCGACGAGGCGCTGTCGCTCGCGGAGGGATCCGGTCTGCCTTGCGATCTCCTGCGCGCGGACATTCTCGGCTGGCGGTCACGCTGCCGCCGGCGTCAACGCGACTTCGAAGCCGCACGCGAGGACGTCGAGCGCGCGCTCGAGCTCGCGCAGGACCTCGGCGACAAGCGCGCGATCGCGAACACCTATTTCCAGGCCTCGATGGTCGCTCAGCGACAGGGCCACTACGTCCTCTCCCGCAACTACGCGCAGCGCGCGCGGGAGCTGTATCACGAGCTGAACGACGAGAGGAACGTCGGCCGGCTCCTGTTGAATCTCGGCGGCCTCACGCTGCTTCTCGGCGACGAGGACAAGGCCGTCGATTATCTCCAGGCCTCGATCGTCCGCGCACTCGAGGCCGATTCGCCTCCGGACGCCGCTCAGGCGTTCGAAGGGCTGGCGCAGGTTCATCTGCGTCGGCAGGAGTACGACAAGGCGGAGGAGCTCGCTCGCAAGGCGCTCGCTCTGCTGGAGGGAAGGGAAGACTTCCTCGACGAGGTCTGTCCATCGCAGCTCGTACTGGGACGAGCCCTGATGGAACGGAATCGACTCGACGAGGCGGAGGAGTGCTTCCGTGTTGCGGACGCGGCTGCAGAGCAGCTGGCGTCCGTGAGTCATCGCACAGAGGCATGGGTTGCCCTCGGTGATCTCGCGGCACGTCGTGGAGACGACCGCGAGGCGTCGCGTCTCTATCGGAACGCTGCCGAGGCGCTCCAGGAAATCCGCTTCTAGAGAGGAGGAGGTCGCCATGAAGGCACGTCTCGTGCTGCTGGCCACGAGCATGGCGCTGCTCGCGGCCTGGCTGGGTGCGTTCCACCCAGTCTCCTGGTCCGACGGACACCGCATGTTCTAGAAAGCGGGCTGCCTGCGGCTAGACTCGAGGGCGATGCGCTTGGCTGCGGCTGTGACCGCGGTGACGTGCTGTGTCCTCCTGACCGGTTGCGGTAGCTCTGAAGACGAGGGGGCTTCGGCGAGCGCCGGAACCCAGACCTTGGAAGGACTGTGGCGTTCATCCGGGGACGACGTCGCCGTCGTCCCCGGAACTTCCGACTACGAGCCCGGGAACGTCCGGTTCTCGTTCGTCGTCATCGACTCGAAGGGCAGGCAGGTCCTGCTGCCGAGCGCCCGGATCTGGGTCGCGAGTGGTCTCGAGGCCAAGCCGTTCCTCCTGTCGACTGCCAAGCTCGAGCGCATCGAGGTGCCCGGCGAGTCGCAGGGCCTGAGCACGCACATCTACGTCGTCCACGTTCGGCTCCGGACACCTGGGACGTACTGGCTCCTCGCAGAGCCTCAGGGCGGGCGCGAGAAGATCCACGCGCTCGGGAACGTCGTCGTCCACGCGTCGTCACCGGTCCCGCGCGTCGGCGATCCTGCTCCCGACTCGGAGACGCCGACGGTCGCGAGCACCGGCGGGAAGCTCGCGACGCTGACGACCCGCGTGCCACCGGACACGTCGCTGCTCCACTACTCGATCGCGGGCTCGCTCGAGGCGCACGTCCCGTTCGTGGTGACCTTCGCGACGCCGAAGTACTGCACGAGCCGAACCTGCGGCCCCGTCGTCGACATCGTCAACGAGGTCGCCCCCCGCTTCCAGGGCCAGCACGTTCGGTTCATCCACGTCGAGGTGTACGAGGGCAACGACCCGGCCCGCGGGTACAACCGCTGGATGAAGGAGTGGGGGCTCACGACCGAGCCGTGGACGTTCCTCGTCGGGAAGAACGGCCGTGTCGCAGGGCGCTTCGAAGGGCCGATCTCGATCGACGAGCTCGAGCAGGCGGTGCGCGACGACCTGCTCGGTGGCCGCTAGACGACGTCGCCGACGCGCTCGACCACGATCTGCGGCACGCGTGCGTGCGCGCTCAGGTGGAGGACGGTGTGGACGAGGTCGACGACGTCATCGACCTGGATCATCTCCTCGGGCGGGATGCCCGTCCAGTCCGTCATCGGTGTGGCGACGAACGCAGGACAGATCGACGTGGCGCGGATGCCGTGCTCCGCCTCCTCGCGGTTGAGCGAGTTCGTGAACGCGATGAGCGCCGCCTTCGTTGCGCCGTAGACGGCCAGGCTTGGGGTCGGGATCGTCCCGGCGATCGAGGCGATGGTGACGATCTGTCCCTTCGACGCACGCAGGAGCGGTAGCGACTCGCGCGTGACGAGAAGCGTGGAGCGGAGGTTGACGTCGAGTTGGAGGTCGACGCGCTTCGTGTCCTGGTCGGCGAAGTTACCGCCGACGCCGAGCCCGGCCGAGTTGACGAGGACGTTCATGCCACGGCAGCGGTCCATGTGGGCGGCGACGATGCGAACGCATTCGTCTCCGTCCGCGAGGTTGGCCGGGATCGCCGTCGCGCCGAGCTCCGCCGCGGCCGCCTCGAGCTTGTCGGGACGGCGGGCGACGAGCGTGACCTCGTACTCCTCGTCTCGCAGCATCCGCGCGAGGGCGAACCCGATTCCCGAGGAACCGCCAGTGACGAGAGCCGACCGCACCGCGTCTATCTAACACAGCGGCCGCCGAGGGGGCGGCGGCCGCTGGGTCGTCAGGGGAGAGGAGAAGGGGATGGGGTCTCTCCGCAGATCGGTTCGCCGTCGAACCAGGGTTCTCCTGCGGATGCCCTGGGGCTTACAGTTCCGACGTGGAGGCGGTTCAACTCACCTCACTCGCGCGTGCTGGCGGCTGCGCTGCGAAGTACGCGGCAGCACGGCTCGAGACGGTCCTCTCCGGGCTCGTCTCCGTCGATTCGGAAGACCTCCTCGTCGGCCTCGATCCCGCCGACGACGCGGCGGTCTACCGCCTCGACGACGAGCGGGCGATCGTCTTCACGGTCGACTTCTTCCCACCACTCGTCGACGACCCGCGCACCTTCGGCGCGATCGCCGCGACGAACGCGCTCAACGACGTCTTTGCGATGGGAGGCACTCCACTGCTCGCCCTGTCCGTCGCCGCGTTCCCCGAGGAGCTCCCGACCGAGGTGCTCGCGGACGTGCTCGCCGGCGCTGGAGAGCGTGTGCAGGCGGCCGGCGCGATTCTCGCAGGCGGGCACACGATTCGTGACGCCGAGCCGAAGTACGGTCTTGCAGTCGTCGGGACCGTGCATCCGGACGCGGTCTGGCCGAAGGCAGGAGGACGTCCCGGTGACCGCATCTACCTGACGAAGGCGCTCGGGACCGGGATCGTCCTTCAGGCCGTTCGGGACGGCATCGCTCCCGAAGGGGCGCTCGACGCTGCGGTCGCGTCGATGGTCGAGCTGAACGGGGCCGCGGCGGAGGCGCTCCGGCCGTTCGCCCCGAACGCGGTCACGGACGTCACTGGCTTCGGCCTCCTCGGCCATGTTCACGAGCTCGCGTCGAGAAGCGGCGTCCGCGCCGAGCTGGACTCCGGTTCGCTACCCGCGTTGCCCGACGCGCTCGAGCTGGCGCGGGCCGGGGTGCTGACCGGCGGAGATCGGCGGAATCGCGAGTTCGCGGGTTCGCACGTCGAATCCGATGCCACGCCCGAGTCCGAGGTCCTGGCTTACGACCCGCAGACGGCGGGCGGCCTGCTCGTCACGCTCCCGGCAGAGCGCGGCGCGGTCCTCGAGGCGACGTTCGCGGAGCGCGGGCTCTTCCTACGGGAGATCGGCCGGATCGAAGAAGGATCCGGGATCGTCCTGCGGTAGCGCGAGCGACCGTCGTACACTCGTCTCGTGGAGACGACGGCGCTCGCTCGACTCCGGACGCTGTCGCCGCCGGCGTTCCTCCGGATCGCGCTCGCCTCCTGCTTGGCACTGCTCGTCGTCGTCACGTCGGGCGCGTTCGTGCGCCTCACGGGATCCGGTCTCGGGTGCGACAACTGGCCTCGCTGCGGCACGCGGCCCTATCCGGAGCAGGGCTTCCACGCGTTCGTCGAGTTCGGGAACCGGATGGTCGCGCTCGTCGGGCTCGTGCTCACACTGACGACCTGGCTCGCGTCACGTCGCGTCGTCGCTCTCCCGCGCTTCGCACGGCTCGCCGCGCTCGGCGCGTTCCTCGGCACTGCCGCGCAGATTCCGCTCGGGGGAATCACCATCGTGCTCGGTCTCAACCCGCTCGCGGTCATGGCCCACTTCCTGCTTGCGCTCACCGTCCTCGCGCTGGCGCTCGTGACGTTCGTCGAGGCGTGGTGTCTCGTAGTCGGTAGAGCACGCCCGTTCGAGCCTCGCTGGGTTCGGCAGTTCGCCGTGTGGGCAGGCCTGCCGACGTGCGCGGCGCTCGTCGTCACCGGGGCTGTCGCGACCGCCTCGGGCCCGCATCCAGGCTCGAGCCAGGACGTAAAGCGCATCGGCATCACGATCACGGACACGGTCTACGTGCACGTTCGAGTCGCCGCCGCATTCGGCATCGGGGTCCTCATCGTCGGGTGGTTCCTGTGGAAAGGGCGCGACGCGTATCCGGGTCTCTTCCGGCTCTGGGGCGTGCTGCTCGGCGTGGTCGTGGCCCAGGCGGTCGTCGGCGAGGTGCAGTATCGGAACGCCCTGCCTTGGTGGCTGGTGCTCGTGCACGTGATCCTTGCGGCCTCGATCTGGGTGCTCACCCTCGCTGTTGCCTATGCGCTCTGGCGCCCACCGGCCCGTCTAGCCCGTCAGTAAGCTCCGGCGGTGGCCGGAGAGCTGAGGATGCACGACCGGCCGAAGCTCGATCGGCCCGTCCTGATCGGCGCCTTCCGCGGGTGGAACGACGGCGGGCAGGCGGCCACGCTCGCGACCGGGTACCTCGCACGCCTGTGGGGAGCGGAGAAGTTCGCGGATATCGATCCCGAGCTCTTCGTCGACTTCCAAGCGACCCGTCCGCATGTGTCGCTCGACGAAGGGGAGACCCGGCGGATCGAATGGCCCGAGAACACGTTCTTCCGCGCACGGGTCCCCGGGACGAACCGGGATGCGATCGTGCTCGTCGGTGTCGAGCCGAACTATCGGTGGCGAACGTTCACAGACCTCGTCGCCGACCTCGCTCACGATCTCGGCGTCGAGCTCGTCGTCACGCTCGGAGCGCTCCTGGCGGATGTGCCGCATACGCGGCCAGCCCCGGTCACGGGCGCAGCAACCGACCCGAGGCTGGTCGACGAGCTCGGGCTCCAGCTCTCCCGCTACGAGGGGCCGACCGGCATCGTCGGAGTCCTACTCGACGCGTGCCGTCGGGCCGGCATCCCGTCGGTGAGCCTGTGGGCTGCCGTTCCGCACTACGTCTCCCTCGCACCGAGCCCGCGAGCTGCTCGCGCGCTCTGCGAGCGGCTCGCGACGGTCCTCGGGATCGACATCGACGTGAGCGAGCTGTCCGAGGCCGAGTCGTCGTACGTGGAGCAGGTGTCGCAAGCTGTCGCGAGCGACGCCGAGACGGCTACCTACGTCGAGGAACTCGAGCAGCGCGCGGATTCGCTCGACTGGCTCGAGGAGTCGGGAGAGCTACCCTCGGGAGAGGCGCTGGCCGCGGAGATCGCCCGCTTCCTGCGCGAGCGGGAGCGGAATGGTGGCGAGCAGCCCGGCACCGGCGGCGGCCCCGTCTAGCGTCGGAAGAGCCGCGCCACGCTAGGCCGCGTCTTCGGTCGACTCGCCGAGCTCGGAAGTGTCGGCTTCCGGCTCGGGGGCCGGGACGAGCGGCACGGCTTCTCCTGCTCCGGCCGGCTTGGCGCCGTCGTCCGAGAGGGCTTCGGCGCTCGCGCCCTGCGCAGCCTGCGCGCCCTGCGGTCCCTTCCGCTTCCGGCGCCGTCTGCGCGACTTGCGCGCGGTCAGCTTCGGCGCGGGGAGGTTGTCGGCGAGCGCGTTCGCGATCGCGTCGATCGTGCCGATCTCCTCGCGTGCCCGGTCGAGTGACGCGTTGGCGCGAGGCGTGTAGCCGTCGGCCGACGCCAGCAGCGCGGCGCCGACGGTCAATGGGATCGCGATCGCGACCTGGACGAGCCGGTTGACGTTCTCCTCGTGGCGATGGCCCCGCGAGTTTGCGACCGCGCCGAGGAGGCGCTTCGCCTCGGGGAACTCGGTCGAGACCCGGCGATCCTGCACCTTCCGTGTCGTGCGCGCGAGTCGCCACGTCCAGCGGGCGAGGATCTGCTCTGGCGCCGCGGCCTTGCCTTCGCCGATCGCCCGAAGGAGGACGCGCACGCCGCCCGAACGGTCCTTCTCCCAGGTCGGCGCCTGGGTGACGAGCGTGACGAGGTCGTCGAAGTCCGCCCGCTCCACGGGGGTCGCGACGCGATCCAGGAGTGCGGTCATGCGGAGCCGCCGGTTCGGGTTCTCGGCCGCGCAGGTCGCGAGGAACTGCTCGAGCGCGACCTTACTCGCGCGGCCCTCCGTGAACTTGCGAGCGAACTCTGCCCGTTGGTCGAAGCGGATCTGGCGACCGGCGATCGTCGCCCAGAAGCGCTGCTCGTCCTCGTCCAGGTACTTCGGGTCGATGCGCTGCCATTCTCTCTGGATGACGCCGAGTCGCCGGGCGACGTTCGGGGTGACCGGAACGAGCCACGGGACCGGGGAGAGCTTGCGCCGGGCGCGTCGCTGCTGGCGCCGGCGCGGCGCGGGCGTCACGCGGGCGCCCTCGCGGTAGAAGTCGGCGTCGAGCAGGGCGTGGAGCGAGACGACGCGCTCGTTGTGGGTCGCCCCCTTCGGGACGAAGTCCACGACGACACCGGCCTCCTTGCGCGGGTGGATGCGCATGATGCGGCCGATCCGCTGCTGGTACACGCGCTTCGACGCCGTCGGCGCGAGGTGCATGCAGACGGTCGCTCGCGGCGAGTTCCAGCCCTCGGCGAGGAGTTGTGCGTTGATGAGGATGTTGATCTCCCCGCGTTCGTACGCCGCGAGGGTCTCCGCGAGCTTCGCCGGTGGGGTACGACCCGAGACCGCCTCTGCCTTGAGGCCGGCGGCTCGGAACTCCTGGGCGAGGTTGTAGGCGTGTGCGACGCCGGCCGCATACACGATCCCGGGCGTCGCGCCGAAGCGGTCGCGGTAGAGGCTCGCGGCGGCCTGGTTCAAGGCCTCGTGGTCGAGAGCCGCGGCGAGGGCGCGCTCCTCGAAATCGCCACCGACGATCGGAACCGAGTTGATCGCCGCAGCCGGCAGGACACGTAGGCAGCGGAGCGGCGCGATCAGCCCGCGGCGCGCGGCGTCTCCGAGAGGAAGGTCGTCCACGGACGCTGGAAAGACGTCGGAGACCTGCTTCGCGATCAGCTGCTCGGTCGCGGTCATCCCGATGTAGAGGGGATCGGAGAACGCGCGGATCGCCGCGCTCGTCTTCTCGCCGAGTGCCGTGTGCGCCTCGTCGCAGAGGACGAGGTGGTAGACGTCCCGGTCGAGCTCGCTGCCGTGCCGCGCGAACCACGCGTAGGTCTGGATCGTGATCGGATCGTCCCGCGACGCCCGCGTTCCCTTGAGGACCGCGTCCGTGAAGCGGTCGCCGTAGCCCTCCGTCGTGAGGTCGCTGGTGAACTGCGAGACGAGGAGCCGGCGATGCGTGAGGATCAGAACGCCGAGCCCGCGGGCAGCCTCGACGAACCCGGCCGCCGCGATCGTCTTTCCCGAGGCGGTCGGATGGCGGAAGCGATAGCGACGAACGGCTCCTGGGTCGGTTCCGTGAAACGCCTGCTCGAGCTCCTTCTCGTCGATGAAGCCGGCGTCGTAGTCGTCGTCCGCCTCCTCGTCGGCCTCGCCTTCGGCGGTCGCTCCGTTCGTCGCGCCTCCATTGCCGTGCCCGTTCCCGTTGCCGCCCTCCTCCACCGAGCGCTGGGTGGCCGCGATCAGCTCGGCGAGCATGCCGGTCAGCGCGTCGACCTGGTGGCGGCGGAGCTCGGTCCCGGCCGCGGTGTGCGGTGGGCTTTCCGTGAGGACACGCTCGAGCCCGAGCATCAGCCCGTAGCGAACCCTCCAGCGCGGGGACGGCCGCTCGTGTCCCGCCTCGATCTCCGCGAGCGCGTCGTCCAGGGCGGCTCGGCGAGCGGTGCCCGGAGCGAGCGCGACCGTCGCCTCCTCGTCGGGCTGCAGGAAGGGCTCGCCGAACCAGGCCTCGGCCTGTGCGGCTGCTCGGGTCAAGCTCTCAGGGCTGTCCGACGTCAACGTCGGGATCGTCATTGCTTCGTGCATTCACGCAGCACGTGCCGCCGTGCCGCTCCTTCCGAAGAGTTGACGCTCGCCTGCCTACGTGCCGGCGAGCGGTACCGCCAGAGCATACCTCAGGATCCGGCGTGCGACGTCTTCGTCGTTCCCGGAACAAGCGCGCCGATCTCGGAAAGGTGCCGTCCCGTCACGCGTTCGGAGACCCCCGACTGGTCGAGGTACTTCGTGACCCCGCCGTGCCAGAAGGGATAGCCGGCGCCGAGGAGGAGGCAGGTGTCGATGTCCGCGGCCTCGGCCACGACGCCGTCTTCCAGCACGTGCCGCGCCTCGTCGGCGAGCGCCTCCAGGACCGATCGGTGGATCTCGTCAACGCTTCTCGGCGCCTCCTCGACGATGACCAGCTCGCCGCCCTCGGCGAGGCTCTCGAGGCTCGGCGAGAGGGGATAGCGGTCCGGCCAGGCTGCGTGGAGCGTGTGCCGAACGTGGTTCGCGACCTTCGGCCCGACGAGCTGGAGGAGAACGGAGGGCGCCATCGGGACGCCGAGCCGGAGGACCGCCTCGTCCGTGTCCTCGACGCTCGAGCCGTGGTCGAGCGCATCGGTGACGACTGCACTCTGCCGCGCGAGCATCCGGTTCACGACGAAGCCCGGAGCGTCTCGGACGAGCACGCCACGCTTCCGGAGCGCCCCGGTCAGGGCCCAGGCGGTTGCGAGCGTCACGTCGTCGGTCTGCGGCGTCAGCACGAGCTCGACCAGCGGGAGCACGGCCACGGGGTTGAAGAAGTGCATGCCGACGACACGCTCCGGATGCTCGAGATCAGCGGCCATCGCCGTGACCGAGAGCGACGACGTGTTCGTCGCGAGCACGCACTCGGGTGAGACCACCCGCTCGAGCGCGGCGAGCGCCCCCTTCTTGACATCGAGCTCCTCGAAGATCGCCTCGAGCACGAGATCGCAGCCGTCGAAGATCTCCCACTCGGTTCCTCCCGAGACGAGCGACCCGAGGAAGCGCGCCTTCGCCTCCCCGATGCGGCCGCGGCGGACGAGCTCGTCGAGCTCGTCGCGGATCCAGTGGAGTCCCTCCTCCACCTGCTCGTCGGTCAGGTCTCGGAGGGCGACGGGGACCTCGAGCCGGCGGAGTACGAGGAGCGCGAGCTGGCGTGCCATGAGGCCTGCGCCGACGAGGCCCACCTTGGCGACGGGGCGCGGCGCCACCTCGGGGATACCGACTCCTCGCTTCGCCCTGCGCTCGACGAGGTCGAACGCGTAGAGCGACGCCTGCGCCTGCGGGCCAGGAAGGAGCTCCGCGAGCGCGTCCTCCTCGGCGCGATACCCGTCCTCGAGTGACCACGTCGCGGCGCCTTCGATCAGGTCGAGCGCGCGGTACGGAGCCGGGGCGCCCCCGTGGACCTGGTCCTCGAGTCGAGCTCGCGCCTTGCGGCAGACCTCGACGATGTCGGAGAGGTCGTGATCGGGACTGCGCTTGCCCCCGCCCTCTTCGACCTTCTCGAGGAGGAGCGCGAGCGACTGGTCGAGGAACTCGACAGGCTCGAGCAGTACGTCTGCGAAGCCTGCGTCGTATGCCTGTGGCCCGCTCAGCATCCTGTTCTGACGGAGCGGGTTCTCGACGATGAACGTCACCGCCTGCTCCGCACCGACGAGCTTCGGGACGAGCTGCGTCCCGCCCCAGCCCGGGATCAGCCCGAGCAGGACCTCGGGGCACGCGAAGTGGCGCACCGAGGACGAGATCGTCCGGTAGTCGCAGTGGAGCGCGATCTCGACTCCCCCGCCAAGCGCGGCGCCGTTGACCGCCGCGAGAGTGAGAAACGGGAGGTCGCGGAGTCGGTGGAAGAGCTCGTGCCCGGCGCGACCGCCGTCTCGCGCGCGCTCGGCGGTGATGTCCTCGAACTCGTTCATGTCGGCGCCGACCGCGAACACCAACGGCTTTCCGGTCAGGACGAGCCCGCGCCAATCTCTCGTTTGCAGGTGGTCGAGGACGCCTTCGAGCGATCGCAACGCCCCCTCGCCGAAGACGTTCGGCTGCTCCCAGCTCTCGCCGTTGTCGATCGTCACGAGCGCGACCGGGCCGACCCGCGTCTCGAGGCGCTGCAGCTTGAAGAGGGTCGGGCTAGTCGCCACGCTGGAGGTTCTCCCAGAGGAGGGCGGCGCCCATTCCGAGCCCTACGCAGAGCGCGGTCAGCCCGTAGCGCGCGTCGGGACGATCGCGGAACGCGCGCGCGAGCTGGGCCATCAGCCGGACACCGCTCGCCGCGAGCGGATGCCCGCACGCGATCGCGCCGCCGTAGGGGTTGAGACGCGGATCGTCGGGTGCGACGCCGACACCGTCGCACCACGTCAGCACCTGGACGGCGAAGGGCTCGTTGAGCTCGAACAGGTCGACGTCGTCGATCCCGATCCCCGCTTGCTCGAGGACCTTGTGCGTGGCGGGGACCGGGCCGAGGCCCATCAGCTCCGGCTCGACACCCGCGTAGGCGAAGCCGACGAGGCGCATCTTCGGCCCCAGGCCGTGCTCTGCAGCCGCTTCCTCGGAGACGACGAGGGCAGCGGTAGCGCCGTCGGTCAGCCCGGCCGAGTTTCCCGCCGTGACACGCCCGCCCGTCCGGAACGGCGTGCGCAGGCCGGCGAGCGCTTCGAGCGTCGTGTCGGGGCGCAGGAACTCGTCGCGGGCAGCCACCGTCCAGCCGTCGTCGGAGAACACCGACATCGGGACGACGATCTCGTCCATGACGCCGCCGTCCCAAGCGCGCGCCGCCTTCTGCTGCGATGCGACCGCGTATGCGTCCGCGTGCTGCCTCGTCAGATGCGGGAAGGCGTCGTGCAGGTTCTCGGCCGTCTGGCCCATCACCGCGGCGGACTCGTCGACGAGACGCTCGGCGACGAAGCGGGGGTTGAAGTCGACCTCGGCGCCCATCGGGTGGTGGCCCATGTGCTCGACGCCGCCGACGAGCACTACGTCAGCCGCGCCCATTGCGATCTCGCCGGCACCGGCGGTCGTCGCCGTGAGTGCGCCGGCGCACATGCGGTCGACCGCGAACCCCGGCACCGACGTCGGTAGACCCGCGAGCAGCGCGACGTCGCGGCCCAGCGTCAAGCCCTGGTCTCCTACCTGGGCGCTCGCGGCGAGCACGACGTCGTCGATGCGCTCGGGATCGAGGCCGGGATTGCGGCGGAGAAGCTCTCGCACGAGCTTCACGACCATGTCGTCCGCCCGGGTCCTCCAGAAGACGCCCCTCTCGCCGGCCCGGCCGAACGGGGTGCGTACACCGTCCACGTAGACGACCTCGCGGAGGGCGCGCGGCATCGCGGAGACGATACTTCCTCGGACGATGACCTCCTGGGACGAACGCGCCGCGCGGGCCGTGGCGCGCTACGAGGACGGCGCCGCTCGTCTGCCCGACGACGCCGGCGAGAGACAGCGCCAGCTCACGCGGATGGGGAACGCGGCCTGGGCGGCAGGCCTCTCGCTCCTGATGGCAGGTGACCGGGACGAGGCCTGTACGTGGCTCGTTCGTGCGGCCGAGCGCTACCGCGAGAGCTGGGCCGGTGCTCCGCCGGAGAGCTGGGGAAGGCCGATCGGTGCCATGAAAGCGCGCCTGATCGCCGGCGACGTGGAAGGAGCTCGAGCGGACGCGTGCTGGGCGCTCGCTGCCTGTGCACGCGAGTCCGGGAGCGCGATCGCACGGTACGCGGCAACTCTCGCGCTGCTCGTGTCGAGACGGGACAACGAGGCCCGCGAGGTGGCGGCGACGCTCCGAGGGCCCGACGCCTTACCCGGGCCGGTCGTGGACGCGCTCGCGGCCTTGTCTGTCCGGGACGGACACGGTTACAAGACGGCGATCCGCGCCCTGCTCGCGGACTTCGAGTCGCGAGAGGAGTTTCTCGAGGACGTGCCTGTCGCCGACACGGTCATGGCGCTCCAGGTGCTCGCAGAGGAGCGCAAGCTCGAGCACCGGCTGGCTTCTGCGCTCCTGCCGACCTCCGACTAGCCCTCGTCCGCGCCGAGCTCGCGGGCGCGCACCATCGCGGCCTGGATCGCGTTCAGGAACGCGGCCCGCACTCCGGCCGTCTCGAGCTCGCGGATCGCCGCGATCGTCGTCCCGCCCGGCGAGGTGACCATCTCGCGGAGCTCCACGGGATGCATCCGCTCGTCGCGGAGCTGCTTCGCCGTGCCGAGCATCGTCTGGACGACGAGCCGGGTCGAGATCTCACGTGAGAGGCCGAGCAGGATGCCGGCCTCGATCATCGCCTCGGCGAGGAGCGCGAAGTACGCGGGGCCGGAGCCCGACACGGCGGTGATCGCGTCCATCGCGCTCTCGGGCACCCGGACGACGCCGCCGAGGTGGGAGAGCGCCTCCTCGGCGAGATCGAGATGCTCGTCGCCGGCGTGCGCCCCCGCGCAGAGCCCGGCGATCCCCTCGTGCACCGTCGACGGCGTGTTCGGCATCGCGCGGACGACGGGAACTCCGTCCGTCAGCCGGCCTTCGATTCTTGCGGTCGAGACTGCCGCGGCGATGGTGAGGACGGTCTGCTCGGGGGCGATCGAACCTCCGACCTCGCCGAGGAGCGCGTCGATGTCCTGTGGCTTGACGGAGATGACGACGAGCGTGGCTCCCGCGGCGGCGTCGTGGTTCGAGAGCGTCGCCTCGATGCCGTGCCGTTCGCGTAACTCGTCCACACGCTCCTGGCGGCGCGCCGTCGCGGCGATCTCGCCGGGATCTCTCCAACCCGACGAGAGAAGGCCGGAGATCAACGCCTCGCCGATACGGCCCGCTCCCAGGATCGCGATCTTGCGCGAGTCGACCATCGCCGGAGTCTAAGGTCGGTCAGGCGGCGCGGCCTGCGCCGGCGCGTACCTGCCGGGCGCGATCGGCGCTCGCGCCCGGAACGAGGCCCCGCTCGAACCCGGCGAGGAGGAACACGCTCGCGAGCCCCTGCCACTCCTCGTACGGGGCGAGGAGCTCGGCGGTCTCGCCGGGCTCCGGCCAGCGGCCGCGGAGAGATGCGAGGAGCTTGACGAGTCCGAGATCGGCGACGAGGCCGGCGTCGTGGCGGCCGAGCCCTTGCAATGCGATGACGCCGACGCTCCACGGTCCGATCCCCCGCTCCCGGCCGAGAACGGCGAGCGCGCGCTCCGGGGTCGTTCTCAGCGACTCGAGGTCGATCGTGCGGACGAGGCGGATCAGCGTCGCCGCGCGGCTCGCCGCGAGCCCGCACCCGCAGAGCCGGGCAGGTGAGAGCCGCCCGAGCGCCTCGCGCGTCGGCACGTCCTCGCCGCACGCGCGGACGATCGTCCGCTCGATCTCCCTCGCGCGGCCCGACTGGATGAGCTGCCCGCAGACCGCCTTGACCGTCGCGTGGGAGACCGTCGCCTTCCGCGCCACGCGGAGCCCGCGCAGCGTCCGCACCGTCGGCCCGAGGAGAGAGTCGCGTGCGAAACGGTGGTGGAACTCGCGCGTGTCGTCGTCGAGCGCGAGCATGAAGCGCGCGAGCTCGACCGCTTGCTCGGACGACGCGCGGACGACCACCGTCCCGTCGGGCTGCTGCCTCGCACCGGCCCGCGCCCCGCCGGGGAGCCACGCGTCCCAGGCCTCGGAGCGTGCGGTCAGCTTGAGCGAGTACGGGCCGCGAGGAGTGAGCGTCGCCTCGATCACTGACGCGAGCCTACTCGCCACGCCTGAGCGGATACTTACGCGCGTGGGCCTTGCCGATTCCGTGTCCCTCCACTCCCGCAAGAGGAAGCTCGAGCTCTTTCTGGACGAGCTCGAGCCGACGGCCGAGACGACCGTACTCGACATCGGTGCGGACGAGCTCGGGTTCGGCGATGGCGCCGGGTGCGCCACGCTCAACTTCTTCGAGGAGCTCTATCCCTGGCGGGAGCGCATCACCGCGCTCGGCCTTCACGACGGAGCCGGCTTCCGTGCGTGCTATCCGTCGGTTCAGTACGTGCAGGGAGACGCGCTCGAGCTGCCGTTCGGCGACGGCGCGTTCGACGTCGTCTTCTCGAACGCGGTCATCGAGCACGTCGGAGGGCGCGAGGAGCAGCGGCGATTCGTCTCCGAGGCGTTGCGGGTCGGCCGGCGCATCTTCCTGACGACGCCAAATCGCCGCTTCCCGGTCGAGGTGCACACGCGGCTCCCGCTCGTCCACTGGCTGCCGGAACGCTTGGCGCACCGTGCATACCGTGCGACGGGAAAGGGCTGGGCGGAGGAGATCCATCTGCTCTCGCGGCGGAGCCTCGCGTCGCTCTTTCCCGGCCGCGTCCGCGTGCTCGATCTCGGGCTCACGCTGGTGGCGATCGTTGACTAGAGGCGAGCGGTTCGGCCTGTACGCGCTCTTCGCGCTCGTCGTCGGGCTCGCGCTGCACAACGCGGCGATGGCCGAGCTGTGGGATCTGGGCGTTCGAGGGAGGGCGCTCGACGTCGTGTCGGCCTGGAAGGAGGCGCTCCTGCTCCTGGCGTTCCTGGTCCTGGCGTGGAAGGTGCGCCGACTGCCTCCCGTATCCGCTGCGGACGTGTTCGCCTTCGTCTACGCGGCGATCGTGGTCGTCTACGCGATCCTCCCGCAGACCTGGCTCGACGGCGGTGCAACGACCGAGGGCCGGCTGTTCGCCCTCCGTCACCACCTGCTCCCCGTCGGGGCGTACGCGGTCGGGCGTCTCCTCGGCACCCTCTGGCGGAAGCCGGGCCGCCTCGGCTGGGTCGTCGCGGCCACCGCAGCAGGCGTCGCTCTCATCGGCCTGCTCGACCTCGCGTTCGTGTCGCTCCAGTCATGGCGCGACTCGGGGGTCCCCGGCTGGTACCGCGATCAGCTCGGGCTCGACTACAGCAAGGGTCTCTCCGGGCTGCCCGAGAACTGGGTCTTCAACACGGGTGACGAATCGAACCCCATCCGGCGCCTCGTCTCGACGTTCCTGTCGCCGCTCGCGAGCGCCTACATGCTCGTGGTCGCACTCGTCTTCCTCGCGAGCAGGCGCTCTCGACCGTGGACGGTCCCGCTCGCGGCGCTCCTCTACGCAGGGCTCCTCTACACGCACACACGCGCGGCCTTCGCCGCGCTCGCGCTCGGGCTGATCGTGCTCGCGCTCGCCCAGAGGCGCTGGACGCCGGCGATCATGGCGGCCGTCTCCGTGCTCGCCGCCGCCGCGTTCGTCGCCGCGTACCCGGCGATCGGGCCTTCGACGAGCTACACGCCGGAGGAGCTCGTCTTCCTCCGCCAGAACGCACGGCAGAACCCGGGCACGAGCTCGGATCCCTTCTCGGGCAACGACTCCTCGACGCGGAGCCACCTGAGCAACCTGCGCGACGGGCTGCGGACGGTGATCCACCATCCGCAGGGGTACGGGCTTGGGAACGCCGGTGTCAACGCGAAGCGGACCGGCGTCGAGATCAAGGCGGGCGAGTCGACGTACACGGAGCTCGGCGTGGACGCGGGTCTCGCCGGCGCGCTCGCGTTCGTCCTCTGGAGCCTTGCGCTGCTTTGGGGGCTGTGGCGGACGGAGGCCTGGGTCGCCGCGGCGTTCGCGGCCGTCCTCTTCCTCGGGCTCCAGACGGACATCATCGGCGTTCATTGGATCGCCGTCGTCGTGTGGGCGGCCGCCGGGATCGCGGTCTCGCGTCCCCGCGAGGCTTCGGAGCCGGAGACCGAGCCTGCGCCCGCCCTCGAAGAACCGGCCCCGACGCCGAGCTGAGGAGGAGGAGCCGCAGCTCCTGCGCGTGCGCTATACCTCGAACATGGCCCAGTCGAAGCCCGTCGAGCAGCTCGACCGGGTGGTGATCCGGTTCGCCGGCGACTCCGGAGACGGGATGCAGCTCACGGGCGACCGCTTCACGAGCGAGACCGCCGTCTTCGGGAACGACCTCGTCACGCTTCCCGACTTCCCCGCCGAGATCCGCGCTCCGGCCGGCTCCCTGCCGGGCGTCTCGGGGTTCCAGGTGCACTTCGCGGACCACGACATCCTCACGCCCGGTGATCAGCCGAACGTGCTCGTCGCGATGAACCCGGCGGCTCTCAAGGTGAACGTCGGCGACCTTCCGCGGGGCGCGACGATCATCGTCAACACGGACGCGTTCTCGGACCGCAACCTCCAGAAGGCCGGCTACGCGTCGAACCCGCTCGAGGACGGTGCGCTCGGCGACTTCCACCTGCACCCGGTGGCGCTCTCCTCGATGACGGTGGAGGCGCTCAAGGAAGTCGAGGGGATCACCTCACGCGAGGCGGAGCGCTCGAAGAACTTCTTCGCGCTCGGGCTCATGTCGTGGCTCTACAACCGCCCGGTAGAGGGGACTCTCGCCTTCATCGATACGAAGTTCGGGCGCCGGCCGGAGATCGCCGAGGCGAACACGCGTGCGTTCAGGGCGGGCTGGAACTACGGGGAGACGTCGGAGGACTTCGCCGTCTCGTACGAGGTCGCGCCGGCGACGGTCGAGCCCGGCACGTATCGCCAGATCTCGGGGAACACGGCTCTCTCGTACGGGCTGATCGCCGCGAGTCGGCTCTCCGGGCTCCCGCTCTTCCTCGGCGCCTATCCGATCACGCCGGCTTCGGGGATCCTCGAGGAGCTCGCGGGCCTCAAGGAGTTCGGCGTCCGCACCTTCCAGGCCGAGGACGAGATCGCCGCGTCGGGCGCTGCGCTCGGAGCCGCTTTCGGCGGCTCGCTCGGCGTGACCACCTCCGCCGGTCCGGGGATCGTCCTCAAGTCGGAGACGGTGGGGCTCGCCGTGACCCTCGAGCTGCCGCTCGTGATCGTGGACGTCCAGCGCGCGGGGCCGTCGACCGGCATGCCCACCAAGCCGGAGCAGGCGGATCTCCTGATGGTGCTCTACGGCCGGAACTCCGAGTCTCCCGTCCCGGTCGTGGCCGCGGCCACTCCCGCCGGCTGCTTCGACGCGGCCATCGAGGCGGCGAGGATCGCGGTGAAGTACCGCACGCCCGTGTTCCTCCTCTCCGACGCCTATCTCGCGAACGGCTCCGAACCGTGGCGAATCCCGAACGTCGCAGACCTCCCCGACATCTCGACGGAGTTCGCGAGCGAGCCGAACGACGACGAGGGCTTCCTCCCGTACAAGCGGGACCCGGAGACGCTCGCACGGCCGTGGGCGATTCCCGGAACCCCCGGCCTGGAGCACCGCATCGGCGGTCTCGAGAAGGCGGACGAGACGGGGAACGTCTCGTACGACCCCGAGAACCACGATCTCATGGTCAGGCTCCGCGCGGCCAAGGTCGCCGGCATCGCCGCAGACATCCCCGAGCTCGAGGTGGACGACCCGGACGGCGCCGACACGCTCGTCATCGGCTGGGGCTCGACGTACGGGGCGATCGGCGCGGCGGTACAGAGGGTTCGGGCCTCGGGCAGGAGTGTCGCCAGGGCGCATCTCGAGTACCTGAACCCGTTCCCGCGCAACACGGGCGACGTGCTCGGACGCTACGAGAAGGTGCTCGTGCCCGAGATCAACCTCGGCCAGCTCAGGATGCTCCTCCGCGCCCAGTTCCTCGTCGACGCGGCCGGCTACAACAAGGTGCGCGGCCGTCCGTTCCGGGCGGCCGAGCTCGCCGATGCGATCACCGCGCTGGTGGATTCGTGAGCGACGGGAATGGCAAAGCCGCGCTGACGGCGAAGGACTTCAAGTCGGACCAGGAGGTCCGCTGGTGCCCGGGGTGCGGCGACTACGCGATCCTGAACGTCGTCCAGGGCTTCATGCCCGAGCTCGGCCTCGAGCGCGAACGGATCGTGTTCGTCTCCGGAATCGGGTGCGCCGCGCGCTTCCCGTACTACCTGCAGACCTACGGCATGCACTCGATCCACGGGCGCGCGCCCGCGATCGCGACGGGCCTCGCCGTCACGCGGCCGGATCTCTCCGTCTGGGTGGTCACCGGCGACGGGGATGCGCTCTCGATCGGCGGCAATCACCTCATCCACTCACTGCGCCGGAACGTCAACCTCAAGATCCTCGTGTTCAACAACCGCATCTACGGCCTGACGAAGGGGCAGTACTCGCCGACGTCGGAGCTCGGGAAGGTGACGAAGTCGACTCCGATGGGCTCGCTCGACCACCCGTTCAACCCGCTCTCGGTCGCGATCGGGGCGGAGGCGTCGTTCGTCGGTCGCGCGATCGACACCGACAAGAAGGGCCTTACCGAGGTGCTCGGCGCGGCCGCCCGCCATCGCGGATCGGCGTTCGTCGAGATCCTCCAGAACTGCAACATCTACAACGACGGCGCGTTCGAGTACGTGCGCGAGGACAAAGGCAACCGCATCTACCTCGAGCACGGCGCGCCCATCCGCTTCGGTGTCGAGGCGGAAAAGGGCGTCGTGCAAGACACGGACGGGTCGGCGCGGGTCGTCGGCGTCGCGGATGTCGAAGAGAGCTCCCTGCTCGTCCACGACGCGAGCCACCGGGAGCCGAGCCTTGCGTTCGCGCTCTCCCGGATCACGTTCGACACCGACGGCGCGGTGCCGCTCGGCATCTTCCGCGACGTCGAGCGCGAGGTGTACGACGATCTCATGAGCGCCCAGCTCGAGATCGCACGCGAGCGCTCGGGGGAGGGCGATCTGGGAGCGCTCCTCCACTCGGGCGACACCTGGATCGTCGGCCCCGTCTGACGGGCGAGCCGGTCGCAGCCTCAGGTCGGCGTGCCGCCGAGGTAGAGCTGCGCCACGCCGGGGTCGTCGAGCAGCTCCGGGCCGGAGCCGGCGAGCGCGACCCGACCGCCGTCGAGCACCGCTCCGCCGTGCGCGATGCGCAGGCCCGCGCGCGCGTTCTGCTCGACGAGCAACACGGTGCGCCCGTCCTCGTTGAGCTCGCTCACCAACTCGAAGATGCGGTGGCGTGCCTGAGGATCGAGCCCCATGGTCGGCTCGTCGAGGAGCACGAGGCGTGGCTCGAGGATCAGCGCGCGCGCAATCTCGACGAGCTTCTGCTGACCTCCGGAGAGCTGGCCGGCGCGCTCGTGGCGTCGCTCGGCGACGAGCGGGAAGCGCTCCGCGATCGCCCCGGCCCGACGGCGCACGAGCGTTCGGTCGGAGAGGACGTGGCCGCCCATGAGCACGTTGTCCCACACCGTCATCAGCGGGAAGAGGCTCCGCTCCTGGGTCACGTGCACGATGCCCTTCCGGAGGATCCGCGCGGGTGACAGGAGCGAGATGTCCTCGCCCTGGAACAGGATGCGCCCGGCGCGCGGCCGTAGGAGCCCGCTGAGCGTCTTGAGCACGGTCGACTTCCCTGCGCCGTTCGGCCCGACGAGGCACATGACCGTCCCCTCCTCGAGCGTCAGGTCGATCCCGTTGAGGATGTCGCCGCGACCGTACCCTGCCACGACCTGTTCGAGTTGCAGCAGGGTGCCCACCGTCAGCCTCCGAGGTACGCGTCGAGCACGCGCGGGTCGTCACGGACGATCGCGGGAGGGCCTTCGGCGAGCTTGGTCCCGTGGTCGAGGACGACCACCGGGTCGCAGAGTCGCATGACGAGGTTCATGTTGTGTTCGACGACGAGGAACGTCAGCCCGCGGGCGTTCAGGTCGCGGACGCGCTGCTCGATCTGCTCGACGAGCACGGGGTTGACGCCGGCGGTCGGCTCGTCGAGGAGGACGAGACGCGGCTCGCCCATCAGCACCATCGCGAACTCGAGCAGCTTCTTCTGACCGAACGACAGGGTGCCCGCGCGATCGGTCGCGAGCCCGGCGAGGCCGAACTCCTCGAGCAGCGTCAGCGCCCGCTTCCGGTCGTGCGGGCGGACCGACCGGCGCGACCAGGCGTACCACGGCTGCTGGACCCCCGCCACCATGTTCTCGATCAGAGTCAGGTCGGAGAAGGTCCGCGCCTGCTGGAAGGTCCGCGTGAGGCCCTTGCGCGCGAGACGCGTCGGATCGGGCCGCCGGACCACGGAGCCGGAGAAGCGGATACGGCCTGCGTCGAGGCGCGCATACCCGGTGATGACGTTGAAGGCGGTCGTCTTGCCCGAGCCGTTCGGCCCGACGAGCGCCGTGACCGATCCCTCCGGCACGGTGAACGAGCACCCGTCCACGGCGGTGACGCCGCCGTAGCGCTTCGTCAGCCCCTCGACCGCGAGCAGCGCGCCGCTCACGCGGGCGCCTTCTCGCGGACGACGGGTCCCCGGCGGATCCTGCGCCGCTCGCGGTGCGTGTCCAGCAAGCCCTGCAGCGAGGGGAGGATCCCGCGCGGGAGCACGAGCAGCACGACCATGAACACCGCTGCGTAGGCGACGAGGTAGAACTGGCTCGCGCCGAGCCGCGTGATCAGGTACTGCTGGGCGGGGACGAGCACCAACGCGCCGATAGTCGGGCCCCAGAGCGTCCCGCGGCCGCCGAGGAACGTCATCAGGATGGCGCCGATCATCACCAGCGGGTCGATCGACGACTCCGGATAGATGAACGTCAGGTAGTACGCCCAGACGCCGCCGACCATCGCCGTGAGCCAAGCCATCAGCGACCAGGCGACGAGCTTCGCGCCCGTGACCTGGACGCCGAGGCCGCGCGCCTTCTCCTCGTCCGCGCGGATCGCAAAGAGCATGAGCCCGAGCTTGCTCCGTAGGATCTGCCAGCTGAGCAGGAGCCCGGCGAGGAGAATCGCCAGCATTGCGAAGTAGAACGGCCGGTCGTAGCTCGCGATCGGGAAGTGCGGTATCGGGAGCATGAGCCCGGTCGAGCCCTTCGTCAGCGACCGGAGGTTGAACGCGAGCTGCTGCGTGATGAAGAGGAGCGTCAGCGTGACGATCGCGAAGGTCATGTGGCGCGTGCGCAAGGCGATCCAGGCGATCGGCACCGACGCGAGCGCGATCGCCCCGCCGACGATGGGCAGCGCGAAGAACGGGTTGTATCCGGAGCCGATGCCGACGTGCTCGAACGTGATCGCGAGCGAGTAGGCACCGAGCCCGAAGAACGCCGCCTGCCCGAGGGAGATGTAGCCCGAGTACCCGGAGAAGAGGTTCCACGCCGTCGCGAGCGCGGCGTACATCAGCGTCAGGACGCCGATGTTGACGATCCAGGCGGCCTGGAAGACGAACGGGAAGGCGACGGCGGCCGCCGTGAACGCGCCGCCACGGACGAGTCCGACTGCGGTCGCGCGGCTCACAGGGTGCGTTCGCGCACGCCGAAGAGCCCCTGCGGGCGGACGAGCAGGAACGCGATGAGGATGACGAAGAACGAGAACGACGCCCACACCGGCGAGATCTCGACGGTCACGAGGGCCTCGACCACACCCATACCGACCGCCGCGAACACCGCCCCTCCGATGCTTCCGAGCCCGCCGAGGACGACGATGGTGAGGAGCCGCGAGATGAGGTCGTAGTGGCTGCCGGGATTGAACGGGTAGATGACGCCGTACACGGCGCCGGCGGCGGCAGCCAGGGAGACGCCGAGCCCGAAGCTGAGCATCTGCACACGGTTGGCGTCCACGCCGAGGAGGGTCGCCGCAGTCGGATTCTGGACCGTCGCCCGCACAGCGCGCCCGAAACCGGTCCGGGTCAGGATGAGCGACAGCAGCAGGAGCAGGATCGCCGAGGCGGCGAAGGCGAAGAGCCTCACCTCGCTGATCCGGTACCCGAACACGGTCCAGGTGTTGTCCGCGTACGACGGGTTCGAGATGCGGTACGTCGTCTTGAAGACGACGCTCAGGACGCCCTCGATCCCGAGCGCCAGCGCCCACGTCACGAGCAGAGAGAGCTCGGATGCGTCAGGTCCGCGCAGCGAGCGCACGAAGGTCAGTTGCACCGCGACGCCGAGCACGAACATCGCAGGCGTGACGATCAGGATGGAGGCGAAAGGGTCGATGTGCAGGTTCGAGAACAGCGCGTAGCTCAGGTACGCCGCCAGGATCACGAGCGCTCCCTGCGCGACGTTGATCACCTTCATGACCCCGAACACGAGCGTGAGCCCGCTCGCCATCAGGGCATAGACCCCTCCGACGAGGATCCCGAGGATGATCGCCTGGACGATCTCGTGCACGTCGACCCTTTGGTTCCGCCTCCTTCTCGGACGCTACTTACCCCAGCCCGGCTTCGGGTAGGCCGGCTTCCTCACGGCGACGCTTGCCGGCAGGACCGGGTAGAGCTGCCGATTCAGCCACTCCATGAGCAGGAACTGTCCCTCCGGCTCCCCGATCGAGTTCCAGCGCAGCGTCCCCTCGACGGTCGGCCACGACCCCTTGTGGAGCGCGGCGATGATCTTCTTGTTGTCGATCGAGTGCGTGCGCCTTGCGACCGCCTCGAGGACCTGACCCACGGCGTACGCCTCGGCGGAGCCCGGGTCGATGGAGCTGGCCTTGCCTCCGTACATCTTCAGGAACGCCTTGACGAAGGCCTTGTTGCCGGTGGTCTTCGAGTCCTGGTACCAGTCGCTCGCGCTGAAGATGCCGTTGACGTTCTTCGCGCCCACCTTGCTCGGGAACTCACCCGGGCTGTTCGGCCCGTTCGACAGGAACAGGAACTTCGGGCTGAAGTGCGCCTGCACCATCGCCTTCACGAGCGAGTAGCCGTCGCCGGCTTGGGTTCCGCCGACGACCATGTCCGGGTTTGCGCTGGCGATCTTCGACACGATCGGCGTCATGTCCACGTTCTCGGAGGGGTAGATCGTCTTGTAGACGGTCTTCACGCCTGCCTTCTCGAGCTGGCCTCGCATCCGGTCGGCGATCGGCGACGAGAACGGGTCGTCGAGGGCCGGGTAGGCAGCGGTCTTCGGACGCTGCGCCTTCGGCAGCGACTTGAGCCACTTCACGAAGACGTCGCCGCTCTCCACGATCGGCGCGGGCTGGGTGAAGAAGACGTTGTGCAGCTTCTGGTCGAACACGGCGGGGCCGCCACCGGCCGGTTCGATGAACGCGTAGCCGTAGCGGCTCGCGACGGCTGCGGACGGCGCGGTGAGGAGGGTCGAGAACGGTCCGAAGACGAGGTCGACCTTGTCCCTCGTGATGAAGTTCTGGTAGTTCGTGGCAGCCTGCGTCGGGGAGCTGGCGTCGTCCTTGATGATCAGCTGCACCTTCCGACCCAGGACTCCGCCCTTCGCGTTGACGGTCTTCGCCCACAGGTTGTAGCCCTGCTTGGCGAACCCGCCCGGGTCGGAGAAGTCGCCCGAGAGCGACAGCGAGATGCCGATCTTGATCGGCCCTGCCTGCGGAGCGGCGGCGCCGGTGCCCGTCGTCGCGGCGACAGCGGCGATCGCGGCGAGGGTGGCGCAGCCTGCGATGACGGCCAGGCGTACGGATGTGCGACTCACGACCGAGCCTCCTTGTCGTACGGGTAGAAGAGAGGTGCGCCGACGCGCGGCGCAGGACCGCTTGGGTGTCTCATCGTCAGACGATCAGACAAGAGGGCGAGTGAAACAGATCGTCACCGCCGATGCAAGTCGCGGCCGCGCAACCCGCTTCGGGCATGGTCTCCAGCGCGTCCGGCGCTTGCCTTCGAGATGCCGGGCGCGTATCGTCCCGCCTCACGCTGTGGTCTGCTTGTCGGACAGAAACCGCGAGAGGAATGGTGGAGACGGCCACGAGCTATCAGCCCGTCGAGCGTCGAAAGGTCTACGAGCAGATCGCAGATCAGCTGCTCGGGCAGATCGGCCGCCGCAGCCTGAAGACGGGGGACGTGCTGCCGCCCGAGCGCGAGCTCACGCAGACGTTCAGCGTCGGACGCTCGTCGATCCGCGAGGCGCTGCGCATGCTCGAGTCGCAAGGGGTGATCCGCGCGGCGAACGGTGGGACCTTCGTCGTCGCGGACGCGTCGAATCCGCTCGAGAGCTCGCTCAGGCTGCTGCTCGCACTCGACGAGCAGGCGGGGATGCACGACCTCTTCGAGCTGCGCCGGATCCTCGAATGCGAGGCGGCCGCGCTCGCGGCCGACCGGCACGCCGCGGAGCATCTCGCAGAGATGGACGCGGCGATCGAGGAGATGGCGGCCTCGCTCGAGGCAGCGGGGCGAGGGGAAACGTTCATCGACGCCGACCTCCGCTTCCACCTAGCACTTGCCGGGGCGACCGGGAACCGGCTCGTCGTGCACGGCATGCATGCCGTCCGCGACGTGCTCCGCCGCGCCCTCGTCACCGTCTACCACCTCCCCGGCAGCCCCGAGAGCGCCGTCGTCGAGCACCGCGCGATCCGCACGGCGATCGCCGCCCGCGACGCGGAGAGTGCCCGCGGCGAGATGCGCGCGCACCTCGCGCGGGTCGAGAGCGACGTCCAGAAGGGAGTCCTCGGTGGCTGAGCTCGGATACGTGGGGCTCGGCGTGATGGGGAGCGCGATCGTACGCCGGCTGCTCGACGCGGGCCACGCCGTCCACGTCTGGAACCGGACGCCCGAGAAGGCCGAGCCCCTGCTCGAGGCGGGGGCGCGCTGGGCCGGGAGCCCGCGCGAGGCGGCGGAGCGGGGCGAGTTCGTGTTCACGATGGTCACGAACACGGCCGCCGTCGAGGCCGTCGCCGACGGGGAGGACGGGATACTCGCCGGGCTAGGCCCGGGGAAGGTCTACGTGGAGATGTCGACGGCGAGCCCTGCGAACACGCGGGCGCTGGCCGAGCGCGTTGCGGCGGCGGGAGCCCAGATGCTGGACTCGCCCGTCTCCGGGACGTCGATCACGGTGGAGCAGGGCAAGGCGTCGCTGATGGTCGGCGGCGACGAGGACGCCTTCGAGCGGGTGCGCCCGGTCCTCGAGGCGATCGGCCCGCGCGTGATCCACGTCGGGCCGACGGGTGCAGCCGTGACCGTGAAGATCGCCGTGAACCTCTCGCTCGCGGTGCAGATGGTCGCTTTCAGCGAGGGCGTCCTGCTCGCCGAGAAAAGCGGGATCTCCCGCGAGAAGGCGGTGGAGGTGATGCTCGCATCGGTGATCGCCTCGCCGATGGTCACGTACCGCGGGCCGCTCGTCCTCGGGCATCCGGACGAGGTCTGGTTCGACTGCACGATGATGCAGAAGGACCTGAACCTCGCCCTCGAGCTCGGCCGCCAGCTCGAGGTGCCCCTCCCGACGACAGCCGTCACGAACGAGCTGCTGACCGCGGCGCGCGGGCTCGGCATCGGCGACCGCGACTTCGCCGCGCTCTTCGACGTGCTGGCCGCGCAGAGCGGCGTGGAGACCGACGTCCTTGCGGAGAGGGTTCGATGAGCGCAACTGCCGCGCGCGGCGAGATCGGGGTGGAGCTCGCGTTCGAGATGTACCGGAAGATGACGGTCATCCGCCTCTTCGAGGAGCACGCGAACGACCTCTACCGCAGTGCGAGGATGCCCGGTCTCACCCATCTCTACATCGGCGAGGAGGCGGTCGCCGTGGGCGTCTGCTCGGCGCTCCGGCGGACGGACTGGATCACGTCGACACATCGCGGACACGGTCACTGTCTCGCGAAGGGGGCGGAGCCGGGCCGGATGTTCGCCGAGCTGCTCGGCAAGGAGGAGGGGTACTGTCGCGGCAAGGGAGGCTCGATGCACATCGCCGACCACGCCAACGGCAACCTCGGTGCGAACGCGATCGTGGGCGGCTCGGCAGGCATCGCCACCGGGGCGGCGTTCTCCGCGAAGCGTCGCGGCACCGACGGCGTCGCCGTCTGCTTCTTCGGCGAGGGGGCTCTCGGCCAGGGCCTCGTGTACGAGGCGATGAACCTCGCTGCGCTCTGGTCGCTGCCGGTCGTCTACGTCTGCGAGAACAACCACTACAACGAGTACACGCACTATCGCGAGACGACGGCCGGGGAGATCTCCGCCAGGCCACGCGCATTCGGGATCGAGGCCCGCGAGGTGGACGGCCAGGACGTGCGCGCCGTCTACGCGCAAGCCTCGGAGCTGGTGGAGCGGGCTCGCACCGGCGACGGGCCTGCGTTCCTGCTCGCGAGCACCTATCGGTACCTGGGCCACCATGTCGGCGACGTCGATCGCGCCTACTACCGCTCGAAGGAGGAAGAGGAGCTGTGGCGGAGCGAGCGCGACCCGCTCGCACTGCTCGGGCGCTGGCTCGAGGAGCAGGAGCTCGCGGCGCCGGACGACCTGCGGGCGGTGGAGGAGGACGCGCGCACGGAGGTCGAGCGCGGGCTCGAGTTCGCGCTCGAGGCGCCCTTCCCCGACGTCGCAGAGGTGAGCGAGGATGTCTACTCCTAGCGTCGAGGCGGTCGCCGCCACGCGTACGCTGACGTTCGCGCAGGCCATCCACGAGGCGCTCGCCGAGGAGCTCCGGCGGGACGACACGGTGTTCGTCATCGGCGAGGACGTGGCCGAAGCGGGCACGGTGTTCAAGGTGCTGTCCGGCCTCGTCGACGAGTTCGGACCTGAGCGGATCCTCGACTCGCCGATATCGGAGGCGGGCATCACCGGGCTCGGGGTCGGCGCCGCGATGACAGGGATGCGGCCGGTCGTCGACATCATGTTCGGCGACTTCCTCACGCTCGTCATGGACCAGCTCGCGAACCAGGCCGCGAAGACGCACTACATGTCCGGCGGCAAGTTGAAGGTGCCGCTGACGCTGCGCACGACGATGGGGGCGACGCGGCGCTCCGCGGCGCAGCACAGCCAGAGCCTGCACGCCTGGGTCGCCCACGTGCCGGGCCTGAAAGTCGCCCTCCCGTCGACGCCTGCCGACGCTAAGGGCCTCCTGAAGTCGGCGATCCGGGACGACAACCCGGTGGTCGTCATCGAGGACAAGATGGACTACGCCGTCAAGGGCGAGGTGCCCGACGGCGAGATCTCGACCCCGCTCGGGGTCGCCGACGTCAAGCGAGAGGGGGAGGACGTCACCATCGTCGCGACGAGCTCGATGATCCGGGTCGCCCTCGCCGCAGCGGAGGAGCTCGAGGCGGACGGGATCTTCGCCGAGGTGGTCGACCCTCGCACGCTCGTCCCGCTCGACCTCGACGCCCTGGTCTCGAGCGCGCGGAAGACGGGACGCGCGATCGTCGTCGACGAGGGGCATCGGAGCTACGGAGCGAGCGCCGAGCTCGCCGCCGCGATCGGGGAGGGCGCGTTCTGGAGCCTCGACGCGCCGGTTCGGCGCTGCGCTGCGATGGACGTCCCGATCCCGTTCTCACCGCCGCTCGAGGACGCCACGGTCCCGACTCCCGCGCTCGTCGCCGAGACCGCGCGCGAGCTCTGCAGGAAGTAGGCGATGGCGCTCCGCACCTACGGGACGATGGTCGTCGACTGGGAGCAGCGGGTCGACATGGACCGGCTGCGGAGCGAGCGGCTGGCCCGCGCGAAAGCGCGGTTGCAGGCCTCCGAGCTGGGAGCGCTCCTCTGCTTCGACATGGCGAACATCCGCTACATCACCGCGACCCACATCGGCACGTGGGCGATGGACAAGCTCATCCGCTTCTGCCTGCTGCCCCAGGGAGACGATCCGATCATGTGGGACTTCGGCTCGGCCGCCCGCCACCACAAGCTCTACAACCCCTGGCTCGGCGAGGATCGGTCCCGAGCCGGCATCTCCACGCTCCGGGGCGCGGTGGAGGGGCGCGCCGAGTCGGTTGCCGAGAAGATCCGCGTCGAGCTGGCCGCACGTGACCTCCTCGACGAGCCCGTCGGGGTGGACATGGTCGAGCTGCCCGTGCTCTTCGCCCTCCAGCAGGCCGGGGTGAACGTCGTCGACGGCCAGGCGCTGATGCAGGACGTGCGCAAGCTCAAGACCGAGGACGAGATCGTGCTCCTCAACACGGCGTGCGCCATGGTCGACTCGGCCTACGACGAGCTCTACCGCGCGATGAGACCGGGCTTTCGGGAGAACGACTGCGTCGCGCTCGTCAACAAGGTCCTGTTCGAGCTCGGCTCCGAACACGTCGAGGGCGTGAACGCGATCTCGGGCGAGCGCTGCTCTCCGCACCCGCACGTCTTCACCGATCGCATGCTGCGGCCGGGCGACCCGGCGTACTTCGACATCCTCCACGCCTTCAACGGCTATCGCACCTGCTACTACCGCACGTTCGCGGTCGGCTCCGCGTCGCGGGCGCTGATCGATGCATACACACGGTGCCGCGACATCCTCGATCAGGCCATCGCCGCGATCCGGCCCGGCGTCACGACCGCGGAGGTGGTCGAGCTCTTCCCGCGCGCCGAGGAGTTCGGCTTCGCGGACGAGGAAGCCGCGTTCGCGCTCCAGTACGGGCACGGGGTCGGGCTCTCGATCTGGGAGAAGCCGATCTTCAGCCGCCTCGTCTCCTTCGAGTACCCGGAGACGATCGAGGAGGGCATGGTGTTCGCGCTCGAGACCTTCTGGCCTGCCAAGGACGGCTGGTCGGCGGCGCGGATCGAGGAGCAGCTCGTGGTCACGAGCGACGGGTGCGAGGTGATCACGCGCTTCCCGGCCGAGAAGCTCCTCATCACGGCGGGAGGTCAGTACACGGTCGGCGGCGAGCTACCCGGCGAGCGGGAGCTGACGTCGAACCTCAACAGTCCTGCTCTCTCGGATGCCGTGGTCGCGTCGGCACGACAAGAGGGCCCGAGTGCCCGTTGACGTGATCATGCCCGCGCTCGGGATGGCGCAGGAGACCGGCACGGTGCTCCGGTGGCTGAAGTCTGCAGGTGATGCGGTCACCAAGGGCGAACCGCTCGTCGAGGTGGAGACGGACAAGGTCACGGTCGAGATCGAGGCCCCCGCCGATGGGACGCTCGGGGGCGTCTCCGCCTCCGGGGGCACGGAGGTCCCAGTCGGGACGACGATCGCCGTCGTTCTCGCGGATGGCGAAGAGCTGGAACCGAACCCGAGTGACACGATGTCCTGGACGGCGGCGGCGCCCGCGCCAGGTCTCCGAGCGGCGGCCGCCGTGTCTGCGGACAACGGTCCGGTCGCGCCGGCCGCGCCGACGCGCCGACGGCTCGCCTCGCCGAAGGCACGGAAGCTCGCGGCCGCATATGGGGTCGACCTCGACGCGCTCTCCGGGACCGGGCCCGACGGTGCGCTCGTCGCCGCGGACGTCGAAGCTGCCGCCAAGCCGGCCGACGCGGAACGAGACGACGACGCGTTCGCGGTCGGAGCGCTCTGGCGCACGATGGCCGAGCGCACGCAGCGCGCCTGGCAGGAGGTGCCGCACTTCGTCCTCTCGCGCGACGTCGACGCGGGGCGGCTCCAGAGCTGGCGCGAAGCCGCGCGCCGAAGGCCCGGCTGCGCGGGACTCAGCGTCACCGATCTGCTGGTGAAAGTCTGTGCCGAGGCTCTCGTGCGCCACCCCCGCGTGGCCGCCTCGTGGCACGAGGGGTCGATCGTCGGAGGCGGGGTCGATGTCGGGATCGCCGTGGCGACCGCGGACGGCCTCGTCGTCCCGGTCGTGCACGACGCGGACACGCTGCCGCTTGCAGCGATCTGCGCTCGCCGCCGCGAGGTCGTCGCCGGCGCACGCGACCGCACGCTCCGCCCCGAGGACGTCCGGGGCGGCACGTTCACGATCTCGAACCTCGGGATGTACGGGGTCGACGCCTTCCAGGCGATCGTCAATGCCCCGCAGGCCGCAATCCTCGCCGTGGGCCGGATCGTCGAACGGCCGGTCGCCGTGAACGGAGAGGTAGCGGTCCGCCCGGTGCTCACGCTCACGGTCTCCTTCGACCACCGGGTCGTCGACGGCGCGCGGGGCGCGGAGTTCCTGGACACGCTGGCCTCGCTCGTCGAGGAGCCCGCGGGACTGGTGGAGTAGCCGTGGCGATCGCGAGCACGCGACGTACCGAGGCCGGGATCCTCCTCGGAGGCGAGCAGGTCGAGACCGGCGAGACGGTCGAGATCCGGAGCCCGTACGACGGCTCCGCGGTCGCGCTCGTCCACCGGGCGGGGCCCGGCGAGGTCGAGCGCGCAATCGCAGGCGCGGTCGAGGCGTTCGCGGCGACCCGCAGGCTCCCCTCCTGGCGGCGCGAGCAGGTTCTGGAGGCGATCGCAGCGGGAATCGTGGCCCGCCGCGACGAGCTCGCGGAGACGATCGCCTTCGAGGCGGCGAAGCCCGTGAAGACCGCGCGCGTCGAGGTCGATCGCGCGGTGTTCACGTTCTCGGTCGCCGCGGAGGAGGCCAAGCGGATCTACGGCGAGGTCGTCCCGCTCGACTGGCTGCCCGGGAACGAAGGCCGTTGGGCGCAGGTGCGGCGAGTCCCGCTCGGGCCGATCGCGGGCATCACGCCGTTCAACTTCCCGCTCAACCTCGTCGCGCACAAGGTCGCGCCGGCCCTCGCGGCGGGCAACCCGATCCTGCTCCGGCCGGCCTCGCAGACGCCGCTCACCGCGCTCGCCCTCGGGCGGATCGTGCTCGAGGCGGGCTGGCCCGAGGACGCGATCGCGGTGCTCCCGTGCTCGACGGAGGTCGCACGACCGCTCGTCGAGGACGATCGGATCAAGCTTCTGACGTTCACGGGCAGCCCGCTCGTCGGCTGGGGCCTGAAGGGCCGCGCCGGCCGCAAGCGCGTCACGCTCGAGCTTGGCGGCAACGCCGCGGTGATCGTCAACGACGACGCCGACGTCGCCTACGCCGCGGAGCGCGTCGCGTGGGGAGGCTTCGCCTACGCCGGTCAGACGTGCATCTCCGTGCAGCGGGTCTTCGTGCACGAGGCGGTGTACGACGCGTTCGCCACAGAGCTCGTCCGTCGCGCCGAGGCGCTCCACGTCGGTGACCCCCTCGACGAGACGACCGACGTCGGCCCGGTCATCGACGAGGCGAACGCGGAGCGCATCGCGGAGTGGCTGGAGGAGGCCCGTGCCGCCGGCGCAAGAGTGCTTTCCGGCGGCGATCGGGAGGGCACGCTCTGGCGGCCCACGGTCGTCGCAGACGCGCCCGAGGACGTCCGTATCTCATGCGACGAGGTGTTCGCGCCCCTCGTCGGGCTGACGCGCTTCGCGGACGTGCAGGACGCGATCGACGCTGCGGGACGGAGCGAGTTCGGCCTCCAGGCCGGGATCTTCACGAACGACATGCGAGTCGTCGACGACGCCTTCGACCGGATCGACGTCGGCGGGCTGATGGTCAACGACGTCTCCACGTTCCGCATCGACCACATGCCGTACGGCGGCGTGAGGTCGTCGGGGCTCGGGCGCGAGGGCCTTCGCTACGCGATCGAGGAGATGACCGAGCTCAAGCTCCTGGCGGTCAACCGCGGCCACTAGACGCGTGCGGGACCGCGCGACCCCGGTCGTCGACTGTCACGCGCATGTGATCGTGCGCGGCCTCGGCGCCGAGGTCGAGTGGCGTGGAGACGTCCAGGTCGTCACGCGAGACGGTCGCGAGATCAGGTCGGCGGTCCGCGAGTTCCAGCACCTCGACCGCATCCTCGAGGAGCAGGACCGGGCGGGAGTGGACGTCGTCGTCCTCTGTCCCTGGGTCGACCTCTGTGGGGTCGAGGTCGAGAGCCAGAACGAGGCGCTCGCGGAGCTCGTCGGCGAGCGCGTGACCGCCCTGGGCACGGTCGACCCGGAACGGCCCGAGCAGCTCGCCGAGCTCATGCGCGACGGGCGGCTCGGCGGCGTCGAGATCCCGGCGGCCCCCGGTGGAGCGTTTCTCGGCGATGATCGCTTCCGGGACTTCTGGAGCGTCGCCGAGGAGACGGGAGCGCTCGTCTTCGTCCATCCGGCGTCGCGCGGGTTCGCTCTCCCCGCGCTCGAGGAGCACTACCTCTGGAACACCGTCGGCAACCCGCTCGAGACGACCGTGACCGCAGCGCACATGCTCGCCTCGGGAGTGCTCGACGAGCATCCGCGGGTGAACGTGCTCCTCGCGCACGGAGGCGGTGCGCTCGCCGCGCTGCGGGGCCGGCTCGCGCACGAGCAGGAGATCCATCCTCCCGGCCGTGACGTGCGTCGTGCGCTCGGCCGCTTCCTCGTCGACACGGTCGTCCACGACCTAGACGTCCTACGCGGGCTCGTGGAGCTCTTCGGCGCGGATCGCGTTCTCCTCGGCTCGGACTACCCCTTCGACATGGGAACGGGGCGCCCGGTCGAGCTCGTGCAGGAGCTCGGGCTCGCGCCGGCTGACGAGGCCGCCATCCTGGGCGGAAACGCCGTGCGCGTGCTCGGTCAGGCGACGCCCGCGTGAGCAGGGAGCCCGAGCGTGCGCTCGAAGTGCTGCTGCCCGAGCGCGAACCCGATCGAGCAGCCGAGCTCGACGAGCTCAGGCTCCGAGAACTCCGCGTGCAGGCGCTCCCAGAGCGCGTCGTCTGCGCGGTCGGAGTCCCACACGATCGCAGACGCCCATTCGAGAGCAAGCCGCTCGCGCGGCGTCGAGCCTGCTCCGTCCTCCGCGTCGCCGTCGCTCGCGACGAACCGAAAGCAGAGCCGCTTCAGCTCCGGCTCGACGAGCCCGCCCGCCAGGACTTCGTCGTGCATGAACTCCCACGCCGTGAGCACTGCCGGGACGCGGGCGCGGATCTCGTCGGGAGTGCCGGGAAGGTGCGGCATCTAGGTCGCGAGCCCTCCCGTCGTGTCGGCGAGGAGCTCGCCGTGGCCGACGCCCCAGGTCTTGATCACCCGCTGCTGGCCGTAGGTCAGGCAGACGAAGGAGCCCAGCTCGACGATCTGCTCCTCGCTGAAGTGCTCGCGCAGGCGAGACCAGAGCGCGTCGTCGACGCCCTCGGGGTTCCAGACGAGCATGCTCGTGTACAGGAGAGCGGCCTTCTGGCGCTCGCTGAAGCGGTCCGAGCGCTCGAACCCGAGCAGCTCGTCGTAGTCCGCCTCGTCGAGGCCCTCGTCCCTCCCACGGAGGGACCGTTGGCTTCCTCAGTAGTCGCAGTCGATCGTCTTCGAGACGTAGACGCGGCAGAGCTCTTTGAGCGGATGCTCGACGATCCCCTCGCGGAAGATCGTCTTCCAGGGCCGCATGAACGCCTTCGCGACTGCGGGCACGTGGAACCGGATCGCCTGCGTCTCGGGCCGCGGGGTCCCGTACAGCCGCGAATGCTCGAGGTCCGCGGCGAGCTCGGGATCCGCGATCGTCGCCGGGTCGACGTAGCTGATCCGCGCCACGAGTGTGACTCTAGTCGGGCCTGGGCATGAGCCGGGTCGCGTCGCGCCGCTGGATCGGCGAGTCGCTTCCTCGGGTCGAGGACGCACGCTTCCTGACGGGCAAGGCGTGCTACGCCGGCGACCTCGTCCGGCCCGACATGCTCCACGCGGTCTTCGTTCGCAGCGTTCACGCCCATGGCGTGGTGGCGGCGATCGACGCGCGAGCGGCCAGGAGAGCCGCGGGCGTGCACGTCGTGCTCACGAGCGCGGACCTCGTGGGAGCGACCGAGCCGTTTCCGGTCGTCGTCCGCGAGGGGTCGGAGCTGGTGCCGGTCACGCACCCGATCCTCGCGGACGACCGTGTCCGCTACGTCGGCCAGCCGGTCGCGCTCGTGGTCGCCGAGACGTCCGAGCAGGCGACGGACGCCGCGGAGCTCGTGCTCGTCGACGTCGACGAGCTGCCGCCGCTCGTCGATCCGCGTGACGCGGAGGCGGCACCGCCGCTCCACGCCGAGGCGCCCGGCAACGTGCTCCTTCGTCTGCGCCGCTCCTCGGGCGACGTCGGAGGCGCCTTCGAGGAAGCGCACGCCGTCGTCGGAGCGCGCGTCCGGATGCCTCGGCTGATCGCGGCTCCGCTCGAGCCCCGCGTCGTGCTCGCCTCGCACGACGTCGGGATGGACGTGCTTACGCTCTGGCTCTCCGCGCAGGACCCGCACCGCCAGCTCTCTGGGCTAACGACGGTGCTGCGGCGAGCGCCGGACCGTCTGCGCATCGTCGTCCCGGACGTCGGCGGTGCGTTCGGGAGCAAGGGTGTGCCGCAAGCGGAGACGGCCGCGGTCGCGCTCGCCGCGCTCCGGCTCGGCCGTCCGGTGAAGTGGGCCGAGACGCGCACGGAGAGCTCGCTCGCCGTGTATCAGGGGCGCGGGCTGGAGATCGACGCCGAGCTCGCCCTCGCAGTCGACGGACGCATTCTCGCGCTTCGCGCGCGTGTGCTCGCCGATCTAGGCGCCTACCTCTACTCGACGACGCCGGTCGCCGCCCAGACGGCTGCGGAGCTTCTCACCGGGTGCTACGACGTGCGTGCAGCGGAGGTCGAGGTGGTCGGTGTCTGCACGACGAAGGTGCCGACCGGCCCATATCGCGGCGCCGGACGTCCCGAGGCGGCGCTGGCGATCGAGCGGCTCGTCGACCTTGCCGCCGCCGAGCTCGGCGTCGATCGGGTCGCGATTCGCAGGCTCAATGCGATCCCGCGGTCGAGCTTCCCCCACACGACGCCGCTCGGCGTCACCTATGACTCGGGCGACTACGTCCGCGCGCTCGACACCGCGCTCGGGCTCGCGGGTTGGGACGAGCTCGTCGCCGAACGCGACCGCCAGCGTGAAAGCGGGCGGATCGCAGGTGTCGGGGTGGCGCTCTACGTCGAGCGCGCCGGACCGGGCTCGGAGACCGCGCGGCTTCGGTGCGAGGAAGACGGCTCCGCCGTGCTCTGGACGGGTTCTTCACCGCACGGGCAGGGGCACGAGACGACCTTCGCCCAGATCGTCGCGGCGGAGCTCGAGATCGACGCGGAGGCCGTCTCGGTGCGATGGGGCGACTCGTTCGAGATCCCCGAGGGCACGGGGACCTTCGCGAGCCGGTCGGTCACCGTCGGGGGCTCGGCGGCGCTGCTCGCTGCCCGGGAGCTGCGGGGTCGGCTCGACGAAGGTGACACTCTTCCACTCGAGGCCTCGACTCGCTTCGAGCTCCGGGGGCCGGTCTTCTCCTTCGGTGCGTACGTCACCTCGGTCGCGATCGAGCCGACGACCGGTGAGGTGCGGCTCGGTCGCGTGATCGCGGTCGACGACTGCGGACGCGTGGTCAACCCGCTGCTCGCGGAGGGCCAGGTCGTCGGCGGGATCGTGCAGGCCGTCGGCGAGTGCCTGCTCGAGCAGGTCGGCTACGACGAGAACGGCCAGCCGCTCGCGGTGAACCTCTACGACTACCACCTGCCGACTGCAGCGGCGGTCCCCGAGATCGAGAGCGCGCTCCTCGAGACGCCGTCGCCGTACAACCCGCTCGGCGCGAAGGGCGTGGGCGAGGGAGGCTCGATCGGAACGCCCGCCGCGATCGCGAACGCCGTCGCCGACGCGCTCGTTCCGCTGGGGATCCGCCACCTCGACCCGCCTTTCACTCCTGCGCGTGTCTGGTATGCGATCCGGTCGGCCGCCGCCGGAGCGGTCGCCGATTAGGCAGTCTCGCCGAGGAAGCGGACGATCCGCGCCGCGATCTCCTCGCCCTTGTCCTCTTGGAGGAAGTGTCCTGCGCCCTCGACGATCTCGGCGGGACCGGCGCCGGGAATCCCGGCGGCGAGGCGCTCGGCGGCCGCGGGCGAGAAGATCGGGTCAGAGTCGGAGAAGAGGACGAGCGCCGGCTTCTCCCAGCGTGAGAGGGCGTCCCGGACCTCGAGCAGCGCCGCCGCCGACGGGTGGTCGCGCTCTGTCGGGACGAGCTCGGGGAATGCAAGGACGCCAGCCTTGGACTCCGGAGTCGGGAACGGAGCGTCGTACGCGGCGAGCGCGTCGTCCGATGGCTCGCTGACGCACGAGAGGCGGACGAGCTGGCTTGCCACGAGCTCCGTACCGACTCGGCGCACGAAGTCGCGGAAGCGGAGCCATTCCGGCGACGGCGCGCGGCCCGCGCCGATCCCGGTGTTGAGGACGACGAGGCGGTCGACGCGCTCCGGATGCTCGACCGCCAGGCGGAGGCCGATCGGTCCACCCCAGTCCTGGACGACGACCGTCGTCCCGCGAAGGTCGCGCTCTTCGCTCAGGCGCTCGATCGAGCGGTAGTGGAAGTCGTAGGAGTAGTCTCCGATCCCCGTCGGCTTGTCGGAGCGGCCGAAGCCGAAGTAGTCGGGCGCGACGACCCGACCGACCGTCGCGAGGAGCGGGATCAGCTTCCGGTAGAGGAACGCCCAGGTCGGCTCGCCGTGGAGCAGGAGCAGGGGGCTCCCGTCTCCTTCGTCGACGTAGTGCATGCGCAGCCCGTCCCGCTCGAGGTAGTGCGGCGCGAACGAGTAGCCGGGGAGATGAGCGAAGCGCTCGTCGGGCGTGCGGTAGTACTCCACCTGCAGATCATGACCCGAGGAGGTGCCGATGAGCGAGCCGAGGAACGTGTGGAGCGACGACTGGGAGCTCGTGAGCGACGAGGAGTGGTCCGCGGGCAGATCGACCCGGCTGCCCCGAGGAGAGAGGATCGGCGCGTCGGTGTACGAGATCGATCCGGGCACGTCCGGGGGCCTCTATCACTTCCATCACGGAGCGGAGGAGCTTCTCCTCGTGTTGCGGGGCACGCCGACTCTGCGGACGCCCGACGGCGAGCGCGAGCTCGCAGAAGGCGACGTCGTCCACTTTCCCGTCGGCCCCGACGGGGCGCACCAGCTGATCAACCGGAGCGCCGACCGGGTCCGGTATCTCGTCGTCGCCAACCGGCCCTCGCCGGAGGCGGTCGAGTACCCGGACACGAGCCAGATCTCGGTGATGGCAGTCACCGAGTCGCAGCTCGGCCGGCCGCTCTGGGACATCCGCACGCTCGAGGAGACGGGGCGCGAGCTAGCCGCCGCGGCGGACCGGCTCGCCGTCACGGGCGAGCCGCTCGATCAGGTCCGCCGCGCGTACGGTTCCCGGTGTCGCCTGGACGCGCGCCGCCAGCCGGCCGAGCCGGTCGGCGAGCGCGGTGTCTCCGAGCAGGCGCTCGATCGCATCCTCGAGCTGGTCGCGCTCGACGCGATAGGTGTCGAGGCGGACGCCGATCCCGCTCTCGTCGAGCCGCTGCGCGTTGTCGTACTGGTCCCAGAAGAGCGGGAGCGCGATCATCGGCTTCCCGAAGTGGAGACACTCCGTGGTCGTGTTGTTCCCGGCGTGCGTGATCACGAGGTCGACGACCGGGAGGAGCGCAGGCTGGGGGAGGAGCTCCTCCCCCCACATGTTCTCGGCGAGCTCGTACTCGGCATGCTGCGGCCCTTTCGAGACGATGAACCGGTGCGGGATCCCCGAGAGGAGCCCGACGAGCCGGCGCATGAGGGCGACGTCGGCCGAGCCGAGGCTCCCGAGCGAGACGTAGACGAGCGCGCCGTCGCCTGACGCGATGTGCTCGGGCAGGTCGGCGGCCACGGAGGAGTGCCGCACGCATGTGTCGAGCCGGTGCCAGGTGTCCCCGAGCGGGCGCGAGCGCGCGTAGTCGAGCTCGTCGGGATAGACGTAGAGGCTGAGCCACTCCGACTCGTGCAGGAACTCGTTCTCGGGGAGCGGCGGCGCACCTCGCTCGACGAACGCCTCCGAGAACTCGTCGTGGAGACTGCGGACGACCCTCGTGTGCTCTGCGCGGAAGTCGTCCCAGCCGGCGCGGTCGCCGGCGGGATACCCCGAGAACACGGGCGGGATCGCCGGATCCTCGAGCTCGAGCGGGTTGCACGAGACAATCCGCACCCACGGCCGGCCGGAGCGCTGGATCGCGGGGAAGCCGACGACGTTGTCCTCGACGACGACGCTCGGCCGCACCTCATCGAAGATCTCGCTCAGCCGCTCGTCGACGTAGCAGGCGCCGTCGCAGAGCGCCCTGAACGTCGGCTCGATGAACTCGCCGAGCTGCTCGATCGTCGGCTTGCGGAAAACGGGGGCCGTGTCCCGAATGAAGTCCTTCCAGAACTGACCGGGCTCCTCCGAGACCTCGGGCGCCGGCCCGAGCCGCATGAGGCGCTCCTCGAAGCCCTGCGCCTCGAGCGTGCCCGCGAACGACTCCTCGAGGACGAACACGACGCGGTGACCTCGCTCGCGCAGCACCTGGCCGATCCCAGCGCAATTGTTCGTCGGGCCGTACGCGCCCTCCGGGAAGAAGACGATGGTCGGTGGCGCCACGGCGGAACCTTCTCACGATCGACCGTCGCCGCGCGCCTTGCATCGCAGTGTCCCGCGCAGTAGTGTCGCTTCAGTTTTCTGTGACAAGCTCGCAGATCACTTCAGACGACACCCGAGTCGACGTCGGTGAGCGACTCCGGGCGATCCGGAAGCTCCGACGGATCACGCTCCGCACGGTGGCGGAGCGCGCGGAGCTCTCGGAGAGCTTCCTGAGCCAGGTCGAGCGGGGCCGCGCGAATGCCAGCGTCGCGTCGCTGAAGCGCATCGCCGGCGCGCTCGGCGTCAACGTCGCCGATCTCTTCGAGCCCAACGGCCGGCCCAGTCGCCCGCGAGTCCTCGAGCGGGGGAGCCGACCCTCGCTCACGTTCGGGACGCTCGGGCAGAAATTCATGCTCACGCCGCGGCCGCTCGAGCACCTCCAGGTGATCGTGGGCGAGTTCGAGGTCGGTGGCTCGACCGGGGAGGAGCCGTACACCCATGGCGACTCGGAGGAGCTCCTGGTCGTGATGCATGGTCTCGTCCACTTGCAGCTAGGGACAGAGGTCTTCGAGCTCGACACCGGCGACTCGATCGACTATCGGAGCTCCACTCCTCACCGGCTGACGAACGCGGGAGATGGCACTGCGGAGGTGATGTGGATCATCAGCCCACCGAGCTACTAGCGCCTTCGAAAGACATCGGCAGGGCAGGGAGTTCGAACGAAGGGAGACCGGCAATGAGTTGGGACGGAGATCGGATCGAGCGGCGCATCAGTCGTCAGGAGCTGCTGAAGATCGCAGCCGCGGCCGGGGGAGCAGGTCTGCTCGCGGGCCGGGTGTCGGGGGCAGCGGCCGCGATCGAGGAACTGACGGCAGAGAGCGGACGGCTCCAGGTGCTCGACTGGGTCGGGTACGGGTACGACGGCGGACAGACGATGTTCGCCGCATACAACAAGCGCTATCCGAAGAACAAGGCGCAGATCCACGTCATGACCAACGAGGCGAACGCGCTCAACCAGTTCACCGGAGGCCTCAAGGTCGATCTCTTCCGCCCGTACATCGGATGGGTCAAGTACTTCGCCCAGAGCGGTCTCGTGCAGCCGTGGGACCCGAAGCTGATCCCGAACCTCAAGCATCTGAACCCGTACATGGTCAAGGCGGGGCAATACCAGGGCAAGCAGTACGGGATTCCAAACGACTGGGGGTTCGACCAGATCCTGTACCGGACCGACAAGGTGAAGCCGAAGGCGAAGTCCTACAGCCTTCTCTTCGACGAGCGCTACAAGGGGAAGATCGCCTGGTTCGACGACATCGAGATGCCCGAGATCGCGGGACTGCTGCACGGCTACAAGGACACTTGGAACCAAACGGACGCGCAGCTGAAGAACACCCAGGCCTTCCTCACCTCGAAGAAGCATCTGGTGCGCAAGATCTGGTCGTCCGAGACGGACATGCAGCAGCTCTTCGCGGGAGGCGACATCTGGATCTCCTACGCGTGGCCCGCGGACTATGCAGCGATGAAGGCGAAGGGGCTGCCGGTCGTCTACATGCGCCCGAAGGAGAAGCCGATCGCATGGGTCGGCATGTTCATGCTCATGAAGGGGACGCCGCGCTACAACCTCGCCCACGCGTATGTCGACGCGTGGAGCTCCACGAAGTCCGGCAAGTGGCTCGAGGACAACTACTTCTACGGCCATGCGAACGTACTCGCGCGCCCGTCGTCCAGCGCACTCTCGAAAGCGCTCGACCTGAGCAATCCGAAAGCCGTCGTGCCGCCGTACGCGAACCTCGATCGCGACATCCCTCGGCGGGCCGAGTACGAGAAGCTCTGGCAAGAGGTGAAGGCGTCCTAGGGAGCTGACGGACGAGCCGGTGGCGGTCGAGGCCAGAAGGGAGACGCTCGGCGAGCGGCGGCCGCGCCGCCGCGTCTCACGACCGAACCTGACCGCCCCCGGCCTGCTCGGCCTGCCGATCTTCTGGCTCGTCGTCTTCTTCCTCGTTCCTATCGGGATCGTCGCGGCTTACAGCGTCGACCTCCTCTCTTTCGGATCGGAGGCGCAGGGATTCACGCTCGCCCCGTGGCACGACTTCGTCCACAGCGGCGTCTACCTCCGGCTCTTCTGGAAGTCGGTGAAGATGTCGCTGATCGTCTCGGTCGTCATCGTCGTTCTCGCGTATCCGCTCGCGTACTACCTCGCGCTCTCGGGGACGAAGCGGAAATACGTCCTGCTCCTCCTCCTCATCGCACCCTTCCTGACCAGCTACCTGTTGCGCGTGCTGGCGTGGACGGTGCTCCTCGGCGACGAGGGACCGATCAATTCCTTCCTCGAATGGACGGGGCTCCGACCACACGATCATCCCCTGACGCTCATCGACACGAGGTTCGCCGTGATGTTGGTCCTGGGCTACATCTGGCTCCCGTTCGTCGCCCTACCGATCTTCGTCTCGCTCGAGAGTCTCGACCGGCGACTCCTCGAGGCGGCGACGGACCTCGGGGCGAGCCGGCTGACCGCGTTCCGGCGTGTGACCCTGCCGCTCTCGCTGCCTGGGGTCGTAGCGGCGTTCCTCTTCGTGTTCATCCCCACGATCGGGGAGTTCGTCACCCCATCACTCGTCGGCGGAGCGAGCGGTTACATGTACGGCAACCAGATCGTCGACCTGTTCCAGACGGGCTTCCCGGACTGGGAGACCGGGTCGGTCCTCGCGATCTTCCTGCTCGGGGTCGTGGTGCTCCTCGCACTCGTCTTCTCGCGCTTCCTCCAACCGAGGCAGGTGTCGGCGGGCTGATGGACGTCGCTCTCTCGAGGAACGGCGCTCGTTTGCTGAAGGCCTTCTTCGCGCTGGTCGTCGTGTTCCTGTACGCGCCGATCGTGATCCTGCTCATCTTCTCGTTCAACAACGCGAACATCCCGGCGTTCCCACTGAGCGGGTTCACCTTCCACTGGTACCACCAGTTCCTCACGAACGCCGACCTCGAGAATTCGCTGAAGACGAGTGCCATCGTCGCTGCGCTCTCGAGCACTGGGGCCGTGCTGCTCGGGATCCTCTCCGCCATCGCGCTCGTGCGGCATCGGTTCCGGGGGACAGGGCCGGTGGCAGCGCTTCTGCTGAGTCCGCTGGTCATCCCCTACGTGGTCTTTGGCCTTGCCCTACTCCTCCTGTTCCACACAGCGGGGATTCCACGCTCGATCTTCACCGTCGTGATCGGCCATGTCGTGATCACGCTCCCGTACACGATCCTCGTTCTCATGCCCAGGCTCCAGCAGATCGACGTCTCGCTCGAGGAAGCGGCGTACGACCTCGGGGCGAGCCGGTTCCGGACGTTCCGGTCAGTGACCCTTCCCCTCCTCCTGCCGGCCGTCGTCTCGGCCTACCTCATCGCCTTCACGACCTCGTTCGACGAGTATGCGGTTGCCTCGTTCACCGTCGGCACACAGGCGACGTTCCCGATCTATCTCTACTCCGCGATTCGCTTCCCGAGCAACCTGCCGCAAGTGATCGCCGTGGCCGTCGTCGTGATCTCCGTCTCGCTCTTCGTCGTGATCGCAGCCGAGATCGGCCGCCGCGTAGCCGAGCGGCGACTGGGCGCGGTCGAAAGCTAGGACGCGACCGGGAGCGGCTCGGAGTCGGCGAGCACGGAGCCGTGCTCCGGCTCCCAGCTGACCGCGACCTGCGCACGCTCCTCGACCGGAGACGTGACCTCGTCGGCGAGGCGGCTCGACACGACGCGACCCGCCGTCGTGGAGACATGAAACTGCGTGTACATGCCGAGGTAGACGATCTCGACGACCGTTCCCCCGAGCCACGATCCGCCCTCCGGAGCACCGCTCCCGGCCGGTGCGATCCGGACGCGTTCGGGACGCACCGACACGCGCAGCGCGGTACCAGGACGAACGTCGTCTCCGACGGCGACGACGACCCGGTCCTGCTCGCCCGGACGCATGACCGCATACCCGCCGACGATCTCGTCGACGGTCAGATCTAGCGCGTTGAGCGACCCGATGAAGTCGGCGACGAACGCCGTGCTCGGATGCTCGTAGATCTCGCGCGGGCCGCCGATCTGCTCGACCTGGCCGCGGTTCATGACCGCGATCCGATCCGACATCGAAAGCGCCTCTTCCTGATCGTGCGTCACGTAGACGAACGTCGTGCCGAGCTCGTTTTGGATGCGCTTCAGCTCGAGCTGCATCTGCTTGCGGAGCTTCACGTCGAGCGCGCCGAGCGGCTCGTCGAGGAGCAGCGCAGCCGGCTGGTTCACGAGCGCACGCGCGAGCGCCACCCGCTGCTGCTGGCCGCCGGAGAGTTGCCGAGGGCGCCGATTCTCGAATCCCTCGAGCTCGACGACGTGAAGGATCTCCTGGATGCGGCCCCGGTGCTCCTTGCGCGGGACCCCCTTCACCTTCAGCCCGAAGGCGACGTTGTCGTAGATCGACATGTGCGGGAACAGCGCGTACTGCTGAAAGACCATGTTCACGGGTCGCCGGTTCGAGAACACCCGCGTGACATCCTTGCCCTGGAGCAGGATGCGGCCTTCATCCGGTACCTCGAAGCCGGCGATCATGCGCAGCGTCGTCGTCTTCCCGCAACCGCTCGGGCCGAGCATCGAGAAGAACTCGCCTTCTGCGATCGAGAGCGACACCTCCCGGACGGCCTCGGCCTTGCCGAATCGTTTCGTGACGCCCTCCAGGGCGATCGCGGCGCTGCGACCGTCGTCCATCGCCGGCCGAGTCTAGACCGTTCTCCGCGAGGCGCGATCGTGCCGGATTAGATGCGGGCCGGAGCGACCGTAGCCGGCCGTGGGGTCCGCGTTTGGCGCAGACTCACGACCAGGATCGTCCCGAGCGACGTCGCGCCGGCGACCGCGAACGCGAGCTCCGTCCCGCCGAGCTCGGCGAGCCAGCCCGTCAGGAGACCGCCGAGCGGCGCCAGCCCGATGAACGCGAAGAGGTAGAGCCCGATCATCCTGCCGCGCAGGTGGTCGGGTGCGCCGAGCTGCACGAGCGCATTGGCGTTGGCGGTGAAGAGCGTGAAGCAGACGCCGATCCCCGCCAGCAAGGCACCCGCGACGACTCCGTCGGAGACGAAGGCGAGCACGAGAACGAGCACCCCGAAGCCTCCCCCTCCTGCGACGAAGAGCCGCCAGCTTGCACTGCGGACGCTCGCTGTCACCAGGGCGCCGACGAGAGCCCCGGCGCCGAACGCGGCCGACAGCAATCCGAAACCCTCGGGCCCGACGTGCAGGGTCTGCGACGCGAGGAGGGGCACGAGCACGTTGAAGTTGAAGCCGACCGTGCTGACGATCGTGACCACGGTCAGAACCACGCGCAGCCGTCGGTCCCGGCGAAGGAACGCGAACGCCTCGCGCAGCCCGCTGACGAGTCTCGCGGTCGAGTCGCGGGTGACCCGGTGGAGCTCGTCCGTCCGCATCAGGGCGATCGCGGCGAGGACGGCGAGGAAGCTGACCGCATTCAGGGCGAAGCACAGGCCAGTTCCGACGGTCGCGATCACGAGGCCGGCGATCGCGGGGCCGATGATCCGGGATGCGTTGAACAGCCCCGAGTTGAGCGCGACTGCATTCGGAAGCTCGCTCGGCCCGACCATCTCGAAGGTCAGCGCCTGCCGCGCCGGTGCGTCGAACGCGAGAGCCACTCCCCCGACCGTCGCGAGCAGGAACACGAGCGGCAAGGTCGCGGTTCCGGTGAGCGTCATCACCGCGAGGAAGGTCGAGACGATCATCGCGAACGCCTGGGTGATCATCACGAGACGCCGCGTCTCGACCCGATCGACGACGACGCCCGTGAAGAGACCGAGCACGGTCGTCGGCAGGAAGCGGCAGAAGGCGAGACCTCCGATGGCGAGCGGCGAGCCCGAGAGCTGGATGACGAGCCACGCGAGCGCGACGTTTTGCATCCACGAGCCCGCGAGCGATACGAGCTGGCCGGCGAAGAACAGGCGGTAGTTGTGATGACGACGGAGGCTGCGGAAGGTTCGAGTCCGAAGAGCGAGTGCGAGCGTCGTCACGCGTCGACCTCGACCAGCTTCATGAGCGCCGGAACGGCTGCCTCGATCGCCTCGATCTCGCCCGGTTCGAGCGCGCCGATCCTCCCGGCGAGCCAGGTCGTCCGCCGCGCGCGAACGCGCCGGACGAGTCGTTCGCCGTCGTCGGTGAGGCGGAGCCCAACACGACGCCGATCCTCGCTCGAGCGTACTCGTTCGATCAGCGCGGCCCGCTCGAGACGGTCGATATGGCCCGAGAGTGCGGGCGGCGATATTCCCTCCTCCGCGGCGAGCTCGGCGAGGGAGAGCCCTGGGCTCCGCTTCACGAGCCAGAGGAGCGTCGCCTGGGACGTTGTCACGCCGAGCTGCTCCGTCTCCTTCCGGAGCTCGCGGGCGAGCCGCAGGAGCACCGGGCGGAGCTCGGCTGCGACGTCTTCGGGACTAAGCGTAACCTCACTAATCATTAACCTAGCTAAGCATACCTGAGTCTGTGCGGGTTGCGACCCCCTACTGTGTGGTCGTGGGCGATCCGGTTCCGAGCAGGAGCCTCTCGGGCGGTGACGTCTTCGCCGACCGGCTGGTGGCGGAGCTCCTGGACGCGCGGCTCGTCGGAGTGCTCGCGCGACCCGCGACCGCACGGGCCACATCCACGCCGTGCCGATGTGGTTCGCACGCCTGGATCGCTCGATCGTCCTCGCGACTGGATCGGGCAGCCGCAAGGTCGCGAATCTCGAGCGCGACGCTCGCGCGACCCTCGTCGTCCACGATTCGCGGCCCGGCTTCGAGGTGTGCGGCGTCTCCCTCGCCGGTCGGACGGAGATCGTCCGTGGAGACGATGCGCGTCCCCTTGTCAGCGCTGTCCACAGCCGCTACCTCGACGAGGCCAACGCTCCGGCGGAGGCGCGCCCGTTCCTCGACTCGGACGACGTCGCCCTTCGCTTCCTCGCCGAGTCTGCGCTCACCTGGGACGAACGGGGAAGCGATGCGAATGCGGCACTCCGCGCGGCCGGCGTCGCGTATCCCCTGGTCACGACCGCCCCGCGGCTGTAGGCGGCCGCTCGCGGCCTACTTCGCCTGAGGCTCGAGCTTGTAGCCGACGCCGTAGCGCGTGTGGATGAAGGTGTGGCTCGACGCGCGGCGGTCGATCTTCTCGCGCAGCTTCCGCACGAACACGTCGACGGTTCGATCCCGGTGCGTCGCGCGCCGGCCCCAGACGCGCTGGAGCAGCTCGTCGCGCGTGAGCACGCGCCCCTGCTCGCGGGCGAGGGTGTACACGAGCCGGAACTCCGTCGGGGTGAGCTCCGCGCTCTCGCCGTCGACGTAGGCCTGGACGTTGTCCGGATCGAGCCGGAGCTCCGCGATGACGATCGCATCGCCGCGCTTGGGCTCCGCCTCGCTGACGCCGCGCCTGGCGGCGGCCTTCACGCGGGCGGCGAGCTCTCGCATGGAGAAGGGCTTTACGAGGTAGTCGTCGGCGCCGATCTCGAGTGCGTGCACGCGGTCGTGCTCGGTTCCGCGCGCGGACACGACGACGATCGGCGTCCCGATCCCCTCGCCTCGGGCCCGCTCGATGACGCCCCAGCCGTCGATCCCCGGGAGCATGAGATCGAGGACGCAGACGTCGGGGCGCTCGTAGCGGAGTCGCGCGAGCCCTGTCTCCCCGTTCGCGACGCCGACGGCGTCGAAGCCCGCCTCCTCGAGATGGCGAGCCATGCCCCGGGCGATGATGTCGTCGTCCTCGATGATCAAGACCTTCGCCATGCTGGACGAATAATGCGGCCCCCTGGATGACCCGGGGGCCGCGTACTGGTTGACGACTCGTTATCAGGTGGTGAACGCCCTGCCTGCCGTCCGCCCCGTCGTCGGCCGCCACCGATGGTTCGGCCGCGGCGAGGTGGGAGAGGACGTTGTGCGAACCTTCTGTGAGACATGGATGCGGACGCGCTGCGCGGTCGCGCGATCGTCGAGGAGAGCCGCGAGGCGGTCGTCGTCGTAGACGACCAGGATCGCGTCGTCCTCGCGAGCCGGCGCGCGCGGCAGATGGTCGACGATCTTCGAGAGGGGGAGACCCTGCCCGCCGATCTGCTCGCGGGTGGGCGTGGTGTGATCCCGCTGGTCGTCCCGTACCAGGTCGACGGGCACGTCGAGCGCCTCGTCTACCTCTCGCGCGAGGGAGACCTCGCTGCCTACGAGGAGCTGCGCTCCGGCTTCACGGCGGCGGTCTCACACGAGCTCCGGACGCCGCTCGCCCGCCTCCTCACCTTGCTCGAGACGGCCGCGCTCCCCGGTGAGGACGTGGCGGCGCTCGTGGAGCAGGCAGCAGGCGAGGTCGACCGGATCACGGAGCTCATCGACGAGGTGCTCTTCTTGAGCGAGCTCGAGTCCGGCGCCAGGGTGGTCGCGCTGGGCGCCTCGCCCGTCCGCCCGGTCCTCGAGGAGACCCTCGGCGAGCTCAAGGAGCGCGCGGCTCGGGCCGGCGTCGAGCTCGTGCTCGACTGCGATCCCGAGATCGCGCTGGCGATCCGCCCGCGGATGCTCGGCGTGGTCGCACGCAACCTCGCCGAGAACGCGATCCGGTACGCAGGGCCCGGGACGAAGCTCACGCTCAGAGTCGAGCAGGACGCCGACGGCGCCGTCGTCCTCTCCGCCGCGGACGACGGCATCGGGGTCGAGGAAGCCGCCCTGTCGCGGCTCTTCGAGCGCTTCTACCGCGGCGATCGCGCCCGGGCGTCTCGAGGAAGCGGCCTCGGGCTCGCCATCGTGAAGCACGTGGTGACGCAGGCGGGGGGAGCCGTCGAGGCGCACGGCGCGCGCGGGACCGGCCTCGAGATCCGCTGCACCTTCCCCGCCCCGTAGTCCCCGGCCCGGCTTCACCACCTCCTCACCGCTTCTTCACCGCCCCGAGGCTCGACGCGCGGACGACGCGGGAGACACTGGGATCGTGACTCGGCGATGCCTCTTCGGACGATGACGACGGTGGACGAAAGGGTCGCTCCCGCAGGCATCGACCGCCCGAAGATCGGCGCGCGCGCGACCGAAGAGCAAGACGTCCGTTCGCGCGAGGCCGTGTTCCGGATCGAGAACCTGTCGGTGAGCTACAGCGGCGCGCTCGCCCTCGACGGCGTGACGCTCGACTGTGCACAGGAACGCGGTCACCGCGTTCATCGGGCCGTCGGGATGCGGCAAGAGCACGTTCATCCGCTGCCTCAACCGCATGAACGATCTCATCGCGGGCGCGCGCGTCGGCGGCTCGGTCCTCTACCACGGCCGCGATCTGTACGCCCGCCAAAGTCGACCCCGTCGAGGTGCGCCGCCGCATCGGGATGGTCTTCCAGAAGCCGAACCCGTTCCCGAAGTCGATCTACGACAACATCGCGTTCGGCCCGCGCATCCTCGGCATGAAGCAGGACCTCGACGAGCGCGTCGAGCGCGTCCCTTCGCTCCGCGGCCCTGTGGGACGAGGTGAAGGACCGGCTGAAGGAGAACGCGCTCGGGCTCTCCGGAGGCCAGCAGCAGCGGCTCTGCATCGCGAGGGCGATCGCCGTCGAGCCGGACGTGATCCTCATGGACGAGCCTGCCTCGGCGCTCGACCCGATCTCGACCGCGCGGATCGAGGATCTCATCCACGAGCTCAAGCGCGAGTACACGATCGCGATCGTCACCCACAACATGCAGCAGGCGGCGCGCGTGGCGGACATGACGGCGTTCTTCAGCGTCGCCCGTGCGCGAGGACGGCTCGGGCCGGCACGGGTCCTCGTCGAGTACGACGCAGACGACGAAGTCTTCACGAATCCCTCCGACAAGCGCACCGAGGACTACGTCACCGGGCGCTTCGGATGAACGCTCGGATCGAGTACCAGCAGAGTCTCGACGCCCTCGGGCAAGCCTGCAGGAGATGGGGTCGATCGTCCTCCGCGCGTTCCGGGGTGCGCTCAATGCACTCGAGTCGCAGGACGTCGAGCTGTGCGACGAGGTCATTGCCTTCGACGACGAGATCGACGTCCGCTACCACCAGATCGAGCGCTGGGTCGCGGAGCTCCTCGCTCAGCAGGGACCAGTCGCGACGGATCTCCGCTTGGTGCTCGCGATCCTCCACGACTCGATCCACCTCGAGCGGATCGGCGATCAGAGCGTCACGATCGCAAAGCTGACGAAGCTCGCAGCGGACCTCGAGCCGCGCGCCGACCTCGTCGACGGCCTCGGCGAGATGGGCGAACGCGCCGAGGAGATGATCCGGATCGCGCTCGACTCGTTCCGAGCGCGCGATCTCGCGCGGTCGAGGTCGCTTCCCGACCTCGACGAGCTGATCAACAGGACGAACCATCGGGTCACGGAACACGTGCTGGCGATGGCGGACACGCCCGGGACGCAGGAGTGGGGGATGCGCATGATCGTCGGCGCACGCGCGATCGAGCGCATCGGGGACAACGCGGTCGACATCGGCGAGCAGACCGCGTTCCTCATCACGGGGGAGTTCGAAGAGTTCACGGACGCCTCGCAGTGAGGTTCACCCACTCTGCGACGAGGATCTTCACCGCCCCGCGGCCCGGGCGGTCGAGGCGGCACACGAGACTGACAGCGGCAAGCAGTCGTCGCCCCATCTGGAAATAATGAGAGAAAGGGGAACTGAAATATGAAGACGCGCGGTTGCACTCGTACTCGCGCTCGTCGTAGCCCGTCGTCGTCGCGTCTGGCGGCCGGTCGAACCGACCGGGCATCTGCCGGGCCGGAGGCGGGCTCGCTCGTCGGAACCGGATCGACTTTCGTCTTCCCGCTCATCTCGAAGTGGATCCCCCTCGTCAGCTCTGCGTACGGGATCAACGTCACCTACTCACCGACCGGCTCCGGGGCCGGCATCGCCCAGATCACGGCTCGGACGGTCGACTTCGGCGCATCCGACGCGCCTCTGTCTCCGGACCAGCTCGCTGCGTGCAAGGGCTGCGTCGTCATCCCGTGGGGGCTCGCAGCGACGTCGATTCCGTACAACCTCCCCGGCCTGAACGGGCGCCTTCGCCTGTCCGGCCCCGTCATCGCGAACATCTACCTCGGGAACATCACGAAGTGGAACGACGGGGCGATCAAGTCGTTGAACCCGAAGCTCGACTTGCCGGACCTGAAGATCACGCCGGTCTTCCGATCGGACGGATCCGGGACGACCTACAACTTCACCGAGTATCTGTCCTCTGTCAGCCCGCAGTGGAAGAACAAGGTCGGATTCAACACGGCCGTCAACTTCCCGACGGGGTCGGGCGCACGTGGAAGCTCGGGCGTTGCGGGCATGGTCAAGTCGACGCCTGGCTCGCTCACCTACGTCGACGCTGCGTACTCGATCAACAACAAGTTCACGTTCGCGACGATCAGGAACAGCAGCGGAAAGTTCACGACGCCCGGCCTCAGAGGCATTCACGCCGCGGTCTCGACGCTGCCGAAGAAGATCACGACCCTGAAGCAGCTCAAGGTCGTGAATCCGTCCAAGGCGGCCGGGAAGCTCGCCTATCCGATCTGCACGTTCACGTACGTGATCGTGGCGACCAACTCGGGGAGCAAGGCGGCCGATCTGCGGAAGTTCATCTACTGGGCCGAGACGCAGGGGCAGAAGCAGGGTCCTCCGCTCCTCTTCTCGCCGCTTCCGCAGCCGGTGCAGGCGTTCGCCTTCCGCGAGATCAAGAAGATCCAGTCGGGGCAGTGAACGAGCGCGTGCAGCAGGCTGCATGACGTCCACGCCGTACGAACCGTCCGTCGCGCCGGAGAGTGACCTCCGGCGCCACGGCATTCGGCTCGGCGACATCGTCTTCAAGGGGATCGCGATCGCTGCGGCGATCTCGGCGGTCGTCCTCCTCGCGCTCATCGCCTGGAAGGTCTTCGATCTCGCCTGGCCCGCGATCCAGAAGTACGGGCTCGCGTTCGTCTGGACGGACGCCTGGGACCCGGTCAAGGAGAACTTCGGCGCGCTCGCGTTCATCTACGGCACCGTTGTCACATCCGGGATCGCACTCGTCCTGGCGACGCCGCTCTCGATCGCGATCGCGCTCTTCCTGACCGAGATCGCCCCGCGCCGCCTCGCCTCGCCGATCGCCACGATGGTCGAGCTGCTGGCCGCGATTCCGAGCGTCGTGCTCGGGCTCTGGGGCATCCTCGTCTTCGGGCCCTGGGTGGCCAACCATCTCGAACCATGGATCCAAGGCGTCCTCGGGTTCCTTCCCGTCTTCTCTGGATCTCCGTCTCCCGCCGGGATTCTTCCGGCGGCGCTCGTGCTGACGATCATGATGATCCCGATCACCTCCGCGATCTGCCGTGAGCTCTTCATCCGCGTCCCGCGGGATCTCATGGACGGCTCGCTCGCCCTCGGTTCGACCCGCTGGGAGGCGATCCGCGGTGTCATGTTCGCCTACGCCGCCCCGGGCGTCGTCGCCGCCATGCTGCTCGGCCTGGGCCGCGCCTTCGGTGAGGCGATCGCCGTCAACCAGACGATCGGGAATCAGAACGCGATCCCGACGTCGTGGTTCGAGCCGGGCAACTCGCTCGGCAGCAAGATCGCCGCCGAGTACGTCGGCGCGACGAGCGTCCTCCAGGCGGGCTCGATCCTCTACCTCGCCGCGATCCTCATGGTCATCTCGCTCGTGACCAACATCGCCGCCCAATTCATCGTCGTTCGCTTCGAGCGCGCGAGGAGGGCAGTGTGAGCGTCCCCCTGGCGGATCCGTACGACCTCACCGTTCGCTCCAGCGGCCTGCGTCGACGCCGCATGGTCGAGAGGGCTCTCGGGCTGTTGGCCATCTCGTCTGCGGTGCTCGCCTGCGGGATCCTTGCGCTCGTTCTGGGGACCGTGCTCTTCAAGGGCTTCAGCCAGCTGAGCCTCAGCTTCTTCACCGAGTCGCGGCCGCTGTTCGGTGAGACGGGCGGCATCGCCGACGCGCTGGTCGGGACCGCGCTGATCGTCGGGATGGCGATGCTCATGGCGATCCCGGTGGCCGTCCTCATCGCGATCTACATGGCGGAGTACGCCGGTCCCCGAGTTTCCAGGACGCTCCGCGTCCTGCTCGACGTTCTCAACGGGGTCCCGGCGATCGTGGTCGGGATCTTCGTCTTCGGCCTGCTCGTCGTCGGAAACGGTCAGAGCGCCGTCTACGGTGCGTTCTCGCTCGCGATCCTGATGCTGCCGATGGTGAGCCGCGCGACGCAGGAGATCCTCGAAGTAGTCCCGCAGAGTCTCCGGCACGCCAGCCTCGCGCTCGGCGTGACGAAGTGGCGGACGACCCTGAGCATCATCTTGCCGGCGGCGATCGGCGGAATCCTCACCGGGGTCGTGATCGCCGTCGCACGTGTGGCCGGCGAGACTGCGCCGCTCCTCTTCACGTCGTCGATCGCGGCGAACACCGTCTCGTTCGACGTGCACGGTGCGCTGCCCACGCTCCCGGTCACGATCTACGAGAACTCCGAGTCTCCCGATCCGAACGCCCAGGCGGCGGGCTGGGCGGCCGCTCTCGTCCTCATCGTCTTCGTCCTCCTGCTCAACGTGCTGGCGAAATTCTTCGCCGCGCGCAAGCTCCGGCAGCTCGAGGGGTCCTGAGCCTCGACGAGCGGACTACGCTCAGTCGATGCGCGAGAACGTCGAACGAGAGCTGAAGCTCGTCCCGCCGGCAGGCTTTCGGCTCCCGTCCGGACTCGGCGGCGTGGAGCTCCCCGACCGCGCCTTCGTCTCCACCTACCATGACACGAAGGACCTGAGGCTCGCCCGGAACGGAGTCACGTTCCGGCACCGGATCGAGGACGGGGCCGGGAACTGGCAGCTGAAGCTGCCGCGAGGCGCAGCCCGCGTCGAGCTCGAGGCGCCTGGTCCTCCCTCGCGCCCTCCCGCCGACCTCATGGCGCTACTTCCCGCCTATCTGCGCGGCGAGCCGCTGATACGGGTCGCGCGCCTGAAGACGCGCAGGAAGAGCATCCGGACGGACGGAGCGGAGATCGTCGACGACTCGGTCGCGATCCTCGACGGCCAGCGGGTCACGGGTCGCTTCCGGGAGCTCGAGGTCGAGCTTCTCGACGGCGACGAGCGCACGCTCCGCCGCCTCGAGAAGACGCTGCGCCGGGCGGGTGCCACCGTCCCGGGCGCGTTCGAGCCGAAGCTCTTTCGGGCGCTCGAGCTCGCGTCCCCGGCCGAGCGCCGGGACCTCGCTCCCGATACCGCGCCGATCGAGGCGATCGGCGCCGCTCTCGCAGAGCAATATCGCCGGCTCCTGGAGCACGACCCCGGCGTCCGGCTCGGTGTCGAGGCGGAGGACGTGCACCAGATGCGAGTCGCGACGCGACGGGCTCGTGCGTTCCTCGGAGTCGGAAGTCCCTTCGTCGGCGCAGACTGGGCGGAGGAGCTGCGCACGGAGCTCGGGTGGCTCGGGTCGGCGCTCGGCTCGGCCCGCGATCTCGATGTCCTCCTCGAGCACCTGCGCGCCGATCTCGCCGCGCTCGGCGAAGAGGCGCCCTTCGCGGAGCTCGTCGAGTCGTTGGAGGGCGAGCGGGCTTCCGCCCGAAAGGGCGCGATCGCGGCGCTCGAAGACGAGCGGTACCTGCGCCTCCTCGACCGCCTCGACGCCGCCGAAGAGCCGCCGGCCGCGGCGAACCCCGGGAAGGAGACGCTGGCGAGCGTCTGGTCGCGTGAGCTGAAGCGCCTTCGACGTACGTTCGCGCGCCTGGGCGACGACTCGACCGACAGGGAGCTCCACGAGGCACGGATCCGGGTCAAGCGGGCGCGCTACGCGGCGGAGCTCGCGCTGCACGAGCTCGGCGAGCCGGGAAGGCGCTTCGTCGAGGCGGCGAAGAGGCTCCAGGACGTCCTCGGCGAGCATCAGGACGCATGTATCGCTTCCGAGCGGATCACGACCTGGGCGTCGGAAGCCGATCCCGATGGCCGTGCGGTGACGCGGCTTCTCGCACGCGAGAAGGCTCGCCGCCGCCGCGCTCGCGCGGCATGGCCGAAGGCGTGGAAGCACGTTCAGCGCGAAGGTCGGGCGGCGCGGCGGAAGCCGTGATCAGAGCGGCGGGAGGGGTGGTCGTGAAGGACCGCGAGGGGATTCGCGAGGTCCTCCTCGTGCACCGGCCCGAATACGACGACTGGACGCTCCCGAAAGGGAAGGCGCTGGAGGGCGAGAGCGACGAGCAGTGCGCGCTCCGCGAGGTCGAGGAGGAGACCGGTCTCGTGTGCGAGCTCCTCGACGAGCTTCCCGGCACGACCTACCGCGACGCGAAGGGACGTGAGAAGCGAGTGCGCTACTGGTTGATGCGCCCCGTGGGAGGGAGGCTCGCGTTCGAGCACGAGGTGGACGTGGCGCGCTGGGTCACCGTGGCGGAAGCTCGGGAGACGCTCACGTACGGCCGCGACCGCTCGGTCGTCGACGCCTGCCGAGACGGAGCCTTTAGCTAGCTCTCCGCCGCCGTGGTCCGGCGCCTGAACGAACGCGGGAGCGGCGCCCTCGCGGACCCCCGCTCCCGGCTCGCTCGTTCCCCTAGCGCCGCCGGACCCGTGTCCCGCGGCCGCTCCGAGCTCGTGCGCGGCGCATCATCTTCTGGTGATGGGAGTGCGCTTTGTGGTCGGTCGCCTCGGGCGCCGACCACGTTCCATCGGGTCCGAGCACCCACGCGGAGGTCTCGTCGGCGAACACGCTGTCGAGGATCGTGTGCACCTCCTTGCCGAGTCTCGCGCTCTCGATCGGGACGAGCACCTCGATGCGGTGGTCGAGGTTCCGCTGCATGAGGTCGGCGCTGCCGACGTAGGTCGTCGTCCGGTCGCCTGCCCTGAACGAGTAGATCCGGCTGTGCTCGAGGTAGCGGCCGACGATCGACCGAACGTGGATGTTCTCGGACAGCCCCGGGACGCCGGGCCGCAGCGCGCAGGTCGAGCGGGCGCAGATCTCCACTGTCGCCCCGGCCTGCGAGGCAGCGTAGAGCTCGTGGACGATCCCGGCGTCGACGAGGTGGTTCATCTTCAGGCGGATGCGGGCCTTCTCGCCGGACTTCGCCGCCTCGGCGGCCCGGCGGATCTCGTCGACGAGCCCGCTCCGGAGCGTAAAGGGCGCCACGAGGAGCTTGCGGAACTTGGTCGGCCGCCCGAAGCCGGTCAGGTAGTTGAAGAGGTCGGCGACGTCTGCCGCGATCTCCTCGTCCGCGGTGAAGATCCCGATGTCCTCGTAGGTGCGCGCCGTCGCCGCGTGATAGTTCCCCGTCGCGATGTGCGCGTAGCGTCGGAGGCCTTCGCTCTCGCGGCGGACGACGAGGGTCATCTTGGCGTGGATCTTGAGGTCCGGAAACCCGTACACGACATGGACGCCCGCCTGCTCCATCGCTCGTGACCACTCGATGTTACGGCGCTCGTCGAAGCGCGCCTTGAGCTCCACGAGGCAGACGGACTGCTTCCCCTCCTCGGCGCACTCGATGAGCGAGTTGACGAGCGCGCTGTCGTCGCTCGTCCGGTACACCGCGGTCTTCACGGCGATGACGTCCGGGTCGACGACCGTTGCCCGCGCGAAGACGTCGAAGCTCGCGCGGAACGACTCGTACGGCTGATGGACGAGGAGGTCCGACCGGCGGATCTCGTCGAAGATCCGAGGGGTCTCGGTCTGGGCGGAGAGGAGCCTCGGCGGGACCACGGGCACCCAGGGCTCGTCCTTCAGGTCGGGACGCTCGAGGGCGACGATCTCGGCGAGCTCGGACAGGTCGAGGGGGCTCTCGATGCGGTAGATCTGCGTCTCGTCGGCGCCGAGGCCCCGGGTCAGCCGCTCCACCATCTCCGAGGATGCGGACCGGCTCACCTCCACCCGCACCACGTCTCCGAACCGCCGTTTCCGGAGCTGGGCCTCCACGGCCTCGAGGAGGTCGGCCGCGTCATCCGAGACCTCGAAGTCGGCGTCCCGCGTGACGCGAAACACCGCGCGTTCGACGATCGTCACGCCCGGGAAGAGCTGTGGCAGGAAGTGCGCGATCACCTGCTCGAGGGGGATGAAGAGCCCTCGGCCGCCGATATCGACGAATCGTGGGAGACCCTCCGGGATCTTCACGCGCGCGAAGCGCTCCTCGCCCGTCTCGGGGTCGCTCACGAAGAGTGCGAGCGACAGCGAGAGCGCGAGATGTAGGGGAACGGCTGGCCAGGGCCGACCGCGAGCGGCGTCAAGACGGGGTAGATCTCCCGCTGGAACCGGCGCTCGAGCTTCACGAGCTCGCGCTCGTCGCAGTCCTCGATGCCGCCGAGCTCGATTCCGGCCGACGCGAGCTCGGGGCGCAGCTCGCGCTTCCACATCCGCGACTGCCGAGCGGTCAGCTCGAGGACGCGCTCCCTGATTCGGGCCAGCGCCTGCTGGGGAGTGAGGCCGTCGGGCGAGAGCATCGCGAGCCCCGACTCCGCCTGGCCGAGCAGTCCGGCGACGCGCACCTGGAAGAACTCGTCCAGGATCGTCGAGAAGATCGCGCAGAAGCGGACCCGCTCGAGCAGGGGCATCGACTTGTCGGCCGCGAGCGCGAGCACGCGTCCGTGGAAGTCGAGCATCGAGAGCTCGCGGTTGAGGAGCGGCTCGAGCTCCTGCGAACGGACTTTCGTAGCCATCGTCCTCATATTGTCGTGTACCGCCTGTCGATCGGGTGAATGTCCGGTGAGCAACGCCCGGGCGGGCGTGGTCGGCGTCGCGCCGGCAGGCGGTCCTTCACCACCTCGTAGCCACCTCGCCACCGCACGGAGACGCGAGAGGTGAGAGGCTCGGGGCCGTGGACAGCGCCGTCCTCGAGACGATTCCGCTCTTCTCGGGGCTCGAGGACGTGCGCCGAGCAATACATTG
>CAWKEV010000046.1:0-16442 GCA_963848725.1 uncultured Actinomycetes bacterium | reverse complement strand
CGGCAGCTGCGTTGCGAGGGTTCGGCGCCGCGCGCTTCCCCTCGGCCGCCTGACGCTCCGTGAACGCACGAAAGCCCGCGAGCGGCATGTACACCTCGCCGCGCACCTCGAGCACCGCGGGTGGCCGCTCCTTCGGACCGAGCGCCAGCGAGAGCGGGATCGAGCGGACAGTCCGCAGGTTCGGGGTCACGTCCTCGCCCCGCTCCCCGTCGCCGCGCGTAGCGCCCCGGGTGAAAACGCCGTCCTCGTACAGGAGCGAGACCGCCAACCCATCGATCTTCGGCTCGACGAGATACGAGACGGGCTCGTCGGTGCCGAGGCGCTTCCGCACGTCCTCGGCGAACTTCGCGAGCGTCTCGTCGCTCGTCACCTTGTCGAGCGAGCCCATCGGAGCGAGGTGCTCGACCTTCCGGAACCGCTCCGACGGGGTCGCGCCCACGCGCTGGGTCGGCGACTCGGGGGTGACGAGCTCGGGATGCTCCGCCTCGAGCGCGACGAGCTCGTCGTAGAGCCGGTCGAACTCGGCGTCCGAGATGATCGGCTCGTCCTCGACGTGGTACGCCGTCGACGCCTCGCCGAGCGCTCGGCGCAGCTCGGCCGCTCGAGCCTTCGCCGACCCCGTCCTAGAGGACGTCGAGGAGCTCCTCGGGCGAGCGCACGAACGCGTCGGGCTCCTCGGCGAGGAGACGCTCGTCGGGATGGATCCCGCCCCACGAGACGGCGACCGCGAACGCTCCCGCCGCCTTCGCAGCGCGGATGTCGAAAGGCGAGTCGCCGACGTACACGGTCTCCGCAGGCGTTCCAGCGAGCTTCTCGATCGCGAGCAGTACCGGGTCGGGATCGGGTTTGTGCAGCTCGGTGTCCTCGTACCCGACGACCAGGTCGAAGTCCGCCTCGAGCGCCGGGAAGCGGTCGAGCGCGAGCTGGACCGTCCGGTGCCGCTTGGCAGTGACGATCCCGAGCCGGCGACCCTCGGCCCTGAGCCGCGGGAGCAGCGCGAGGAGCTCGTCGAACGCCTCGAGTGTCTCGTGGAGGCCGTCGTTGTGCTCCTTGTAGACCTCGAGCAGCTCGTCCGCGTGCTCTGCGTCGAGCGCCTGCATCTGCGCGACGATCCCCTGGCCGCCGATCGTCGTCCCGAGCTCCTCGGCGGGGATCTCGCGCCCGAGCACAGTCCGGGCGGCGTGCTGCATGGAGGCGAGGATAATCGGGCCGGAGTCGATCAGCGTGCCGTCGAGGTCGAAGAGGACGATCCGGAAGCGCACCGCGCGATCGTAGCCTGGCGTCAGTACTCCACCCGCTCGAGATAGAGGCCCCACGGCGGCGCCGTCAGCCCCGCGTCGTCGCGTGGGCGACCCTGGAGGAGCTCCAGGATTCGCGCCGGAGCGTCCGGCCCGAGCTCGAGCATCGTGCCGGCGAGCGTCCGCACCATGTGTCGCAGGAAGCTGTCGGCCGTGATCACGAAGTCGAGGGCGTCGCCGTCGGACACCCACGCCGCCTCCCGCACGTTGCGGTGGAACGCGTGGTGCTGCGTCTCGGTCGGCGTGAACGCTCGGAAGTCGTGCTCGCCCGGAAGGAATGCCGCCGCTGTGGCCAGAGCGTCGACATCGACGGTGCGGGGCCACCAGAGCGCCCGCCGGGCATCGAGCGACGAACGGGAGCGCCGCGTCAGTACGCGGTAGCGATACGACCGCGAGAGCGCCGAGAAGCGCGCGTTGAAGCCCTCCTCCGCAGGCTCGACCTCCAGAACGGCCACGTCCTCCGGGAACACAGCGTTCAGCGCCTCCGCGGCGCTCTCCGGCGGGGGGCCGCCGTCGGCGTCGATGCTCGCGACCTGACCCGTCGCATGGACGCCGGCGTCCGTCCTGCCCGCAACGGCGAGCCCCGACCACGACGGAAAGACCGCATCGAGCGCGACGCGCACCGACTCCTCGACGGTGCGGAGCCCCGGCTGGCGCGCCCACCCGCGAAAGCCGGTGCCGTCGTACTCGAGCGTCAGCTTCAACCTCATGCGGCGACCACCGAGTCGAGCCTGACATCATGAGCGCACCGGTGAAGGCGCCTCCGAAGTACGACCTTTACAGCACGGCGTTCCGCGCGACGACGGACGCGACGTACGCCCGGATGCGCGAGGACGACCCGGTCTTCTGCCAGCCGGGACTCGACGGCGAGACGCCCATCTGGTTCGTGACCCGTTACGACGACGTCGTCGCGATCCTCCTCGACGACGAGCGCTTCGTCCTCGATCCGGCGCTCGCGCTGACGGAGGCCGAGCTCGCGGAGTGGACGGCGTCGAACGTCGTCCCGCACGACGATCGCATCAACCGTAACCTGCTCGCGCTCGACGGAGACGACCACCGGCGGCTTCGCCGCCTGGTGACGAAAGCGTTCACCCCACGCATGGTCGAGCAGCTCCGCCCGCGCATCCAGGAGATCGCGGACGAGCTCCTCGACCGCGTGGTTGGGCGCGGCGAGATGGACCTCGTCGACGACTACGCCTTCCCGCTCCCGATCACGGTCATCGCCGAGCTCCTCGGCATCCCGCCGGAGGATCAGGGCCGCTTCCGCGTCTGGTCGAACGCATTCGTGAGCCCGGCGTTGACGGACGAGGCAAAGGCCGAGTTCGCCCTCCACGTGGAGGAGTTCCTCGCCTACCTGCACGAGCTCTTCGGACGCCGCCGGGCCGAGCCGGGCGCCGACCTCGTGAGCGCGCTCGTGCAGGCGGAGGAGCAGGGAGACGCCCTGACCGAGGACGAGCTCTCGAGCATGGCGGTCCTGCTCATCGTCGCGGGTCACGAGACGACCGTCAGCCTGATCGCGAGCTCCGTGCTCACGCTCCTCGTGCACCGGGACGAGCTCGAGCACGTCCTCGCCGGCCCGGAGGCGCTTCCGAATGCGATCGAGGAGCTGGTTCGCTTCGAAAGCCCGGTGGAGAGATCGCTGACCCGCTGGGCGGCAACCGACGTCGAACTCGGCGGGCACACGATCCGTCGCGGCGAGCTCGTCGTCGCCGTGCTCGGCTCGGCGAACCGCGACCCGGCGCGCTTCGCCGGAGCCGAGTCCCTCGACCTTGGCCGCAGCGACCTGAAACACGTGGGCTTCGGGAGAGGGAGCCACTACTGCCTCGGCGCGCCACTCGCGCGGATCGAGACGGAAGTCGCCCTGCGTACCCTCTTCGATCGCCTGCCTGCGTTGCGGCTCGCGGTCGACGCCGATGAGCTCGTATGGAGGCCGATCCCGCTCTTCCGCAGCCTCGTATCGCTGCCCGTCGCCTGGGACTGATCACTCCGGCACGGGCGTCACGAGCAGGGTCAGCCCGTCGACCGCGCGGACTACGACGTCCGCACCACCTGCGACGGGCGACTCACTCCGTGCCTCCCAGATCTCACCGTCGACCCGGACCTGGCCGCTGGGGGAGATCGCACCCAGCGCGACGGCCGTCCTGCCGACGAGCATCTGGACGCCGACGCGTGCTTTCTTCCGCTGCGACCACATGCGGAAGACGATCACCTCGAGGATGTCGATCATGCCCGCGACGACGATCGCGACGAGGCCCCACGGCTCGTGGAGCACGAAGATCGCGAGCAGGATCGCGATCAGGGTGAGCACGCCGGCAGAGTACTCTGCAGGCCGACCGCGGTTCCTAGGACTCGGCCTGCTCCGCCTCTGCGCGGCGCGCGCGCGAGAGCGCGAACTGCGACGGAGCGGGCTCGTGGTCGACGAACTCGAGGTAGACCATCTCGGCCGCATCTCCCTGGCGTTGGCCGATGCGGACGATGCGCGTGTAGCCGCCGGGGCGCGTCGCGAAGCGCGGCGCCACCTCGGCGAAGAGCTGGTGAACGACGTCGTTCGAGCGAAGCGCGGCGAGTGCCTGCCGCCGTGCGTGCAGGTCGCCGCGCTTGCCCAGGGTGATCATTTTCTCGGCGAACGGCTTGACCGCCTTGGCTTTCGCCACGGTCGTCTCGATCCGCCCGTGCTCGATCAGCGAACCGGCGAGGTTCGAGTACAGCGCTTTGCGGTGGGCCGCGTCGCGGCCCAGCTTCTTACCGGTTCGCTGATGCCGCACGGCGTGGTTCCTAGAGCTCCTCGCCCTTGAGCGTCAGGCCGTGCGTCCCAAGCGCCGCCCGCACTTCCTCGATCGACTTGCGACCGAAGTTCGGGATCGCGACGAGCTCCGCCTCGGACTTCGACGTGAGATCGCCGATGGTCTCGATGCCGACCCGCTTCAGGCAGTTGTACGACCGGACGCCGAGCTCGAGCTCCTCGATCGGGAAGTTCTCCATCCCGTGCGTCACAGGCGCCTCGGCCGCGGCCTCCGCCGCGGCCTCGCCGAAGCCCTCGATCCGTTCGATATCGGTGAAGATCGCGAGCTGTCGGATGAGGATGTCGGCCGCCTGCGCGATCGCGTCGCGCGGGTCGAGCGAGCCGTCGGTCGTGACGTCGAGGACGAGCTTGTCGTAGTCCGTCCGCTGGCCGACGCGGGATGCCTCGACCTCGTACGCCACCCGGCGGACCGGCGAGAAGATCGAGTCGATCGGGATGACGCCGATCGTCGTCTCGGGCCCACGGTTCAGCTCGGCGGGAACGTACCCGCGGCCACGGCCGATGGTCAGGGTCATCTCGAGCTTGCCCTTCCCGTCGAGGTTCGCGATCTCGAGCTCGGGGTTCAGCACCTCGAGGTCGGCGGGAGCCTCGATGTCCGCCGCGGTGACGGGGCCGGCGCCCTTCTTCGCGATGTAGACCTCGATCTCGGGCGACGCTCCGTGGAGGCGGACGATCAGGTTCTTGAGGTTGAGGATGATGTCCGTGACGTCCTCGCGGACGCCCGGAAGCGTGGTGAACTCGTGGGCGACGCCCTCGATCTTCACCGCGGTCACCGCTGCGCCCTCGAGCGAGGACAGCAGCACGCGCCGCAGCGAGTTGCCGAAGGTGTGCCCGAAGCCGCGGTCGAGCGGCTCGATACCGAAGATCCCGCGGTGATCGTCCGCTTCCTCGTGGACGATCCTCGGAATCTGGAACTCCATCAGGCTTGTCCTAACAGCCAACTTTCCTTCCTTTCCTTCTGCTCGGGCCACGCGGCCCGGCGCATCACTTCGAGTAGAGCTCGACGATGAGAGATTCCTGGACCGGCGCGTCGATCTCGTCGCGCTCGGGCCACTTGAGCATCTGCCCGGTCAGGCCGTCGTGGTCGGCCTGGAGCCAGGGAGCGACGGATGCCGTGAGATCGGTGGCGTCGCGCACGAGCTGCTCGACCGGGCTGCCCTGCCTCAGGGTTACGACGTCGTTCGGCCGGACGCCGTAGCTCGGGATGTTCACCCGGCGTCCGTTGACCTGGAAATGGCCGTGCCGGACGAGCTGTCTCGCCTGGGCGCGTGACCCCGCGAAGCCGAGCCTGTAGACGACGTTGTCGAGACGCGTCTCGAGCGCGCGCAGGAGGTTCTCGCCCGGCGCGCCCTGCCGGCGGCTCGCCTTCTCGTAGGTCGTTCGGAACTGACGCTCGAGCAACCCGTAGTAGCGGCGCGCCTTCTGCTTCTCGCGGAGCTGGAGCAGGTACTCGCTCTGCTTGATCCGGCCGCGGCCGTGCTCGCCCGGCGGGTAGCTCCGCCGCTCGACGGAGCACTTCTCCGTCAGACAGCGCTCGCCCTTGAGGAAGAGCTTGATGCCCTCCCGTCGGCAGACGCGGCACTTCGGTCCGAGGTCGCGAGCCATCCGGCTAGACCCTCCTCCGCTGCCGCTCCCGCGCGCCGTTCAGCGCCGAAAGCTGCTGCTCGCTGTCCGGCGAGGGAGATACGTACCAAGAGGTCATCGAGGTCAAACCCTTCTCCGTTTCCTTTGCCGGACCCCGTTGTGCGCCTGGGGCGTGACGTCCTTCACGCCGAGGATCTCGAGGCCCGCGGCCTGGAGCGAGCGGATCGCGGTCTCGCGTCCCGAGCCGGGACCCTTGACGAAGACCTCGACCTTCTGCAGCCCGTGCTCCATGCCCTTCCGGGCAGCGCTGTCTGCCGTGACCTGGGCGGCGAAGGGCGTCGACTTGCGCGAGCCCTTGAACCCGGCCGAGCCGGCGGACTCCCAGACGATGACGTTTCCCTCACGATCGGTGAGCGTCACGATCGTGTTGTTGAACGACGTCTTGATGTGCGCCTGGCCGATGGCGATGTTCTTCTTCACCCGGCGGCGCGTGCGGCCGCGGGCGGCGGACCTGCGAGGAGGTGCCATTACTTGGCGGCCTTCTTGCCGCGCCCGACGGTCTTCTTGGGACCCTTGCGGGTGCGCCCGTTCGTCTTCGTCCGTTGGCCGCGAACTGGGAGGCCGCGGCGGTGACGGATCCCGCGATACGCGCCGATCTCGGTCAGGCGCTTGATCGCCTGCGCCCGGTCGCGGCGGAGGTCGCCTTCGACCTCGAGATCGGAGTCGATGTAGTTGCGGAGCTTCGTGACCTCCTCGTCCGTGAGGTCGCGAACCTTCTCGTCGGGATCCAGCTCGAGCTCCTTGCAGATCTTCCGAGCGGTCGACTGGCCGATTCCGAAGATGTACGTGAGCCCGATCTCGAGCCGCTTCTGGGTCGGGAGGTTCACCCCGGCGATGCGTGCCATTGCCTAGCCCTGCCTCTGCTTGTGGCGGGGGTTCGAGCAGATGACGATCGTGCGGCCGTGGCGCTTGATGACGCGACAGCGCTCGCACATGGGCTTGACTGACGGGCGTACCTTCATCGGCTCCTCGCTACCTCGTTCGGAACGTCGTTCGTCCGGGACCGCCTCGACGAGCTAGAGCCAGAACCTCACGGTCGCGGGCTTTCCTCTCGAGTGTGGCGGCGCAGTAACCTTCCGCCGCACCGCGGCCGGTCATCCTAGCACAGGGCCTTTTTGGTGCAGACGCCAATCCGGTCGAGGATTCCCGTTGCGCGCAGACCCCTGAGGCGCGACCGCGGCCGCCGCTCACTTTCGACCCTTCACGCACTGATCGTTCATGGGTGCACGGCTCCTGCATTGACGCCGGTGGCGGGTACCCCGACGCGGGGCGTGAGGATGCGCGGCCCCTCGTCGGTGATCGCGACGGTGTGCTCGAAGTGCGCGGAGAGCGATCCGTCGACGGTGGTGATCGTCCATCCGTCGTCGCCGAGCGAGACCTCGGGGCTGCCGATCGTGATCATCGGCTCGATCGCGATCGTCATCCCCTCGGAGAGGCGCGGCCCCCGGCCGGGCTCGCCGAAGTTGGGGATGTGCGGCTCCTCGTGGTACCTCCGTCCCACCCCGTGGCCGACCAGGCTCCGGACGACCGAGAAGCCGCCGGCCTCGACGACCGTCTGCACGGCACGCGAGATGTCGCCGACGCGGTTCCCGATGCGTGCCTCGGCGATGCCGGCGGCGAGAGCGTCCTGGGCGACGTCGAGCAGGCGCTGCGCCTCGTCGTCGATCTCGCCGACCGCAAACGTGTACGAGCTGTCGGCGATATAGCCGTCGAGGGTGACGCCCACGTCGATCGTGACCAGGTCTCCGTCGCTCACCACGTATCGGCCCGGGATCCCGTGGACGACGACGTCGTTCGGCGAGATGCAGATCGCGGCCGGGTAGCCGTTGTAGTCCTGGGACGTCGGGACGCCGCCGCGCTCGCGGATGAAGCGGTCGGCGATCACGTCGAGCTCGCCTGTCGTGACCCCCGGCGCGATTGCCGTACCGACGTGCGCGATCGTGTCCGCGACGAGCTCTCCGGCGCGGGCCATCTTCTCGATCTCGCGAGGGCTCTTGCGGACGATCATGTCAGTGAGCCCCGACCCGGAGGGCATCCTCGATCGCGCCTGCGACCTCGTCGACCCCCCGCTCGCCGTCGACCGCGACCAGCCGACCCTCGTTCCGATAGCGCTCGACGACTGGTTCCGTACGCTCGTGGTAGTGCCGCAGTCTGTTCCGGATTCCCTCCGGGGTGTCGTCGGTACGGCCCTCGACCTCACGGCGCTTGATCAGCCGCGCGAAGGAGACGTCGTCGCTCACCTCGAGTAGGAGCACGACGTCGAGCGGCTTGCCGATCTCCTCGAGCATCGCGTCGAGCGCCTCGGCCTGTGGGAGCGTGCGAGGAAAGCCGTCGAGCACGAAGCCGTCTTCGCTCGCGAGCCGCTCGCGGATGAGCTCGATCGTGAGATCGTCGGGGACGAGGTCTCCGGCCTCGTAGTACGGACGGACGCGCTCGCCGAGCTCGCTGCCTTCGGCCATCGCGTCGCGGAAGATGTCCCCCGTCGCGACGTGCGGGACGCCGTACGCAGCGGCCATCAGCTTCGCCTGGGTGCCTTTGCCGGACCCCTGCAGGCCCAGGATCAAGATCCTCATCGCGAGGGCCTCGCTACTTCAGGAAGCCCTCGTAGGAGCGCATCATCATCTGCGACTCCATCTGCCGCATCGTGTCGAGCGCGACGCCGACCACGATCAGCACGGACGTCCCGCCGAGCGCGCGGGCGCTCGCCTGTGAGAAGCCGCCGTACCGGATGAAGAGGCTCGGCAGGATCGCCACCGCCGCGAGGAAGAGCGATCCGGGCAGCGTGAGGCGCGAGAGCACCCGGTCGAGGTACTGCGCCGTCGGCGGGCCGGGTCGGATCCCGGGAATGTATCCCCCGTACTTGCGCAGGTTGTCCGCCTGGTCGACCGGGTTGAACTGAACGGCCGTGTAGAAGTACGTGAAGATCACGATCATCGCGCCCTCGATCAAGAGGTACGTGAGGTTCCCGGGCTGGAAGTGCTGGTTGATGAACGTCTGCGTCGTCGGGAAGTACTGCGCGATCGTCGGCGGGAAGGCGAGAATCGCCGCCGCGAAGATGATCGGGATGACCCCGGCCATGTTCACGCGCAGCGGCAGGTAGGTCGAGCCGCCTGCGGTCATGCGCCGGCCGACCATGCGCTTCGCGTACTGGATCGGAATCCTCCGCTGGCCTTCCTGCACGAAGACGACCGAGGCGCAGACCGAGAGTGCGATGAGCGGGAAGAAGAGCTTCTCCATCGGGCCGCCGTTCCACCAGGCCGCGATCGCGAGCGGTGCGGCGACGAGGATCGAGGCGAAGATCAGGATCGAGATCCCGTTGCCGATGCCCCGCTTCGTGATCAGCTCACCCATCCACATGAGGAGCACGGTCGCGGCCGTCAAGGACACGACGATGAGGACGACCCGCCCGGTGTCCGCCTGTAGCGCGCCCTGGCTCCGGAAGAGGTACGCGTACCCGGTCGCCTGTGCCGCTGCGAGGATCACGGTCAGGTAGCGCGTGTACTGCGTGATCTTCGCGTACCCCGCCTCGCCCTCCTTCTGCAGCTCGGCGAGCCGCGGGATGACGACCGTCAGGAGCTGGAGGATGATCGACGCGGTGACGTAGGGCATGATCCCGAGCGCGAAGAGCGAGAACTGCGACAGCGCGCCGCCCGAGAACAGGTTGAGCAGGCCGAGGACCGTGCCGCCCCGCCCCGAGAAGTAGTTCGAGATCGTGTCCGAGTTGACGCCGGGCGCCGGGATCCACGACCCGAGCCGGTAGAAGCCGAGAATCATCGCGGTGAAGAGCACGCGATTCCGGAGCTCGGGGACCCGCCAGGCATTCGCGAGCCAGGAGAACATGCGCTACTCGGCCCCTTCCTCGTCCGCGGGCTCTTCGGCCGGAGCCTCCTCGGCCGCGGTGGCATCGGTCTCGATCTCCGGCTCCTCGGCGACGGTGGCCGCCGCCTTGTGCCGCTTGCGCTTCTTCTTGACCGGCTCGCCGCGGAGCCACGTCACGGTTCCGCCGGCGGCTTCGATCTTCTCGATCGCGGACTTCGAGAAGCCGTGCGCCGACACGGAGAGCTTCTTCGTCAGCTCGCCCTCGCCGAGAACCTTGACGTCGATCGAGAGCTTGCGGACGAGGCCGGTCGCCTTGAGCGACTCCGGGGTCACCTCCGCGCCCGCGTCGAAGCGGGCCTCGAGCGAGGCGACGTTGACGGGCTGCGTCTGGGTCCGGAACGGGCCGATGGGCATCGCGTCCGCGGACGTGTTCCCGCGCAGCTTCCCGAGCCGCATGTCGATCGGCATCTGGCCGCCCTCGAAGCCGGCGGGCATCTTGTGGGAGCCCGCGCGGGACTTCTGGCCCTTGAGACCGCGGCCGGAGTAGCGTCCCTTGCCGGAGCCGAGCCCCCGACCGACGCGCTTGCGGTTCTTGCGCGGCTGCGCCGGCGAGAGGTTGGAGAGGTTCAGCTCGTCGGCCATCTACGCCTCCTCACCGTCGATCCGGACGAGATGCTTGACCTGCCGCAGCATTCCGCGGAGCTGCGGAGAGTCCGCATGCTCGGCGCTCCGGCCGATCTTCCCGAGGCCGAGCGCGCGCAGGGTGCCGAGATGGCGGTCGGACTGGCTGATCCCGCTCCGCACCTGCGTGATCCTGAGCGTCGCGCTCACGCGTCGCCATCCTCTGCGGCAGCCGCCTCCGGCTCGGGAGCTTCCTCGGTCGGCCGTGGCCTCCTCGGGAGCGGGAGGACCTCCGAGATCGTCTTGCCGCGGCGCTGCGCCACGTCCTCCGGACGTTCGAGCCTGCGCAGGCCCTCGACGGTCGCGCGGGTCATGTTGATCGGCGTCGTCGTGCCGAGGCTCTTCGCGAGCACGTCGCGGATGCCTGCGAGCTCGAGGACAGCGCGGACGCCGCCGCCGGCGATGACCCCGGTGCCTTCGCTCGCAGGCCGCAGTACCACCCGTGCCGCGTCGAAGCGACCGATGATCTCGTGCGTGATCGTCTGACCGTGCTTCGGGACGCGGAAGAGGTTCTTCTTCGCGTCCTCCACGGCCTTCGAGATCGCGAGCGGCACCTCGCGCGCCTTGCCGTAGCCGAGGCCGACGCGATCGACCTCGTCGCCGATGACGACGAGCGCCGTGAACGAGAACCGGCGGCCGCCCTTGACCACCTTGGCGACGCGGTTGATCTCGATCACCCGCTCCTTCAGCTCACGGGTCTCCATGACGTCGGTCGTGCTCAAAATCGAAGTCCTCCCTCGCGCGCGCCCTCGGCGAGCGCCTGCACGCGTCCGTGGTAAAGGTAGCCGCGCGCGGTCGAACACGCAGGTCTCGATATCCGCGGTCTTCGCGGCCGCGGCGACGGCCTTGCCGACCTCCCGCGCCTGCTCCGTCTTGTTCGGGCTCGCGCCCACGGTCGTCCAGGATGCGCCGGCGAGCGTGCGGCCGCTCTCGTCGTCAACGAGCTGGGCGGAGATCCCGCGGTTCGAGCGGTGCACGACGAGGCGGGGGCGATCCGCGGTCCCGGCGATCTTGCCGCGGACACGGCGATGACGGCGCTTGCGTGCTTCGACCTTCGTGGCGCTCATGCCCTCTTTCCGACCTTCCTGCGGACCTGCTCGTCGCGGTAGCGGATTCCCTTGCCCTTGTACGGTTCGGGGGACGGACCTTCCGGATCTCCGCGGCCGTCTGCCCGACCATCTGCTTGTCGATGCCCTTGACCACGATCTGGGTGGGAATGGGGACGTCGAACGAGATGCCGTCCCGGGGCCGGATCACGACCGGATGCGAGTAGCCGACCGCGAGCTCGAGGTCGGCGCCCTTGAGCTGCGCGCGGTAGCCGACCCCCTGGATCTCGAGGTGCTTCTCGAAGCCCTGCGTCACGCCCTCGACCATGTTCGCGATCAAAGTCCGCGTGAGACCGTGGAGCGCGCGGTCCTGGCCGCGCTCCGTCGGCCGGGTGACGACGACCTCGTTCTCCTCCTTCTCGATCTGCATGCGCGTGGGAACCGCCTGGCTCAGCTCTCCGAGCGGTCCGTTCACCTGCACGCGGCCGTGCGAGATCGCGACCGTGACGCTGGCCGGGACCTCGATGGGCTTTCTGCCGATCCGCGACATCGCTACCAGACGAAGGCGATGACCTCGCCGCCGACGCCGCGCTCCGCGGCCTGGCGATGCGTGATGACGCCGCTCGAGGTGGACATGATCGCGGTGCCGAGGCCGCCGAGCACACGCGGAAGCCGGTCCTTCCCCGCGTACACGCGCCGGCCCGGCTTCGACACGCGCTTGAGGTCGGTGATCACGCGCCGGCGGTCCTTGCCGAACTTGAGCTCGATGACGAGGGTGCGGTGCGGCAGCGGCTTGTCCTTCTCGTCCGCGAGCTGCACGATCTGGAAGTCCCGGATGTAGCCCTCGTCCTTGAGGATGCGGGCGATCTCCTCCTTCATGCGCGAGGTCGGCATCGAGGCCGACTCGTGGAGCGCGCGATTCGCGTTTCGGACGCGGGTGAGCATGTCGGCGATCGGATCGGTCAGCACCTTCGTCCTCCTACCAGCTCGACTTCGTCATTCCCGGGACCGCGCCCTGATGCGCGAGCTCCCGCAGGCAGATCCGGCAGACGCCGAACTTGCGGTAGACGGCACGCGGGCGACCACAGCGGTTGCAGCGGGAGTACCCGCGCACCGTGTACTTCGGCTCCCGCTGCTGCTTGACGACGAGCGACTTCTTGGCCATGCGTTAGGCGTCCCTTCTGAATTCGGCGAACGGCAGGCCGAGCGCGGCGAGGAGCGCGTGCCCCGCCTCGTCCGACTCCGCCGACGTCGTGATCGCGATGTCGAGGCCACGGATGGCCGGAACCCTGTCGTAGTCGACCTCGGGGAAGATGATCTGCTCCCGGATACCGATGGAGTAGTTGCCGCGACCGTCGAACGAGCCGGGGTCGAGACCGCGGAAGTCACGGATTCGGGGAGCGCGATCGAGGCGAGCCGGTCGAGGAACTCGTACATGCGTGCACCGCGCAGCGTCACACGCGCACCGACGGCCATGCCCTCGCGGAGCTTGAAGCTCGCGATCGACTTCGTCGCGCGCCGGACCTGCGCATGCTGGCCCGAGATAACGGTCAGCTCCTCGATGGCCGCGTCCAGCGCCTTCGCATCGGTCTTCGCCTCGCCGACGCCCATGTTCAGCGTGACCTTGGTGACCCGCGGGACCTGCATCGTCGAGGAGACGCCGAGCTCCTCCTGCAGGCGCGGCCGGATCTCGCTCTCGTACCGCTCCTTGAGGCGCGGGACATAGGTCTCGGGAGTCGGGGCGGTGGCGGTGCTCACCGGTCGACCGACGCCCACGCCGATCGCATCGCGGCCTCCTTGGGACCGCCTGATCTAGGGCGCCGAGCCGAACGGTCTTCATCGCGCGACGGGTCGATATCCGGACGGTGCGGGCGTGTCAGAACTGTGGATATCTGGTTCCCGAGACGTGGGACACCTGCAAGCGCTGTCACGCCGCGCTCGTAGACCGGGTCCCGGCCCTGGCCGGCAACGTCGCCGCCGGGCCGGCGCCCGCGTGCCACGAAGGCGGCCGCACCCCCGCCCCGCCCATACCGCCCGCCGGGAGCACCGGCCGGCGGTCCACCGCAACTGCCGACGCTGCCCCGGCGGACGGTGGGACCACCGCTTCCGACCGCAGCCCCACCGAGCGGCGGCTACGACCAGAGCTACAACCTCCCGGTGAAGATCGGCGGCCCGATCGGCCCCGGCGGCTACGAGCCACCGCCATGTCGTTCGCGGCCGAATCCGCTTCGCTCACCTGGGCCGCGCCGAACCCGACGCGAGGACCTCGCGTTCGTCGTGGCGCAAGGTCGTCGCCGTGCTCGTCGTGCTCGTGGTCGCTGCGCGGCGGCTGCGCGTGGTGCAGGACCGGTTCTTCGACGACCTGCCGCAGGGCACCGAGGAGTACGCCGCGGTGGCGGCGTGACCTACGACCGGCCGGACACCACTACGAAGCCGCGGCTTCCGGGCCGCCGGTCGAGTCACCGCTTCCGACACCGTCGACGGGCAGGTTTACACCGGCCTACAACGCGCTGATCGAGCGCTTCCGACGGCTGGGAGATTGCCGTCGGCACCGTCGCGATCGGCCCGCTGCCCGGGGCCCACCGACCAGGTGTTCGACGCCGCGCCTGCTCAGCACGCACGACGGATGGCGGCCGCGGCGACGCGACGACGAAGAGCCACTCCGACGATCATGCACGAGGGCTATCGCGGCATCGATGTCTCACTCGACACCGGCGACGGCTACCCGGCCAAGATGCGACTGTTCTTCGACGGCTGAACGTCTTCTATCTGCTCGTGCACTCGTCGAGCGGTGCCGGCAAGCTGTTCCACGAGCTCACGGACTCGTTCCACGTCGTCCCGTAGCGGGCCGGCGACGCGCGCTCAACGCTTGCGTGCTCTCCAGATCTCCTCGGCCGGCCAGTGGCGCGCCCATTTGTAGGGGACGAACTGGTCGTACGTGGTGGTCGCGCCTTCGGGCGGGCTGAGCTCGATCAGGTCTTCGATGTCGAAGCCGTGCTCGCGCAGCAGCCGGATCCAGCGGCTCGGCGCAACGGACCAGTCGATCGGTGCCCTCGCCTCGTGTCCGTGCGCCGAGCTCGGCGTAGTCGATCTGCAGCTTGCGGGTCTGCCGCTCCTTGGCATCGTTCCACGTGAGGTACACGAGCGGATGCGTCGCGGGGACGCGAGCAGCCCGCCCGGCCGCAGCACGCGGCGGCTTCGGGGACGGTGCGCCTCGGGTCGCACGAAGCCCATCGCCCCGTGATCGCAGAAGACGGTGTCGAACGAGTTCGCCGCAGACGGCACCGACTCCGCGCTCGCGAGGACAGAGTGGCACGGCCTGCCCGCTCGGCGGCGCTGTGCGCACCTTGCGTGGCGAAGCTGCGACGGCCGAGAGGTCGAGCCCGACGCAGTGTCGCGCCCTGTGCCGCGAGCGCGGCCGCCCACTCGTGCGCCACCGCAGCCCAACTCGAGGATCTCGCTGCCCGGCCACGTCGCCGAGCACGCGCAATTCGACTCGGGCCGTCGCCACGCACCCCAGGCGAGCGGGTGCGCCGCGAGTTCGTCGCCGTGCACTTCCTGGTACGCATCCGAGTCGGCGTCCCAGAACGTGCGGTGGTTGCGCGTGCGATGTGGTCGCGGCTCATGCGAGCGACAGCTACTCGCCGGGCCGGAATTGCGTACGTGCGGATGCGGGCGGACCGGCGCGTTGGTACGTTGCCGCCCCGTGCAACGCGAACGTGTGTGTCGTGGGAGTCGGGCTGGCCGACGGTCCGGTCGCCCGGACTGACCGGCACGATGCTGAAGCGCAGTCGTTCCGCGCGCCGCTCGACGACGCCGGCCTCGAGAAGTCGCGACATCGACGGCCTCGCGAGCGCGGGCTACGGCGGGATGCACGAGGTGCAGCTCGCCGAGTACCTCGGCCTCACGCCGCGCTGGCTCGAGTCGACGAGCGTCGGCGGCTCGAGCTTCGAGTTCCACGCCATGCACGCGTACCGGGCGATCCAGAACGGCGACGTCGACACGGTCGCGATCGTCTACGGCAACAACCAGCTGTCGGCGTCGGGCCGCACGCTCGGCACCGGCGGCGGGGGCGGCGGCGGCGGCGGCATGGCGATGCCGCTGCCGATGTCGCTACGAGTTCCCGACCGGGCTCACGCTCGTCGGCGCCTACGCGATGGCCGCGCAGCGGCACATGCACCAGTACGGCACGACGCCCGAGCAGCTCGCGTCGATCGCGGTGCAGACGCGCGAGCACGCGGCGCGCAACCCGCACGCGATGTACCGCGACCCGATCACCGTCGACGACGTGCTCGGCTCGAAGCTCGTCGCCGACCCGCTGCACAAGCTCGACTGCTGCGTGATCTCCGACGGCGGCTGCTGCATCATCCTCACGACCGAGGACACGCGCGCGCGACCTGGCGCACCGCCCGGTGTACGTGCGCGGCGCGGCCGGCGGCACGACGCACCACTCGATCCAGGCGCATGGCCGACATGACGCGCACCGCCGGCGCCGTCAGCGGACCGAAGGCGTTCGCGGAGGCCGGCATCACGCCGGCCGACGTCGACATGTTCGCGATGTACGACTCGTTCACCTACACGGTGCTCGTCGTGCTCGAAGACCTCGGCTTCGCGCCGAAGGGCGAGGGCGGCGCGTTCGTCACCGACACGGCGGCAACCTGCGCCTCGGCGGCGCGCTGCCGACGAACACCGACGGCGGCGGGCTGTCGGCGACCCATCCCGGGCATGCGCGGCCTGTTCCTGCTGTGCGAGGCGACGCGGCAGCTGCGCGGCGAGGCGGGCGACAGCCAGGTCGCGGGCGCCGAGATCGCGGTCGCGCACGGCAGCGGCGGCTGGCTCTAGGACACAAAGCAATTCCGCGCGGGCGCGGGCGGGCGGGCGGGCGGGCGCGGGCGCGGGCGGGCGGGCGCGGGCGGGCGCGGGCGGGCGGGCGAGCGGGCGAGCGAGCGGGCGGGCGGGCGGCGGGCGGGCGGGCGGGCGGGCGGGCGGGCGAGCGGGCGCGGGCGAGCGGGCGCGGGCGAGCGAGCGAGCGGGCGAGCGAGCGAGCGAGCGAGGGCGGGCGGGCGGGCGGCGGGCGCGGGCGGCGAGCGAGCGAGCGGGCGAGCGGGCGAGCGAGCGAGCGAGGAGAGAGAGAGAGAGAGAGAGAGAGAG
>CAWKEV010000045.1:0-70476 GCA_963848725.1 uncultured Actinomycetes bacterium | reverse complement strand
TCGTCCGAGCGCTTGCAGGCCGTGCCTTCGAGTCCGGCGAGCGTCGCGCCTCCCGAACCTGCAGGACCTTGAGGTCCCGCAGGGCCTTGGGGTCCCGCCGGTCCCGTAAGCCCCTGCGTGCCCGGCTCTCCCTGCGAACCCGGAAGCCCCCGTTCTCCAGGAAGACCCGCCGGACCTGCGGGGCCGACCGGACCGGCAGGGCCGATCGCCCCGTCGGCACCCTTCGGTCCGGCTGTGCCTTCGGTGTTCCAGGTGAGCACCTTCTCCGTCTTCCTGCACTGCGACGGGTCTCGCACCACCCGGACGAAGCCACCGCTCTTCTTCTGGCAGGCCACGATCGTGCCCTGCGCGTGCGCCGTCTGCGACGACGCTCCCGCAAATGCGCTCGCGGCCACCGCCACGGCGCTCGCGAGCCCGATTCCGATCATGCGTGCGTACACGCACCCTCCTTTCGTCGCTGTCGCGGATGGGTCTAGTCGCGGCTCGCGCCCGCGAACAGACGTCCGGAAACGACAGGAGCCCTGCAACCCGCATGGTTGTGCGGCGGTGTGGACAGCTCGGCGCGCACTCGTGACGCTTGGCAGCGGTGTCTCCATCTGCGAGCGCTCCGGACGGTCAGCCAGAATGCATCGCGTGACGTTCGAGACGATCAGTCCCGAGCTCGTGCTCGTCGATCCCGAGCTCGGCGCACGCGCCCGCGCCGCCCTGTCGTACCCGGTCGCCGCGCCGCGCCGGCGCCTCGGCCCTGTGCCCGGTGCCCCGAACGCCGCGCCGCCGGCGCGGGAGTCTCGCCCCTACCCGCTCTGGGCGAGGGTCACCGCAGCGCTCTGGCTCCTCGTCCTCGGAATCCTGATCGGTGGCGCCGCCATCCCGCACGCACAGGACAAGCCGAGACTGATCCCCAAGCAGGACGAGCCGGCCGCAACGGTGTGCAAGGCGCCGACGCCTCCGTGCACGTACCGACCGAGCCCGGCCGCGCTTCGGCTTCCCGTAGCCCGTCGACGAGGATCGCGACCCCTTCCCCCGGTACAATCCTGCTCCCTCGGGGCTATAGCTCAGTTGGGAGAGCGCCTGGATCGCACCCAGGAGGTCGCCGGTTCGAGCCCGGCTAGCTCCACCAAAGACGCGTAACTCAAACCTCGAGGCCCGGACTCCGGGCGGCCTGATCGCTCCGTCCGGGGCCTCATGGGGCTAAAGAATGAAAGCGGCGCGAGCCGAAGCGCGTCTGATATGAAGGATGAGATTTCCCGTTCGGGCTGCCCCCCGCAGTCGGCAGGCAGCATCTCTCACAGGGAGGACTCGATGGCGCTCACGTCTATGACCCGGCTCCGGATTTCCACGCCGAGACCACGGAAGGACCGATCGACTTCCACGACTGGATCGGCGACTCGTGGGCCGTGCTCTTCTCGCATCCGAAGGACTTCACGCCCGTGTGCACGACCGAGCTCGGATACATGGCGAAGATCAAGCCCGAGTTCGACCGCCGCGGCGTCAAGATCATCGGGCTCTCCGTCGACTCGACGGGCGACCACACGGGCTGGGCGAAGGACATCGAGGAGACGCAGGGCGTGGCGCCCAACTACCCGATCATCGGGGACGCGGACTTCACGGTCTCGCAGCTCTACGGAATGCTCCCCGGACACGTCGAGGGCGAAGCGGCCGACCGCACGGCCGCGGACAACCAGACGGTGCGCAACGTCTTCGTGATCGGCCCCGACAAGAAGGTCAAGCTCGTCCTCGTGTATCCGATGACGACCGGCCGCAACTTCGACGAGGTGCTCCGCGTCATCGACTCGCTCCAGCTCACGGCCACGCACAAGGTCTCGACGCCCGTGAACTGGCAGCAGGGCGACAAGGTCATCATCGCCGGCTCGGTCTCGAACGACGAGGCGAAGGAGATCTTCGGCGAGTGGGAGGAGCCGAAGCCGTACATCCGGATCGTCCCGCAGCCGAGCTGACGTCCGACCGTCGATGACGGTAGCCGAGCGCCGCTCCCGCTTCCGCGAGCTGCACGCCCGGGAGCAGATCTTTGTCATGCCGAACCCATGGGACGTGGGCTCGGCACGGCTGCTCGCGGCCGCCGCTTCGAGGCGCTCGCGACGACGAGCGCTGGCTACGCGTGGTCGCTCGGCAAGCTCGACCAGCAGGTCACCCGCGAGGAGCTCGTCTCGCACGTCCGTCTCCTCGTGGAGTCGACCGCGCTCCCGCTCAACGTCGACAGCGAGCGCTGCTACCCGGATGATCCGGGAGGCGTCGCCGAGACGGTGGCGCTCCTCGCCGAGGCCGGCGCCGCGGGGTTCTCCGTCGAGGACTACGACCCGGCGACGGACCGCATCGACGACGTCGAGGTCGCGGCCGAGCGGGTCGCAGTTGCGGCCGAGGCGGCGCACGCGCTCGACGACCCGCTCGTGCTGACCGGCCGCTGCGAGAACTCGATCCGAGGCGTCGACGACCTCGACGACATGATCACGCGGCTCGTCGCGTACCGGGACGCGGGCGCGGACGTCGTCTACGCACCCGGCCTCCGCGATCTCGCGGACGTCCAAGAGGTCGTCGAGGCGGTCGGCGTGCCCGTCAACGTGCTCGCACTCCCCGGCGGGCCGAGCATCGGAGAGCTCGCGTCGGTCGGCGTCCGCCGCGTGTCGACGGGCGGCCTCCTGGCATCGGTCGCCTACGGCGCGCTCGTCTCCGGCGCCGAGGAACTCAAACTCGAGGGGACGTCAACATACGGCGCGGGAGGCGCTCCGCGCGAGACGCTCACCGAGGCGTTCGGCTCGTCCTAGGTGTCGCCGTCGAGGTGGTGGCGGAACGCCTCGGCGAGCTCCGAGCCGGACATGTCCTCGCGCGCAGCGACGAAGATCGTGTTGTCGCCGGCGACCGTGCCGGCGATGTCGGGGAGCCGCGCGGCGTCGATCTGCTGCGCGAGCGCGTTCGCGTAACCGGACGGAGTCTGGATGACGACGAGCGGCCCCGTCGCGGTGAGCGAGACGGTCCAACGGCGAAGCGCCGCCGCGAGGTCGGACATCCGTGTGAGGTCGTCGGCGCCGGGGAGCGCGTACACGAGCTTCGCGTCGCGGTTGCGGACCTTCACCAGCCCGAGCTGCGCGATGTCTCTCGAGACCGTCGTCTGCACGGCATCGATCCCTTCCTTGCGAAGTGCCTCCGCGACCTCGGCCTGCGTCGCAAGCTCGCGCTCGGCGACCAGGCGCAGGATCGCCCCCTGGCGCTCGAACTTGTTCACGAGAGCACGTCCTCGAGGATGGCCAGCGCTTGCTCGACCTGGTCTGCAGCGATCGTGAGCGGCGGAGAGATGCGCACCGTCCACTCCCCGGCCGCGCCGACGAGGAGCCCGCGCTCGAGCGCGGCCGAGACGACCTCCGCCGCGGGCAGGTCGACGTCCACCCCGATGAGCAGAGCGCGTCCACGGACGTGAGTGACGGAGGGGAGCGCCCCGAGGCCGCGAGCGAGTCTCTCCCCTGACGTGCGCACCTGCGCCAGGAGCGCGTCGTCGATGGTGTCCACGACCGCGCACGCAGCGGCGCACGCGGCCGGGTTCCCTCCGAACGTACTCGCATGGTCGCCCGGAACGAAGCCCGTCGGCGACTCGTCGGACACGAGGAGACAGCCGATCGGGAGACCATTCGCGAGGCCCTTCGCGAGCGTCACCGCGTCGGGACGGACGCCGAGCTGCTCGAAGGCGAAGAACGTGCCCGTGCGGCCGACGCCGGTCTGTACCTCGTCCACGACGAGCAGTGCACCACGCTCGTCGGCCAGCATCCGGGCCGCCCGGACGAAATCGGGCTCGAGAGGCGGACCGCCCTCGCCCTGGACGGGCTCGAGCAGGATCGCCGCCGTGTCGTCGCCGACGGCCTCGGCCAGCGCGGCCGCGTCGTCACGGGGCACGAAGCGAGCGCCGGGCACGAGCGGCTCGAACGCAGTGCGCTTCGCCGGCTGTCCGGTCACGGACAGGGCACCGAGCGTCCGCCCGTGGAACGAGCCCTCGAGGGCGACGATCTGGTCCGCCCCGTCGCCTTCCGAGCCCACTTGAGCGCGGCCTCGACCGCCTCCGCGCCCGAGTTGCAGAAGAACGCACTCGCACCTCCGAACCGAATCGCCAGCCGCTCGGCGAGCGCCTGCATCGGTTCCGTCCAGTAGAGGTTGGAGACGTGCCAGAGCCGTTCGAGCTGCGCCTGCGCGGCGGAGAGCGGCGCGGGATGGCAGTGCCCCAGGCTCACTACCGCGATCCCGGCGACGAGGTCGAGGTAGCGCCGGCCCTCGTCGTCGACGAGCCAGCAGCCCTCGCCGCGAACGAAGGTGACGTCCTGTCGCAGGTACGTCGGCAGGATCGTGTGGACGGGAGCGACGGTCACGCGACCACCGCCGTCTCGCCGATCTCGGCCCGGACGCCGAGCCGCGCGGCGGTGACCGCCGCGCGGAGCTTCGGCAGGATGCCGCCCTCGAGGAGCCCCCGTTCGAGCAAGTCCTCGGCATCGTCGGCGTCGATGCGCGGGACGACCATGCCTTTGAGCAGCAGGCCCGGGACGTCCGTGAGAAAGAGGATGCGGTCGGCTTCGAGACCGGCTGCGAGCGCGCCCGCCATCTCGTCCGCGTTGACGTTCAGCGGCCCCGCCGCGAGCGGCGCGACGACGGGGAGGCGTAGGTCGCCGAGCGCGGCCTCGATCGCAGACGGACGAGCGGGGACCGGTGTTCCGACCCGGCCGAGCCCCGCGACAGGCCGCGCCTCGAGCCCGATCTCGTCCCCCATCAGCCCGAGCGCAGTCGGGCCGAGCGCGACGCAGAGCCCGGCGTTCACCGTCGCGAGCGTTCGGCGTACGACCTCGAGCGCCCGGTGGCTCGTGATCCTCCGGCCGCCGGAGAACGTCGCCTCGATTCCCTTCCGCGCCAGCGCCGCCGAGATCTGCGGGCCGGTGCCGTGGACGACGACGACTTCGTGGCCCGCGGCCACAAGGCCGAGAATCTCCGCGGTCGCCGAGAACGCGACCGCGCCGCCGACCTTGACGACGAGGCGGCTCACGATCGGTACTCCGCGTTGATCCGGACGTAGTCGTAGGAGAGGTCGCTCGTCAGGTACCGGGCGGCACCGTCTCCGAGCCCGAGGTCCAGCGAGATCGCGCAGGTCGCTCCCTCGAGCCCGGGCTCGACCCCCAGGGGAGTGCCGGCGTCGAGGACGCGCACGCCGTCGAGGTCGAGCGACACTCGCGCGGGATCGAGACGGGCGTAGCCGCCGTCGAACGGCGCCGACCCGGCGGCGGCGAGGATGCGACCCCAGTTCGGGTCGTGCCCGAAGAGCGCGGTCTTGACGAGCGGCGAGGTCGCGATCCGGCACGCGATCGCCTTCGCTTCGGTCGCGCTCGCCGCGCCCCGTACCTCGATGTCCGCGAGCACGGTCGCGCCCTCGCCGTCGGCGACGATCTGCGCGGAGAGGTCGGCGCAGACCGTGCGCAGCGCCTCGGCGAACGCGGCATCGCTCTCGGGACAGCGCTCGACCTTGCTCGCGCCGTTCGCGAGCAGCACGACCGTGTCGTTCGTCGAGCACTCCCCGTCGACGGAGATCGCGTTGAAGCTCTCGTCAACCGTCGGCCGCAGGAAGCCGATCGCCTCGCCCGGCTCGAGCGGGTAGTCCGTCGTGACGACGGCGAGCATCGTCGCGAGGTTCGGGTGGATCATTCCCGAGCCCTTGGCCATCCCGCCGACGACGAAGCCGGCGCTTGACACACACGCCTCCTTCGCGTGCGTGTCGGTGGTGAGGATCGCCCGCGCGGCCCGGGCCCCACCCTCGCACCGGAGGGCTCGAGCGGCAGCGCCGAGGCCACGCAGGAGCTTGTCGAGGGGCAGGCGCTCGCCGATCACGCCCGTCGAGAGAACCAGGACCTCCTCGCTCGCGACGCCGAGCAGGCGGGCCGCGTCGGCCGCGGTAGCGCGTGCGTCTAGCTCTCCACCCGCCCCCGTCACCGCGTTCGCACAGCCGGAGTTGACGACGACCGCCTGAGGCTCCGCGCGCTCGACATGCTCCCGCGAGACGACGACCGGCGCCGCCTGCACCCGGTTCGCGGTGAACATCGCCGTCCCGGTCGCGCGGGTCGTCGAACGGACGAGGGCGAGGTCGAGCGCGGCGTGTCGGATGCCGCAGTGGACGCCGGAGGCGACGAAGCCGCGCGCAGCGGTGACGCTCATACGAGCACCCCGCTCAGGCGCAGCCCGGCGGTCTCGCCGAGCCCGAGGACGAGATTCGCGTTCTGGACCGCCTGACCGGCTGCTCCCTTCCCGAGGTTGTCGAGCGCGCAGACGACGATCGCCATGCCGGTCGCCCGGTCGGAGAAGAGCCCGATCTCGGCCGCATCGGTTCCCTGGACGCGGGAGAGATCGGGTGCCGTACCCGGCGGCAGGATCCGGACGACCGCGCTCTCCCGGTAGGCGTCCTCGAGCCGCTCGCGGACGGTGTCGTCGGTCGCCCGCACGTAGCAGGTGACCAGGAGCCCACGCCGGATCGGCAGCAGATGGGGCACGAAGCAGACCGGGAACCCGAGCGCGCGCTCGATCTCCGGCGCATGGCGGTGCGTCCCGACCAGGTACGGAGACAGGTTCTCGAGGACGAATCCCGCGTGTGAGCTCGCGGACGGGCTCCGGCCCGCCCCGGAGACCCCCGACTTCGCGTCGACGACGAGGTCGGTCGGATCTACCGCCTCGACGATCGGCCCGAGGGCCAGGAGCGCCGCCGTCGCATAGCAGCCGGGGTTCGCGACGAGCGAGCCGGTCGGCGGCCAGAGCTCGGGCAAGCCGTACTCCCAGCGAGCGAGCGTGTCGGCTCGCGGATGCTCCCACCCGTACCACTCCGGGTACGCCGCCGCCGCCAGGCGGTGCGCGCCTGAGAGGTCGACGACGACGGCCTCTGGCGGGGGCTCGATCTCCGCCGCGGTCTCGTGCCCGAGGCAGACGAAGACCAGGTCGATATCGGCGGCGAGTGCCTCGTCATTCGTCGTGAACGACGGCAGGTCGCCCTCCAGGCGCACGTCGAGTGCGGCCGCCGGCTTGCCCGCGAGCGAGTCCGAGCCGAGCGCGACGACCTCGAGCGAGGGATGTGCGAGGACACGATCGAGGGTCTCCTGCCCCGCGTATCCCGAGGCTCCGAGGATGGCCGTGCGCATCACGAGTATTATGCCTATCCTATGCGTATCATGCATGGTGCTGAAACCAACAGCCGGGACTTCCTCCGCGTGTCCGACCTGGAGCCGGAGGAGTTGCGCCGGCTCCTCGGGCTGGCCGCAGCGATGAAGGCGACGCCAAACGGCTGGCGGCGCTCGCTCCAGGGCGAGACGCTCGCGCTCCTCTTCGACAAGCCGTCCACCCGCACGCGGACGTCGTTCGCGGCCGCCGCTTGGAGGCTGGGGATGCTCCCGCTCGAGCTCCGCCCCGAGGAGCTCCAGCTCGGACGTGGGGAGTCGCTCGCTGACACGGCCCGCGTCCTCTCCGGCTACGTGTCGGCGATCGTCGTCCGGACCTACGAGCAGCGGACGCTCGAGGAGCTCGCGGCCGCCGCGAGCGTCCCGGTGGTGAACGCGCTGACCGACGAGCATCACCCCTGCCAGGCGCTCGCGGACCTGCTCACACTCGAGGAGCGCTTCGGGCGCCTCGACGGCCTGGAGCTCGCATACCTCGGCGACGGCAACAACGTCGCGCACTCGCTCGTCGAGGCGAGCGCACTCGCAGGCGTACACATGAGGGTCGCGTCACCGAGCGGCTACGGGCCGCACCCGGACGTCGTCGCCATCGCGCGCTCGATCGGTGGAACGGTCGAGATCCTCGAAGATCCGGTCGCGGCGGTCGCCGGCGCTCACGCCGTCTACACCGACACGTGGGTGTCGATGGGCCAGGACGCGGATCGCGACATACGCCTGTCCGACCTCGGCCCGTACCGGCTCGACGCGGCGCTCCTCTCGTCTGCTCGCGACGACGCGATCGTGCTCCACTGCCTGCCCGCCCACCGCGGCGAGGAGATCACGGGCGACGTGCTCGACGGCCCGCGCTCGGCGGTGTGGGAGCAGGCGGCGAACCGGCTGCCGACACAGCAGGCGCTCCTCCACGTGCTGCTCGTCGAGCGCACGGGCGCGCGAGAGAACGGGCGGGCGCCGCGAAGCGGACGCGCAGCCGTCCACGACGTCGAGCCGGTCTCCGCCTGACCCTGACGACCGACGGACGCCGCGGCACGCTAGTCGAAGAGACGCAGCAACCGCTCGGACTCGGCGCGCAGCTCACGCTCGACCGACTTCGTGACACGCTCGAACGGCGTGACCTCGATCTGCCCCGCCTCGTATCGCCACGTGCCCGCGACCGTGCCGTCGACGAGGAACGTCGGGAACGAGTGCGGCGTCTTCGTGTTGAACACGAGCGGCCGATACTCCTCTGAGAGGATGCCGGCGCGGCGGGCGTGCGCGAGCAACGTCGCGTCCCACACAGGGAGGAAGCGCACAGGCGCCGGCGTGTCCGGAGCGGGCAGCGGCGCACGCGGGAGATCGAGGAGCTCGTCGCCGTCCTCGGCACGGAAGCGGCGGAGCGCGATCCGCTCGAGCGCGGGACCGAGCACGCGTCGCGGAACTCCGGCCCAGGATGCGATCTCCGCCCGCGTCGCCGGCCCGAAGCCGACGAGGTAGCGCCGGACGAGGTGCTCGAGAGAATCGTCGAGTGCGACGTCCTCCGGGCCGATCCAGTCCTCCGCTGCGGCGTACACGTCGGCGCGGCGTCGCTGCCAGGTCCCCGACGGCGGCACGCGAAGGAGATCGAGCCAGAGCCCGACTCCGTTGACCCACACCGGGCCGCCGCGTACGACCGCGTCGATCTCGGATCGCTCGAGCGCACCGCCGGCGAGCTGCTTCCCGAGCCGCGCAGCGGCCGCAGCGAGCTTCCGGGGATCGGGCCGCGGCTTGTGTGCCCGCAGCCACCACTCCCGTCTGCTCTCGCGGATCGCCACTGCAAGCGACCAGTAGTCGGCCTTCGAGACGAGATGGATGGTCGAGCGCATGAGCGTCCCCTGAACGACCTTTCGCTGCTCGAGCGCGCGGTCGAGATGAGCGCGCTCGAAGCCCTCGATTCGCGACCAGAGACCGATGTACATGGACGGTGCGTACTGCGCCTGGAGCGTGCCCATCCGCTCGAGGACGCGTGGAATCGGCAGCCGAACGCGCTCGAGTAGGAGCTGCCGGGCGAGGAGTGCGCGGTTCAGGTCGGGCGTCGTGAGCGTGCGCTCGGCCACGCGCGGACGCTACCGGCTGCCCGCGCGAGTGCCGCGAAGGTCGTGCCCTGCGCCATGACGATGCCCCCGACGACGAGCACCGCGCCCAGGACGAGCCACGACGTCAGCCGCTCGCCCAGGGCGAGCGTCCCGATGACGAGCGCGAGCGGCGGGTTCGCGTATGTATACGCGACGGCGCGCGTCGGCCCCAGGCAGCGCAGGCCGTAGTTCCAGCCGATGTAGCCGACGAGTGTCGCTAGCACGCCGAGGTAGAGGATGAGGAGCGCGTCCCCCACCGAGATCCCCGTCACCTCGTCGACCGTCGAGCCGCTGACGAACGGCAGGAGCGCGATCGTCCCCACGAGGCTCGAAGCCGCTGTCAGGGCGAGGAGATCGTGACGGCCGAGCAGCGGCTTCAGGATGACGTTGTAGAGCGCGAACGAGAGCGGGGCGAAGAGCACGACGAGCGGTCCCCTCAGGGTGTCGAACGAGAGGCTCTCGCCAGTGCCGAACGCGATGACGATCGCGACGCCGACGAATGCGACGGCGAGGCCGATCGCCCGCCGCGCGACGAGCCGGTCGAGCCCGAGGAGGACTGCGAGCACGAGCGTCATCGCCGGCGCGAGCGCGACGACCAGCGCGGCGACCCCGGACGTCGTGTGGCTCTCGCCCACGTTCAGCGCGATGTGGTATCCGACCACGACGCACAGACCGGCCGCGACCACGCGCAGCGCGTCGGAGCGCGTCAGGGCCGGCAGCCCGCGCGTGCGCAGGAGGATGAGCGCGAAGCCCGGAGCGGCGATTGCGTAGCGGAGCACGGCGATGTCGCCCGGCGCGAAGCCGTGATCGAGGAGCGTCTTGATCACGGAGAACGAGCCCGCCCAGACGGCGATCACGCAGACGAGCGTGACGTTGGCGCGCGCCATCAGGGGGTAAACGCACAGGGCGCCTGCATCGTGAGGTGAACAGCGTCCGGCGCGTCCTGGACGCCGTCACCGGCACGGTGCTCATCCCCCTCGGCCTCGCGACCGGGTCGAGCTAGCGCGTCCGCGCGAAGCGGTGCACGGCCTCGAGGAGCTCCGCGCTCTTCTGCGCGGCGTCCTCGGAGTCGCCCGACGCGAGCGCACCCGCGACGCAGTGGTTGACGTGGTCGTCGAGGATCCGGAAAGCGACGCTCTCGAGGGCGGTCGACACGGCGGCGATCTGCGTGAGCACGTCGATGCAGTAGCGATCCTCCTCGAGCATCCGCTCGATCCCGCGCACCTGTCCCTCGATCCGGTGCAGACGGCGCACGAGAGCCTCCTTGTCCTCGACGTAGCCGCGCACGGGCGCCTCGGCCTCGCTCATCGACCAACCTCCTCTCGGAGGCCGCGGAAGCGCCTGAGGCGCAGGGAGTTCGTCACGACGAACAGGCTCGAACCGGCCATCGCGAACGCAGCGATCATCGGGTTCAGGAGGCCGGCGACGGCGAGCGGGATGGCGGCGACGTTGTATGCGAACGCCCAGAAGAGGTTCCCCCTGATCGTCCCGAGCGTCCTCCGCGCGAGCGCGATCGCGTCCACGGCGGAGCGGAGATCGCCTGACACGAGCGTGAGATCGGACGCCTCGATCGCGACGTCGGTACCGGTCCCGATCGCGAGCCCGAGATCGGCCTGCGCGAGCGCGGGCGCGTCGTTGACACCGTCCCCGACCATCGCGACGACCGCGCCGTGTTCCTGCAGCCTCCTCACCTCGGCCACCTTGTCCTCGGGACGGACCTCCGCGACGACACGGTGGATGCCGACCTCTCGCGCGACGCGCTCCGCCTCCTCCCGGCCGTCGCCCGTGAGGAGGATCGGCTCGAGGCCGAGCCGCTCGAGCCCTGCGACTGCCTCACGGCTCGTCGGCTTGAGCGTGTCGCGAACCGTCAGCGTCCCACGCGCAGCTCCGTCCCACGCGACCGTGATCGCGCCGTCGCTCCTGCCGACCTCCACCGCGTGACCGTCGACGACCCCGTGCACGCCGGTCCCGGGGACGTTCCGGAACTCCGTTACAGGTGGAAGCTCGCCGAGCTCGAGTCGTGCGGCGTCCGAGACGGCACGCGCGATCGGATGCTCCGAGGCGGCTTCGACGGCTCCGCCGAGCCGAAGGATCTCCGCCCGAGTGGCGCCGTCGAGCGGCAGGACGTCGACGAGCTCGATCTTCCCCTCGGTGACGGTCCCGGTCTTGTCGAGGACGATCGTCCCGATCCGTCGTGTCTGCTCCAGGACCTCGGGCCCCTTGACGACGATCCCGAGCTGCGCGCCGCGGCCGGTGCCGACCATGATCGCGGTCGGGGTCGCGAGGCCGAGCGCGCACGGGCACGCGATGATCAGGACGGCGACGGCAGCGGTGAAGGCCTCCGCAACCGATCCGCCGGATGCGAGCCAGCCGACGAGCGTGAGCAGCGAGAGCGCGATGACGATCGGGACGAACACCTCCGACACGCGATCGGCCAGCCGCTGCACCGGAGCCTTCCCTGACTGCGCCGCCTCGACGAGTCGTCCGATCTGGGCGAGCGCGGTCTCCGAGCCGACCTTCGTCGCGCGGACGACGAGCCGACCGTAGGTGTTGATCGTCGCTCCGGCGACCTCCGCGCCCGGCTCGACCTCCACCGGTCCCGGCTCTCCGGTCAGCAACGACTGGTCGACGGCCGATGCTCCCTCGACGACGACGCCGTCGGTCGGGATCTTCTGCCCGGGCCGGACGATCATTAGGTCGCCGACGTGCAGGTCCCCGACGGCGATCTGGATCTCGGATCCCTCGCGCAGCACGCGCGCCTCCTTGGCGCCGCGTTCGAGCAACGCGTGGATCGCGTCGCCCGAGCGCCGCTTCGCAAGCGCCTCGAGATAACGCCCGAGGAGAATGAGCGTCGTGATCACGGCGGCGACCTCGAAGTAGGTGTCCTCGTCCAGACCGCCGACGAGGACGACGAGCGACCACGTATACGCGGCGAGCGTGCCGAGCGAGATCAGGGTGTCCATGGTCGCGGTCAGATGGCGAGCCGCCCGGAGCGCGACCCGGTGGAACCCGGCGCCGCTCCAGAAGACGACGGGCGTGGACAGCACGAGCACGACCCACTCCCAGCCCGTGAAGCGGAGCGGCGGGATCATCGCGAACGCGGCGACGGGAACGGTCAACACGACGGCGACGACAAGTCGCCTGCGCAGGACGTCGAGCCGCTCCTCGTGGTGGTGACCGCCGGCGTCGTCGACCGCGTGAGCGTGGTAGCCGGCTGCCTGTACGGCCGCGACGAGCTCGCCCACTCCGACCGACTCGTCGCACCGGACGGTCGCCCTCTCGGTCGCGTAGTTGACCGTGGCGTCGACGCCCTCGAGGTCGTTGAGCGAGCGCTCGACACGCCGAACGCACGATGCGCACGTCATCCCCTCGACGTCGAGCCGGATCTCCCTCGCAGCCGGTGACGCCGTCGCGGGCACCTGTCGAGTATACCCCCTAAGGGTATGTGGGAGGGCTCAGAGCTCGATGCTAGAGGCGCCGACGATCGCCTCCGAGCCGTCGTCGAGGCGCACCAGGGCCTTGCCCTTGCCGTCGTAGTCCGGCGACCAGACCACGATCGTGGCAGGGTCGCCCCCGACGCGGCAGGCGCGGCCGTCCTCGGAGTCGAGCCCGCGCCAGAAGCGGACGAACGGATTCTCGTCCCACTCCCGCCCGATCGTCGTCTCGTCGGTGTGCCCCGGAAGGACGCGGACGCCGGGCGAGAGGGCCATGAGCAGGTCCATGACCGACGAACGGACCTCGTGCACGGATCCGCCGCCTACCGAATCGCGGAAGAGCGTGTCGCCCGTGAAGCACAGTTCCTCTCCCACGACGAACGAGACGCCGTCGTCGGAGTGACCCGGCGTCGCCAGCGACTCGATCCGAAGCCCGCCGGTCTCGACCGACTCCGTCGTGATCTCGACCCCGTACCTGCGCACCAGCTCGTCGTTCCCCGCGACGTGGTCGGCGTGACCGTGCGTCACGAGGAGGTGAGTCGGCTTCAGACCGTCGCGCTCGACGACCTCCGTGAGCGGCTCGAGGGGCGCGCCGCTGTCCACGAAGACGGCGGCCCTCGAGCCCTCGTCCGCCACGAGATACGCGTTCGAGAGCCAGGAGGGATGCATGCTCCGCTCGACGATCATGGCCGGGATCCTCGCCGATCGTGGGCCTGCTGGGCAAGGCGTGGGCAGGAATCCGGCTCCGTTGCGCGAATCCCGCTCGGCCGGAACGACCGGTAGCCAAGGAAGGAGGATCGACCATGGACACGATGTTCGACGAGCGCGAGGTGCTCGAGGAGGCCGCCGACCGCTGGTGGATCTTCCTCGTCACGGGGATCGCATGGCTCGTCTTCTCCCTCATCGTCTTCCAGTGGGACTACGCGTCGGTAGCGGCGATCTCGTACCTCTTCGGCGTCGTGGCGATCGTGATCGGCGTCAACGAGTTCATGGTCATCCCGCTCTCGACGACGGGCTGGAAGTGGGTGCACGGACTGCTCGGCGTCCTCTTCATCGTCGCCGGCATCTACGCCCTCATCCATCCGTACGACACGTTCCAGACGCTGGCGATGCTCGTCGGCCTCTTCCTGCTCGTGAAGGGGATCTACGACCTGACCGTCGCGTTCGTGACGAAGGGCCAGTTCGAGCTCTGGTGGCTCCAGCTCGTGCTCGGGATCGTCGAGATCATGCTCGCGTTCTGGGTCGCGGGCGACTTCCGCTCGAAGGCCATCCTGCTCGTCGCCTATGTGGGGATCCTCGCGCTCGCGCGCGGGATCACCGAGCTCTTCTTCGCGTTCAAGCTGAAGGGCCTCAGGCGCAGGCTCGCGGCTGCCTGACCCCACGCTGCGCTCGACCTGGACGGGGCCGCAACGGGCGGCCCCGTCGCGTTTCCGAGGCGACGGTTGGCATGTTTCGCCCCGCCGGAGCGCGTGTAGGATCGCCGGAATGCGCCGGAGGATCTTCGCGGTTGCGGCTCTCGTCGCGGCGTTCGGGCTCGGGATCGCGGTCGCCGGCTGCGGCGGTGAGGAGGAGGCGACGCCCACTCCCACGACCGTCCAGGGCAGCGTCTCGACGACGACCACAGCAACGACCGGAACGGGAACGACGGGAACGGGGACGACCAGCTCGCCGGGGGCGCCCCAGGGCAATGCGACTGCCGGCAAGGCCGTCTTCGCCGGGTCGTCGGGCTGCGGGGGCTGTCACACCCTGAGCGACGCGGGCGCGACCGGCACGGTCGGGCCCAACCTCGACGACCTCAAGCCGTCGTTCGCCGCGGTGCAGCAGCAGGTGATCAACGGCGGGGGCGCGATGCCACCGTTCAAGGACACGCTGACGCCGCAGCAGATCGCCGACGTCTCGGCGTACGTCTCCTCGGTCGCGGGCAAATAGGCGACGCCGCGGGCGGTCTCCGCGTCCGCCTTTCTAGACTCCCCTGCGTGATCGACCTCAAGGCCGCCCGCGCCGACCCGGGCGCATACCGCGCAGCCCTGGCGCGCAAGGGCGCGGCCGCGGACTTCGACGCGCTCCTCGCCGCCGACGAGCGCTGGCGCGGGCTGATCCCGAAGGTCGACGATCTCCGCTCGAGGACGAAGCTCAAGGGGAAGCCGACGCCCGAGCAGCTCGAAGAGCTGCAAGCCGTCAAGGCCGAGCTCAAGGCCGTCGAGGAGGAACTCGCCTCCGCCGAGTCCGAGCGCGACGCGGCGCTCGCGCTCGTCCCGAACCCGCCGCACGAGTCCGCACCCGACGGCGAGACGGAGGACGACGCCGAGGAGCTTCACCGCTGGGGCGAGCCGCCCGTGCTGGAGGTCGCTCGGGAGCACACCGAGGTCGGTCGGTTCGACATGGAGCGCGCCGCCCGCGTCTCCGGGTCACGCTTCGGCTACGTCATCGGAGATGCCGCACGCGTGGCGATGGCGCTCTACTCCTTTGCCCTCGACCATCTCGTGCAGGCTGGCTTCACGCCCGTCATCCCCCCCGTGCTCGTTCGCGAGGAGGCGATGTACGGCAGCGGGTTCTTCCCCACCGACCGGGCGAACATCTACGCCCTCGAGGCGGACGCGCTCTACCTGACGGGGACGTCCGAGGTCGCCCTCGCGTCGCTGCACATGGGGGAGATCCTCGAGGCGGGCGAGCTGCCGCTCCGGTACACCGGGTTCTCGACGAACTTCAGGCGGGAGGCGGGAGCAGCTGGGAAGGACACGCGCGGGATGTTCCGCGTCCACCAGTTCAACAAGGTCGAAATGTTCGTGTTCACGTTCCCCGACGAGTCATGGGACGAGCACGAGCGGATGCTCGACCTCGAGGAGCGCTTCCTGCAGGCGCTCGGGATTCCGTACCGGGTGATGAACGTCGCCGCCGGCGACCTCGGTGCGCCCGCCGCGAAGAAGTACGACCTCGAAGGCTGGTTCCCGTTCCAGGAGCGCTATCGCGAGCTCACGTCGTGCTCGAACACGACCGATTTCCAGTCCCGCCGGCTCGGCATCCGGTACCGCACCGCAGGCGGCGGGCTCGAGCACCCGCACACGCTCAACGGGACGATGGTCACGGACCGCGCGCTGCTCGCGATCCTCGAGAACTTCCAGGGCGGCGTCCCGGAGGTCCTCGCGCGCCACGGTGCTCCGGCCGCGATCCGCCGCTGACCGGGCTGGCAGCCCACGACGCGCCTACGATTGGCTCTACGTCGTCGACGGAGGAGACGTTGACCACCTGATCGAAGAATGCCTCGCTAAGCGCCGGTCGGTAACGATGCGCGATGTGGACGTGCTCGGAGCGGTGGCAGAGTCTGGCTGATTGCAGCTGCCTTGAAAGCAGCCGGTCCGTGCACAACGGGCCCGGGGGTTCGAATCCCTCCCGCTCCGCTTTCTCCGCCGCACGGATAGTCCGACGAACCGCGGTACGGCGCGGACCCTCAGCTCTCCCCGATCCCCGCCCCCGCACGGGGCTAATCCCACCTTCCGGCGCTCACCCCGCGGTGAACCCCGTCGGAGCGTCGCAGCTGCCCGCGCCCAGGACCCTCAGCCGATCGAGATGCACGCCGACGTGGCGACCGTCCGCGATTCGGGCGTCCCCGCTCGTGACCATTGTGACGTCCACGAAACCGTGGGCCGGAACGCAGACGATCATCCGGATAGGAGGACGGGCTCCGCCCGGATCGACCGATCCTTGCACGAGCTGGTCTCCGCTCCGGACGTAGACGTCGACCGGCCTGCGGGCGGAGAGCGGGGCGGCGAGCGTCAGAACGACCGCGCGTTGGACGGGATCCCCGCTGCCGTACAGCCGCACCGCAGTCAGCCCGAGCGGGCGCGTCCAACCGTCGGGAGTGAGACCACGCGTCGCCCAGCTCAGGCGGTACGGCCGCCGGACGCTGACCAGGCGAACCGGGCCGGCATCGACGATCGTCCTCGCCCCGAGCAGGTGGAACCGCGTCTCGTCGTCGGAGACGACGAGGTCCGTGCTCGGCGCCGGCCCGCGGAGGCGTCCCTGCAGATAGTCGACCGTGACCCGATCCGCGGGGAACGGTGAGAAGGTGGTTCCGGAGCCGACTCGCAGGACGCGATCGACGTCCTTGTTCCAGAGCTCCGCCTCCCACCACGGCGCCGCGGAGTCCCGGGGGCTCGGTACGAGCGCAACCGAGTGCCTCCCGGCGAGCGCACGGTCGATCCAGTCGCGCGTCGGCGCCGATGCGGGGCGCGTCATCACCGGCTCCGCATAGCGGTGGAGCACGTATCCGGCCTGGAACGCGCCGAACCCCGCCACCGTGACCGCGGCGACGACCATCGTCACCCGCGGCGCGACCCAGGCCGCGGCCGCGAGGACGACCACGAGGAGCAGCGCGGCGAGCGGGAGGAAGACACCCCCGGACACCCGGAGGATGCCTGCCGCGCCCGCGATCGCCGGGTGGAACGCGGCCGCCGGCGAGGCCCAGAAGATGATCGTGCGGTCGTCGTAGATCGCGACCGAGAGCAGCAGCGCGACGATGCCTCCGACCATGAGGAGGCTCATCGACCGGAGCGTCCTCTCGGTTCGCTGCGCGAGCCAGGAGGCGCTCCCGACGGCGAGCAGCGGCACGAGATAGAAGAGGTAGCGGTCCTGGATGAACTCCTCCGGGGTGAAGCGGAGGTCGAACGAGGTCACCTCGAGGGTGAGGAGCGGGACGACGACGAGGAGCAGCGCGGCGAACGCATGCGCCTCCTTCCGTTCGGGCCGAACGAAGGACGTGAACGCCCACGACGCAGCGAGAGCGAGCGGAACGATCCCGGCCCCCACTGCGACCTGGTCGAGGTGCGCGGCAGCCGAGTGCCAGAACCCGCTCGGCACCAGGTCGCCGTGAAACGGGGTCGAGTAGTTCCCCACGAGAGCACCGAGGGACCCGGTCGCAGCGAGCGCGACGCAGCCGAGGAGCCCGACGACGTAAGCCCCGACCAGCACGCGGTGCCTCGCGACGGTCCACACCACCCCTGTGCGAAGCGCGGTCGCCGCCCGCACCGAGCCCTCCCGCTTCGCGAGCGCGAACGTCGCCTCGTGGACGACGAGTGCGACCGGGAACGCGAGTGCGAGCGCGAACAGCTGCGTCCGTGCGAAGAAGGCGAGCATCAATCCGGCGAGCGCCGCCACGTCCCGGCCGCGGCTCGGCGACGCGAGCGTCCGATGACAGAGATACACGGCCCACGTGAACGCGGGGTAGGCGACGTTCTCGGTCAGGATCGTCGACGCGAGGGCCAGCCACGGCGTGAAGGCGACGAGCGCGGCGGCGACGTAGCCGGCGCCGCGGGAAGCGGCGACCGACCGGGCGAGGAGGTAAGCGGGCACGGCGGCGCTCGCGAGCAGGAGCGCGTTCAGCGCATGAGCCGCAGTCTGCGCCGCCGGGGCGCTCGTGCTGCCGTAGAACGGCGCCAGGAGGAGCGGATAGAGCTGGCTCAGAGCTCCGTAGTACCGCCCGTGGATCTCGGGGATCGGCGACAGGCTCTGGGCGATGCTCGTCGCGAGCCGCGCCACCTGGAGCTCGTCCGTCATCACCGCCCACGAGGTCGCCCGCACCGCGTAGTAGCCCGCGAGCGCAGCCGAGCCGAGGACGCACGCGGTGACGACGAGCACCGGTGTCGGCAGTCGGAGCGCGAGCACGCGGACGCCGCCCGCGCCGGCGGCGCGCGGAGGCTCCTGCTCGAGCGGGGAGGTGACGGCGCGGCTGTCGATCCCGTGCCTGGATACCCCCGAGCCCCGGGCCTCACCCGGCTGCTAACAAACCCCGAACAGGCGAGCGGGTGCACCCCACGAGACGTCGCATGTGTCCTCTCGTCCGGTCGTCGTTCGTCTTCGAGGAGACAACGCCCACCGAAAGGAGCGCACGATGAAGTACATGCTGTTGATCCATCACGGCGAGTCGCCCGACTTCGAGAGCCTCCCGCAGGACGAGCAGCAGGCGATCTACGCGGGCTATCAGGCCATCAACCAGACCGAGGGCGTGACCCCGGGCGTATGGATGGAGTCACCGGAGACGGCGACCACCGTCCGCGTGGAGAACGGCGCCACGCTGACGACCGACGGACCGTTCGTGGCGGTGAAGGAGGCGCTCGGCGGTTACCTCTTCTTCGAGGCCGATAACCTCGATGCCGCGATCGAGCTCGCTGGGCGAATCCCGGCAGCCAGGCTGGGCGGCGCCATCGAGATCCGCCCGCTCAAGGAGGGCTAGCGATCCTCGAGCGTGTCTTCCGCGACGAGTGGGGCCGCGTCCTCGCGAGCGTGGTCGGCTTCCTCGGCGACTTCGATCTCGCCGAGGAGGCCGCCCAGGAGGCGTTCGCGATCGCCGCCGAGCGCTGGCCCCTGGACGGTGAGCCCGACAACCCGCGCGCCTGGCTCGTCGCCACCGCACGCAACCGGGCGATCGACCGCATCCGCCGGGAGCGCACGCTCGCCGCGAAGACCCGCCTGCTCGAGGCAGCGGATGCCGGGGTAAACGAGATGGCCGAGACGGACGAGACGACGATCCCGGACGAGCGACTGGAGCTCGTCTTCACCTGCTGCCACCCCGCGCTCGCACTCGACGCGCAGGTCGCGCTCACGCTCCGCACGCTCGGGGGTCTCACGACGGAGGAGATCGCGCGCGCGTTCCTCGTCCCCGACGAGACAATGGCGAAGCGGCTCGTCCGCGCGAAGCGGAAGATCAAGACCGCAGGCATCCCCTTCCGTATACCCCCGCCGCACCTGCTCCCGGATCGCCTGCGAGCAGTCCTCGCGGTGATGTACCTGATCTTCAACGAGGGGTACAGCGGCAGGAACGAGCTGGCCGGCGAAGCCATCCGGCTAGGACGCGCGCTCGCCGAGCTCATGCCCGACGAGCCCGAGGCGCACGGGCTCCTGGCGCTCATGCTCCTGAACGACGCGCGGCGCGAGGCACGCTTCGCCGATGGCGCCATCGTCCTGCTGGAGAAGCAGGACCGCCTGCTCTGGGACGCCGAGGAGATCGCGGCGGGACGGGCCGAGCTCGATCGCGCACGCGCGCTCGGCGGCCGCGGCGCCTATGCCCTGCAGGCCGAGATCGCGTCGTTGCACCTCGACCACCCCCAGGACTGGAGCCGGCTCGCGGCGCTCTACGGGGAGCTCGCTCGACTCACGCAGTCGGACGTCGTCGAGCTCAACCACGCGATCGCCGTCGCGGAAGCGGGAGACGCCGAAGCCGGGCTCGCGCTGACGGACGACCTCGACCTCGACCGCTACCACTACCTCCACTCGACGCGGGCGGAGCTCCTGCGACGCCTGGGCCGCGTCGGCGAGTCGCGCGCGGCCTACTCGCGCGCGCTCGAGCTCGTTCACGCGGAGCCCGAGCGCCGGCTCCTCGAGACCCGCCTGGCAGCGTTGGACGAGGAAGCGACCTGACGCTCAGTTCACGGCCGCCGCGACCTCGTCGATCTGCTCGTGCTCCTCGACCTGGATCGCCAGCCGCGCGGTGGAGCAGACGAGCAGAGCGCCGAAGCTCACCTGGAAGACGAGGATCCCGGGACCGAGGAGCGGGATCATCTGGAGCTGCGAGAACATCGCGACGAGCCCGCCGACGAACTGCGCGCCGACGAGGACCGCGCCAGCGCGGGTCCTCCAGACGGACCGGACGAGCCAGATCGCGAACCCGAGCTGGTAGAGGAAGAGCAGCGTGCTCGCGAGGTCGTGCGCCCAGTAGAAGACGCTCGAGACCGTGTCGGGCGTTGCCAGGTCGAGGAAGAGGAAGAACGCGAGCAGCCTGAGCCCCGACGCGAGTCCCGGCGGTGAGGCGGCCGAACGCTCGACGAGCGCGGACGCATACAGGATCAGGACGATCGCCCAGAGGATCCCGAGTGCGTACGGCACGACCGTCTCCCGCCGCCCCTCGTAGAAGCTCCACCCGTGGTTGTCGTTCAGCCCTGCGGGCTCGATGACGACGCAGACGGCGAGCGAGACGAAGAACCCGACCTGTGCCAGCAGGAGGTAGCGCGCAGGCATCGACACGGTGGCTCACGTTCACGCTAGCAGCACCGCCCTCCTGGTCCCCGCGGCGTTCGTCGCGCCGACCTCCGCCGGAGCGGGGCGCTCGACCGCGCTCTCACCTGCGGGGCGTCCTGTTAGGCCGGCGGTCGAGTGAGCAGCTTCGCCCGCTGCCCCGGCGCAGGCGCCGGAACGAGTTGGTACGGCGCGCGCGGAGGCCTCGAGAAGTCGAAGTCCTTCACGAGGTCGCCGAGAACGGGGACGTTCTCACGGACGGTGGGACGCGGATCGGGACGTCCGTCGGTCTTGGGGTCGAGGCGGGCTCCTCCGAGGAAGTCGTCCTCGATGAACTTGAGGTAGGCATCGAAGGAGAGGACCTGGTGGTCGACGAAGCCGCGCCTGGCGTAGGGGCTGATGACGAGCGCGGGGACGCGCAGGCCGTAGCCGTTTCGGTCGACACGCGGAGGCTTGACGTGGTCGTAGAAGCCGCCCCAGTCGTCCCAGGCGAGGAAGATCGCGGTGCTCTTCCAGTCCGGGCCGCTCATGACGGCGTTGACCAGGCTCGTCACCCAGGCCTGACCGTGCGAGATCAAGGACCCGGGGTGCTCGCTGTGACGGAAGTCGGGGACGATCCACGAGACGGCGGGCAGAGAGCCGGTGCGGGCGGCGGCGGCGAAGTCGGTGACGGGCTGGATGTTCCCGAGCTGATGGTCCTGCCGAACCGTCGTGAACTCGGGCAGCGGGTTCCAGATGCTCGGCGTTCCGATCTCCAGAGGCCCCGGGTCGCACTTCAGCCTCGCCCCGTCGTCGCAGTCCGGCTGCGCCCCCGGCACGAGGTAGTAGCCCCAGCTCACGTGGTGGCGGTGGAGCAGGTACGTGAGGTCGGTCCAGCCGTACAGCGGCCCCTTTGGAAAGAGCTTGCGCATCGACGCCGGCCCCGCGGGAGGATCGGAGAGATCGTTCGTGCAGCTCATCGGATCCCTCGGACGCGCGCACTTCGCCGACCACGCGGACACCTGGAAGAGGTGCGCCGGCAGGCTCCAGCCGTAGTTGGGCTCGAACATGTGGTCCTGCAGCACGAAGCGATGCGCGTACGCCCAGTAGTTCGGGATGTCGCGTGCGTCGTGGTAGCCCATGACGTCCACGGGGGCGCCGAGCTGGCAGCGTGGGCCCACCGTGTCGCGGTGCCTGCACCCCTCGATGCGCTTCTTGAGCCGCGTTCCGTGGGCGAGCGCGGCCTTCGCCGCTAGGGCCTCCCGGACGAAACCGTCCATCTTGCCGCCGTCGATGTCGCGGAGCGCGTTCTGCGGGCCGTGCGGCCCTCCCTCGTTGCGCAGGTGCGCGTCGTGGAACGGCGCGACGCAACGGTGTGCGATCGGGTCCGGGACGCAGATCGCGATCCGGTCGTTCTTCCGCGGGAAGCCGTCTGCTCCGGGATACGTCCCGAAGTAGGAGTCGAAGGAGCGGTTCTCCTGCATGATCATCACGACGTGCTTGATCTTGTGGATGCCGGCCGGGACGACGACCGTCGGCGCCTCCGCGGACGCGCGCCGCGCAGGGGACGCCTTGCTCGTCGTCGCGACGGCGACAACCAGTGTGAGAAGCGCAACGGGGGCGACGATCGCGCTCGTCTGGAAGACGCGCCGGCGACTCACCCGACAGGGCCTTCCAGCGTGTCGTCCCGAGGATGCGTCGAGAGCAGGAACGTCTTCCGCGGTGCTTGCGAGAAGTCGAAGTCCTTCACGAGGTCGCCGAGAACGGGGACGTTCTCACGGACGGTGGGACGCGGATCGGGACGTCCGTCGGTCTTGGGGTCGAGGCGGGCTCCTCCGAGGAAGTCGTCCTCGATGAACTTGAGGTAGGCATCGAAGGAGAGGACCTGGTGGTCGACGAAGCCGCGCCTGGCGTAGGGGCTGATGACGAGCGCGGGGACGCGCAGGCCGTAGCCGTTTCGGTCGACACGCGGAGGCTTGACGTGGTCGTAGAAGCCGCCCCAGTCGTCCCAGGCGAGGAAGATCGCGGTGCTCTTCCAGTCCGGGCCGCTCATGACGGCGTTGACCAGGCTCGTCACCCAGGCCTGGCCCACGCTGATCCGCGCCCGCGGGTGGTCGCTGTGCTTCCAGTCGGGCTCGACCCACGTCACCGCCGGTAGCCGCCCCGCGCGTGCGGCGGTGAAGAACCTCGACACGCTCTGGACGTTCCCGACCTGGCCGTCCTGCCGGACCGTCGCGAAGTCCGGAAGCGGGTTCCAGATGCTCGGCGTTCCAGGACGCTGGAGGCCTGGGCGGCAGAGGAGCGTGTACCCGTTCGCGCAGTCGGGCTGCCAGCCGGTCTCGATGTAGTACGCCCAGCTCACGTGGCGGCGATGGAGCAGGTACGTGAGGTCGGTCCAGGCGTAGAGCGGGCCGTGGAGATGGGACTTGCGGGTGGACTCCGGCCCGTTCCCGGGCCCGTCGAGGTTGCTCGTGCACGTCTTCGGATCCGTGCCGCTCGTGCACTTCGCAGACCAGCCGGAGACGGCGAAGAGGTGCGCAGGCAGGCTCCAGCCGTAGTTGGGCTCGAACATGTGGTCCTGCAGCACGAAGCGATGCGCGTACGCCCAGTAGTTCGGGATCTCGCGGGCGTCGTGGTAGCCCATCAGGTCGGCGGGAGGGCCTCCGGTGCAGTCAGGGTTGGTGGCGCCCGACTGCTGACAGCGCTTGATCTTGCCGCCGACGGCCACGCGGATGAATCCGTCCATCTTCCCGCCGTCGATGTCTCCGATCGCGTCCATCGGCCCATGGGGACCGCCGACGTTCCGGTCGTGTGGATCGTGGAACGGCTTGACGCAGCGGTGTGCGAGCGGGTCCGGGACGCAGATCGCGCTCCGGCCGTTCTTCCGCGGGAAGCCGTCGGCTCCGGGATACGTCCCGAAGTAGGAGTCGAACGAGCGGTTCTCCTGCATGACCATCACGACGTGCTTGATCTTGTGGATGCCGGCCGGAGCCGCAGGAGCCGTCTCCCGTAGCGTCGACACCCCGCTCGACGCGTGACCGGCCTCGAGCGCCGCGATACCCGAAGCGACGAGCGCGAAGAGAATCGTCGTCAGCCCGACCGCCCGAAACGCCCATGCCCAGCGGAACGGCTTGCGCTGGCGGGTGACCGGCAAAACGCGCGGAGTCTACGGATGCGGACCGTGAAGTGAACGGGTCTTAACGCCAGCGCCACCGACCGCAGCGCGTGCTTAACGCGACTAGAACCGCAGTCCTTCTCCTCGAAGCAGGACGTGGACCGTCCGCCAGAGGATCCCGAGGTCGTAGCGAACGAGGCGCGGACCGCTCCACGTCCGGATCGCATCGACGTAGGCGAGGTCGAGCTGCGTGTAGTGCGCCGTCTCGACCGCGCCCTTCTGCACCTGAGCGGGGCCCGTCCAGCCTGCGGGGACGCGGTCTCTGTAGTCCATCCCCTCGGCGAGCTGGTGGGCGACCATGTCCCGCGGCCAGGGCCGCGGGCCGACGAGGCTCATGTCCCCGCGAAGCACGTTGAAGAGCTGCGGCAGCTCATCCAGGTACCAGGGCTTGAGGACGCGCCGGCCCGCCCAGGTGAGGTTGGCGGAGTCCGCCTCGTACTGGCGGGCGTGCTCGCCGTCGCCGATCCCCGAGACCACCTCGCGTCGGAGGACCCGGAACTTCAGGAGCGTGAAATCGCGCCCGCGCGAGACGCGCCGCTCGCGGTAGAGCCACGGGCCGCGGTCGCGCCGCGAGAGGAGCCGGTCGAGCGCGATCGAGGCGTAGGCGACGGCGAACAACGGCGAGAGCAGGACGACGAGCACAGCCGCGAGGCTCCTGTCCTCGACGCGCTTCGCACGCGGATAACCGGCCGCATCTACTGCCATCGCGCCTGATTCCTAGCGGCTCGCGAACACTCCTGCCGCGGGGTGCTCTAGTGTCGGCGCGCGATGAGCGACGAGCAGCGCCGGCCGCCGCCCGGGATCGGACGGGAGCGTCAGTTCGAGATCTACGTGTCCGGTGTGCGCGGCGGCTATCCGCGCGTCCCCGTCTCCTACGAGCGGCTCGAGCAGCGTGCGCGCGCCGCGATGAGCCCCGAGGGCTTCGCGTACGTCGCCGGCGGCGCGGGCCGGGAGGAGACGATGCGTGCCAACCGCGCCGCCTTCGAACGCTGGCGGATCGTGCCGCGGATGCTGCGGGACGTGTCTCGCCGGGACACGTCGGTGAGGCTCTTCGGCGCCACGATCCCGAGTCCGCTCCTCCTCTGCCCCATCGGCGTCCTCGAGATGGCGCATCGCGATGCCGACGTGGCGGTCGCGCGGGCGGCGGCGGTCGAGGGCGTGCCCATGATCTTCTCGAACCAGGCCTCGCGCCCGATGGAGGAGTGCGCCGCCACGATGGGCGAGAGCCCGCGCTGGTTCCAGCTCTACTGGAGCACCTCGAACGAGCTCGTGGACAGCCTCGTGTCCCGCGCGGAGAGGTGCGGCTGCTCGGCGATCGTCCTCACGCTCGACACGACGATGCTCGGCTGGCGCGTCCGAGACCTCGACCTCGCCTCGCTGCCGTTCCTCCGCGGAAAAGGGCTCGCCCAGTACACGAGTGACCCGACCTTCACCGAGGCGGTGCGGGCGGCGCTCGACGACGACCTGCCGCCGACCGGACGGGTGACGTTGTCGGCGCTCGCCTCGCTCTGGGACCTGGCGGGCGCGTATCCGGGCTCGCGCCTGGCGAACCTCCGCTCCAAGGAGGCACGCGTGGCGGTCCGGCGCTTCGTGGAGACGTACTCGCGTCCGTCGCTCTCGTGGGAGGACCTCGCGTTCCTGCGCGAGCGGACGAGGCTGCCGATTCTCCTGAAGGGCCTGCTCCACCCCGCGGACGCGGTCGCGGCGGTCGAGCACGGGATGGACGGCATCGTCGTCTCGAACCATGGGGGCCGGCAGGTCGACGGATCGGTCGGGACGATGGACGCCCTTCCCGGGATCGTCGAGGTCGTCGCAGGTCGCATCCCGGTGCTCCTCGACAGCGGCATCCGCTCCGGCGCGGACGTCTTCCGCGCGCTCGCGCTCGGCGCGACCGCGGTCGGGCTCGGCCGGCCCTACGTCTGGGGGCTCGCCGCGGGCGGACAGGAAGGCGTGCGCGAGGTCATCCGGAACCTGTGGGCGGACTTCGACCTCACCTTGGGCCTCGCGGGCTGCCGCTCGGTCGAGGAGATCGGCCGCGACTCGGTCGAGCTCGCGGCGTGAGCAGCCCCGCGCCTACGCCGAGCGATTTGCGCTCGCTCGCGAGCCGCGTCCCGTCGGGCGTGTGCGTGGTCACGGTCGACGCTGGCGGACAGAAGCTCGGGCTGACGGTCGGCTCTTTCGTCACCCTCTCGCTCGACCCGCCGCTCGTCGGGTTCACGGTCTCCCGCGAGGCAGCCCTGCACGAGCTTTTGCGCGAGGCGGGCGGGTGCGCGATCTCGATCCTCGCCGCCGGCCAGGAGTGGCTCGCGCAGCACTTCGCGCGGGGAGCCCCGCCGATCGCGATGTGGCACGGCGTCTCGACCGTGGAGGAGGCAGCGGGCGCGCCGCTCCTGGTCGGGGCTGCAGGCTGGCTCGAATGCGCGCTCGAGCGGGAGCTCGAAGTCGGGACGCACACGCTCTTCGTGTGCGGGGTGCGCCGGGTCGAGCCGGGAACGGATGCGCCGGCGCTCGTGCGCGTTCGCGGCGAGTATCTCGCCGTATGACGTCGATCGACGCGGTCGTATTCGACCTCGACGGGGTGCTCGTCGACTCCGAGCACGTGTGGGACGAGGTGCGCGAGGAGCTCGCGCGCGAGCGCGGGGGTCGCTGGCACGAACGAGCGCAGGCGGACATGATGGGGATGAGCTCCAGCGAGTGGTCTCGGTACATGCACGACGTGATCGGTCTCTCGGAGCCGCCGGAGGAGATCGACGCCGAGGTCGTCCACCGCATGAGCGCGCGGTACGCGAGCGGGCTCCCCCTGCTGGACGGAGCGGTGGCCGCGGTCCGGCGACTCGGGGACGCCTATCGGCTCGGGCTCGCGTCCTCGTCGAACCGGCCGCTGATCGACGCCGTGCTCGAGGCGGCCGGGCTCTCGAGCCTGTTCGAGGCGACCGTCTCGTCCGAAGAGGTCGCGCGGGGCAAGCCCGCTCCCGACGTGTTCCTGGAGACGGCGCGCCGGCTCGACGTCGAGCCGGAGAGGTGCGCGGCGATCGAGGACTCTGCGAACGGCCTGCGTTCGGCGCACGCCGCCGGGATGCGGGTGATCGCGATCCCGAACCTCCACTACCCGCCGCCGCCGGAGGCGCTCTCGCTCGCGGACATCGTGCTCGACTCGCTCGCCGAGCTGACCACGGAGGCGGTCGAGGGGCCGGCGGAAGACGCGCTCAGTTGAAGCGGCGATAGACCGGCTTCACCGAGGGACCGACGAGGTAGCGCTCGACGCCGTCGTCGAGCGCGCGCCGGTACACGGCGAGCGCGTCGCCGACCGCGCGCAGCCCTATCCCGTACTCGACGAACTCGTTCCCCTCAGCGTCCCAAACGCGGCAGCCCTGGCCGCGGACGAGCAGGGCGGGCGCGTTCGCGGGCCACTGATCGTCGCCCTTCGCATAGGTGTGCGCGCCGCCCGGGATCGCGGCGTGCAGCCGCTCGCGCAGATCCTCCTGCACGGAGCTCACGCACGGCTCTTCCGTCATTCGGGCTCTACGCGTCCGACGAGCACACACGCATTGTGTCCACCCAGACCCATCGCGTTCGACAGCGCGACGTCGACCTGTGTCTCGCGCGCCTCGTTCGGCACGTAGTCGAGGTCGCACTCCGGGTCGGGCATGCGGTAGTTGATCGTCGGCGGCAGCGTGCCCTCGTGCACCGCGCGTACGCACATCATCGCCTCGACCGCGCCCGCAGCGCCGAACATGTGCCCGGTCACCGACTTGGTCGAGGACACGGCCAGGCTGTACGCGTGCTCGCCGAAGACCTGCTTGATCGCCTTCGTCTCGGCGAGGTCGCCCTGCGGGGTGGAGGTGCCGTGGGCGTTGATGTACCCAACGCGCTCCGGCTCCACCCCGGCCCGCTCGAGCGCCGCCCGCATCATCTCCCCGACCCCGACGGACTCGGGATCCGGCTGCGCGAGGTGGTGTGCGTCGTTCGACGTCCCGTACGCGAGCACCTCGGCGTACACGCGAGCGCCCCGTGCCCGCGCGCGCTCGAGCTCCTCGACGACGAGCACGCACGCGCCTTCTCCCATCACGAACCCTGCCCGCGTGGCATCGAACGGCCGCGACGCGCGCGTCGGATCCTCCTCCTCCGCGACGAGGCCGCGCATGGCGCAGAAGCCGGCGAGGATGATCGGATGGATGCAGGACTCGGTCCCGCCCGCGAGCACGATGTCCGCATCCCCGCGTTTGACGAGCTCGGCCGCTTCGCCGACCGCATGTGACCCCGTCGCACAGGCCGAGACGGGCGCGTAGTTCGGCCCACGGAGGCCGAGGTCGATCGCGATCTGTCCGCTCGCCGTGTCGACGAGCACGTTCGGGAGGAAGTGTGGAGAGACCCGCGAGGGGCCGCGCTCGCGGAGCACCTCGTTCTGCTCGAGTACCCCCACCACCCCGCCGATCGCCGAACCGACGAGGATCCCCGCGCGAGCTGGTTCCGCTCCTTCCGCCCCTGCGTCGGCCCACGCCTCACGGGCCGCGGCGAGGGCGAGCACGACATTCCGCTCGAGCCGGCGGGCGTCCTTCGGGCCTACGACCGACGCGGCGTCGAAGTCCTTCACCTCTGCGGCGATCCGCACCGGGTAGTCGCTCGGGTCGAATGCCCTGATCCAGTCGACGCCGCTCCGGCCGGCGACCGCCGCCTCCCACGTCGAGCGCGCGTCGTGCCCGAGCGGGGTGACCGCTCCCAGTCCGGTGACGACGACGCGACGCACGAGAGCGAGAGCGTAGTAGCTTGGCGACATGGCTCGCCCGCGCCGTCGCCTGCCCACCGGTGAGCCGGTCGAGCGGCCGCCGGAGCTCGATCCCGCGATCCCGTTCCCGCCGATGGAGGCCGAGCTCGTCCGCGAGCTCCCGGACGAGGGCGAGTGGCAGTACGAGCCGAAGTGGGACGGCTTCCGCGGTCTCCTCGAGAATCTGTCGGGCGAGCTTCGGCTCTGGTCGCGGAACGCACGCCCGCTCCTTCGCTATTTCCCCGAGCTCGCTCCCCTCGGCGCGCAGCTGCCGCCCAGGTCCGCACTCGACGGCGAGATCGTGATCGAGCGCGACGGCGTCCTCGACTTCGACGCCATGCAGACGCGCCTCCACCCTGCCGAGAGCCGCGTCCGAAAGCTCGCCGGCGAGATCCCCGCCCGCTTCGTCGCGTTCGACCTGCTCGTGTGGAAGGACGAGGAGACCTGGCACGAGCCGCTCGAGAAGCGGCGATCCCTGCTCGAGCGAAGGGCGAAGCGGTTCTCGCCGTCTCCAGCGACCCACAACCGCGAAGAGGCGCTCGGCTGGCTCGAGCGCTTCGACGCGATCGGCCTCGACGGTGTCGTCGCAAAGCGCCTCGGGCAGCCGTATCTCCCCGGATCGCGCGACGGCGTCGTGAAGGTGAAGCCGGAGAAGACGGCGGACTGCGTCGTCGCCGGGCTCCGCTGGAAGTCGCGCCCCGACCGGATCGCGACGCTGCTCCTCGGGCTCTACGACGACGACGGAGACCTCGACTACGTGGGCACTGCGGCGGTCGCACCCGCGCGCCACGACGCTATCGCCGAGCGCGTCCTCCCGCTGCTCGAGAGCGCCCCCGACCGGCGCTTCTCCGAGCCGAACCGCTGGGGAGGCGGCGAGCTCGAGGAGGCCGCTGTCCGGCCGGAGCTCGTGGTCGAGGTGCGCTACGACAAGGTGCAGGGGCACCGCTTCCGCCACGGGACGAAGCTCCTGCGCTTCCGCGACGACAAGGACCCCGAGCAGTGCACCTGGCGCGAGCTGAGACCCGCTCGCCCGAAGGGCGTCAGCGTCGCGTCTCTCTTCGAGTAGCGGCTACTTCTTGCGGGCGCGCGAGGGCTGCACGCGGGCCGGCTCGCCCGGCATCTTCGGGAAGTTCGGCGGGTACGGCGCCTCGCCGAGGCCCTCGGTCTCCTCGCGCTCGACCCATTCGAGGAGGACGCGGAGGTCGCACACTGCGTCGTCGATCCCGGCGTGGACGTCGCCGACCTCGGCGAAGCGGGCCGGCATCGTCGTCATCGTGAAGTCCTCGGTCGCGACCTCCGGGAGCTCGTCCCAGGTGACCGGGGCCGACACGGCCGCGTCCTTCCGGGCTCGCACCGAATACGCGGAGGCGACGGTCCTGTCGCGCGCGTTCTGGTTGAAGTCGATGAACACCTTCCGCCCACGCTCCTCCTTCCACCAGGCGGTCGTGACCTTCTTCGGCAGGCGGCGCTCGATCTCGCGGGCGAAGGCCAGCGCGGCCCGTCGCACGACGGGGAACTCCCAATTCGGCTCGATCCGGCAGAAGACGTGGATCCCACGGTTGCCCGACGTCTTCGGCCACCCGACGTAGTCGATCTCGTCGAGCACCTCGCGGACGCGTGCGGCGACGAGCTTCGCATCTCTGAACGTCGTCCCCGGCTGGGGGTCGATGTCGATGCGAAGCTCGTCCGGGTGCTCCGTGTCACGCCGCCGCGACGGCCACGGGTGGAAGTCGACGACCGCGAGGTTCGCCGCCCACACGACCTGCGCGAGCTCGGTCACGCACAGCTCGTCCGCGTGCCGGCCGGAGGGGAACGTGACACGCGCGGCCTTCACCCACTCCGGCCGCTTCTCGGGGACCCGCTTCTGGTAGATCATCTCGCCCTCGATCCCGTCCGGGAACCGGCGGAGCTGCGTCGGCCGGTCGTAGAGCGCGCGCACGATGCCCTCGCCGACCGCGAGGTAGTACTCGACGAGGTCGAGCTTCGTCTTGCGCGCCTTCGGGAACAGCACCTTGTCCGGGTTCGAGACGCGGACGGTGCGCTTCCCGACCTCGAGCTCGATCGCGGGCGACGCCACGGCTCCACGCTAGCCGCGGGCAGGCTGGTACGCTCGCGCGGCTCGCAGTCGAACCGTGTCGAGGAGGGACCTGGCGATGAAGAAAGCTGTCCTCGGTCTAGCGCTGGTGGCCCTCGCTGTGGCTGCGACGGCATCGGCTCGCACGACGTCTCCAGCAGCGATCCCGGGCTGCGCGCCCGGCAGTCTCCATCTGCTGACGGCGGGGAAGCTCACCGTCGGAACCGACAACCCGGCCTTCCCGCCCTGGTGGGGCGGCGCACCGAAGAAGCCGTTCAAGATCTCCAACCCATACAGCGGGAAGGGCTACGAGTCGGCCGTCGCCTATGCGATCGCGAAGAAGCTCGGCTTCCCGCGAAGCGCCGTGACCTGGACGCCGGTTCCGTTCGTCAACTCCTACGCGCCGGGGAAGAAGCCGTTCGACTTCTACCTCGCCCAGGTCTCGTTCAAGCCGGTCCGGGCGAAGGCGGTGACCTTCAGCTCGTCGTACTACGAGGTGAACCAGGCGATCGTCGGGATCAAGGGCAAGCCGATCGCGAAGGCGAAGACGGTCGCGGCGCTGAAGCCGTTCAAGTTCGGGGTGACGCTCGGTACGACGAGCTACGACTACGTCGTCAGGCACATCAGGCCGAGCCAGAAGCCGAAGGTCTACGACACGGTCAACGACGCCGTCACGGCGCTCAAGAACGGCCAGATCGACGGCCTGGTCACCGACTACCCCAGCACCGGCTACATCACCGGCGTCCAGGTACCTAACAGCATCGTCGTCGGCAGGCTGCCGACGCGCGGTGGTCAGGAGCACTTCGGGCTCGTCTTCCAGAGGGGGAATCCGCTCGTCACGTGCGTGGACAAGGCGATTGCAGCGATCAAGAAGGACGGCACGCTCGAGCGTCTCGAGAGCAGGTGGCTCGCGGGCAACGCCCCGGTGCTGAAGTAGCTCGCTGATCGACGGCCGCGACTCGAAGATCGTCGGAAGCGCCGGGAAGGGCGTCACCGGTCGGCGCGCCGTCGCCGTGGCGGCCGTCAGCTCGATCGTCTTCTTCGGCGCGATCGCGCTCCTCATCGTCAACGCCCCCGGCTGGCCGGAGTTCAAGCAGGCGTTCTTCAGCCCGCAAGTCTTCAGCGACTCGTTCTCCGAGATCCTCTCGGCCTTTCTGGTGAACGTGAAGATCTTCTGCATCGCCGAGGTGGTGATCCTCGCGCTCGCCCTCGGCGTCGCGATCCTGCGCGGCCTCCCGGGTCCGGTCTTCTTCCCGCTCCGGCTCTTCGCGGTCGTCTACGCGGACTTCTTCCGCGGCATCCCGACCATCCTCCTCATCTACCTCCTCGGCTTCGGGATCCCCTCGCTCCAGCTCGCCGGGGTGCCGACGTCCGAGCTCTTCTGGGGAACGGTCGCGCTGATCCTCGTCTACACGGCGTACGTGTCCGAGGTCTATCGCGCGGGCATCGAGTCGGTGCATCCGAGCCAGAACGCCGCAGCCCGCTCGCTCGGTCTCTCGCATGGTCAGTCGCTCCGCTACGTCGTCGTTCCCCAGGCCGTGCGGCGCGTTGTGCCGCCGCTCCTCAACGACTTCATCGGGCTCCAGAAGGACACGGCGCTCGTCGGCGTGCTCGGGGTCGTCGAGGCGTTTCGTCAGACCCAGATCGATCAGGCTGCGACCTTCAACTTCACCCCCGGCATCGTCGCCGCGATTCTCTTCCTCCTGATCACGGTCCCGCTCACGCGCTTCACCGACTGGCTCATCGCGCGGGATCGGAAGCGCCGACAGGTCGCGGCGGTCGCATGAGCGACGCCCTCCTCGTCCTCGAAGGCGTGTGGAAGTCCTTCGACAAGGTCGAGGTGCTGCGGGGCATCGACCTCGAGCTCGCCGAGCACGAGGTCGTCTGCCTCATCGGCGCGTCGGGGTCGGGGAAGTCCACGCTGCTGCGGTGCGTGAACTTGCTCGAGCTCGTCGACGCGGGGCGCATTCTGCTCCATGGAGCCGAGATCACCGGCGCCGGCGGCACGGCGAACGCTGTGCGCCGCCGCATCGGGATCGTCTTCCAGGCGTTCAACCTGTTCCCGCACATGTCGGTCCTCTCGAACGTCACACTCGGACCGCGGAAGGCGCTCGGCGTCTCACGCGCGGAGGCGGAGAAGCGCGCCGACGAGCTCCTTGCGCGCTTCGGCCTGGCCGACAAGCGCAACGACTACCCCGACCGGCTCTCCGGGGGGCAGCAGCAGCGCGTCGCGATCGTGCGCGCCCTCGCCATGCAGCCGGACCTTCTGCTGCTCGACGAGGTCACGAGCGCACTCGACCCCGAGCTCGTCGGCGAGGTACTCGACGCGATCCGTGAGCTCGCAGAGCAAGGGATGACGATGCTGATCGCCACCCACGAGATGAGCTTCGCCCGCGACGTCGCGAGCCGCGTGTGCTTCCTCGAGGAGGGCGTGATCCTCGAAGAAGGCCCGCCCGAGCAGATCTTCGACGCGCCGCGCGAGCCGCGCACGCAGCAGTTCCTGCGCCGGATCGTCGAGGCAGGTCGTATGTGAACCGCCTCCCGCGTATCGTTAGGCCGTGATCGAGGACCCCACCGTTGACGTGACGCTCGAGCCGCTGGACGAGTTCGTCGTCATACAGCCCGTCTCCGACGAGACGGAGATGCGCTCGGGGCTCATCCTCCCTGCCACGGCAGCCGCGGCGATCGCGTGCAGAACCGGAATCGTCATGGCCGTCGGGGCCGACGCCGCGGGCGTCGAGCCCGGCGACAAGGTCCTCTACCCGGGCGACGCGGGCTACGAGGTGCGGCTCGGCGGGATCGAGGTCAAGGTCCTGAAGCGCGAGGACCTGATCGCCCGCATCCACGACTGACGCACCGGTTTCGGCAACACCGGCGCCGATGTTCCGCAACACTTAGCGTCGCCTACGTCAAGGCAGGTCGAAGGGAGAGCAGATGGGAACGACTGCAAGGAGTCGCCTCGCGCTCGTCGCGGCAGGCGGAGTCGCGGCTGCGCTGGCAGCGACAACCGCGTTCGCGTCCGGCCAGGCGATTCAGCCGCCGCCCAACGTCAAGAGCGCGGGCAAGATCGTCTACTGCACCGACGCGACGTACCCGCCCGAGGAGTCCTTCCAGGGCTCCAAGATCGTCGGCTCGGACATCGACATCGCCACGGGTGTCGCGAAGCTGATGGGCCTCAAGGCCGAGTTCAAGAACACCGGCTTCGACGGGATCATCGCTGCGCTCCTCTCGAAGAACTGCGACGCGATCATCAGCGGCATGAACGACACGCCCGAGCGACGCAAGCAGGTCGACTTCGTCGACTACCTCAAGGTCGGGCAGTCGATCATGGTCAAGAAGGGCAACCCCGACAAGATCAGCAGCCTCGAGAGCCTCTCCGGCAAGCACGGTCTCGGTCGAGTCGGGGACGACGAACCGCGACTTCCTGGCGGCGACGTCGAAGAAGCTCGTCGCCAAGGGCAAGAAGGCGATCAGCATCAAGACCTTCCCGAAGGACACCGACGCTTTCGCCGCGCTGAAGGCCGGTCGTGTGGACGCGTACTACGCCGACGCGCCGCCGGTCGCGTACTACGTCGAAGAAGGACAAGACGGTCGTGGTCGCCGGCACCCGGTCAACCCGTTCCCGATCGGGATCGCGATCCGCAAGAAGGATCCGCTGCGGGCCGCCACCCAGAAGGCGATCGACCAGCTCTACGCCAACGGCTCGATGAAGAAGATCGTCGCCAAGTGGGGCATGGCGAGCGGTCGTCCTGCTCAAGAAATAACGACGACGGAGGAGCGCCCGATGCTTGCCGCGGTCGACTGGCACGTCGTCTGGGAACGGCTGTTCCACCCCGACCACGTCTTCCTTCGGGCGCTCCTGACCACCGTCTACATCGCCGTGACGGCGCAGGTCCTCGGCGTCGCTGCTCGGCCTCGTCGCCGCGCTGATGCGGATGTCGCGCTTCGCGCCGTTGCGGTGGCTCTCGGGCTTCTACGTGCTGATCTTCCGCGGCACGCCGCTGCTCGTGCAGATCTTCTTCGTCTACTACGGCGCCAACCTGCTCTTCGGCTTCGCGCTCATCCCGACGACGCTCCACCTCGGGCTCTTCTCGATGGACGGCGCCGTGTTCGCCGGGCATCCTCGCGCTCGGGATCAACGAGGGCGCCTACATGCGCGAGATCATCCGCGCCGGGATCGACGCGATCGACAAGGGCCAGATGGAGGCGGCGCGCTCGCTCGGGATGACCCACGGGCTCGCGATGCGCCGCATCGTCCTCCCGCAGGCAGCCCGCGTGATCGTCCCGCCGCTCGGCAACGAGTTCAACGCGATGCTGAAGAACACCTCGCTCGTGTTCACCATCGGCGTCTACGAGATGTTCTCGGATGCGGAGATCCACTACTCGACGACGTTCCAGCCGGTCGAGTTCTTCGGAGCGGTCGCGATCTGGTACCTCGCTGCTGACGACGCGTCTGGACGCTCATCCAGGCGCAGATCGAGCGCAGGCTCGCGGTCAGCGAGCGCGGCGAGGAGCTCTCCTTCTGGGAGCGGCTGACGGAGGCGTGGACGCCGGGCAGGCATGGGCGCGCGGAGCGCGCTAGTCCCGACGGTCGGCGTGCCACCGACACGGTCGTCCGCGCGACCGACGTCCACAAGCGCTTCGGCCGGCTCGAGGTGCTGAAGGGCGTCGACCTCGAGGTGCGCCGCGGCGAGGTCGTCTGCGTGATCGGCCCGTCCGGCTCCGGGAAGTCGACCTTCCTGCGCTGCATCAACCACCTCGAGAAGATCGACTCCGGCCGGATCGAGGTGAACGGCCACCTGATCGGCTACCGCGAGCGCGACGGCAAGCTCGTCGAGGACTCGGAGAAGAGCATCGCGCGGCAGCGCGCCGAGATCGGCATCGTCTTCCAGCGCTTCAACCTCTTCCCGCACAAGACCGCGCTCGAGAACGTGATCGAGGCGCCGATCAAGGTGCGGCGGCATCCCGAAGCGGGAGGCGATCGCGGGCGCGGAGTCGCTCCTCGACCGGGTCGGCCTGTCGGAGAAGCGCGACGTCTACCCGGGCAAGCTCTCGGGCGGCCAGCAGCAGCGGGTCGCGATCGCCCGGGCGCTCGCGATGAACCCGTCGCTCATGCTCTTCGACGAGGCGACGAGCGCGCTCGACCCGGAGATGATCGGCGAGGTGCTCGACGTGATGGAGGTGCTCGCCCGCGAGGGGATGACGATGATCGTCGTCACCCACGAGATGGGTTTCGCGCGCGAGGCCGCGGACCGTGTCGCGATGATGGACGACGGCCGCATCGTCGAGGAGGCGCCGCCGGACCGCTTCTTCGACTCTCCGCAGGAAGAGCGCTCGAAGCAGTTCCTCTCGAAGATCCTGAAGTGAGTCGGCGCCGCCGCAGTCGCCAGTACGCGGCGACGGCGCGCTCACGAGGCGGAGAGGGAGGGATTCGAACCCTCGACGAGCGGATTACCACCCGTAACGCCTTAGCAGGGCGCCGCCTTCAGCCACTCGGCCACCTCTCCAAGGGACGCTCAGGATATCGGACGGCCCCGCCGACTCCGTGAGCGGGGCGGGCGCGCGGCGAGGTCGAGGCGGCTACCCTGTCCGGCTCGGAGGGGTGCCGGAGCGGTCGAACGGGGCGGTCTCGAAAACCGTTAGGCGTGCAAGCGCCTCCAGGGTTCAAATCCCTGCCCCTCCGCTGACCTACCCTTCGCGCCCGAGTTCGTCGTCGACTGAAGGGGCAACTTTCTACCGCTTTCTTCTACCGGTCCGCCCCACAACCTGTCTTCGAGCCGGTCGGCCTCGTCGCGGAAGCGCTCCCCGGCGAGGTCGATGTAGCGGCGCGTCGTTGCATACGACGAGTGCCCCGCTCTCGACATGAGCGCTTCCGGAGACGTTCCTGCCGCCGCCGCATTCGTGATGCTGGAATGTCTCAACTCGTGGCTCGGCCGGATCGTCTCCTCGATCCCCGCCCTCCGAAGCGCGATCCGGACGAGGTCTCCGTAGCGGTTCGCGTCGAGCGGCCGTCCCGTTCGCGGGTTCGGGAACACGTAATCGTCGTCGGCGTCGTACTGCGACCACCCTCGGTGCTCCCAAAGCTCGGCTGCGATCTTCCCGCCGAGCGAGATCGTCCGACGACCCGCATCCGACTTCGGAGTCTCCGTGCGATTGCGGACCCACGTTTCTTCTACACGAAGCATCGGCCCCGCAGGATCCGCCAGTAGCACCGACCGCCACCTGAGTCCAGCCGCCTCCCCACGGCGGCAGGCCGTACCCATGTGGAAGAGAAACATGCGCCGGACGACGATGAGATCGTCGCGGTCCCGGTCGTTCTCGGCCACGTCGATGAGCGTTGCGAACTCCGCCTCTACCTTCCGGACCTCGACGGGCGAGAGGATGCGCCATCGGCGGCGAGCCTCCCTCGGACGATCCACGAGCGAGACGACATTCACCCGTACTAGCCCCCGCCGAAGCGCAGCGTTGAGGATCAGCGAAAGGACGTTCAGCGCCCGGTTCACCGACGCGGGCGAGAGGCCCGCCTTCCGCTTCGCGACGACGAAGCGCTCCACGTGCGCCACGTCGATCTCTGCGAGCTTCGACTTCCCGAGCCTCGGGACGAGATGCTTATGGACAAGGAGTTCGTACCCCCGCCTGGTCGAGTGCTTCAGTCCGCGAGCCTCCGGATACTCCGAGAGCCACTCCTCAGCGAAGCTCTCGAACGTGATCGGGAGCGGCTTCTTGAACCCCTCCCGCTCTACGTCTGCCAGGCGATGACGGAGTGCGGCCTCCGCAGATGTTGACGAAGTTGTCCGTTCCTTGCCAGATCACGCTGGCGCCGTAGGCCTCGATCTTCCATTTCCAGAGCGAATCTCCGAGGAACTGACCAGAACTCGCAACCCTGATGCGGTACTTTCCTGTCGTGGTGAAGCTCTTCCCAAACCCGGCCTTGATTCCGTAGTCGCCGACGTCGACCGATGAGCAGGGAAGCGCACCGACCCCGGTGGGATAGACGTCGTAGAACGCCGCCCCCTTGATCGCTTTTTGCCAGCCGTAGTCCTTCGGGTTGAAGTGATACGTCCGCTGAGAGCCGGGAAGGCGCTTCGACTTGGCGGCGAAGTCGTTCGATTGGCGAACATCCTTCACCGTGACGACCAACGTGACGGGCAGATCAAACTTGACCTGTCCGTCCCAGGACACCGTCCTCGGAAAGTCGCCCCTGAAGCAGGCGTCTGCTGACGCGGCTTCGCTCCCAGGGTCGTTGTACGGCTTGAAGTAGGCGGTCGTCTGCTGGGCGATTCCGCTTTCCTGTGTTGCGGCATCGGTCGTCAGGAGCTTCCCGGACAACTGCTTCGGGGTCGCGGCTCCCACCGTGGCCACGAAGGCCAGCGCGAGGAGCGCCACTCCTAAGAACATCCGCCGCATCGTCCTGCCCATCCCCTCTCGTGTCACACCACACTAGGGGAAGAGGAGTCGCGATGCACCGGGGGTTTCTACCGATCAGCCGCCAGCGCAAGCCGCGTGTTTCCGTCCCGGACGCGGTGGAGTCATCGACCTCACGATCGCACTCCTCGCAGCGGATCACGGTCGAGCGGGAGTGGGCGCTATGAAGCAACACGTCCGTCACGCAGCATCGCGTCTACGTAGCCAGCGGGAATGACGATGGTAAGCCCCGAGCTATATGCAAGCATCCGGCCGTTGAGCATCGCCGGTCTGTCGTTGCCCACTCCCTAACGGGCGCCGGTCTTGTGGCAACGCAGACGCCAATCACGGCACCGGTCTCTTGCAAGTAGACGGGGCCACCGCTGTTGCCAGGGTTCGCTTCGAGGTCAACCAAGTATCGGTCCTTGACCTCCCCGGGTGACCATGTCGTCTCATGGTGCACTCCTTGTTCATCTTCCTCGGTGGCTTCCGCACGAAGTGGCTCAGGAGGTAGGTCAGCGTGCCAGGCGGAAGCAACGCATCCGCTGCTGGTAACTAGGGCGTTGAAACGCAGGGGATACCCCGACACTGCGACGGGAACTCCATCTCGGGGACGGCGCGTATCAATCTCAGCTACCCGAAATTCAGGCGGATGAGGGATACCCCCAACGATGGGGACGACTTCCGGATCGAGGCCTTCGAAGGGGTTCTCCTTTAGGCGCCCAGCCGCGATGTCGTGATCCGGAAGGGCCGAGAGAAGCTCCATGTCGAGGTATGTAAACCCCTCGTGCATCCGGAATGAACCCTCCGTCGGCGTCTCGATCACGTTCGGATGTGCGAGTGCCGCAACGAAAGGCGGCGCGTCGAAAGTCACGCCCGTCTGGCGCTCGATTTGGGTGGCGAGTTCCATGCCCCCTTCGAGTACGTGCCATGCAGTCACCACGGTCGCGCGTTCATCGACGAGGAAGCCTGTCCCGAGAATCCGTGGCAGCTCGCGCTTATGAGTGCGAAGCCCGATTTGAACGACGCTCGGTCTAATCGTCTCTATGGCGTCAGGGAGGTCCAAAACGCTATTGCAGACAAAAACCTACAGAGTCCATGGGGGGCCAAAGCCCTGACAAAACAATTCGCATATCAGCGAGCCTAAGGGTGGGCTGTCCGCCCCCGGGGCGAGCATCCCTGGTCACGTTGCCTCAGTGCCCAATCCGTGCCCAAACGTCCCGGAACTGCCCCGCGAGGCGGGTTCCTGCTGCTGAGCACGACGGACGCGTGCGGAAGGGGACTGGTCTGGCTCCGAAGGCGTCCGAGCGAGAACCGGGGCGTGGGCGTCGGCGCCAGAGCACAACGTTTCGAAAAGCACAAAATCGGCTACTATCAGATAACTACCTAGAGTTCTTCCTCCGCCGTGCCCACCTGACATCGCGCCAGGTCGAGCAGAGAGAGAAGGCTTGTGGCCTCTGAAACGATCACCATCCGCTTCCCGTCAGGCGCTTGGGAGTATGCGGTGACGGAACGCGTGCCCAAAGTGGGGAGACACCCTCGTGCGGGACGAAAAGACGTGGGCCGTCGCGGCGGTGACGGAATCGGTGGACGACCACCGAGTGATCTTCATGGCGCTTCCCCCCGAGGTGGAGAAGGAGTCTTCGCACCTGGAGAAGTCGGCGCGATGGCCGCGATGGAGGTAGCGGCCTAGCCGGGATCTTCTGACAGCCGAGCGCGAACAGGAACAGCCGTCGCCAGCGAAGGCGACGGAATCGGTGTCACACCGGTGTCACACGAGGAGCGTATCTAGCGACATTTGCGGCAGGGACGACCACGCAACCAGGCGGGAGTGCACTACTGCGTCTTCGGGCGTCGCCCACGTCGCGCTTGCCGTTTCCCTTTGCTCGCGAGATCCTCGACTTCAGAGGCGAGCACGTCCAGGACGACCACACCCCGGCGAGCATCCGCGTATGTGATGGTCAACTTAGCGGCGTCGGTCTCTTCGACCTCCTTGCCGGAAATATCCGAGACCACGATGGTCTTACGTGCCATGATTTCCTCCCGAGTTAATTGGTCGCGGAAGGTTACAAGGCGATTTGAGGTACGGCCATCCTTAGAGGAACTATCCGGAGCCGCAGTCGTCGCAGCGAGACCTCGCTCCGACCAAGCGCGTGGTCAGAACTTTTATACCCAACTTTCTACCGACCTCACGGGATCTAACGGGATGGAACGGGATGGGAGCGGGCCTCAACCCCGCTCCCGCACTCAAATGGACGTTTCGTAGACCGTCTCGAAAACCGTTAGGCGTGCAAGCGCCTCCAGGGTTCAAATCCCTGCCCCTCCGCTGAACTCATGCGCGCTGGCGGCCCGTCCGCTCTCGCTTCGACGAAGGCGACGCGGAGGCTTGGTACCGGGATTTCGTACCGGACTCTCCCCAAAGCCGATCTTCGAGACGGTCGGCTTCCTCACCGAAGCGCTCCCCGGCGAGATCGATGTATCTCTTGGTGGTCGCGTAGGAGCGTGCCGCTTCTCGTCATCAGTGCGCCAGCGCGACCGTCGCTCCGCCGGACGGTCAACGAGCGACACCACGTTCTGCCCCACGAGACCGCGCTCCAGCGCCCCACCTAGGACGAGGCTTACGAGGTTGTTCGCATACCCACCTGTACGCCGCGGAGGGGCGGTCGCTAACGTGCCACCCAGACGGTTACAGGCGTCGGGCGAAAGCCCCGACCCGTGCTGCCGTGCGTGATGACGCCGAGTCGGAGCCTTGAGCCTGGTGCTGGCTGCTGCCGCGTCACGCGGAAGTTGTCGAGCAGATGAGGAGCGCTGCTCGGAGGTAGCGGTGGGATCTGCCTGATGGCCCAGTACAGACGTCGGTGTTCCGCCCAGGCGATGACCTTGGCAGGCGGCTTCCCCGCGAACGACGGAACGACGGCTGTCGGCATGGGCTTCGGGACTCCCGAACTTCCAACTGCGCCGACGCCCGCCGTGATCGTGACAACTGAACCCTCGGGGACGACGGACCCACGACGCGGGCGCTGGGTCAGGACGCCGGGATCTTGAAGGGAGGTGGCGGAGAAGCCGTTCGCCACGGCGACGCGGAAGCCCGCTGATCGGAGCACGTCGTAGGCGCTGAACATATCCCCGCGTCCGGTGACCTGCGGCACCCTCACGAGCTTCACCTGCGCCCCACCTGGGGCCGCGACCAGGGTTGCAAGGAGGGCCGAAGCCGTGGCGGCACCGCCGATCCTGAGCGCTGTGCGCACGCCTATGCCGTCCGCGGCAAGACCATGCGGTCGAGTTCGGCCTGTGCCTGTCGAAGCAGCCTGGGGCTCGGATGCTGGCTCGGGAAGTAGACGCGCACGTCCAGATGCCACCCGCGCACGACGGCCCAGCGGAGTCGCTGCTGGACGTTCCTAGACGGCTGGCCCTCCCAGCTCCGATCCACGCGGAAGGAACTAAGCGGAAGTGGCCAGCGGGCGGGGGTGAAGCCTTTCGTCGTGCCGCCACGTCCAGCGGTCGAGGCCCAGATCACGATCGTGTTGCCGCTCATCTCACCTAGTCCTTTGAAGAGGTCGAAGGGTCGGAGTGACGAGACGTTGCCTCGCGACGTGATCGCCCAGACTTGCGGAGCCAACATCGTCGGACTGGTCGAGCCGGTCGTCACGGTCATCCAGGCGGAAGAAGGGCGAAAGGCGGGCGGAGCCAGCGTCGCTGGCGCGGGATCAATCGACTGTGCAGCCCCGCTGTCGATAACGACTATCCCGAGGAGGGTGGCCGCACCCAAAACTCCGGCAAGCGCAAGGCGCCTTCTCTCCCTCATCGCATCGTGAAAGTACCGCGATCCGGTTAGCGAGGGGTTAGCCGCGCCCTCCCCGTTACACAACGCGGTCGGAGACCGCCTCGTCGCCCGAAGTCCCGGCGTACTTAGCGTGGTGCTGGAAGTCGGCCGTCGCGCCGTCTCGATAGCGGACGCCCCTCGCGATCCGCCTCACGGGTTCAAATCCCTGCCCCTCCGCTCAACCAAGCGGTTGGCGATCCCGGTTCCGACCGACCCGCTCGATGAAGGACTCGACCGCCACGTTGATCGCGGCAGCACGGATCGACTCGTAGAGATCGAAGTCGTGGTGGGCTCCGGGCAACTCGACGTACTCGACCGGCGCCGCCGAGCCGGCGCGCATCCGCTCGACGAACTCGCGCACGTACGAGGCGCGCACCCAGAGGTCGTTCTCGCCGTGGATCACCAGCATCGGCGGCAGATCGCGCGTGGGCGCAAGGTCGCCGTAGTAGCCGTAGCGGCAGATCAGCCCGGCGATCCCGACCGCACCGTCTTCGACCGCGTCGATCGCAAGGTAGGCACCGGCCGAGCCGCCGACCAGGAAGAGTCGCGACGAATCCCCGCCGTACTCCCCCGCATGCGACCGGGCCCATTCGATCGCGGCCCGGACATCGGCGACCTGATCGGCGTGACTCACGTGTGGTCGTAGCCGGTAGTTCGCGCTGATGCACACCACCTTCCCGCTCGAGACGAGATGGCCGATCAGCGGGCGGGCTTCACGGTTCTTGTTCCCGGACCTGAAGGCGCCGCCGTGGAAGTGCACCACTACCGGCGCGCCGCCAGGCCTGTCACGGCGGCAGTAGACATCGAGGGTGCGGCGCGGTCCATCCCCGTAGGAGAGGTTGCGTGTCCGGGTGACGTCACGACGGAACGCCGGCAACGGCGCTCGCAGGATCCGCCCCCAGGGCCTCGACGGCGGATCCGCGTTGCCGAGCGCATGATGGGCGCGAAGAGCCCGGAGGACGATCACGGCGAGCCCGACCAGCACAGCCGCGGCCGCGGCACCGACGACGGCGCCACCTACGGAGTCGAGATCGCCCTGGGCCAGTGCGAGTGCGATCGACGCGATCAGCAGGTACCCGCCGACGAACGGCAGCTCGCTCGCAACCAGAGCCGGCACTCGAGCGAGGGCGCCGAGCCGCCGCCAGCAGGTGAGCGCGCAGGCCGTGCCCCAGCCCACCAGGACGACCGGGACCAGCAGCCCGATGGGCATCAGGCGGCGTCTCGCGCCGTGACGTCGTCACCGCGTGGCTCACCCACGTCTACCGACCTTTCCGGGCCATCGGCACCCGAACCATAGGATCGTCGGCGCGCAGCGGCGCTCGGCGACGGATTCGGACGACCGGGGCCACCGATACGCCGGACCGGGTCTGGCTGGGACTCCATCGAGTCCCAGCCCTCCGCTCGACGAGACCCGGTGCGCTAGCGCGTGGCCGGGCAGCTCGACGAGCACTTCATCGCTTCTTGCCGGAGACGCCGACGTGGACCGAAGCGGGCGCATATCCCGCCGCGGTCGCGGTCGCGACGTACGAGCCCGGCCGAAGCGTCACCGTCGTGGTCCCGGTGGCGCCGGTCGTCAGCCGCTTGCCGGCGACGACGATGCGGACCCCGAGACCGGATCGCCCGCATCGCGGGCCGAGATCGTGGTTTTCCCCTTCGCGCCCGTCGCACGCAGAGAGAGCCTCGCGAGCACGTGCGCGTGCCAGAAGCCCCCAGCCGTGCCGACGAAGACGTCGGCGAAGAGGTCCGCCGGCCCGGCCGACCCCTCGCACTGGACGTACGTGAGCCCGTCCGTCGTGTTCTGTGGCAGCTTCAGCTTCTGGACGGGCTCGAACCCGGTCGCGGCCTTGTTCGAGCGAGTGACGAAGAGGCCCTGGGACGCGGTCCCCCACGACACCCACAGGCGCCCGTCCGGCCCCGGGCAGGCGGTCGCGCTCGTGAACGGCCCCTTCGCGAGTGTCTTCGTCCCGCCGCCGTACCGGTACAGCCGGGCGGCGCTGGCGTCGGCGTACGCGACGTAGACGCCCGGCGCTCCGATCCGAGCGCTGAGACCGTTGTCCCAGTCGTTCGACGCCGACGGGAGCGGAAGGAGGACGGCCGAGCCGCGGCTCGGCAGCACCTGCTGGACATACACGCCGCCCTTGCCGGAGTTCGTGACGCCCGAGAGCACGACGCCGCCTCCCGCCTGATCGGTCGCGAGCCGCGACTCGGTCATCCCGCCCTCGTAGCCGTTCTGCGGGATCGACGCGGGCGGTACGCCGGGAACGGCGTAGCCGCGCCACGCCGTCACGGCCTGCCCGTCCTTGGTCAGCGTCGCGCCGATGATGCCGGCCGATTCCGCGACGGCGCCGCCCCAGTAGGCGCCGCTCTGGAGACTCCAGCTGCCGCCGCCTTCGGGCGCCGTGTACGTGGTGATGCCGTACGAGCTCGCGCCGGGTCGCGTCGCTCCGGCCGCGAACAGCCGCAGCGACTTGTCGGGCATCGCGAGCAGCGCGAGGCCGCCGTTCCCGTCGAAGCCCGTAGCGACGGTGGAGGTGCCGAGCGCCTTCCCCGTGGACGAGACGCGCGTCTCGTAGATCGAAGTCCCCGTGGCGCCCTTGTTCCAGACGACGTGGAGCACGCCGTCCGCGGTTCGGGCGAGCCCGAGCTGTGCTCCCGGCTGGGTCGGCCCGCTGACCCGGGCCCACGACGTCCTGGCGGTCGAGCCGGCTTGGGCGGCGAGCGTCACACCCGCGGCAAGCGCGAGTGCTCCGAGTCCGATCGCTGCACGGTGCTGACGACGCATGAGAAAACCTCCTATCCCGATTCCGTCACCGACCACGGTGAGCGGTCGGTCTCGACGATTCGCTCGAACGGCACGCCTGCCCGCTCGGCCGCCTCGCGAACTGCGTCCTGCGAACCGGCGAACAGGCAGAGGACGACTTCGTCCTCTCGCATGCGCAGCGAGCCCAGATAACGCACGGGGTGCCCCTCGTCCGTGACGGCGGCGGCCGAGGCGTGCGCCCGCTCGTCGAGCGCGCGCAGCTCGGCCTCCCCCACCCCCGGCCAGAAGCATTCCGCCAGGTATTCGGACTCACCGTCCATCGCTCGACGACGGTAGGGCCGCGCCGCGGCCGAGGAAAGAGGGGAAACCCTCGCCCTACGAGAGCCTGCGCGCGAGGGACGCGCGCGAGCGGATGCCGAGCTTTCGGTAGACGCGGGTGAGGTTCGCCTCGACGGTCTTCACCGAGAGGAACGCCCGCTCGGCGATCTGCTGGTTCGAGAGCCCCTCGGCGGCGAGCTCGGCGACGCGGCGCTCGGTCTCGTTCAGGTCGTCCGGGTCGCGGCGACGGAGACCGACACGCGCGAGCCCGGCTCTCGCTCGCTCGGCCCACAGCGGGGATCCGAGCTCCTCGAAGATCTCGATCGCCTCCCGGAGCGTCTCGTCCGCGAGCTTCTTCTCCTTGCGCCGGTGATGCACCTGCCCCTTCGCCAGGAGCGTGCGCGCCCGCTCGAACGGCATCGGCAGGTGCTCGTGCTCTTCGACCGCACGCTCGAGGCCGACTGCAGCCGCGTCCAGATCTCCCCGAGTCGCTTCGAGCAGACCACGGCAGCGAGCGCCGATGGCCAGCGTCCACGGGGTCGGTGCGACCGCGCCGATGCGTTCGAGCCGCTCGATGATGCGCTCCGCGCGCTCGAGGTCTCCGACGGCGAGCGCTGCCTCGACCCGGTCCCCGTCGAGCCGCGAGCGCAACGGATGCAGAACGCCGAGACGGTCGTCCAGCTCCGCCGCGGCGCTCAGCTGGCGATCCGCTTCTTCGACGTCGCCCGTCGTGAGTGCGACGAAGCCCAAGATCTGGCGGTGGAGGATCGCGACGACGACGTCGCCCTTCCCGTCCGCGAGCTCGAGGCCGCGGGTGGACAGCTCCCGCGCCTCCTCGAGACGCCCCTCGAGCGCGTCGACGAGCGCCAGACCGCGAAGGGCGAACGCCGGGTAGACGTCCTCGCCCTCCCGCTCGTATCCCTCGACCGCCCGCAGTGCCCAGGTCCGTGCTTCGGCCCAGTCGCCGAGCCAGCTGCAGAGGAGCGCCATGTGGACGTAGCGGAACGGATCCTCCGTCCCACGATCGGCGAGCCGTTCGATCTGGCCGAGCATCGTCGCGCGCGCCGTCTCGAGATCGTCGGTGTGCCGCGCGAGCTCGTAGAGGTTGCCCTCGCACCGGTCCCACTCCCACGTCCGGCCGGCGGTGGCGTGCAGCTCTTTCCCCCGCTCGAGATCCTCCACGCGAAGCCCCTCCGCCATCTGCAGCGAGTAGTTCGCCCGGTCGAGGAGAGCGGACGCGAGCAAGTCCGGGTCGACCGCGGCCGGCGTCCCCTCGAGGATCGCAGCCGCCTGCTTCAGCTCCCTTCCGGCGCGTCTCATGTCGGTCTGGGCGCGGAGATACGCCAGCCGGAGGAGGACCTTTGCGCAGACCACATCGTCCGCCCGCGCGTCCTCGAGCGCCTCTTCGCAGAGGCGTGTCGCATCCGCCTGACGTCCCTGGTAGTACCAGCCGATCGCGCGCTGGCTCATCGCCTCGCCGCGCGCCGGACACACCGGGCTTCTCGAGCACACGCTCGAGGATCGCATCCGCGTAACGCAGATCGGCGAGGTCGGCGTAGGCGCCGTCCGCCGCGAGGATCCCGCGGACGACAGCCCGCTCGGGGTCGGGCGTCAGCGAGCTCGCGCGCTCGTACTGCGAGACGGCGTCGAGCGAGGCGCCGCGGGCGCGCGCATGTGCCGCCGCCTCCTCGAGCGCCGCCGCAACCGCTTCGTCCGGCTCGTCGGTCGCCTGCCCGAGGTGACTGGCGCGCACGTCCTCCGACGATGCGACCTCCGCCAGCCGCAGATGGACGGCACGGACGGCTTCGCGATCGAGGGAGTCGAGCGCCGCCTGGGCGAGGAGCGGGTGTCCGAATCGGATCGCGCCGCCGGCGACCTCGACGACGCCGTCGGCGACAGCCGGTCGCAGCGCGGCCTCGGGGTCGGGCACGCCCGCGTCGGTGAGGAGCCGCAGCGTCGGCTCGGTCGAGGCCGCGGCGTACGCGAGCGAGTCACGCGTCTCGGGAGGAAGCGCGGCGATGCGCTCGCCCGTCAACGCCGCGAGCGTCGACGGAACCGGGAGCGGGCGGCCGGGATCGAGTGAGTCGCCCGTATGCGCGAGAGCACGCGCGATCTCGAGCGCGTAGAACGGGTTGCCGCCGGACGCGCTCTCGATCTTGGCGAGGATCAGGCGCGGGAACGATCTTCCGAGGCGAGCCTCGAACAGGCGATGGAGCGCGGCCAGCGAGAGCGGGCCGACCGCGATCCGGTCCAGGGCCTCCGACGGAAGAGCCGCGCCGAGCTCGAGCGGGTCAGTCGGCCCCGGACCGCAGGGTCAACGCCAGGCCGACGGGCGAACCTCCGAGCCGCCTCGCGACGAAAGCGAGGATCGCGGCCGAGCTCTCGTCGAGCCACTGTGCGTCGTCGATCGCGAGGAGCAACGGGCGCTCCGCCGCGAGCTCCCCGAGCAGGCGCAGCGTGGCGACGGAGAGTGTGCGCTGGTCGGCTTCGTCGCGCTCGGGCTCCGCGCGGAGGAGCGCAACGTCCAGCGCTCGACGCTGCGGGACCGGAAGCGACTCGACGAGCTCGGACGGAACGACCGAGAAGAGATCGCCGAAACCCGCGAGCGCTAGTTGCGCGTCCGCCCGACCCGGTCGTGACGCGAGCACGCGAAAGCCACGCCGTCCGGCGGCCGCCCGCGCACTCTCCCAGAGCGCCGTCTTCCCGATCCCCGGCTCGCCCTCGAAGACAAGTGCCCCCGGCGCCTCGGTCGCCCGCTCGAGGAGCCGCTCGATCGCCACCAGCTCGTCGCCGCGGCCGATGACCTCGTCGAAGCCTGGCCTCTCCACCGCGCGAACTGTGCCAAGCGCGCGCCCGCTCGACCGAGCTCGTCGATCCCTCCGGACTCACCCCTCCCCGCGAAGCTCGTCGTCGAGTGCGAGCAGCGCGTTGAAGATCGCCTCGGAGAACGTCGGGTACGGCTGGATCGTGTCGAGGAGGACGTCGATCGGCACCTGCGCACGCACCGCGAGCGTGAGCTGGCCGAGCCACTCCCCTGCCTCCGGCCCGACGGCGACGGCGCCCACGAGCACACGGTGCTCGCGGTCGGCGGCGAGCTTCACGAGACCGTTCCGGCGGGGCCGCTCGTAGGTCGAGAGCCTGCCTCCGGCGATCTCGTAGCTCGCCGTCACGAGATCGTCGCCACGCGTCCTCCCGACGCTCGCCACCTGCGGATCGGTGAACACCGCCGACGGGATCGCCCGGTAGTCGGCGACCCGGTCGCGCCCGGCGAGGTTCGCGGCGGCGACCCGCGCCTGGTACTTGCCCACGTGGGTGAGGAGCGCGACTCCGGCTACATCTCCGATCGCGTACACGCCGTCGGCCGCCCGCATCCGCTCGTCGACGGAGACACCCCGCGCGGTGAGCTCGACACCGACCGCGTCCAGCCCGAGGTCGTCGACGTTCGGCCGGCGGCCGGTCGCGACGAGCAGCCGCTCTGCGTCGAGCTCGCCGCCCGCGTCGAGGTGCACGCGAACACCGCCCGAGCGTGCCTCGACCCCGGCGGCCCTCGTCTCGACCCGCACCTCGACGCCCTCCTCCTCCAGCCGCTCGCGCAGGAGCGCGCCCGCGTCCGCGTCGACCCTCGCGAGGAGCGTCTCCGACGGCTCGACGATCGTGACGTCCGCACCGAGCCGGTGGAAGAACTGCGCGAGCTCGACGCCGACCGGCCCGCCGCCGAGGACCACGAGGCTCTTCGGCGGCGCCGAGGCCCAGACCGCGTCGCGGCTCGTCCAGACGTCGACGTCCTCGATCCCCGGCAGCGAGGGGATCGCCGGCGACGATCCGGTCGCGACGACGAGCGTCCCGAACTCAATTCGCTGCTCCCCGACCTCGACCGCTCCGGGCTCGACCACCCGCGCGTCACCCCGCACGAGCCGGGCCTTCTGCTCGCCGAGCCAGCTCGCGTGCCAGGAGTCGTCCCGCCCGTCCGTGACCTGGTCGCGCCACCAGAGAACGCGCTCGACGTCGACCGCGCCCGTGACCGCCTCGGCTGCGCCCGGCGCCAGCCTCGCGGCGGCGAGCACCTCGACCGGACGAAGGAGCGTCTTCGTCGGAAGGCACGCGTAGTAGGAGCACTCCCCGCCCGCGAGCTCGCGCTCGACGACGACGATCTCCACGTCCGCGTCCAGCCGTCGGAGCGCGCCGACGAAGTGCTCCCCGGCGGAGCCGGCGCCGAGGACGACCACGGGCCCGTCGGTCATGTCACCGTCTCGAACCCCGAGCGCGGGACAGGGTCACTTGCCCTCGAGCGATGTGCGCGCGATGCGGCTCGACCCCGACAGCCCGGGGGAGAATGACCGGGCGTCCGGGCCGAAGTCGATCTCCGAGCCTGGACGCGCGCGACCTCCGAGACAGCGGTCTCCGAGGTCACGGGAAGGACGGAGAGGGCGGGATTTGAACCCGCGACGCACCTTTCAGCACGTACGCGATTTCCAGTCGCGCTCCTTCGGCCGCTCGGACACCTCTCCAAGCGGCTACAGCCTAGCGGCCCTCTCACCGCGCACTACTTGCCCGCGACGGACGACACGTACGCCGCGATGTCGTCGATCTGCTGCGGCGTGAGCTGGCCCTTGAACGACGGCATCACGGCACCGCCGTTCGTCACCTGCTGTTGAACCGCCTGGAAGGACGGCTTCAGATCGTCGAGGTTCGGCCCGACGTTCCCCGTCGTCCCGGCATCGGCGAGCGTGTGACAGCTCCCGCACGGCTGGGAGGCGAAGAGCGCTTTGCCGGCGGCGGGATCGCCCTGTCCGCCTGCCGTGGACGTCGTGGTCGAGCCGGTCGTCGTGCTCCCGGTCGTCGTGCTCCCGGTCGTCGTCGTGCCGCCGGTCGTCGTGCCGCCGGTCGTCGTCTGACCTGTGGTGGTCGTGCTTCCTGCCGCCGGCGAGAGGGTGGTCGTCGGGGGAATCGGGCTCGACGCGGTCTGCGGGGGCCGCGGCTCGGCCGACGCCTCGCTCTCTCCGAGGTTCGCGAGCAGGAGGACCGCGGTCATCTGCCCCGCGAAGAAGAGGATCGCCGCCGCGACGAACCACCCGAGATAGCGCCCCGGAAAGTTAGGCCGCACGCGCGGCACGACGAGCGCGACGATGAGGGCGAAGGCGATGAAGGCGAGCGCGGAGCAGAGAAGCCCGATCTCGTAGCCCGTGAGCGCCAGGAGCACGCGCTGACGCTACCACGCGGTCCGGCGCCGTCGACCCGTTACCGCTCGAGCGGCGCGAGCGTCAACCCGAAGCCCTCGAGCTGCGACCAGTAGTGCTCCGCCTGCTCCTTCTGACCCGACCAGACGATCGCCTGGCCGGTGGAGTGGATCCTGTTCGCGAGCTGCATCCCGCGGTCGTAGGACACGCCCGGAAGGACGCTCGAGAGCGCGAACGCGACGCCTTCGAACGTGTTGTGGTCGTCGTTCAGGACGATGACCCGCCAGGGCTTCCCAAGACCGCTCCCGGTGCCACGAGTCGTCCTCTCGCGAGGCGGTGTCAGCGTCGCCGGCGCCACCGCGGGAACGTACCAACGGCTCCGACGCTACCCTAGGCCTCCCGGGCGCATAGCTCAGAGGGAGAGCGCTCGCTTCACACGCGAGAGGTCCCTGGTTCGATCCCAGGTGCGCCCATGCTGGCTGCATCGCCGACGGATGAGAGCTCACGAGTGCAGACACGGAGACCGCGCCCCGGCGACACGGAACAGGAACCAGTTGAGCGGAGCCGTCGGCCAACGATCCAAGTCGGGGTCGACTACTTCCCGCGGAGTGAGGATGCCGTCGCTCCAACGTAGCCGGGCGACGATCAGGTCTGGGTTCCGCTGTCCTTCGGGCACGTCACCGAAGGAGGGGAGCGAGGTCTCGGCAACGACAGCGTCCCTGTGGCGCTCGAGCCACAGCCGGCTGGTCTGTGTGCGCGCCACGACCTCGAGCTCGCTACATGCGCCTGTGGAAGGCCGTGAGGCGATGAGTCGCGGCCAGGTGTTCGCAGGCTCGCCCGAGGTGAGGTACCAGCCGGTCGGGACGTGTCCGGCCCAGCTCCCGAACCAGAAGACGGGCTCGTCGCGATGGAAGCCCTGCCTGATCATCTCGCGGGCGATGCGGTCGTATGGCGTGCGCCCGAGGGCGATCTGACCGTAGATGAACCCCGCGATGACCAGCGCGCCGACCAGGAGGCCGGCGGCTAGGGACACCCGGTGCCAAGGGAGTGACGCGCAACCCCACGCGAGGGCGATTGCGGCAAACGGTGCTACTCCGATCAGGTTTCGATCCCTGAAGACACGCTCCCCGGTCACCAGGACGAGCCCGCTGACGACGAGAAACGGCACCAGCACCAAGAGTCCGCAGAGCCTGCCCTCCGCACGGCGAAGCAGAAACGCCGCCGGAACGAGCACCGCGACGCTGAGGAGAGCACGTGTGACTGAGCCCGTATTGCCGACGATCGCGTCAGGGGCGAAGAGCGATGGGAACAAGCCCACGAACTGGGCGAAGCTGAAAGGCGGCGCAGTCGCGTAGATGCCGTGTCGGTACTGGCGAAGCCAGTATGGCGACCATGCGGCCAGCGGGATCAGACCGACCACGAGCGCCGCGCCGACCCGGGTCATGGCTGTCCGTCCGAGACCGGATAAGAGAAGCCAAAGGACGCCTGCCGCCAGCGTGAAGAGGAAGAAGTAGTGCGTGAGCGAACCGAGCGCGACCGCGGTCGCTAGGAGCGCGAGTCGAAGGAGTCCCGGTCTCGCCGCTGCCCGCGTGAGCAAGAACGCGAACGCCACGCAGGCAAACGCAAGGAGCGCGTACGACCGAAGCAGTGAGCCGTACACGACGAGGGAGCCGAGACTGACCAGCAGCCCTGCAAGAGCGGCCGCCCACAGTGGCATGAGCTCGTAGGCGAGCACGAACGTCAGCGCGGTGCAGCCCACGCTGAATCCGAGCGAGAGCGAGCGGATTGCTTTGGCCCTCGAATCGGGCGTCAGCCAAGTCGTTGCTCTGTCGGCGGTCCGGGCGAGCAGAAAGAACGCCGGCGGCGTCGACTCTCCTTCGACGATCGCGTGCAGCGCGCCCGACTGTCGGCTGGGAGATCACGCGCTCCGTGCCGATCTCGTCTTGCCAGAGCGCGTCGTGCATCGCTCCGGGGAGTCCGGCACCTATCGCGCATGCCGCCAGCAGCACGCCGACCCCAACAGCAAGCCTCGCGGAGCGCCCTCGATGGGTTGGCCCGGCGAAGACGACCATTCTCTAGCGTGGAGGGGTGCTCATCGACGCTTTTCTCGGGACGAGACTCTAGTCGCCGGACCGAGGTGTAAGTCGGGCTGTCGCAGCGAACGGACGCTCGCACGAGGCGCATCGAAGACAGCCGCCCGATAGTTTGCGCCAGTGGAGCCGGACACCCCTGCCGTGGCGAGCGCCACCCGGACGGGAGCGATCGGGACCCTCGTAGCCGTGTGCGTGGGCAATCGACGGCCTCGTCCTGCTCAACGGTGATCGTGCTGGCCTCGTGGGTGAATCCCTGCTCGTGTTCGCCGAGGCGCTCGTGGTCTGCCTCGCCATCAACCTCGCGTGTTGCAACTGGATCAATCGCCATGGGATCGCTGGATGGCGAACGCCGGAAGAAGAACTAGGGCCCTTGAAGCCGAACGACGCGACGTAGGCGCGAGAGTTCATCTCGAAGTTGGCGACCTTGATGAAGTCCAGCCCGTCGGAGACGACCTCCCAGACGTTCTTGTTGGGGTCGATGCCACCGCGGCTCTGGTCGACGTAGGAGATCTTGACGGTCTGGCCGACCTTGAGCTCGCCCTCGTCGGGCTTCTCCTGGCCGGTGATCATCCGGAACAGCGTGGTCTTGCCGACACCGTTGGGGCCGATGACGCCGACGATGCCGGCCCGCGGCAGCGAGAACGACAGGTCGTGGATCAGCGTGCGGTCCGTCGAAGCCCTTGCCCAGGTCGTCGGCCTCCAGGACGACGTCACCGAGCCGCGGGCCGGCCGGGATGTTGATCTCGGAGGTGTCGATCTTGCGCATCCGGTCGGCCTCGGCCGCCATCTCCTCGTAGCGCGCCAGACGCGACTTGCTCTTGGTCTGGCGGGCCTTGGCGTTGGAGCGCACCCACTCGAGCTCGCGCTCGAGCATCTTGGCGCGCTTGGCGTCCTTCTGGCCCTCGATCTTGAGCCGGTCCTTCTTGGTCTCGAGGTAGGTCGAGTAGTTGCCCTCGTAGGGGTGCGCCTGGCCGCGGTCGAGCTCGAGGATCCAGCTGGGCGACGTTGTCGAGGAAGTACCGGTCGTGGGTCACGGCCAGGACGGCGCCGGGGTAGGACGCGAGGTGGCCCTCGAGCCACTGCACCGACTCGGCGTCGAGGTGGTTGGTGGGCTCGTCGAGGAGCAGCAGGTCGGGCTGCTGGAGCAGCAGCTTGCACAGCGCGACGCGGCGGCGCTCACCACCGGAGAGGTTGTCGACCAGCGCGTCCGGCGGCGGGCAGCGCAGCGCGTCCATCGCCTGGTCGAGGCGGCTGTCGAGGTCCCACGCGTTGGCGTGGTCGAGCTCGGTCTGCAGGTCGCCCATCTCGCCCAGGAGCTTGTCGTAGTCGGCGTCGGGGTCCCCCAGCTCCTCGGAGATCGCGTCGAAGCCGGTCCAGCTTGGCCTTGATCTCGCCGACGGCCTCCTCGACGTTCTCCAGGACGGTCTTGCCCTCGGTCAGCGGCGGCTCCTGCTGGAGCATGCCCGACGGTGGCCTCGGGGTCGATGATCGCGTCGCCGTTGTTGGCGTGCTCGAGCCCGGCCATGATCTTGAGCAGGGTGGACTTGCCCGTGCCGTTGGGGCCGACGACGCCGATCTTGGCTCCGTGCAGGAACGAGAGCGTGACGTTGTCGAGGACGACCTTGTCGCCGTGGGCCTTGCGCACGTTGCGCAGGGTGAAGACGTACTCCGCCATGGTCAGGGAGCCTACGGGCGCGCGCGTCGCCACCCCAAAACCCCTGGTAGCGCTGAGACCTCCGGCGCCGCCACCGCGTCGATACTCATGACGGCGCAGGGACGTCGAGGAGGCAGGCCACCGGATGAGCACGGACGAGGAGTTCTCGGCCTTCGTGGCAGCGCGCGCCGACCACCTGTACCGCCAGGCGTGGCTGCTCACGGGCAGCCGGCAGGCGGCCGAGGACCTGGTGCAGACCGCGCTCACCAAGACCTACGCCGGATGGTCGCGGGTGCGCCGCTTCATCGACGACCCCGTGGCGTACGTGCACGGCGTGCTGATGAAGACCTTCCTCTCCTACCGGCGCCGCCGGTGGAGCGGGGAGGTCCCTCACGACGATCTTCCCGACCGGCCTGCACTCCACGACCCATGAACATCGAGGTCGACCGCCTGGCGCTGGTCGGTGCTCTGGCCTGCCTCTCGGGCGTACGGATCGAGCGGTCGTCGTGCTGCGCGACCCTGGGACGACCGCAGCGTGGCCGACACCGCCCAGGCGCTCGGGCTCAGCGAGGCCGCCGTCAAGAACCGCAGCCTCCGAGCCCTGCGCAGGCTGGGCGACGCCCTGTCGGACCTTCCCGGCACCCACCCCGTACCCGACCACACCCGAGGGAGCCAGCGATGAACGACGCTCACGAGACCCTGGTGCGCGACGTGCTGCACCGCGCCACCGACGACCTGACCGCCCCGGCCACCAGCCTCACCGCGACCGCTGTCGTGCGTGGCCGCAGCCTCCGCCGGTGTTCGACGCGCGGTCGCCGCGGTCGGCACCCTCTGCGCGGTGACGCTCGTCGCCGTCCCCGTGGTGACGGCCCTCGGCGGCTCGAACCCCACCACCGGTCCGCAGATCGCGACGGACCCGACGCCCACCCCGAGCGCGACGCCCACGCCCCAGCCCACGCCGCACCTCGTCGACAACGACGCCTGGGCCCGGATGCCCGCCGGCGAGATGGCCACGACGTTCGAGAGCCTGGCGCCGGCCTGCATCGGGCTGACCGACGTGATGCTCACCAACGAGGAACGTGCACCGGGCGAGCCGGAGACCGACAGCCCCGGCTACCTGATCGCCGACCTGACGCTCGACGGCGAGACGGTCGGCGGCCTGAACTCCATCCTCTACGTCACGGGCCAGCGGGCCAGCCTGTACTCCTGCCCCGGAATCCGACCTCGCCCGACGAGTGCGTCGAGATCAAGGACGCGGACGGTCAGGTCGTTGGACGTCGATCCGTGGCGACCACTGGTGAGGTCGTGGTCAACGAGGTCGTGCTGGTGCGTCCCAACGGCGGCCTGGTCTACGTCGCCGCGTCCAACTCGGCGGACGACAAGCCGGGTGCGGGCTCGACCGTCGCCTGCCGACCGTGCTGCTCACCCTCGACCAGCTCCAGGACATCGCCGAGGACGACGCGTGGCTCGGCGACGGCGCCCGAGGCGGGTTCACAGAGCTGACCGCTGAGGCGCCTCATGCCGCGGGGCCGTCCGCCCGGTGCCGTGGCTCGTACCGCGTGAAGGGTCGGCGCAAGTTGGCCCGCGGCCGGCTTGGCGTCCACGGCGTCACGGACGTGGTCCTCGAGCGCAAGCTCGTCGATCGCGTAGTCGATGGTGGCAACAGACATGCGAGTGACCTCCTGGGGGGCGAGACTTCAACGCTTTCCGTCATGACAGTCCCACGGACCGAGCAGATGCGCGGTCTTCCAGGAATCCGGTGCCGATTTCGTCGGCCGCGGAACGTTGTGACTGCGTGACACTTGCCGGGATGTGACTCATGAAACCAGTCCTCGGGGGCCGGTCCCGAGTGATGAGTTGTCGCCCCCGGACCCGTTATACCTACGACGGACACGACGAGCGGAAGGATGACGCCATGAGTGCGGACACGCGGCTGGAGGAGCTGGGCGTGAGCGGCTGGCGTGAGCGGCTGGGCGACGTCGACGAGCCGGCGTTCTCGGGGCTGGCGCAGCGGCACCGGCGCGAGCTGCACGTGCACTGCTACCGGATGCTCGGGTCGTTCGAGGACGCCGAGGACACCGTGCAGGAGACGTTCCTCCGCGCCTGGCGGCGGCGGGAGACCTTCGAGGGGCGCTCGACGTTCCGCGCCTGGCTCTACCGGATCGCCACCAACGCCTGCCTGGACCTGCTCGCCAAGCGCCGCCCGGAGCCCGCGACCGGCGGCGAGGTGCTGTGGCTGCAGCCCTACCCGACCGGCTGCTCGACGAGCTGCCCGCGGGCGACGCGGACGAGCCGGAGACCGTCGCTGTCGCGCGGGAGACGATCGAGCTGGCGTACGTGGTCGCGGTCCAGCACCTCGCGCCGCGCCCGCGGGCCGCGCTGATCCTGCGGGACGTGCTCGGCTGGCCGGCGAAGGACGTCGCGGACCTGCTCGGGGACTCCGTCAACTCCGTGAACAGCGCGCTGCAGCGGGCCCGCGCCGGCATGCGGGAGCACCTGCCCGCCGAGCGGCAGGACTGGACCGGCGGCGAGGAGGACGCGGGACGCGCGAGCTGGTGCGCCGCTTCACCGACGCCAGCGTGGCCACCGACATCGACGGACTCGCCGCCATGCTGCGGGACGACGTCCGCTGCTCGATGCCGCCCACGCCGGGCCTGTACGTCGGTCGCGACGCGGTGGTGTCGACTGGCTCGAGAGCGGCTTCGAGGGCATGCAGGGTCTGCGTGGCGTCCCCACCTCCGTGAACCGGCAGCCCGCCATCGCCTTCTACCAGTGGCGGCAGCACGAGGGCGCGTACCTGCCGCTGACGCTGGACGTCCTGCGCGTCACCGGCGGGGCGATCACCGAGATCATCACGTTCCACGACGACCGGTTCGCGCGCTCGGCCTGCCGGAGTGCCTGCCGGCGAGGACGGGGCATGGAGGACGACACATCGAAGATCGCACCCGCCACGCGTCCGGCGCCGGCCCAGCCGGCGCCACCCGCGCTCCGCGGGACTCGCCGTCACCGGCTTCGTGCCACGCTCGCCGCGATGGTGGCCACCCCCGTCGCCGCGGCGGCCCGGGCCGCCGGTATCGACTTCGAGGTCCCCGAAGGCGGGGAGACGATCCCGGTGACCGGGTTCGCCGTGGTACCGGCTTCTTCTCGGTCGTGGGCGGTCATCGCCGCCGCCTGCTGCGGTGGAGCGCTCGCCCCGCCGGCCGTTCCGTGGACGGCGCTGTCGCTGACCGCGATCTCGTTGGTCCCGCCCGCTCCTCTCCGGGGCGGACCGCCACCACCATCGCCCTCGTCGGGCTGCACCTCGTCGCTGCGGCGGTGATGATCCCTCACCCTGGTGCGGAGCCTTCCCGGATTGGCAGCAGGCGGAGCACCTGTCAGAGGTCCACGATGGGCTGAGTGAGGTGGGGGGGGGGGGGGGATGGGGCGAGTAGCAGACGGGCGTCTGGGGCCGACGAACGATTGGGTCTGGAGCAACTCCATCGTGGGGCGCGGGCACGGCGGGTTGTCGCTTGGTCGACCCCGTCATCGCCGGTACGCGAGCTGAAGGAGCTCGCCGACGAAGTACACCGGCTCGGCCTTCCGGTGGTCGCAGGGCTCTCCAGCCACTGCCACTGGGACCATCTGATGTGGCGCTCACGGTTCGGGGACGTGCCGCGCACGCCACGGCTGCCAACGCCCGACCCAGCGGCTGCCGTCTGCGAGGAGTCCGTGGCGTCGCCAGGCGACCGCCGCCGTGCTCACGAGGGTTCGTCCGGGCACGCACGGCGATCAGCGGACAGCGGGTGAGCAGCCCGAACAGCTTATCGAGCCCGAGGCGTTTGCCGCGGCCCCGCCGGGCTCGTGGGGGGGGGGGGAGGGGCGGGGGTCGCCGACGCCAGCCGTTAGGGGGGGTGGGGGGGGGGGGTGGTGTTTTTTGTGTGGGCGTTGCCAGCCGTTCCGAGCGCGGCACGTCCCCGACGCGTCAGTGCCAGATCCGGAGATCCCAGTGGCAATGGGTGGAGCACCCGGCGACCACCGGAAGGCCGAGCCGGTCCACGTCGTCGGCGAGCTCGTCCAGGTCGGAGCCGTCGATGCCGGGATCGACCAGGTCAGCCCGCTCGTGCCCGCGCACCACGATGGCAGTTGCTCCAGACCCACTCGCTCTGCCGGACCCAGACGCCGTCGGCGACCTCGTTCAGCATGCGATGCACCCTCCCGTCGAGAGGAGTCCGGTACCGCCTGCGCAGTCACGGGAAGGCTCCGCGCCAGGACAGGGATCATCACCGCCGCAGCGACGAGGTGCAACCCGAGGAGGGCGATGGTGGTGGCGGCGTCCGCCCCGGAGAGGAGGGGCGGGACCAACGAGACCGCGGTCAGCGACACTGCCGTCCACACGAATCGCTCGGCGGGGCGGGCGCTCCAGCGAAGCAGAGCGGCGGCGATGACGGTGCCCACGACCGAGAAGAAGCCGGTCACCACGGCGAACCCGGACAACGGGATCGTCTCGCCACCTTCGGGGACCTCGAAGTCGACGCCGGCGGCCCGGGCCAGCGCAGCGGCGAGGGTGGTGGCCACCATCGCTGCGAGCGTGGCGACGAGGCCGGTGACGGCGAGCCCGCGGAGCCGGTGGGCGTCGCCGTCCGGCCCGGACGCCGGGCCGGCGACGACTCCGGTGCGGTTCACCGGGGTGCTCCGCTGCCGCTCCGCCGGCAGGCGCTCCGGCAGCCCGAGCCGCGCGAACTGGTCGTCGTGGAAGGTGACGATCTCGGTGATCGCCCCGCCGGTGATGCGCAGGACGTCGAGCGTCAGCGGCAGGTACGCGCCCTCCCGCTTCCGCCACAGGTAGAAGGCGACGGCGGGCTGCCGGTTCACGGAGGTGGGGACGCCACGCAGGCCCTTCATGTCCACGAAGCCGCTCTCGACCCAGTCGTTCACCACCGCGTCGCGGCCGACGTACAGGCCCGGCGTCGGCGGCATCGAGCAGCGGACGTCGTCCCGCAGCATGGCGGCGAGCCCGTCGATGTCCGTGGCCACGCTGGCGTCGGTGAAGCGGCGCACCAGCTCGCGCGTCCCGGCGTCCTCCTCGCCGCCGGTCCAGTCCTGCCGCTCGGCGGGCAGGTGCTCACGCATGCCGGCGCGGGCCCGCTGCAGCGCGCTGTTCACGGAGTTGACGGAGTCCCCGAGGAGCTCCGCGACGTCCTTCGCCGGCCAGCCGAGCACGTCCCGCAGGATCAGCACGGCCCGCGGGCGCGGCGCGAGGTGCTGGACGGCGACCAGGTACGCCAGCTCGATCGTCTCCCGCGCGACAGCGACGGTCTCCGGCTCGTCCGCATCGCCCGCGGGCAGCTCGTCGAGCAGCCGGTCCGGGTAGGGCTGCAGCCACAGCACCTCACCGCCGGTCGCGGGCTCCGGGCGGCACTTGGCGAGCAGGTCCAGGCAGGCGTTGGTGGCGATCCGGTACAGCCAGGCCCGGAACGTCGACCGCCCCTCGAAGGTCTCCCGCCGCCGCCAGGCACGGAGGAACGTCTCCTGCACGGTGTCCTCGGCGTCCTCGAACGACCCGAGCATCCGGTAGCAGTGCACGTGCAGCTCCCGCCGGTGCCGCTCGGCCAGCCCCGAGAACGCCGGCTCGTCGACGTCGCCCAGCCGCTCACGTCCAGCGCTCACGCCCAGCTCCTCCAGCCGCGTGTCCACACTCATCGCGTCATCCTTCCGCCTCGTCGTGTCCCGTCGTAGGTATGACGGGTGCGGGCGCGACAACTCATCACTCGGGACTGGTCCCCGGAGGGCTAGACCCGTGCGTCACATCCCGGCAAGTGTCACGCAGTCAAAACGTTCCGCGGCCGACGAAATCGGCACTCGGATCCCTGGAAGACCGCGCATCTGCTCGGTCCATGGGACTGTCATGACGGAAAGCGTTGAAGTCTCGCCCCCAGGAGGTCACTCGCATGTCTGTTGCCACCATCGACTACGCGATCGACGAGCTTGCGCTGGAGGACCACGTCCGTGACGCCGTGGACGCCACCGTCTGGCCGGACCGCAGGGCCAACTTGCGCCGACCCTTCACGCGGTACGAGCCACGGCACCGGGCGGACGGCCCCGCGGCATGAGGCGCCTCAGCGGTCAGCTCTGTGAACCCGCCTCAGGCTCGTAGCCGAGCCACGCGTCGTCCTCGGCGATGTCCTGGAGCTGGTCGAGGGTGAGCGGCACGGTCGGGCCGGCGATGGTCGAGCCCGCACCCGGCTTGTCGTCCGCCGAGTTGGACGCGGCGACGTAGACCAGGCCGCCGTTGGGACGCACCAGCACGACCTCGTTGACCACGACCTCACCAGTGGTCGCCACGGATCGACGTCCAACGACCTGACCGTCCGCGTCCTTGATCTCGACGCACTCGTCGGGCGAGGCCAGGTTGCCGGGGCAGGAGTACCGGCTCGCCCGCTGGCCCGTGACGTAGAGGATGGCGTTCAGGCCGCCGACCGTCTCGCCGTCGAGCGTCAGGTCGGCGATCAGGTAGCCGGGGCTGTCGGTCTCCGGCTCGCCCGGTGCACGTTCCTCGTTGGTGAGCATCACGTCGGTGAGCCCGATGCCGGCCGGCGCCAGGCTCTCGAACGTCGTCGCCATCTCACCGGCGGGCATCTGGGCCCAGGCGTCGTTGTCGACGAGGTGCGGCGTGGGCTGGGGCGTGGGCGTCGCGCTCGGGGTGGGCGTCGGGTCCGTCGCGATCTGCGGACCGGTGGTGGGGTTCGAGCCGCCGAGGGCCGTCACCAGGGGGACGGCGACGAGCGTCACCACGCAGAGGGTGCCGACCGCGGCGACCGCGCGTCGACGCCGGCGGAGGCTGCGGCCACGTACGACCGCGGTCGCGGTGAGGCTGGTGGCCGGGGCGGTCAGGTCGTCGGTGGCGCGGTGCAGCACGTCGCGCACCAGCGTCTCGTGAGCGTCGTTCATCGCTGGCTCCCTCGGGTGTGGTCGGGTACGGGGTGGGTGTCGGGAACGTCCGACAGAAACACAGGGCGTCGCCCAGCCGGCGCAGGGCTCGGAGGCTGCGGTTCTTGACGGCGGCCTCGCTGAGCCCGAGCGCCTGGGCGGTGTCGGCCACGCTGCGGTCGTCCCAGTAGCGCAGCACGACGACCGCTCGATCCGTACGCCCGAGGCCGGCCAGAGCACCGACCAGCGCCAGGCGGTCGACCTCGATGTTCATCGGGTCGTGAGGTGCCGGCCGGTCGGGGAGATCGGCGTGCCGGACCTCCCCGCTCCACCGGCGGCGCCGGTCGGAGAGGAAGGTCTTCATCAGCACGCCGTGCACGTACGCCACGGGGTCGTCGGCGCGGCGCACCCGCGACCATCCGGCGTAGGTCTTGGTGAGCGCGGTCTGCACCAGGTCCTCGGCCGCCTGCCGGGTGCCCGTGAGCAGCCACGCCTGGCGGTACAGGTGGTCGGCGCGCGCTGCCACGAAGGCCGAGAACTCCTCGTCCGTGCTCATCCGGTGGCCTGCCTCCTCGTCGTCCCTGTGCCGTCATGAGTATCGACGCGGTGGCGGCGCCGGAGGTCTCAGCGCTCCAGGGGTTTTGGGGGGCGACGCGCGCGCCCGTAGGGTTCCCGATCATGGCTGAGTACGTCTTCACCCTGCGCAACGTGCGCAAGGCCCACGGCGACAAGGTGGTCCTCGACAACGTGACCCTGTCGTTCCTGCACGGCGCCAAGATCGGCGTCGTCGGCCCCAACGGCACGGGCAAGTCGACCCTCCTCAAGATCATGGCCGGGCTCGAGCACGCCAACAACGGCGACGCGATCATCGACCCCGGCGCCACCGTCGGCATGCTCCAGCAGGAGCCGCCGCTGACCGAGGGCACGACCGTCCTCGAGAACGTCGAGGAGGCCGTCCACGAGATCAAGGCCAAGATCGACCGGCTCGACGACGCTCTCCATGGAGATGGGCGACCCCGACGCCGACCAGGACGCGCTGCATCGCAGAGACGGGCGACCTGCAGACCGAGCTCGACCACGCCAACGCCTGGGACCTCGACAGCCGGCTCGACCAGGCGATGGACGCGCTGCGCTGCCCGCCGCCGGACGTGCTGGTCGACAACCTCTCCGGTGGCGAGCGCCGCCGCGTCGCGCTGTGCAAGCTGCTGCTCCAGCAGCCCGACCTGCTGCTCCTCGACGAGCCCACCAACCACCTCGACGCCGAGTCCGTGCAGTGGCTGGAGGGCCACCTCGCGTCGTACCCCGGCGCCGTCCTGGCCGTCACCCACGACCGGTACTTCCTCGACAACGTCGCCCAGTGGATCCTCGAGCTCGACCGCGGCAAGGCCCACCCCTACGAGGGCAACTACTCGACCTACCTGGAGACCAAGCAGGACCGCCTCAAGATCGAGGGCCAGAAGGACGCCAAGCGCGCCAAGATGCTCGAGCGCGAGCTCGAGTGGGTGCGCTCGAACGCCAAGGCCCGCCAGACCAAGAGCAGGTCGCGTCTGGCCCGCTACGAGGAGATGGCGGCCGAGGCCGACCGGATGCGCAAGATCGACACCTCCGAGATCAACATCCCGGCCGGTCCGCGGCTCGGCGACGTCGTGCTCGAGGCGCACGACCTCGCCAAGGGCTTCGAGGACCGCACCCTGATCCACGACCTGTCCTTCACCCTGCCCCGCGCCGGCATCGTCGGCGTGATCGGCCCGAACGGCGTCGGCAAGACCACGCTGTTCCGGATGATCATCGGCACCGAGCAGCCCGACGAGGGCGAGCTCAAGGTCGGCCAGACCGTGAAGATCTCCTACGTCGACCAGAGCCGCGGCGGCATCGACCCCAACAAGAACGTCTGGGAGGTCGTCTCCGACGGCCTGGACTTCATCAAGGTCGCCAACTTCGAGATGAACTCCCGCGCGTACGTCGCGTCGTTCGGCTTCAAGGGCCCCGACCAGCAGAAGAAGGCCGGCGTCCTCTCCGGCGGTGAGCGCAACCGGCTCAACCTCGCGCTCACGCTGAAGATGGGCGGCAACCTGCTGCTGCTCGACGAGCCCACCAACGACCTCGACGTCGAGACCCTGCAGTCGCTGGAGGACGCGCTCCTCGACTTCCCGGGCTGCGCCGTGGTCACCTCCCACGACCGGTGGTTCCTCGACCGCGTCGCCACCCACATCCTCGCCTGGGAGGGCGACGACGAGGACCCCGCCAAGTGGTTCTGGTTCGAGGGCAACTACGCCGCCTACGAGGAGAACAAGATCGAGCGGCTCGGCGTCGAGGCCGCCCGCCCGCACCGCGTCACCCACCGCCGCCTGACCCGGCCGTAGTCGGCCGCCGCGATGGGGGAGGGCGGTCGGATCGGTGCGGTCGACCGGTTCCAGCGCCGGTATCCCGTGCTGGGCGTGCCGATCGCCGTCATCTACAAGTACGGCGACGACCAGGGCACCTACCTCGCTGTCATCGTCACGTACTACGCGCTGTTCGCCATCCTCCCGCTCCTGCTGCTCGCCACGTCGATCCTCGGCTTCGTCCTGCAAGGGGATCCCGAGCTCCAGCAACGCGTCCTCGAGTCCGCCCTGAGCCAGTTCCCCGTGCTCGGCGACCAGTTCCGTCGACCCGGCGGGATGGCCGGGTCGACGACGGCGGTCGTCGTCGGCTCCCTGTTGGCCATCTACGGAGCGATGGGCCTCGGCGCCGCGGTCCAGAACGCCACGAACATCGCCTGGCAGGTCCCTCGCAACAGCCGCCCCAACCCGATCCTGCTACGGCTGCGAGGGCTGCTGATCGTCGCCTTCGGCGGCGTGGCGGTCCTGGGGCTGACGACCGCGTCGGTCCTCATCAGCAACACCACGCTGATCGCCTGGTTCGAGGGCAGCCCACTGCGCTGGTTGGCGCGCGTGGTCAGCGTGCTGGTGACCGGCGGCGTGCTGTACGTGCTGATGCGGCTGTCGGCCGCCCGACCCGACCGAGCCCGCACCACTCTCCCCGGCGCGATGGTCACCGCCGTCTTGTGGCACATCGTCCAGCAGCTCGGCGCGATCTACGTCACTCACGTGCTGGCCGGCGCCAACGCCCTCAACCAGGCGTTCGGGGTGGTCCTCGGTCTCATGGCTGCGCTCTACCTGATCTCCGTCTCAGGGATGCTGGGCGTCGAGCTGAACGTCGTCCTCGACCGGCACCTGTGGCCGCGCGCCCTGCTCACCCCGTTCACCGACGCGGTCCGGCTCACCGAGGCCGACCGCCGCGCGTACAGCGGGTACGCCGCGGCCCAGCGCCACAAGGGCTTCGAGACCGTCACCGTCGACTTCGGTGACGATGCCCACGAACGGGACGGCTAGTCCCGTACGGTCGAACGCCACGCTGACCAGCCGCCCGGCCGGGCTCGCGCCGGCGGTGCGTGCAGGAGCCGGAAGGTCAGTCGGTCGGCCGTGATGTCCCAGCGGTAGACGGCCACGCGCTGCGGGTAGCCGATCGGGCTGAGCTGGACCCGGTCGCCGTCGACGAAGATCGCCTCGTAGCCGATGATCCGCTGCCGCGGCTCCGCCCGGGTGCCGACCGACACCAGCAGTGCGGTGCTGCCGACGTCGACGGTGAGGCGTTGGCCGGGTCGGGCGCCGGCGATCGCGTCCGCCTCGGCGGCCGTGAGCCGCGGGCGGACCCAGCTCCCGTTGAGCGGCGTCGGCCGGTAGACGGGTGCGGCGACCAGCGCCACGTCACGTTGCGGGGGAGGGGAGCGGTCGGCATCCGGCTCCGCGCCGAGCCGGACCACGACCATCCAGGCGACCAGAGCGAGGATCGCCGCGGCCAGCACCGCCCGCCGTACGGGGTGCCGGGGCGGCTCCTCCGGAGCCAGACCTCCTGGGCCGTCAGCGGATCTCGCTCTCGGGGTGGGCGACCACGAGCTTGTCGGCCACGGCGTTCATCACCCGGCCCAGCGCCTCGAAGTCCTCGCGGCTGGCCAGGTCGACGAGGTAGTCGCGCACGCCGTTGACGTGGACGGGCGCCATGGACCGAGCAGGTCGTAGCCCTTGTCGGTCATCGCGCAGACGATGCCGCGCCCGTCCTCGGGCGAGGAGGTGCGCAGGACCAGGCCGGCCCTCTCCATCCGCGTGACGGTGTGGGTGACCCGGCTGCGGCTGTGGGCCAGCGCGTCGGCCAGCTGGGCCATCCGCAGCTGCCGCTCGCGGCCGCTCGGAGAGCCGGACCAGGATCTCGTACTCGGCCAGCGAGAGGTCGAAGGTGCGCCGCAGGTCGGCGTCGAGCCGGTCGAGCAGCAGCGTGATGCCCATCACCAGGGCGCGCCAGGACCGCTGCTGGTCGACCGTCCAGCCAGCGGCGCTGGCCTCGGACATGGGCAGCTACCGACGGCCGGACCCGATCCCGGCGTCAGGTCAGCCAGCCGCTCGAGGATCAGGGCCATGCCCTGGCCGCCGCCGACGCACATGGTGATCAGGCCGGTGGTCTTGTCGTGCCAGTCGAGGGAGTTGAGCATCGTGGCCTGGAGCCGGGCGCCGGTCATCCCGAACGGGTGGCCGACGGCGATCGCGCCGCCGTTGACGTTGAGCCGGTCGAGGTCGATGCCGAGGTCCTGGTACGACGGCACCACCTGCGCCGCGAACGCCTCGTTGATCTCGACCAGGTCGATGTCGTCGATGCGTCATGCCGGCGATCGCCAGCGCGCGCCGGGTCGCCTCGACCGGGCCGAGGCCCATGATCTCGGGGGAGAGGGCGCTGACGCCGGTGGCGACGATGCGGGCCAGCGGGGTCAGGCCGAGCTCGGCGGCCCGCGTGTCGGACATCACCACGACGGCGGCGGCGCCGTCGTTGAGCGGGCAGCAGTTGCCGGCCGTGACCAGGCCGTCCGGGCGGAACACCGGCTTGAGGTCCGCGACCGCCTCGTAGGTGACGCCCGCCCGCGGCCCGTCGTCCGCGGTCACGACGGTGCCGTCCGGCGTCGTCACCGGGCGTGATCTCGCGGGCCCAGAAGCCGTCGGCGATGGCCTTCTCGGCGAGGTTCTGGCTGCGCACGCCGAACTCGTCGAGCTCGCGGCGGGTGATCCCGCGCGACTGGGCGAGGTTCTCGGCCGTCTGCCCCATCGCCATGTAGATGTCGGGGACCCGGCCGTCCGCGCGGGGGTCGTGCCACGACCACGCCGCCCTGGGCCGCCTCGGCGGTGCGCTCCTCGGCCTCGGCGAACACCGGGTTGTGGGTGTCGGGCCAGCCGTCGGAGCTGCCCTTGGCGAACCGCGAGACCGTCTCCACGCCGGCCGAGACGAACACGTCGCCCTCGCCCGCCTTGATCGCGTGGAAGGCCATCCGCGTGGTCTGCACCGAGGAGGCGCAGTAGCGGGTGATCGTCGCGCCGGGCACGTCGTCCATGCCGTTGAGGATGTTGACGACGCGGGCCATGTTGAACCCGCTCTCGCCGCCGGGGAGCCCGCAGCCCAGGTAGACGTCGTCGACCGCGTGCCGGTCCAGCGCCGGCACCTGGTCCAGGGCCGCCCGCACGATGGTGGCGGCCAGGTCGTCGGGGCGCAGGTCCTTGAGGGAGCCCTTCCCCGCGCGGCCGATCGGAGAGCGGGCGGCGGCGACGATGACGGCCTCGGGCATGCTGGGCTCCGTTCGGTGGGGGCTCCCTCGCGGGACCTCGTCAGCCTACGGGTTCGCCGTCGTCGGCCAGGCGCCCCATGAGTCGGTGCAGGGACGCGGTCACGAACGCCCGCCGGCCGCGCTCCGGGCGCAGCAGCGCCGTGAGCAGGATCCCGTCGGCCGCCGCGACCAGGGCCTCGGCCCGCTCCGTGGGCTGGTCCAGGCCGCGGTCCGCGGCGATGGCCGCGACCAGTCCGACCAGGCGCGAACGCCACTGCCCGAGCACCGAGGCCAGCCGCGGGTCGCGCGTGGCCGCCAGCTCCAGCTCCAGCCGGGCGAGCAGGACGTCGCGCTCCTGCAGCCACCGCAGGAACATCCGGGACGTCTGCTCCACCTTGCGGTCGTCGTCGGGTCCGCACCCGCGGATCTGCTCGGTCAGGGCGGCGACGTCCCCGGCGGCCGTCGAGGCGACGTACGCGGCCAGGCCCTCCTGGAGCGCCTGCGCGGGTCCGGTAGTACGCCGAGCAGCTGCCCTCGCTCAGCCCGGCCTCCCGGTCGACCGCCCGGTGCGTCAGGCCGCGCAGCCCCTGCTCGGCCGTCACCGTCGTGGCCGCACGCATCAGCGCCTCCCTGCGGGGCGAGAGATCGGGCACGAACGGCACTCCTGGTCGGTGTGGCCGCGACCTTACCGCCGAGCGGGCCGCGCGGCCGTTGCCCGGCCTCGGGTACGGCGATACGTTGGCGCGGCGCCCCCGCGACCGGCGGCGGCACCGACGACGGCGGGGGAGCTCGATGGCGGCAGATCCGGAGATCGTCCAGGCGCTCGGCGGTACCGACCTGTTCGCGGGGCTGGGCAGCAGGGCGCTGAGTCGATCGCCAGCCAGGCACGGCTGGTGCGGCACCAGGCCGGCAAGGACATCACCGAGCAGGGCGGCGGGGCCGCGGGCTTCCACCTGATCAAGGACGGCACCGCGTCGGTGCGGGTGGGCGACAAGGAGCGGCCCGACTGGGCCCGGGCGAGTACTTCGGTGAGATATCGATGATCGACGGCCAACCGCGGTCGGCGACCGTCCACGCCGAGACGCCCCTGACCACGATCTCGATCCCGTCGTGGTCGTTCCACCCGATCCTGGACCAGGAGCCCGAGGTCTCGCGGGCGCTGCTCCGGGTGCTCTGCGCGCGGCTGCGGGCGGCCGAGGCCTGATCCTCGTCCGCGGCACGGACTTGGGAACAAGGGTCGACGGGTGTACGTTCTACATCAGTAGAATCTACAAACGTAGAAGAGGAAGGAACCCATCATGACCATCATCGACACCACCACCGTCGCCGTCCTGCTCTCCCTGGTCGCGTTCGCGGTCCTCGCCGGCCTGGCCGCCCTCACCGTGGCGCTGGTGCGCACCGTGCCGGTGCAGCGCCGGATCCGGCTCGCTCGTCACGAGTCGCTGCACCACTACTACGGCCACGCGCTGCTCGGTCACTGAGCGCACCGCTCGGGCGCGGGCGGCTCTCTGGCAGCATCGGGGCGTGCGCCACGTCTACGAGTGCCCGATGCGCTGGGCCGACATGGACCTGCAGGGCCACGTCAACAACGTGGTCTACGTCGACTACCTCCAAGAGGCGCGCGTCGACATGCTCCGCGCGCACGCCGCCCGGCGGGCACCGGCGCGCTGGCCGAGGGCGCTCGTCGTGGTCCGCCACGAGGTGCACTACCTGGCGCCGCTGACCTACCGGTTCCGCCCGGTCAGCATCGAGTGCTGGGTCACCGACGATCCGGGCCGCCTCGTTCACGATGGCCTACGAGGTCTTCCACGACGACCCGGAGGCGCCGGGCGGCCGACGGGTCTACCTGCGGGCCGACCACCGTCCTCACGCCGTTCGTCTTCGCCGACGGAGCGCCCGCGCCGGCTCAGCGACGCGACGAGCGGTCGACCGACGACCTCGAGGAGACTCCTCGCCTGGGCCGACCCCGTCCGGCTGCCGGGCGACGCCGCCGCCGCGACGACGTCGGCCACTACCCGGTGCACGTGCGGTTCTCGGACGTCGACGTCTACGGACACGTCAACAACGTGAAGTACTTCGAGTACTTCATGGAGGCGCGGATCCTGCTCACCGCCCGGCTGTGGCGCGGGCTGACCGAGGAGGGCCGCCGGTCGCGGATGGTCACGGCGCGCACCGACGTCGAGTACAAGGTGCCGATCCTCTTCCGCCCCGAGCCGTACGACGCGCTGGTCGTGGCTGACCCGCGTCGGGGACCGGTCGATGGTCATCGAGTCCGAGATCTGCGACGGCGAGCGGCTGCTCGCCCGGGCCCGGGTCGCGATGGTGTTCGTGGACCCCGCCACCAGTCGCCCGCGGCGCCACCGACCGACGTCCGCGAGCGCCTGCTCGCCGCGCCCGGCTTGTGAGGGCGGTGGCTGGCTGAATGGCTACCGTCACGGCCCGCCTTCCCACCGAGCCCGAACGAATCGGGCTCCGGAGAAGGGCCGGCACGCGCCGCGACGGTCCGGTCAGGACCGAACGCGGCAATGCGGCGTGAGTCGCATCAGGATGTGTGAAGGAACACGCCGTTGGGCTCGAAGTCGAACGTGTAGGTGTTGAACACGAACTTGTCGACCGCCGTCGTGGCTGCCGGCGTCGCCTGAACCGAGGCCGAAGTAGACACCGGTGCTGATCGCAGGCGGCGCGTCGTCGCCGTCGCTGTGCCTGACCAAACTTGCGGTCAGTTCGGTCAAGGTGCACTTAGTCGCCTGCGTCGCACCCGATCAGCGTCCCCTCATCACCGGTCGCGTACCAACTGAGCGTCATCCTGGATGTTCGAATGGGTCACCCATCCCGTGACACCGTGCGCCGGTTCGTAGATCACCGTGGTGAACTCGAACACCCCGCCGGGCCCGCCGCCGACCAGGTGCGGGTTGACCTCCAGCCGAAGCCCGGGCCGCCGCGGCGTGGCAGCCGGGTTGTACGACGAGTAGCTCAGGCTGGTGATGCTCGTCCAACGGGATCCCGGCGAAGTCGACCGAGTCCCCGAAGGCGGCCAGGTCGGACGTGCCGGTGGTGAGAAGCTTCAGGCTGCCGGTCCCCATGGGCACCGGCGCGGGGCCGGTCTGCAGGGTGCTCTGGCCTGCGCCTTGCTGGTTGCGGATCATGGGGCCCCACAGCGTCTGGGGGAACGCGCCCGCTCCCGGCGTCCCAGCCGGTCCTTGCGGTCCTTGCGGGCCTTGCGCGCCCTGGGGCCCAGCCGGGCCTTGCGCGCCCTGCGGCCCGCCGCCCGCCGGACCCTGCGGCCCACCCTTGTTGATCTTGTCGTTGGCCTTCTTGTCCAGGTCCTTCAGCTTCAGGGTGCCGTCCTTCACCTTCGTGCTGACCACCGAGTTCTTGGCCAGGTCGACCTTCTTGATGCTCTTGTCCTGGATGTCTTTCGAGGTGATGAGCGAGCCGGCTACGGCTCCTCCACCACCGGCGGCCAGCACCAGGATGCCCGCGCACGACGACGAGCGCGAGTCCTCGGCTCTTGAACATGGAAAGTTGGTCACGGGGTCCTCCATCGTTGAGTGCGCCCGGCCGACCCACACAAGCCACGGGATGACATCACTGCTCCCGTGTGAGTCACCCGAAACAGTTCGGAAAATCGAACCTACGCCCAGGCGGGGGTGAAGGGAACCACCCGCGGCGCGGCTGCGCGAACAGGCGTCCGCGCGAGCGGCGCTAGACCTCGTCGAAGGTGTTGACCATGAACTGCGCCGCGTGGGTGACGTAGTCCCAGAACTGGGTGTCCTGCTCGGGCGTGAGCTGCGCCGCGTCGAGACCCTCGCGGAAGTGCACGAGCCAGCGCTCGGCCGCGGCCGGCGTGACGGCAAAGGGCGCATGCCGCATCCGCAGCCGTGGGTGCCCGCGGGCCTCTGAGTAGGTCGTCGGCCCACCCAGGTACTCCACCAGGAACAGCCGGAACCGCTCCAGCAATACGTCGAACGGAGCAACTGCAAAAAAAAAAAAA
>CAWKEV010000044.1:0-23448 GCA_963848725.1 uncultured Actinomycetes bacterium | reverse complement strand
CCCCGGAGAGGGCGAGTTCCCGATCCCCGAGTACGTGTCCGTGCTCCGCGAGCTCGGCTACGACGGCCCTGGGGGGTCGAGGTGCTCTCCGAGGACCTCCGCAAACTCCCGATCGAGCAGATCTTCGACCGCGCCTACGAGGCGACGAGCTCGCAGCTCGCCGCCGCGCGTGAAAGGAGCCTCGGTGTCGAGCACGGCCTGGCGAGGAACGTCAGATCTGGATGTTCACGCAGATGGTGCGCATCCGCGAGTTCGAGGAGCGCGTGAAGCACACCTTCGAGGAGTTCCCCGGCGTGATCCGCGGCCACACGCATCTCGCCGACGGCGCCGAGGCCTCCATCGTCGGCTCGATCGCGGCGCTCGCGCCGACGACCAGCTCCTGCCGACCTACCGCTGCCACGGCTATCCCCTCGTGCTCGGCACCGACCCGAAGGCGATGATGGCCGAGATCTACGGCCGCTCGACCGGCTCTGCAAGGGCTACGGCGGGTCGATGCACCTGACCGACGTCAGCCGCGGCTTCCTCGGCACCTCCGGCATCGTCGCCAGGGCATCCCGCACGCGACCGGCGCCGCCTACGCGGCGCAGATCCGCGGCCAGGGCCAGGTCGTCCTCTCGTTCTTCGGCGACGGCGCCTCCAAGCAGGGCGCCTTCCACGAGTCGCTGAACATCGCCTCGCTCTGGAAGCTCCCGATCGTCTTCGTCATGGAGAACAACAACTACAACGTCGTCACCCGCGTCGAGCAGGAGGATGCGAACGCCGCCGCGGGCGAGCCGCTCGCCGTCAAGGCGAAGGGGTACTCGATGCCGGGCGTGACCGTCGACGGCGCCGATCCGATCGCCGTGCACGAGCAGTCTCGGCGGCGGTCGAGCGGGCGCGCTCCGGAGAGGGGCCGACGCTCGTCGAGTCGCTCGTGTACCGCCTGAGCGCCCACGGGAACATCATCGCGCCGCCCGGGGTCCCGCTCCATTTCCCGGAGCACGAGGCGATCACCGTCTTCGGCAACGCCGAGGAGTACGAGGCCGCGAAGCGCGGCGACCCGGTCCCGCGCTTCCGCGCGAAGCTTGTCACGGACGGCATCCTGAGCGCCGAGGAGGCCGACGCGATCGCCGAGTCCGTGCGCGAGGAGATGGCCGCCGCGGTCGCGTTCGGAATCGAGAGCCCGTTCCCGGCCCCGGAAGAGGCCGTCACTACGTCTACGCCTAGGAGGCCGACAGTGGCGCACGAACTTCCGTACATTGCCGCGATCGAGGAGGCGATCCGCGAGGAGATGGAGCGCGACGACAGGTCCTCTACTTCGGCCAGAACATCGCGACGCACGAGAACGACCCGTTCCTGCAGGCGTTCGGCTCGGACCGCGTGCGCGTGACGCCGATCTCCGAGACGGCCGAGATCGGGATGGCGGTCGGCGCCGCCGTCGCCGGCTACCGGCCGGTCGTCGAGCTGTACATGGCGGAGTTCATGCTCGTCGCGATGGACCAGGTCGTGAACGAAGCCCACCGGTTCCATTACATGTCGGGCGGCCAGGTGACGGTGCCGATGGTGATGAAGGCCGGCTACGGCTTCACCGCCGGCTGGGCCGGGCAGCACACGGGCTCGATCTACGGGATGTTCATGGGCGTGCCCGGGCTCAAGGTCGCGGTGCCTGCGACGGCCGCCGACGCGAAGGGCCTGATGACTGCGTCGATCCGCGACGACAACCCGGTCGTCTTCTTCCACCACTACCTGCTGACCCTCGAGCACGGGGAGGTCCCCGACGGGGAGCACGTCGTCCCGCTCGGCCAGGCGAACGTCGTCCGTGAGGGCTCGGACGTCACGATCGTCGCCATCGGCCACATGCTCGGCAAGGCGCTCGCGGTCGCGGAGTCGCTCGCGTCCGAGGGGATCTCCGCCGAGGTGATCGATCCGCGCACGCTCGCCCCGCTCGACACGGAGACGATCCTGCAGTCGGTCGAGAAGACGGGACGGCTCGTCCTCGTCGACCAGTCGACGCGCCACGGCTCGGCCGCGGCCGTCATCGCGGCGGAGGCCGCGTCCGAGGGCTTCCCCTCGCTCAAGGCGCCGATCGAGCTCGTGTGCTCCCTGGACGCGACGATTCCGTACAGCGAGCCGATGGAGGAGTACATCCTGCCGAGCGAGGAGAAGATCGCCGCGGCCGTGCAGCAGGCGCTGAGCTCCTCGCCGACCGCCGCCTAGCGCGGTGGCGGGCGCGCTCGACGGCGCGGCCGGGCTCGAGCTCCTCCGCACGATGTGGCGGATCCGCCTCTTCGAGGAGCGGGTCGGACAGCTCACACGCGGAAACGAGGTGCACGGCCTCGTCCACCTGAGCGCGGGTCAGGAGGGCGTGGCGGCCGGGGTGTGCGGGCAGCTCCGCCGGGACGACGCCGTCTACAGCGGACACCGGGCGCACGGCCACGCCATCGCCAAGGGCGCGCTGCTCGCCGCGGTCATGGCGGAGCTCATGGGACGGGTCGATGGTCTCTGCCGCGGTCTCGGCGGCTCGATGCACCTCGTCGACCGAGAGCACGGCTTCCTCGGCGCGACGGGAGTCGTCGGCGGGAACGTCCCGCTCGCCCTCGGGAGTGCGCTCGCCTTGCGGCTGCAGGGCTCGGACCGGGTCGCGGTCGTCTTCTTCGGCGACGGCGCCGTGCAGGGCGGGATCTTCGTCGAGTCGGTGAACCTCGCGACGCTCTGGCGGCTGCCCGTGGTCCTCGTCTGCGAGAACAACGGCTTCGCGGAGTTCACGCCGCGCTCGGCGCACACGAACGTCGAGCGGGTGAGCGAGGTCGTCGCCCCCTACGGCCTCGAGCGGGACACGGTCGACGGGAACGACGTCGTTGCCGTGCGGGACGCGTTCTCGGCGCTCCTCGAAGGCGTGCGCGAGGGTGGCGGCCCCGCTCTCCTCGAGTGCCTGACGCATCGGCTCGGCGGCCACTACGAGGGTGACCCGCAGCTTTACCGCCAGGCGCTCGCGGCGGAGGAGTGGCAGGAGCTCGACCCGATCCTCCGCCTGCAGCGGCGGGGGCTCGCGGAGCGCTGGCTCGAGGAGAGCGGCCCTCGGGAGCTCGAGCAGGCAGCGCGGGACGAGGTCGAGGAGGCTGTGCGCGTCGCGCGCGAGAGCGCGTTCCCGGCGCCGGAGCTCGCAGACGAGCTCGTGTACGCGACATGACCCCCTCGACGGAGTGGACCTACCTGCAGGCGATCACGAGGACGCTCGCGGAGTCGATGCGTGCGGACGAGCGCGTGATCGTCGTCGGGGAGGACGTCGCGGAGGGCGGGCCGTGGGGCGCCACGGCCGGCCTCGCCGAAGAGTTCGGAGCGGAGCGCGTGCGGAACACGCCGATCAGCGAGGCTGCGATCTGCGGAGTCGCGATCGGCGCCGCGCAGTCGGGGCTCGTGCCCGTCGTCGAGATCATGTTCGTGGACTTCGTCGCGCTCGCCCTCGACCAGCTCGTGAACCAGGCGGCGAAGGCGCACTTCATGTCCGGCGGCCAGCTCCGGGTCCCGCTCGTCCTGCGAACGCAGGGCGGAGCCGGACAGCGCGGCGCCGCCCAGCACTCGCAGAGCCTCGAGGCCTGGCTGACGCACGTGCCGGGGCTCAAGGTCGTCATGCCGAGCACCGCCGCCGATGCGGCCGGCCTGCTCGCGGCCGCGATCGCCGACCCGAATCCGGTCGTCTATGTCGAGAACAAGACGCTCTACTTCCGTCGCGAGCAGCTCGCCGCAGCGGACGGCGAGATCGTTCCGATCGGGAAGGCAAGGATCGTCCGGCCGGGTCGCGACGTCACGATCGTCGCGCTCTCGCGGCTCGTGTCCGAGTCGCTCGCGGCTGCCGCGGACCTGGCAGGCGAGGGGATCGAGGCCGAGGTGATCGACCCGCGCACGCTCGTCCCCCTCGATCTGGACACGATCGTCGAGTCACTGTCGCGGACGCACCGGCTCGTCGTCGCGCACGAGGCGGTGACCCACAGCGGCTTCGGGGCGGAGATCGCGGCGCAGGTGCAGGCGGCGGCGTTCGACGAGCTCGACGCGCACATCGCGCGGGTCGGCGCCCCGTTCACTCCGGTGCCGTTCTCGCCGCCGCTCGAGGACGCGTACCTTCCCGGCAGAGCGGAGGTCGCCGCCGCCGTCCGTGACCTCGTCGGCGCGCGCTGACCTCCGCGACGGAGGCAGTTGTCCGCCCGCCGCGAGGAGGTTAGGCTCGAGCCGGTGAGCATCCTCGGGAACCGGGTGCTGCGGAAAGAGGACCCGCGCTTCCTTCGCGGAGAGGGCCTGTACATCGAGAACCTCGAGATCGAAGGCGCGCTGGCTGTCACCTTCGTGCGCTCGCCTGTCGCCCACGCTCGGGTCGTCTCGGTCGACACGTCGGCCGCGGAGGCGCTCCCGGACGTCCGGGTCCTGACCGGTGCGGACATCGACGATGGCCTCTCGACCGGTCCGCCGCCGATCCCGGTGCTCGAGCAGCGGATGAGACGCCCGATCGTCGCGAAGGACGTCGTTCGTTTCGTCGGCGACATCGTCGCGGTCGTCCTGAGCCCCGACCGGGCCACGGGCATCGACGCTGCGGAGCTCGTCTCGGTCGAGTACGACCCGCTGCCCGTCGTCGTCAGCACGGTCGACGCCGCGAAGGAAGAGGTGCTGCTCTACCCGGAGATCGGCACGAACGTCGCCGGGCGGGCGGGGCGCATGGACCCCGACCCCCGCCTCTTCGACGAGTGCGATGTCGTCGTCAGGGACACGCACGTCAGCCAGCGCATGGCCGCCTGCCCGCTGGAGGTGCGCTCGGCCGCAGCCGAAGTCGGCAGCGACGGCCGGATCACCGCCTGGCTCTCGACTCAAGTTCCGCATCGCGACCACTTCGGCCTCTCCCTCACGCTCGGGCTGGAGCCCGCCCAGCTTCGGGTCATCGCACCGGACGTCGGAGGGGGTTTCGGCGCCAAGAGCGCCTTCGGCGCCGAGGAGACGATCGTCGTCTGGCTCGCCCGGCATCTCGGCAAGCCCGTGCGTTGGACGGAGACGCGCAGCGAGAGCATGGTCACGCTGCCCCACGGCCGCGGCCAGCGTCTCACGCTCGAGCTCGGCGGCACGCGCGACGGGAAGATCCTCGCGTACCGCATGCACATCCTCCAGGACGCGGGCGCGTATCCGGGGGTCTGCGCATACCTCCCAAACCTGACGGCGCTGCTCGCGAGCGGTGTCTACGCGATCCCGAACATCGAGGTCGAAGGCGTCTCGGTGGTGACCAACACCGCGCCGCTGACGACCGTGCGCGGTGCCGGGCGTCCGGAGGCGGCACAGGCGATCGAACGGATGGTCGACCTGTTCGCGGCCGAGATCGGGATGGACCCGGTGGAGGTGCGGCGGAGGAATTTCGTCCCCAAGGACGCGTTCCCGTATCAGAGCGCCTCAGGAGCGCTCTATGACTCCGGCGACTACGAGGGCGCCCTCGACCTCGCGCTCCATGCAATCGGCTACGAGGATCTGCGAGCGGAGCAGCAACGGCGGCGGGACGAGGGCGGCTCGACCGAGCTCGGGATCGGCATCGGCGCGTACACCGAGATCACGAACCCGCTCGGCGAGACCGAGTACGGCGAGGTAGAGATCACCCTGGACGGTGCGGCGATCGTGCACACGGGCTCCTTCTCACACGGTCAGGGCCACGAGACGACGTTCGCGATGATCGCCTCGGACCGGCTCGGTATCCCGCTCGAGAGGATCACGGTCGTCAAAGGTGACACCGACGACGTACCGAGCGGGACCGGGACCTTCGGGTCGAAGTCGACGCAGATCGGTGGCATGGCGGCGCGGGTCGCGTCGGACGCGGTCGTCGAGCAGGCGAAGGAGCTCGTCGCCGACTACCTCGAGGCGAACGCGTCGGACGTCACCCTCGACCTCGCCCTGGGCAGCTTCCATGTCGCCGGGACCCCGGAGCCGGCGATCTCCTGGGCCGAGCTCGCGGAGCGTGCAGCCGCGGACGGCTCGCTCGAGCGGCTGCGGGTCAACCGCGAGTTCCAGGCGCCCCCGACCTTCCCGTTCGGCGTGCACATCGCGGTCGTCGAGGTCGACGTGGAGACGGGCGAGGTCGAGCTGCAGCGGCTCGTCGCCGTCGACGACGCCGGAACCCTCGTCAACCCCTTGATCGCCGAGGGCCAGGTGCACGGCGGCGTCGCGACCGGCGTTGCGCAGGCGCTGTACGAGGATTTCGTGTACGACGAGTACGGCAACCCGCTCACCGGCACGCTCGTCACCTACGCGTTCCCGTCCGCCGCGGACCTGCCGCTCTGGGAGGTCGTCGAGATGGAGACGCCGACTCCGGCGAACGAGCTGGGCGCGAAGGGGATCGGCGAATCGGGCACGGTCGGCTCGACGCCTGCCGTCCACAACGCGGTCCTGGACGCGCTCGCTCCGTACGGCGTACGCCACGTCGATCTCCCGTGCAACGGCGAGAACGTCTGGCGCGCGCTCGTGGCCGCTGAGGCCGCTCGGGCCTCGCGCTGAGTGCGCCGGTCCGCCGGCGGTCCGCCTTCGACGTCCTCAGGAGCCGGCCTGCGTCTCCGCGACCGGCGTCGCCGATCGGGCCGCACGCCGGGCGCGGCGCTGCTGCGCCTTCCTGTAGTTGGCGCCCGCAACGCCCTCGGGGTTCAGGATCAGGGTCACGATCAGGGCCACCCCTGCGAAGAGGAGCGCCCAGTTCCCTGAGAGGCCGAACCACTTGTCGAGCGCGTACGAGACCAGGCCCGAGGTCGAGATCAACCCGGCGACGAACGCGCCGGAGATCATCGTGATCCCGCCCACGTACGCGAACGCGATCAGGCCGAGCGCTGCGAACGCGCCGAACTTCGTCGCCGCAACGCCGCCGAACTCGTAGCTGTACATGACGCCGGCCACACCGGCGATGAACGCCGCGAGACCGAAGCCCATGAGCTTGACCGCCGTCACGTTCACGCCGGCAGCGGCCGCCGCGCGCTCGTTCGAGCGCACCGCGAGCATCTGTCTCCCGAGGCTCGAGCGTCGCACGTTCGCGATGACGAGGCAGATCCCGACGATGAGCACGAGGAGGAAGAAGCCGAACACGGGGCTCGGGAGCTCGCCGTCGAGGCCGCGCCAGGAGGAGTCCGGCCCGAGGCTGAAGTGGCCGAGCGTCGGCGGCGGCACGGGCGACGCGCCGGAGCCGCCGCCCCACCGGTAGTTGGCGAAGCCGAACTTCTCGATCGCCACCGCCGCGGCCAGGGTGACGACGGCGAGGCTGACGCCGCGAACGCGGAGCGCGGACACCGCGACGAGGAGCCCGAGCACCGTCGCCACCACCACGGCGATGAGCGGCGCGAACGGGAACTCGATGCCGAAGTCGGTCGCCATGTGGGAGACCGTGTACCCCGCCACCCCGGCGAGCGCGACCTGCACGACGGAGATCTGCCCGACGAAGCCGGTGATGATGACGTACGAGAGGCAGATCAGCGAGGCGAGGAGCGAGACGATCAGCGCCTGGCGGAAGTCCCACGGCAGGACGACGAGCGCGATCGCGCAGGCGGCGGTCCCGAGGACCGCATTCCGGCCCAGTCGCTCGGACGAGGGTACGAGCGGCAGCCGCTTCTCGATCAGCTCGCCGCGACCGGGGAGGCTGGCGCCGCGCCAGAACATCGCGACCACGATCACCCCGAACACGAACAGGTCCCAGACCCCGGGCAGGGTGATGCCGTGGTCGGTGGGGAACCAGGGCTTCGGTGCGATGTAGTAGAGGAGCGCCGACTGGGCCATGCCGAGCGAGAGGCCCACCGCGCACGCGATCCCGAACGAGGTGAAGCGTGCGAAGAGCGCCGCGGCGAGAGCGGGGACGATGTAGAGGGGGAGCGTCTGCCAGTAGAGGACCGTGATGGACGCCGCCAGCACGCCGAGTCCTCCGGCGACGAGGCAAGCGAGCAGCGTGTTGGCCATCGAGAGCCGGCTCGGAGACAGCCCCGCGAGCATCGCCGAGACCTCGTTCTCGGAGGCGGCCCGCGTCGCGAGGCCGAAGCGGCTCCAGCGGTAGAGCGCGGCGAGCACCGCCGCGGTCGCGATCACGATTCCCGCGAGGAGGAAGCGATCGAGCGGCACCGAGCCCCCGAGGAGGAAGACCTGACGTCCCTGGGGCAGCACGGGCGGCTGCGGCTTCGGAGTGTCGCCGAACGCGAGCAGCATCGATGCCTGCAGCGTGAGCAGGATGCCGAGCGACGCGGCCAGCTTCGCGAGCGGCGACGCCGCCTGGAGCGGCCTGAAGGCGAGGAGCTCGATCGCAACCCCGAGGGCGAGGATGACGACGAACGTGACGACGAGGGCGGGCGCGGTTGGGATGTCGGGCCCGAAGAGTCCCGTGCGCAACGACCAGTAGGTGTAGCCGGCGAACATGGCGATCCCGCCCGTCGCCAGGTTGATGACGCCCGAGCCGCGGTAGAAGAGGACGACGCCGAGCGCGATCCCCGCGATCAGCGCTCCTATCCCCAGGCCGAGCAGGGAGAAGAGGAGGAACTGCTGGATCTCGAAGCTCACGCGCGCACCCTAGAGCGCTCCGGCGGGGCGGGCCGGAAAGGGCCATGCCCACCGGCGACCACTCGAAGCTCGCTCAGAAAACAAACAAGGTCAGCAGCGACAAGGCCGCGAAGCGGCCGTCTTCAGGGATTTCGCGCGACCGGCAACCCGCGGGAGCGGGTTGCCGGTCTTGCGCACTACCGCGTTGCCGGTCTTGCGCACTACTTCGGCGGCTGGACCCAGCTCGAGACCCGCGTGAACTTGCCCGCGCCCGAGTACTCGAAGAACTGCGTCTCGTCGTTGCAGTCCGCGGGGAGGGCCGCGTACTTCCCGCACCTCACCGTCGGCGCACCCAGGGGGACGGGCCCGCGAAACGCCTTCGCCAGCTTCACGATGGCCGCCGGCTTGATCTTGCCGTAGCCGATCGTGTTCAGCCACTTCACGAGCGTCAGCGTCTGCCCGAACCCGACCGGGCTCCAGGGGTCGATGACGATCTTCCCCTGCCCGTACTTCTTGAAGACCTTGACGAACGGAGGCACGCCCTTGTCCGTCAGGTCGAAGCCGAGCGAGGAGGCGATCGCAAAGGTCCACTTCGGAAAGTCGCCGCCGAGCCCCTGCGCCACTCTCGGGTCGAGGCAGAGCGGGTTCGTCAGCACCTTCTGGGTGAGATGGAGCTGCGCGAGGGCCTTCGCCATGTTGACGCAGCCCGAGGCGACGTCCTGCAGGACGAAGACGTCGGCGCTCTGGCCGCCCGCCGCCGTAATCGGGCCGACGAGATCGGTCGTGTTCGGGTCGTACGAAACCTGCTTCACGCTGAGTCCGGCCTTCTTCATCGCCGCCGCGATTGCGACGCCGGCCTCCGCGATTCCCGGGATGGTCGGATACACGACCGCCGCCGTCTTCGCCTTCAGCGTGTTCTTCGCGAACGTCCCGTACGGGCTGAGCACGGACGTGGCGCCCCCGAAGATGCCGAACACGTTCTTCTTGTTCGTCTCGTCGATCGGAGAGACGAGAACGCCGCCGATCACGGGCTTCTTGCCGGCGAGAGCCGAGTAGAACGACTGGTTCCCGATGACGACGCCGCCCCACAAGACGACGGAGACGCGCTTGTCGTTCGCCATCTGCTGGCCGCAGCGCGTGCCCTCCTCCTCTGCGCTCTTGATGAAGCACTCCTTGAGGACGATCGGGTGCCCGTCGATGCCGTCGAGCTGGTTGTTGACGTACTTGATCGTGGTCTCGACCGCCGGCGTCCACAGCGGCCCGACCTGGACCTGGCCGCCCTGGAGGTTGACGAGGCCGATCACCACCGGCTTCAGCTTCGGGTTCGCCTTGCCGGGTCTCGCCCCGACGAACTTGGCGTAGTTCGTCACGACCGCGGGCGCCGCGGCGCCACCGAGCGCGACGGGGATCGTCACCGCGAGTGCCGTCGTCAGCGCGACGAGGGTGACGATCGCCCTCCGCCTCGCGCACGGGACATCGGCCTGGTTCGCACGGACATTCGGAAGCCTCCTCGGTCGGCGATTGACACACGGCCCGCCAGGAACGGGGCAACGATAACATCGTCACAAGTGCCCTTCAATCCCTGGACGAACCGGTCTGAGGCACGGTGCGAGGGCACGTTTTCGCGAGGTCTCCCGAGCGTGACGACGCTCTTCGAGGCTCACGAAGGCGCAGCCCACGGATGACGCCCGTCCTCGAGACACGTGCCGTCTCGGTCAGCTTCGGCGGTGTCCAGGCCCTGGTCGACGTCGACCTCCGCGTCGAGCCCGGCCAGCTCGTCGGGCTGATCGGGCCCAACGGGGCCGGCAAGACGACCTTCATCGACGCGATCTCCGGCTTCGTCCCCTACCGCGGGAGCATCCTGCTCGACGGCCGTGATCTGGCAGGGAAGGCGGCGTATGCGCGCGCGCGGCTCGGCCTCGCGCGGACCTGGCAGTCGGTTGAGCTATTCGACGATCTGACGGTGCAGGAGAACGTCCGAGTCGCCGCGGAGCGGCCGTCCGCGTGGGGCGCCCTGGCGCAGGTGGTCTCCCGGCCGGAGCAGAACGAGCGGGTCGACGCAGTCCTTCGCACGTTCGGGCTCGACGGGCGGAGCGACGCGCAGCCGAGCCAGATCCCGCAGGGCGACCGGAAGCTCGTCGGGATCGCCCGGGCCCTGGCGGCGACGCCGCGGCTCCTCTGCCTCGACGAGCCTGCCGCCGGCCTCGACTCGCACGAGAGCGAGGCACTCGGTCGGAGCCTGCGAGAGATCGTCGACGCAGGCACCGCGATGCTCCTCGTCGACCACGACATGGGGCTCGTCCTCTCGATCTCCGATCACGTCGTGGTGCTCGAGTTCGGCAAGGTGATCGCCGAGGGTTCGCCGGACACGGTCCGCACCAACCCGGACGTCGTCCGCGCGTACCTCGGGGGCGCCGGCGCGGAGATGACCGCGGAGCTCGCGACCGAAGCGTCGGAGCCGTCGTGACAGCCGTGCTCGAGATCGAGGGCCTGACTGCCGGCTATGACCAGGCGGCCGTCGTGCGCGGGGTGAGCATGACGGTCGGCGCCGGCGAGGTGGTCGCGCTCCTCGGAGCGAACGGAGCCGGCAAGACGACGACGCTCCGCGCGATCTCGGGCGTGGTCAAGCCAGACGCGGGTCGCATCTCGCTCGACGGGGAGCAGCTCGCGCGGCTCTCGCCGAGCGCCCGTGCCCGGCGCATCGCGCACGTGCCGGAAGGGCGCGGCATCTTCTTCGGCCTCACGGTCGGCGAGCACTTCCGTCTCGGTCACAGCGGGGAGCGCCTGGATACGAGCCTCGCGTACGAGTACTTCCCGAAGCTCGAGGAGCTGCAGTACCGGCGCGCAGGCCTTCTCTCCGGTGGGGAGCAGCAGATGCTCGCCATCGGGCGAGCGCTCGCCCGCCGTCCTCGGGTGCTCTTGCTCGACGAGCTCTCGTTGGGGCTCGCCCCCGTGATCGTCGAGAGCCTGCTGCCGACCGTGCGCGACTACGCGAGCACCTCCGGCTGCGCCGTTCTCCTCGTCGAGCAGCACGTTCGGCTCGCGCTCGAGGTCGCCGATCGCGGGTATGTGCTCTCCCACGGCGAGATCATCCTGGAGGGGTCCGCGGCCGAGCTCCGCCGCGACCGCCACCTGCTCGTCGCCAGCTATCTCGGCGAGCACACCGACGCGGCGTAGCCCGGCCGTCAGGCGTGCGCGGCGCGCCAGCTTCCGGGCGCGTAGTCCTTCCGGACGGTCTCGACGTACGGCACCGGGCTGACCGTCGCGCGGATCTCCGTCTGCACGTGCGGCTCGACGGTCGGCTTCGACGTCCCACCGTCCTCCTCGCCCCAGACGAGCGTCACCTCGGTGCCCGGATCGGCGTGGTCCCCGTCGAGCACGGCGAGCGTCAGCATCTTGCCCTCGTTCGCGCTGTACCCGATCCACGTGGAGACGCCCACACTCTCGCCGTCGACCGTGACCTCGTCGTAGGGGTGCATCGAGTACACGGCGGCCGGCCAGTCGATGAACTTCGCCCGGCCCGACTCGCGGAACATCGTCCCGATCGCTCGCGTCACGTCGTCGTCGTCGAGAGCGAGGGTGACCTTGTGCCGGTGCTCCCGCGACGCCGTCTGCGCGAGCGCCTCGCGGCCCAGGAAGTCGTGGTCGAAGTTGACGTACTGCCCGTACCCGAGATCCCACGGTGTGAAGTAGTAGTCCTCGATGTCCTCGGAGACGAAGCTCCCGCCGACGGACGCGGAGCCCTCGTAGCCCGTCGCGGGCAGCCACTCCCGATACGCCTTCAGGCTCTCCCCGGAGTAGACGGCCGGGAGCGGCGAGGGGATCCACCCCGACTCGAGGGTGTTCGACGAGTACGCACGACCGCCCGAGCGCCGGAGCCCGTACTCCTCGCCGGCGGCGAGGATCGCCTCGAGGACGGCTTCCCTGTCCTGCCACGGTCCGTAGAGCTCCCAGCCCGGCTGGCCGACCATCCCGTGACGCAAGGCGCCGACGGTCTTGCCCGCGATCTCGAGCTTCGTCGTGTGGAAGAACCTCAGGTCGGGTGGAGCCCCGCCGAGAACGCGCTCGGTGATCCCCATCGCGTTCGGCCCCTGCAGCTGGAAGCGATAGGACCGGCGGCGCCCGTCCGTGCGCAGAGCCGAGCGTACGTCGAGCTCGACACCGACGTCGTACTCGCTCGTCTCGGCGTGGTAGGTGATCCAGTTCAACGCCGGCGCGCGGCCGACGAGGTTGAAGCGGTTCTCGTCGAGCGCGAACAGAATGACGTCGCCGATGACGTGGCCCTCGGGGCTGCAGGGCACGAAGTGCTTGGCCCTGCCGACCCCGAAGCCCTCGAAGCTGTTCACCGCGAGGCGGGAGAGCATCTCGAACGCGTCCGCGCCTTCGACGGCGAGGTCGCTCATGTGGAACGACTGGTCGAAGAGGATGCACGTCTCCTGCCAGGCCCGCTGCTCGTCCCTCCAGTTCGTGAACTCGGGCGGGACGCCCGGGAAGACGTTCGCCCCCGTCTGCGCGTTGCGGAGCAGCTCGACCGGGTTCTTGTCTCGGAGCAGGTCCTCGAGGCTTTCGTGGCTCACGTTGCTCCCTCCTTCGATCCCCGTCGCCGGTGCGACGAGGAAGATGCCGTTCGTCAGCGAGCTGCCGGTGCATACTGCCCCGGCGTTGCGCAGATCGTCAACGGTTCCGTCTCGGCGTACTCACCGATGACCCGCGTCTGCGTGCTCGGGCTCGGCGAGGCGGGGAGCCGGCTCGGCGCCGACCTCGTCGCCGCTGGGATCGAGGTGCACGGCTTCGACCCGGTCGTCGCGGAAGCGCCGAAGGGGCTCGTCCGGGCTCCAGACGCTGTCGCGGCGGTCGGCGGCGCGGACGTCGTGCTCTCGCTCACGACCGCCCGGGCGGCGCTCGGAGCGGCGAGGTCGGTCGTGTCCGCGCTGGAGCGGCGCTCGGTGTATGCCGACCTCAACACGTCGTCGCCCGCGCTCAAACGGGAGCTCGCGGACGTTCTCGCAGACGCTGACCGCAGGTTCGCCGACGTCGAGCTGCTGGGCGCGGTTCCGGCCCGCGGTCTCGGGACGCCCGCGCTCGCCTCCGGCTCGGGCGCCGAGGCGTTCGCCGACCTGCTCCGTCCGCTCGGCATGCCCGTAGAGGTCGTCTCACGAGAGGCCGGGGATGCGGCGGCGCTGAAGCTCCTGCGCTCGGTCTTCATGAAGGGGCTCGCCGCCGCAGCGATCGAGAGCACGCGCGCCGCCGAGGTCACCGGGCACGGGGAGTGGCTCCGCGCCCAGGTGGCGGAGATCGTCGGTGAGCCGCTCCTCGAGCGGCTGCTGGAAGGGAGCCGCGCGCATGCGGTCCGGCGGGTCGAGGAGATGGAGGCCGCATCCGCTCTTCTGCGCGATCTCGGGGTCGAGCCGCACGTCGCGGCGGCGAGCGCCGCGCTCCTCTCCGACCTCGCCCGCGACGCCGACGGCTGACCGGATCCGAGCGCTTCGACGGCGTCATAATCGACACATCGCCGGCGGTGGTGCCCGGCCCTCTCACGGAGGAGACGAATGGCGTACTCGAGCTTGGAAGAGAAGCTGCAGGCGAGCGGGAGCGCAGTCGAGATGGCTCGGAACTCGCAGATCGGGCCGTATGTCTATCCCGCGGTTGCCGCCGAGTTCACGAACTGGCGCGACGAGCAGGTCTCCTGGCAGGAGACGAGCGCGCTCTTCGACCAGTCCCACCACATGACGGACCTGCAGATCTCCGGCCCGGGGACGATCGAGCTCCTGTCGGCCGTCGGGGTGAACTCGTTCGCGAACGCAGCCGCCGGCAAGGCGAAGCAGCTCGTCGTCTGCAACCCGGACGGGTACGTGATCGGCGACGGGATCCTCTTCTTCCTCGACGACGACACGGTCCGCCTCGTCGGTCGGCCGTCGGCGCACAACTGGGTGCAGTACCACGCCGAGACCGGCGGCTACGACGTCGAGCTCTCGCGCGACGAGCGCACCGTGGTGAACCCCACCGGCGGGCGGGAGCTCTATCGCTTCCAGGTCCAGGGGCCGACGGCGCTCGACGTCTTGAAGAAGGCGAACGGCGGATCGCTGCCCGAGATCAAGTTCTTCAACATGGGCGACCTGAAGATCGCCGGGCACGAGGTGCGAGCGCTGCACCACGGCATGTCCGGCGTCCCGGGCCTCGAGCTGTGGGGGCCGTGGGCGGAGCGCGAGGACGTCAGGGCGGCGATCGTCGAGGCGGGCACGGACTTCGGCCTGCGCCAGGTCGGCTCGCGCGTCTACGCGACCAACACGCTCGAGTCGGGTTGGATCCCGTGCCCGCTGCCCGCGGTGTTCACCGGGGACGAGCTGAAGGCGTACCGCGAGTGGCTCCCGGCCGACTGGTACGAGGCGACCGGCTCGCTCGGGGGCAGCTACTACTCAGACGACATCGAGGACTACTACTTGACGCCGCACGAGCTCGGGTACTGGCCCTTCGTGAGGTTCGACCACGACTTCGTCGGCCGCGAGGCGCTCGAGCAGATGGGCGAGGAGCCGCGCCGGCGCAAGGTCACGCTCGCGTGGAACGGAGAGGACGTCGCGGCCGCGATCGGGACGCTCTTCCGGCGCGGGGACGCCGCGAAGTACATCGACTTCCCGCTCTCGAACTACGCGACGTGGCCGTACGATCGGGTCCTGAGGGACGGCGAGCTGGTCGGCGTCTCGTCGTTCTCGGGTTACAGCTACAACGAGCGCTCCTACCTCTCGCTGGCGATGATCGACCCGGAGATCGAGCTCGGCTCCGAGGTCACGCTCGTGTGGGGTGAGGAGGGCGGAGGCTCGTCCAAGCCCGTCGTCGAGAGGCATGTCCAGACCGAGCTGCGGGCGACCGTCAGCCCGGCGCCGTACTCCGAGATGGCACGCACGTCGTACGCGGACGGTTGGCGGACGAAGGCTGGAGTCGCCTGAGGGAATGTCGGATGCGGATGCGGGGGCCTGGTTCGGCCGGGTCCCCGCTCGTGGCTACGCGGAGGCGCCCGCCGGGACACGGGTGGAGCCGACCATGTCGAGGAGCGCCGCGACGAGCTCGTCGGTCGCCGAGAGGTAGGGCGCGTGGTCGGCGTCGAGTTCTGCGACCTTCACGCATGGATGCTCGTCGATCATCCGTCGCTGGAGCTCGGGTGGGATCGAGCGATCGCGTGTCGTGAGGACGTAGAAGCGCGGGATGGAGGCGAGGACCTCCTCGTCGACGTCGACCGGGGTCGCGAACGGCGCGACCGCCTGCGGTCGCCGGCGCGCGACCGCCCACCGGGTCTGCTCGCTCGTGCAGTCGTTGTAGATCGCGGCCGCCGTCGCCTCCGGCGAGAGGTATGCGACCGGCGGCTCACCCTCGATGACGATGTTCGCCTGGATCATGTCCGCGGCGCCTTCGGGAAGTCGCGTCAGGTCGAGGAGGCTCTGGCCGTTCGCCGGCATGAACGCACAGACGAAGACGAGCGCCTCGATCCTGTCCGGGGAGCCGGCGGCGGCCTGGGTCGCGATCACGCCTCCCATGCTGTGCGCGACGAGGATCGCGGGCTCCGGGCGCGATTCGAGCACCTGGCGCACGCGCTCGGCGCACGCCTCGAGCGTGACGCCCTCGATCGGTGTCTGGTCCTCACCCGAGCCGGGCAGGTCGAGCGTCTCGACGGTGTGCCCCGCCGCTCGGAGCGGCTCGGTGACCGGCTCCCAGCACCAGGCGCCTCCGTATGCGCCGTGGACCAAGACCATGCGTGCCATCTCGACCTCCTCGCCGCTCGCGTGTCGCGCGCGCAGCATATGTGCCCCGGATCGGCGAGCGCGACAGCCGCTCAGTCGACCGTGAGCACGATCTTGCCCTGCGTTCTGCCGCCCTCGCCGAGCTCGTGGGCGCGCGCGACCTCGGCGAGCGGGAAGGTGGCGGCGACCTCGACACGGAGCGCTCCCGCGGACACGAGGCCGGCGAGCGCCTCGAGGCCGGAGCGGTCGGGCTCGACGAGGATGCCGGTGACACGAACCCGGCCTGCCGCCTCCTCGTGCAGCGCGGCGATCCCCGAGCTCGACGGCACCGCAACGAAGATCCCGCCGTCGCGGAGCGCGGACAGCGCCTCCAGGCTCGACTCGTCGCCGACGAGGTCGAGGACGACATCGACGTCGGGGGCGCGCTCGGCGACGACCTCGTTCGTGTAGTCGATCGCCTCGTCCGCGCCGAGCTCCGCGAGGAAAGGATGCTTCGCCGCGCGGCTGGTGCCGATCACGTAGGCGCCGCGCGCCTTCGCGATCTGAACCGCGAGGTGCCCGACGCCGCCGGCTGCCGCCAGCACGAGCACGCGTTGGCCAGGCTGGACGTCCGCGGTCTCGACCAGCGCCTGCCAGGCGGTCAGCCCGGCGAGCGGGAGCGCGGCGGCCTCGACGTCCCCGAGACCCTGCGGCGTCGCCGCGAGCTGCCGCGACGGCGCGGTGACGTACTCCGCGTAGCACCCGGCCTCGCGCGGGAAGCGAGGCATGCCGAAGACCCGCGTTCCACGCTCGAATCGCGTCACGCCCGCTCCGAGCTCCTCGACCATCCCCGCGACGTCCCAACCGAGCGTGAACGGCGGCTCGCCGAGGAAGGCGCCACGGGCGCGCGTCTTCCAGTCGACCGGGTTGACGCCGGCGGCTGCGACGCGCACGAGGACCTCGGTGGGGGCGGCGACGGGTCGCGGGACGTCGACCAGCTCGAGCACCTCCGGCGCACCGAGCGAACGCTGCCGCACCGCACCCATCGTCGGCTCGGGCCGGGCGCTGCCTACCGCGGGATCCGTGGTCACGAGGGTCCTTTCGGGGTCGGGGCGATTGTTGTATACAGCGTGAGTCCCGAGGGAGGAGAGCACATGGCGGCGCCTGCGAAGACCTCAGCGTTCCCGAGCCCGTACGAGATCGAGACGCCCGCCGGGTGCGAGGGCTGGCAGGAGATGTACCCGTACTACGCCGTGTTCGACGAGGCGCGGCGGGAGGCGGACGAGGGCCGGTTCTGGTTCTGGAACTCGATGCACTTCCCGGTGCCGATGCCGGCCTTCGATGTGGCCTGCGTCGACAGCCCCTACCAGGCGCTCGGCGTCTGGCAGAACCGCGTCTTCGCGGTACCGCCCGCGATGGGCATCGACTACCGGATCGTGAACGGCTACGTCTACATCTCGGGCAACCCCGTCACGGACCCCGCGAAGATCGCCGAGCGGGCCGAGTTCTTCCAGCAGCGTGCCGGCTACTACTACGCGCACTGGGACGAGCTGTACGCCAAGTTCAAGGACAAGATGCGGGCGCTGATCGCGGAGATCACGGACCTCCGCGTCCCCGACCTCTCCGAGTACGAGGCGGACGAGGTGGCGTTCGAGGACGACCGCAACACGTCGTTCTACGAGGTGCTCGACGCGTACCAGCGGACGCTCCGCTGCGGCGACCTCATGTGGCAGCACCACTTCGAGTTCCTGCTGCTCGGCTACGGCGCGTACATGACCTTCGCGGAGCTGTGCAAGAGCGCAGCTCCCGGACATCCCGGACCAGCACGTCGCGCAGATGGTCGCCGGGATCGACGTCCTCCTCTTCAAGCCCGAGCGCGGAGCTCCGCAAGCTGGCGAAGCTCGCCATCGACAGCGGCGTCGACGGCGCGTTCGTCGAGGGGCGCCCGCATGCCGAGATCGAGGCCGAGCTCGCGGGGAGCGAGGACGGGCAGGAGCTGGCTCGAGGCGCTCGAGCAGATCAAGGACCCGTGGTTCAACATGGCCACCGGCGACGGCCTCTACCACTTCTACCGGAGCTGGTACGACGACCCGAGCATCGCGTACGCGTCGCTCGTCGGGCACGTCGCGCGCCCTGCGGGCCGGCGAGGACGTCGAGCGCCCGCTGGACGAGATCGCGCGCGAGCGCGACCGCCTCGCCGAGGAGTACCGGCACCTGCTCGACGAGCCGTCGCGCGCCGGCTTCGACGAGCTGCTCGGCCTCTCCCGCACGGTCTTCCCGTACGTGGAGGAGCACAAGTTCTTCTGCGACTACTGGTTCCTCACGCGCTGGTGGAACAAGCTGCGCGAGTTCGGCGCGCTGCTCGCCGAGCACGGCTTCCTCGAGGACGCCGAGGACGTGTTCCAGCTCAGCCGGCACGAGGTCGCGCAGGCGCTCGACGAGCTGGTCCTCGACGTGGGCGACGGGCGGCGCGCCGCTCGGCCCGCACCACTGGCCGCCGATCGTCGCGCGGCGCAAGGAGCTGCTCGCGAAGCTCGCCGACTGGACGCCGCCGCCGGCGATCGGCGTCGACCCCCGAGGCGGTCACCGACCCGATGACGATCATGCTCTGGGGCGTGACCACGCAGCGCGTGCAGGAGTGGGCGAGCGCCGAGCGAGGGCGGCGGACGGCTCATCGGCGCGGCGGCGTCGCCGGGCGTCGTCGAGGGCGCCGCCCGCGTGGTGATCGACGTCGAGCGAGATCGCCGACGTGCGCGAGGGCGAGATCCTCGTCTGCCCGATCACCTCTCCCGCCTGGGCGCCGATCTTCTCGAACGTCAGGGCCGTGGTGACCGACATCGGCGGCGTGATGTCGCATGCGGCGATCGTCTGCCGCGAGTACGGGCTGCCGGCCGTGGTCGGCACCGGGCCGCGCGACGGCGGAGATCCGACCGGCCAGACGGATCCGCGTGGACGGCTCGTCCGGCGTCGTGACGATCCTCGACGGAGAGTGAGCGCCGACTCACACCCGCTCGCTCGCGGAGCTGCGGCGGCGGACGCGGCCGTGTTCGGCGGCAAGAGCGCGAACCTCGGCGAGCTGCTCGCGGCCGGGCATCCCGGTGCCGCCCGGCTTCGCGCTCGGGGCCGGCGCTTCCGCGAGTTCGTCGCGGCAGCCGGCCTCGAGGCGACGATCGCGGCGACGCTCGTCGCGCGTCACGCCCGGCGACGTCGAGGCGGATCGGCGCGCTGCGAAGGCGATCGGCGAGGCGATGCGCTTCGCGCCGCTTCCCGATGCCGTGCGCGTCGGAGATCGAGCGTCGCTACGCCGAGCTGCGAGGAGGCGACGGCCGCGAGCGTCCGCCCGTCGCCGTCCGCTCGAGCGCGCTCGGCGAGGACAGCGCCGAGGCGAGCCACGCGGGCCAGCAGGAGAGCTTCCTCTGGGTGCGCGGCGTCGAGCAGGTCTGCGACGCCGTCCGCGACTGCTGGGTCAGCCTCTACACGCCGCAGGCGATCAGCTACCGCGCTGCCCGGGTCGGCGGGAGCGCGGAGCCGGCGATGGGCGTCACCGTCCAGGCGATGGTCGACGCCGAGGTCTCGGGCGTGCTCTTCACCTGCAGCCCCGTGAGCGGCGACCCGAGCATGGTCGCGATCGATGCCAGCTGGGGGCTCGGCGTCGCCGTCGTGGGCGGCGAGCTGACGCCCGACGACTACCTCGTCAGCAAGGTCACGCGGCGAGGTGGTGCGCCGAACGGTGAGCACGAAGCACGTCGAGTACGTGCCCGACGCCGCCGGGAGCGGAACGGTCCGGGTCGAGGTCTCCGCCGAGCGGCGGATGAGCCGTGCCTCGACGGGCCGCGTCTGGAGGCGCTCGTCGAGGTCGCGCGGTCGATCGAGCGCCACTACGGCTCGCACCAGGACGTCGAATGGGCGCTCGCGCGCGGGCAGGAGCTTCCCGACGCGCTCCTCGTGCTCCAGGCGCGCCCGGTGACGACGGTTCCCGAGCGGGCGGCGCGGGCCGACGCTCTCCGGATCCGCGATGTCCCTCGTCCTCGGCACGTTCGGCGTGGCGGTCGAGGACGAGGAGCGACCATGATCGGGCCATGCCCCTGAGCGAGGACGACGTCCGCGAGATCCTCCGGCTGATCGACGAGTCGGACGCTCGAGAGCTTCGCGTGGAGACGGGCGGGCTGTCGCTCTACGTGCGGCGGGACGCCGGGAGCGCTCCGGACTCGGAGGCGCCCGAGCCGCCCTCGGCTCCCGCTGCGGCGGCGACCGTCGCGTCCGACGTCGCCCCGGTCGCGATCCGGGCACCGATGCTCGGCACCTTCTACCGCGCGCAGGCCCCGGGCGGGCCCCGTTCGTGGAGGTCGGGGAGCGTGTCGAGCCGGACACGGTCGTCTGCCTGATCGAGGTCATGAAGATGATGAACCCGGTGCCCGCAGGGGTCGCCGGCACGATCGTCGAGGTGTGCGCCGAGAATGCGCGAGCTCGTCGAGCACGGCGGCCGCTCTTCCGGGTCCGGGAGGACGCGTGAGGCGGATCGTCGACATCGTCGACACGACCACCCGCGACGGGAACCAGAGCCTGTGGAGCGCGACCGGCCTGACGACTCCCGACATCCTCGCGATCGCGCCGACGATGGACCGGGTCGGCTTCCACGCGCTCGACTTCACGTCGAGCACGCACATGGCCGTCTCGGTTCGCTTCCACCGGGAGGACCCGTGGGAGCGGATCCGTCTGGTGAGCGCGGCGATGCCGACGACGCCGCTCAGCTTCATCACGACGGGCATGCGCTTCATCACCTGGGTGCCGGCCGACGAGGAGGTCATGCGGCTCGCGTTCCGGCTGCGTCGCGCGGAACGGAATCCGCCGCTTCCAGGTCGCCGATCCCTCCAACGACCCGACCCGGTTCGCCGCATCGCCCTGCTGCGCACGCGGAGGGCATCGAGGAGTCGTGATCGGGCTCACGTACTCGGTGAGCGAGGTGCACACGCACGCGTACTACGCCGAGCGCGCGGCAGCGCTCGCCGACTGCGTCGAGATGGACCGTCTCTACCTCAAGGACCCGGGCGGATTGCTGACCCCGGACGCCGTGCGCGAGCTCGCTCCGCACTTCCGGAGCGCGGCGGGTTCACGGCCGATCGAGCTGCACAGCCACTGCACCATCGGCCTCGCGCCGTTCGTGTACATGGAGGGGTTGCGCGCAGGCTTCGAGGTGCTGCACACGGCGGTCGCGCCGCTCGCGCGCGGAACGTCGAACCCGGCCGCGGAGACCACGCTCCGGAACCTCGAGGCCGAGGGCTTCTCCCACCGGCTCGACCTCGAGGCGCTCGAGCCGGTCTCCGATCATTTCCGCGAGCTCGCGCGCGAGAAGGGGCTTCCGGCGGCCGCCCGCAGGAGTTCGACGCCACCTACTACCACCACCAGCTCGCCGGCGGAATGGTCTCGACGACCAAGCGGATGCTCGCGGAGTTCCGCCGGCCGGAGCTCTTCGACGCCGTGCTCGAAGAGGTCGGCCGTGTGCGCGCCGAGATGGGGTACCCGATCATCGTCACGCCCGTCTCGCAGCTGGTCGCGACCCAGGCGGTGCGGAACGTGATCGACGACGAGCGCTGGTCGAACGTCTCCGACGAGACCGTCCGCTATTTCCTCGGCCACTACGGCGACCCGGCCGCGCCGCCCGATCCCGAGATCGCCGACCGCGTGCTCTCGCGGCCCCGCGCGGAGGAGCTCCGCACGGTCGAGCCGCTCACCTCGACGGCGCGCGCGCGCGCTTCGGCTCCGGAATCTCCGACGAGGAGCTCTGCTGCGGCTGACGATGCCGCGGAGCAGGTCGAGGCGATGCTCTCGTCGCCGTCCGCGTGCCCGCCGCGAGCCGCCCACGCCCGGCGTCGCCGCGGCCGCTCGGACGGCCGGTGCGAGCCGATCGTGACGCTCCTGTCCGAGGTGGGCGAGCGGCCCGAGATCGTGCACCTGCGGGTGCGAGAAGGACGACGAGGTGGTGGAGTGGCGCCGTGCGACTTGACGACGTGCGGGGCTTCGTGTTCGACGTCGACGGCACGCTCGTCCACCGCGCGGGCGCCGGATCCACGTTCAGCCGGGCGCGCGCGAGGTGCTCGACAGGATCCGTGCCTCGGGTCGGCCGCTCGCGGTCTTCACGAACGGGAGCCACGAGCCGCCTGCGGGCTTTGCCGCCGGACTTCGCGAGGTGGGGCTCGACGTCGCCGACGACGAGTTCCTGACCCCGCTCCGGAGCGTCCGGCACTACCTGAAGATGCACAGCCTCGGCGGTCCGGTGCTCCTGTTCGCGACCGACGCAGCGCACGAGTACCTGCTCGGGCGGGCATCACGTCCTCGACGGTGAGGACGCGACACGTGCGGACGCGGTCTTCGTCGCGCACGCCGACCCGCTCGACTTCGGCGACCTCGAGCGCGGCGCCCCGTGCTCGCCGGCGGCGGCTCCTCACGGCGAGCTACGCGCCGGCGTATGCCGGCGCGGACGGGCCGATCCTGAGCCGCGGCGCGATGGTGACGGCTGCGCTCGCGAAGGCATCGGGCGCGCGCCCGATCTCGTCGGCAAGCCGTCACGAGCCGCCCTCGAGGCGATCCGCGAGCGGCTCGGCGTGGCCCCCGAGGACATCGTGGTGGTCGGCGACGACGTGACCATGGACGTCGCCCTCGGCCGGCTCGGCGGCGCGCGCACCGTGCTCGTGCGCAGCGGGATCAGCGGCGGCTCGACCTCGACGGCCTCGCCGAGCGGCGCCCCGCATGCGGTGGTGGACGGGATCGCGGAGCTCCTCGACTGGATCTAGCGGGCGCGCTCGAGGCGCTCTAGGGGGACCGCGGGTGGCCATCGACTTCGGCTGCGGCTGTGTTACGTTCAGTCGGAATTCACACGCGCGGACCGAACTGAACGGAGGCCGGGATGTTCACTGCCACCAAGGACCTGATCCTGCCGACGACGGTCACCGGGTCGTGGCCGCGACCGAGCTGGTACACGGGGAACTTCCTGGAACGGCCGTACTCGAGTGGGCTCGCGGACGTGCAGTTCCGAGGGCAGCACATGGACGCCGTCGCCTCGGTCATCTCGGACCAGAAGCTCGCGGGTCTCGACATCCTCACGAACGGGGACTACCACCTCGACTTCGACCTCGCCGGCCGCTCGTGGTTCTCGTATCCGACCGAGCGCCTGAGCGGGATCTCGGAGTTCGACACCGAGACGACGGCCGGCTGGGTGTACCCGATCGGGACG
>CAWKEV010000043.1:0-137769 GCA_963848725.1 uncultured Actinomycetes bacterium | reverse complement strand
CAGCTCCCCCGTCGTCCCGAAAACCACGAGAATCACGCGAGCGAGTCCACGAGCAGCCGCGCCAGTCCCCGCCACATGCCGAGGCCGTAGCCGACGACGAAGAACGGCGTGAGCAGTGCCATCGCGGCAACCTCGTCGCCTCGTCGACCGTAAGCCGTCGCGACGGCGCCGGCGGCGAGACCCGACAGGGCGAGAGCAGCCGGAGCGACCGACCTGCGTCTCGCGGCCGCGAGCGCGACGCAGCGCTGACCGGAAGAACCCGACGACGAGCGGGAAGAATCGCGACTCCGCTCCTTCCGTGGCCGTCGAGAACGTCGAGCCCGGTAGAGCGGCGTTCCGACGAACGCGCCCAGGCTCGTGCGCGGCTGAGTAGTCGCACCCGAACTCCGGCGAGAGGTGGATCCGCTCGGCGCGCCGCGATCCACCGGATCAGCTGCGCGTCGTCGCTCGACCAGCCTCCAGTCGGAGACACGCGCGTGTCGGAACTCGCTCGATCGCGCTCGAGCAGCGCGCGCGGCGCGAGGAAGCAACCCGTGCCCTTCGGAAAGTGATCGAAGTCCGTCGACGCCGTAGCTCGTCGCGCGCGGATCGTCGAAGTACGTCGACCAGGCGATCTGCACGAGCACGTTGCCGAACGCGCCGAACGGATTCCCGCGGTCTGCGGCACGTGACCGTTCCAGACGGCGCGCCGGTGCGGCACGCGCCCGCGACGAAGCGCAGCGAGTCCGATTGCGAGCCGCACGCGTGCGTCGAGCAGCAGCACCGAGCTCGCCCGTCGCCGCCTCCACACCGGCCGCTTCGCGCCTTGAAGCGACCCGCGTTCGCTGGCTGAGGACGCGCAACCGGAAGCCGCGTCCGCCAGCGCCGTCCGCGGCGACTCCGCGCTGCCGTCGGTCGAGCCGTCGTCGACGACGATCAACTCCGTGTCGAAGTCGCTTCGTCGACGCGCCGCGGCCAGCGCATCGATCGTCGCGGGCAGGTGCGCCGCCTCGTCGTGGACGGGCATGACGACGCTCAGCGACCGGGTCATCGCGGCGAGACCTCCCGCACGAACCCCGCCACGTACACCGCCTGGGTCGCGATGAGCGCGGGAACGGCGAGCGACCCCGACGCGTGAGCGAGCGAAACCGCAGCACCGCGCGAGAAGCCGCCGACAGCGCAAGAGCGCGCGTACGCGGCGACGAGCCAGATGCCCGACGGCCCGCGCCCGTGCCGCCCGCGCCGCGAGACCGACACCCGAGCGCGCCAGAGCGGCAGGGAGGAGCGAGAGCGCGGTCGCGCCGCTGAGGCTGCCGCCTCGACTGCGCCGCGCCGACGCGCCGCGGGCGTGCGCGTGCGCCAGGTCCCCCGCAGGTGCGGCACGAAGAGCGGCGCGGGAGCATCCGCAGACCGAGGTGTCCGGCGTGTAGACCGTCCTGCCGCCCGCGCTCGGCGAGCCACGCGACGAGCTGCTCCTCGTCGACACCCGCGTCCAGCGCAGCTGCGTAGTCCGCCCGCCGCACGACGACGTTCGTCCGCCGGATAGTCCGAGACGTTGCGAACGTTGCCGGGAAAGTGGCGCGAACGGCGCGAGCCGCCGCCGAGCCGCGACTCGAGCACCGCCGCCGCGGCGCGCTCACGCGAACGTGGCCCGCAGCGGCGCGACGGTCGGGGCGACGACGGCCGCAACGTCGGGTCGCGCGAAGAACGGCACGGCCGCGGCGACCCAGTTGCCGGCCGGCCGCGCGCCGGCGCCGAGAACGGCGAGGAGCTCGCCGCTCGCCGCTCTGCCGCCGGCATCGCCGATGCTCGAGCCGCGGGTAGTCGAGCGCTCCGCCGCAGCGTGGTCGCCGATCACGCTCACGAGCGGCAGCTCGTCCGACGCGCGCCGCCGCGCCGACCAGCCCGCGCTTGCGCTGGTAGGTGCGCAGGATGCGCAGCCGGTAGAAGATCGCCGCCGTGTCCCACGAGCGCCCGGACACCGCCGACGAGCGCAACGCCGACCCGGTGAAGCGGTACTCGAGACGCACCGGCAGCTCGCGGATCCGGCCGTACCCGAGCGCGGTCGCGACGGCGAGCAGCTCGAGGTCGAACGCGAACCGCTTGACGAGCAGGAGCGGCACCACCTCGTCGACGACCTCGCCGGCTGAACACCTTCAGGCCGACCTGCGTGTCGCGAACGTCGAGGCGGAAGAGCACCCGGTTGAGCTGCTGGTAGCACCAGCTCGCGATCGCGGCGCGACGCGGGTAGTGCACGACGGAATCCGGATGGCGCTTCGAGCCGATCGCGAAGTCGAGGTGTTCGCGCCGCGCCATCTCGAGGAAGCCCGGAATCGCGGCCGGGTCGAGATCGAGATCGGCGTCGACGAGCGCGACCCACTCGCCGTCGGGACGCGAGCGCACCGGCCTTGACCGCGTAGCCCTTGCCCGAGGTTGCGGTCGTAGTGGATGACGCGGATCCCAGCGTCGCCGCGGCCTCGAGCAGACGCTCGGCCGTGCCGTCGATCGAGCCGTCGGAGACGACGATCAGCTCGACCTTCTCGCCGCGGAGCCCGCCGCGACGACGCGCCGGATCTCTCGACGTTCGTCGACGATCTGTCGCCGCCGTTGTAGACGGGCACGACGACCGTCAGCAGAGGCCGGGCCAGCACTTCGCGGGGAGCCATAACTGCGCCCGTCGTCGACCTGCCCGGGAGCTTCACGCCCTCGATTCTAGGGAGGCGACCGGCTCAGGTGCGCGACGCGTTCCAGCGCTCCGCCAGATCCCTGAGCCCCGGCGATCTAACTCCGCGGAACGCGTTTCGAACGTGCAGTCGGTAGATGTCGGGCGTCCACGCATGCGCACGCGCGGGCCGCGCTCGCGACGGCAGGCGGCGCGCCACGCAAGCGACCCCGAACGCGATCGCGTACCCGGCGCCGGTGACCCCGCGAATGACACGGGCCTCGAGCGGGGAGTGGAAACGGGCGAGGTAGATGTCGAGCGACCGCCAGGTCTCGTTCACCCGGCGCTCCGAGACGCCCCTCGTCGAGTGTTGTCCGCGATGGAACACGTGTGCCGCGGGCACGTACCACTCGTCGTATCCAGCCCTCCTCAGGCGCCGCGCGAGATCGGCTTCCTCGCCGAACATGAAGTAGGACTCGTCGAAGGCGCCGACGCAGTCGAGCGCGCGTCGACGGGCGATCATCGCGCTCGCGGAGACGGCACCGACCCGCCTCGGCCGGGATCCACGCGACACCACGGCGCCGAAGGTGCCGAGCGTCAGCGCCCACACGAGCTGCACCGGGATCGTCATCAGTCGCCACGCCGAACCCTGCGGACGGCCGTCGAAGCCGCGAATCGCCGGACCGGCGATGGCCACTTCCGGATGCGCGTCCATGAACTCGACGAGCGTGTCGACGGTTCCAGGAGGCACGCGCGTATCGGGGTTGAGCACGAACACGTAGCGGCTCTTGGTCCGGCGGATCACCGCGTTCTGGTTGGCGCCGAAGCCAGCGCGATAGGACTGGTCGATGACGCGAACACGCGGGTGGAGCGAGCGCACGGCGACTGCCAAACCGTCTACCGCCGCGTTGTCCAGCACTACGACCTCGGCGCAGGCGTTCCTGGTGCGATCGGCCTCGAGCGAATCTAGGCAGCGAATCGTCTCCTCCACGCCCGACGCGTGGACGATCGAGATCACGACGTCGGTCGCGTCGTGCGCGTTCACGTCCTCGCGCGTTCGCCCCGTCCTGCCGTGAGCCTTCCGTGAAACCTCCGGGCGAGCGAGCGAAAGCCGTCGGTGCGGACAGGAGCGGGAAGAAGGCTCCAGAGGGATCCGCGCACGGAGAACGGAGGCTCATAGGCACAGATCTCCTCGTCTGTGACGTCGAGCACACGCGTGCGCCTCACCATCGAGTAGAGCGCGACGTCGTCGAGCCGCGACGGGCGCCAGGCGTCGGGCTTCCGCGCCTTGAGGAAGACACCGGGCTTCACGGGTCGCGGATCAGGCTCCCGATCTCGAGATCTCCGAAGATGCGTCGCATGTCCTCGATCTCGTACCGCCAGCAGTCGAATGGGTACCCGTGCAGCCCGAATCCCTGCGAGCGGGTCGTGATCAGGAGAGTGCCGCCCGGACGTGAGACGGTCTTCATCTCGGAGACGACGCGTCTCCAGTCGCGGACGTGCTCCAAGAGCTCGGTGGAGATGACGAGGTCGAACGAGCCCTCGCCGAACCGATCGACGAGGTTCCCGGCGTCGCAGATGACGTCGACGCCCGGTCCGGGGTCGATGTCGACGCCGACGTAGCTCGCCGGCCCCAGTGCCTCTACGGTGGAACGGACCGAGCCGTTCACGTCGTGCGACCCGACCTCGAGGACGTCTCCGCCGGACACCTCTTCCGGGTGGAGCGCCCTCGCCGCGAACTCGATGCATGCACGATGGCACACGGCCCGTCCAGTTTAGGTCTGGGTCGAGGACGGCACATCCACCAAAGCCGCGATCGCGTCGACGACCCGTTCTGCTGCACGACCGTCCACCTCGCCGACGACGTCGTGGGCCACCCGCTGTCGCTCGGCGCGCAGCTCCGCCGGGTCGGCCAGCGCCCGCTCGATCCCGTCGACGACGTCCTCGAAGCGTTCGGCGCGATAGAAGGCGCTCGACACCGCCAGCTCGCGGTAGTGCTCGCCGATCACGTTCTTGACCGCCCAGCTCTCCCCCGGCGACGCTCCCTCGTCGTAGAGGACGCACACCGACGGCCGGTCGTTCACGAGCGCCTCCAGGAGGATGGTTCCGGCGTTTGTCACCACGCAGTCCGCGTACTGGAGGATCGTCGCGAGGACATCGAGATCCGTGAAGCTCGCATCCTGGACGTGGACGCCGTCGACCGAGAGCGCGGATGCGAAGCGCGCGCGCCACTCGTGGTCGCGCGGATGCGGGCGGAAGAGGAGCGAGAAGCGGCCTCGCCCCTCGGCCTCCCACCACGCGACCATCCGCTCGACGAATCTCCCCTCGTACGGCGCGTTGGTCGGGGTGTTGCCCATGACGACCACGAGCTGAAGTGCCGGATCGAGGCCGTACGAGCGCAGAAGCGCCTCGTAGTCGTCCCGTGACCGCCGCCTCGCATAGACGTCCGTCTGCGGCCAACCCGTGACGACAACGCGCTCGGAGCCAATGTCGTGGTAGCGGGCGAGGTCGTCCCGCATGGCCTCGTTCTGGACCACGTAGACGTCGCAGAACGACGCGATCACGCCTTTTCCGACTGTGTGGTCCCAGCTCGCGACGTGGGCAGCGATCGGAAGCTCCAGACGCCGCGCCGCCAGGAGAAAGGGTACGGCGTCGTGCGGTTGGACGTTCGAGAGCACGAGCGCGGAGCAGTCCGCACGCATTCGCGCGAGAAGCGCATGAGGGACGTAACGTCGCGTGCCGAAGTGCCAGCGCTCCATCGCGCGCTCGATCCGGGAGGAGCTCGGCAGGTGGCCACCGCGGTTGGAGTCGAGCATCCAGTTGGCGTGCCCGGGAGCCATGCGCTCGCGGTGGAAACCGTGGCGCCTGTTCAGCCGGATTGCAAGCGGGTAGTAGCCGAGCTCCGAGTCGAGCGCCCGGTCGAGCCGGCGCGCGACGCGCTCGCGGCCCCCGACCCTGCTGGGCAGGAGCTCCTCGCCTGTGAGCACGGAGACGTCGTCGAGACGATCCCCCCACTCTTGCGTATCTCCGACGAGGACGACCGCGAGCCTCTCTCCCAGCCGACCCCGCAAGTCCGCGACGACGCCCGGGTCGACAAACATGCGAGCCGAGAGCTGGTCGGGGAGGACGAGCCAGAGACGGTCCGGCATCAGGGCACCGCGGCGCCGAGGGCGGCCCCGATCCGCTTCGCGAGCGAGGCACCGTCGAGCCTGTGGTAGGCGAGCGCCTCCGGTGGGGTGCCGCAGGCGGGCGAGCCCTCGACACCGAACACAGTGGGGTCGAAGCCCGGGAACTCGCGGCGGAGCGAATCTCCGAGCCCGCCCACCGGCGAGTGGTCCTCGAGCGACGAAAGCGCGCCCAGGCCGGGCGAGCACCTCACCGAACCAGTCCGGGTCGGCTCGGTTCAGCCACGCGAGGCTCGCGACGGCCACGTCCGAACCGCTCCCGGCCAGAATCTCCGAGGCGATCAGCGCCTCGTGCAGCATCACCGGCCCGTAGGCGACGAGGATGGCGTCCTCGCCCGTGCGCAGAAGCCGCCCTCGCCCGGGCACGAGCTTGCCTTCGAGCTCGATCCGCCGCGGCGACGGGCCGATCGCGAGCCGGATCGCGACGGTCTCGTCCGCGTCCTCCACGGCCCAGCGCAGGAGCGCCCGTGTCTCTTCCGCGTTCGCCGGCTGGACGATGCTCACGTTCGGGAGCGCTCGAGCAGAGAGATGTCACGGATCGATTGGTGCGACTTGCCAGGCCCGGCGGGGATCAAGCCCGCGTAGTGGAGCGCGTAGACGACCTTCGTGCCCTCGCTCGCCTGGTTGTAGATCTGCTCGTTCGCGCGCGAAGCAAGAAATGCAGCGAACGAGTTGACGACGGGGAGCAGGCCCTGTCGGGCGATCCCGGCCGCGGTCGAGACCATGTCCTGCTCGGCAATGCCGCACTCCACGAAGCGATCCGGGAAGGCGAGCTCGAAGGCGCGGACGCGGCAGTCGGAGGCGAGATCGGCGTCGAGGACGACCAGGTCGTCGCGCTCGCCCCCGAGCTCGACGAGCTCGTCGCCGTACGCCTCGACGACGTACTCGTCCGTCACCGTCGCCCGCGGCAGCGCTCCTGCGCCGCTCACGGGCTCGCCCTCGAGCGATTGCGCGAGCTCTACGCCCACCGGCTCGGCGCGCTCGACCGAGAGCCCATCGAGCCCGAGCTCCGCGAGCCGCTCGCCGATGCGCGTCTCGAGCTCGAGCATCGCCCGCTCGAAGTCGTCGTCGCCCGGCGCACCGGCGTGCCAGCGGTAGAAGCCGCCTCCTTCCGCGATCGCCGCGGTGTGCTCCATGAACGAGACGCCCTTGCCCTTGATCGTGTGCGCGACGACCACCTGCGGCCGGTCGTCGACCGTGTAGCAGTCGTCGAACGCGGCACGGAGCGCTGCGTGGTCGTGCCCGTCGCAGGAGACGACGTGCCAGCCGAAGGCACGGAGCTTCGACTCGAGGTCGCCGAGCGCCAGGATCTCCTCGGTCGGTCTGTCGGACTGGAGCTCGTTGCGGTCGACGACCACGGTGAGGTGCGCAAGGCGGTCGTGAGCTGCGCTCTGCAGCGCTTCCCAGTTCTGGCCCTCCTGGAGCTCGCCGTCGCCGACGAGGACGACCACACGTCCGCCGCGCCCGAGACTCCACTTCGCCCATGCGGTCCCGCGCCCCTTCGAGATGCCCATCCCGAGCGAGCCCGAGTTCGCCTCGATGCCCGGGACGCGCACGTCCGGATGACCGTCCAGCCCGCCGAGCCGCCGGAGCGCGAGGAGCTTTTCGCGCGGGAGGACGCCCAGCGCAAACAGCACGCTGTACAGGCCGGGCACGTCGTGCCCCTTCGAGGAGAAGAACACGTCGCGGTCCGGGTGCTCCCAGCCGAGCTCCGCGGTGGTCAGGCGCTCGTAGAGCAGGTGCACGACGAGGTCGAGGGCGCTGAACGTCGAGCCAAGGTGTCCCGAGCCCGCGCGCTTGACCGCGACGAGCGCGTTCAGGCGGCACATGTCCGCGAGGAGCGCCAGCCTCGCGTCCTGCCCGACGTCCGCAGCGCACACACGGTCGAGCTCGGTCTTCGGGATGAGGTGCAGCTCGAGCACGTTCGGCCCCTGGACGCTATCGCGCGTGTCGGGTGCGGACGTCAGCCGTCCTGCGGCCAGGGGTGCTCCCGTAGGACATCCTCGACCACCTCGACCCCCCAGCCCGGCCCGGTCGGGATGCGGAGCTCGCCGCCCTCGATCTCCGGGACGGCGGTGACGAGCTCGTCGCGCCAGGGGACGTCGTCGACGTCGATCTCGAGGATGCGCGCGTTCGGAATCGCGGCGCACCACTGGGCGGCGATGAACGTCGCCAGGTGCGAGTAGTAGTTGTGGGGTGCGCAGTTGACCTCGAACGTCTCGGCGAGGTCGGCGATCTTCTTCGCCTGGTGGAAGCCGTTCCAGACGACGTCGACCGAGGCGACGTCCATCCCCGCCGCCTCGAAGAACGGCCGGAAGCCGCGGCTCCCGTACAGGTTCTCGCCCGAGCAGACGGGCATGGGCGCGACGTGACGAACGTGGGCGAGCGCGCCCGGGTCATAGAGGTCGAGCTCGAGCCAGAGGAGGTCGAACGGCTCGAGGGCGCGCGCGACCCGCACGAGGCCCTCGGGCTCGAGGTTGAAGTTGAGGTCGACGATCGGCCGGGCAGCATCGCCGGTCCCCTCGCGAAACGCCTCGAGCAAGCGGACGAGCGCCTCCGCGATCTCCTCGGCTCGGAGCGTGCCGCCGCCCTCGCCGAAGCCGGGCATGAGCACCTGCGGTGCATCGCCGGGCACGACGACGTTCGTCTTGAACGAGCGGTACCCGCGCTCCATGACCTCGCGCCCGAGCGCGACGACGTCGTCGTACGAGGCCAGCCTCGGCGTCCCCGTGACGTCCCACGCGCGTGCTCTCGTCGTCGCGCAGTGCGACCAGTAGAGCGGGATCGTCTCGCGCGTGGGGCCGCCGAAGAGCTCGTACACGGGGACGCCGAGCGCCCTCGCCTTCAGGTCGAGAAGTGCGTTCTCGATTCCGCCGAGCGCCTTCGCGATCACCGACCCGGGGCTCTGGCGCGTGTGGCGGTAGAGCTCCCAGTAGATGCGCTCGCCCGCGCGGAGATCCCGCCCGACGACGAGCGGTGCGAGGTCCTGGACGACTCCGGCGAGGCCGTGCGGCGAGCCGTGCGAGTCGGTGATATCGGCCCACCCGACCGAGCCGTCGTCGGCCGTGGCCTTGAGGAAGATCCAGGGTCTCCAGCCGGCGTCGCAGAAGAGCGTCTCGAGGCTCGCGACCTTCACGAGGCCGGAGCATACGGTGCGCCGTGCTGGCGGAGTGTCACCCGTGCGTAACGGCGGATCCCCGCGCTTCGACTCATTCGGATGGACTCGAAGCCGCCTCGCGGCGACCGCGGACGGCGCTCTCGGGATCGACGAGCGCGATCACAGCGTCGTGGAACTGCGGTCTCCGGCGCGACGCTGCGAGGGTCGAGCTGATGAAGTCGAAATCGCCGGCGCGACGTGGTGTCCAGCTGCCGATTCGTGAGTCGTTCGGGACCACGAACATGGGTGTGCCGATCCCGCCCAGCCAAACGCAGTCGAGACCGCCGAACACCTGCTCGCCGCGCCTCATCCGGAAGATGTGCACCCGTCCCGGCCAGGCCGCGAGTGCCCTCGAAATCGCGTCACCCGCCTCATCGGTGTACACATCGTCGTCGTCGATGAAGGCCAGATGTGTCCCGGTCGCCTTGGCGATCCCGAGCGTCCGTTGCTCGGCGCCCCAGTGGTGCGTGGGGCCATAGGCGTAGACCTCGGCGCCTCCCGGCGTGGCGGGAGGGACCTCAGCGGTGTCGTAGACCACGATGACCTGATCGGCCCAGGCGGCACTGTCGATCGCAGCTAGGAGCGTGTCCCTCCCGAGGGTGGCGATCACGACCGAGACCCGCGGCCGGGCGCGGCGCAAGAGTTGGTTGGCAGACCGGGCCGCCAGATCGATGGCGCCGAGAATCCCTGACCCTCCGAGTGCCGTGCGAAACACGCTTCGTGCGTTGCGGAGTGGTGGCGCGAAGCGCGACCGGCGCAGCCACTCCAGAGGATCGAGCCCCGGCTCATTTGGCGCTGATCGAGGTCAGCGTGGCGGCGCCCGACTCGACGAGCCGCTCGGCGCGCGCCCAGTCCTCCTCGTCGTCGATGTTGAAGCCCTCGTACCCCTCCGTCAAGAACGGTGCGACGGTCCGCCCCTCACGGGTGCCGGTGTCCGTGACGACCCGCGTCCACGCGATCTCGAGGGCGCTGTTCTGGACATAGACGCGTGGCAGCGCCTGATACTGGCCCGCGTGCCAGGCGACGTCGAGGTGGGACTGGTCGAGAAGCGGATGCATCGTCCTCCCGTCCTCCTCGAGCGTCCACATCTTCCCGGGGTGCTGCTTCACGAGCTCGACCGCGCGGATCGAGTCAGCCTCTGGCGTCGCGAGCAGCTGCTCGAGGCCACGGCGGATCGTGTCGGGGCCGCGGAACGGGTTCGTCGCGCGGACGATCGCGAACAGATCGTACGTCCCGTCGAGCTCCGCGAGCGTGAACGTGAGCCACTCGATGTCCGGCGAGGTCGCGGTCGCGTACGCAGCCGGGCGCAGGAAGGGCACGTCGGCGCCGTACCGACGCGCGATCTCGGCGATCCCGTCGGAGTCGGTGGAGACGACGACCCGCTCGAAGACGCCGGATTGACGCGCGGTCTCGACCGCATACGCGAGCAGCGGGTGACCGGCGAGACTGCGTGTGTTCTTGTGCTCTACCCGCTCGGAGCCCGCACGTGCCGGGACGAACGCGATCGCCGAGGGAACATCGCTCATGACCAGCCGGCCGAGAGGGCGAGCTTCGCGAGCTCCGGGCACGGCACGTCGAGCCGCTCGGCTGCACGGAGCACCGATCCGACGAGCGCGTCGAGCTCCGAGCGCCGGCCGTCGGCCATGTCTCTCGCCGCCGAGGGCCGCAAGTCCTTCGGCATTGCGTCGATGATCGTCCATTGCTCGCCGACGTTGAGGTCGACGCCGTCCGCAGCCGCGACGGCACACGCCTCGCCGACAGCCCGCTCGAGCCGTTGCCTCCACTCCGGATCGGACCGAAGCTCACCGATCGAACGCCCGGTCGCGACGGTCGCGGCGGCGAGCGGGGCGATCCGGGAGGCCTTCCGCCAGAGGACGCGCCGTTCGCTCGTCGCGATCCGCACTTCGAGCTGTGCTCCGTGCAGGAGTCCCGTCGCGGCCTCGAGCTCACCTCGGGTCAGATCGTCGGACGCCATCGTGATGAGCGGCGGCGGGGTCGTCTCGATGATCTGCACGCGCCCCGCCCGATACGCCTGGTAGTGAGAGACGCTCCCGGCGGCGACCCGGTTGCCGAGGCGCTCACGGATCGTCCCCATGTGCTCGAGGCCGTTCATGAGCGGGAGCACGACGCCGTCCGCGACCGCATCCGGCTCGACGAGCTCGAGTGCGTGCTCGAGATCCGGCGCCTTCACGGTCACGAGCAGCAAGCCGACGGGCTGCTCGATGCGCTCGGCGATCTCCGGCCGTCCCTCGAGAGGCCGCCCGTCGACGGTCTCCACCATGAGTCCCGCGAGCGCGATCAGGCCCGTGACCTCGGGAGGTGCTACGCAGATCGTGCGTACTCCGCCGTGGAGCAGCCGCACTGCGAGGGCGCCGCCAACCGCGCCGGGGCCGAGCACGGCAACGGTCCGGTTCACGAGGCGTTCACCAGGCCGACCAGCCGCCGTCGACCACGAGGTTCGCCCCCGTCACGTACGAGGACGCGTCGGACGCGAGGAAAACGACCCCCCCGAGCGCCTCGCTCGCGTCGAGCATGCGGCCGAGCGGAACGCGCTCGGCGTAGGCCTCGAGGAACGCGGCCGGCTGGTCGTTCCACACGCCGGCGAGCGTGAGCGTGTTGACTCGGACGCCCGACTTCGCCCAGTAGGTGGCGAGGTAGCGGGTGAGGTTGAGCACGGCCGCCTTCGACACCGAGTACGCGACCGGCTTGACGTACGTGTCTCCCTGCCGGCGCCGGAACTCGTACAGGTCCTGCACCGGGGAGAGCAGTCCGTACACCGAAGAGACGTTCACGATCGACCCTCTGCCCTCCCGCGCCATCGCGCCGCCGACGACCTGCGAGCAGAGGAACGGCCCCTTCACGTTCACGTCCAGCACCGCGTCGAAGGACGCCTCGGGATAGGTCTCGAACGGCCCGACCTCTTCCGTGGGCGCGTCGGGCGGGGAGTCGAGCCCCGCGTTGTTCACGAGCAGGTGCGGCACGCCCCACTCCTCTTCCACCGCACGCGACGCTTCCTCGATCGCGCTCCGGTCGGTGACGTCGACCTCGTACGCGCGGGCCCCGTCCGGAATCTCACCCGAGAGAATGTCGAAGCTCGCCACCTTCATCCCGCGCTCCGCGAGTCCGGCCACGTACGTCGCGCCGAGTTGCCCCATGCCTCCCGTCACGATCGCCACCCGGCCCGAGAGGTCGAACAGCGGGTCCGAAGTCACGCTGCCGTCTCCCGCTTTGCGCGCCAGACGGCGTCGCAGAACTCGCGGACGCATCCCCGACCTCCTTCGCGGGTGAGGACGAGGCGCGCGAGCGGGACGACGTCCGGCCAGGCATCGGCGGGCACGACCGCGAGCCCCACCGCCTCGAGGCAGGATGCGTCGTTGACGTCGTTCCCGACGTAGGCGGTGTCCTCGAGCGGGATGCCGCGGCGTGCGGCCTCCTCGCGCAGTACCGGGAGCTTGTCCGCGACGCCCTGGACGACCTCCGCCTGGATCTTGCGCCCGCGCGCACCGACGGCCTCGTTCGTCTCGGTCGAGAGGATCAGGGCCTCGACCCCGACCTCCTCCAGGCGCCGCAGCCCGAGCGCATCGCCGCGCCAGCAGGCGACGCTCTCCTCGCCGCGCTCGTTCGTCCACACGCGGTTGTCCGTGAACACGCCGTCGAAATCGAAGACGGCGAAGCGGACGCCCGCGAGCGAGGCGCCCGTCACGCCTCGCGAGAGGCGCGGGCGGCGAGCTCGCCCGCCGGCTCGACGTCCTCGAGCGTGATGTCCTGCTCGAACGAGAGCGGTCGCACGAGACGGCGCCCGAGCAGACGCTCGATCTCGTAGGGCGGGAGGCCACCGTCAGCGGGCGACTTCGCGATCAGATCGCCCTCGGCGAGCACGTGATCTACGGGGAGGTCCCGCGTCGCGACCAGCTTCTTCCCCATCTTCTCGAGTGGCCGCTCCTCGCTTTCGAGCCGGCGCTTCACGCCGTCCCCGAGCGCGACGGGGACGCGGTGGAGGTCGCGCACGAAGCGGCGCATTCCGTCGGGCATGAGCGAGTACGCGTGGTCCGTGCCCTTCCAGGCGTGGTTCAACGTGAAGTGCTTCTCGAACACGCGGGCGCCGAGCATGAACGCGACCGGGGCCATGGCGATGCCGTTGTGGTGGTCCGAGAGTCCGATCACGAGCTCCGGATACCGCTCCCCGAGCGTCGCGATCACGGAGAGGTTCAGATCCTCGACATCGGCGGGATAGGCGGCGGTGCAGTGGAGCACGCACAGGCGTTCGTTGCGGGCGAGGATCGCCTCGACGGCGCGATCGATGTCCTCGAGCGTACCCCCGCCCGTGGAGAGGAACATCGGCTTCCCCTTGTCCGCGACGTAGCGCAGGAACGGGACGTTCAGGAGGTCGCCGGAAGCGAACTTGAACGCATCGACGTCGAGGTCGGCCATGAGGTCGGCGCTCGGCTCGTCGAACGCCGCCGAGACGAACGCGACGCCTTCCTCCCTCGAATAGCGACCGAGCTCGAACCAGTCGCTCTTCGCCAGCTCCAAGGCCTCACGGTGCTCGCCGTAGGTCGAGCCATAGCTGTTCTCGTTGTCGTACGGCGAGTCGTAGTAGGCGCGCGTGAAGAGTCGCCGATTGTCGCGCTTCTGGAACTTGACCGCGTCCGCGCCGCACTCCTTCGCCGCGTGGACGAGAGCCTTCGCCTTCTCGAGATCGCCTTGGTGGTTGTTCCCGATCTCGGCGATGACGTAGGCGGGGCCGTCCCGCGTGATGACCTTGCCGTCGACGACTAGCTCGGGCACGCCCACGATCGTACTCGGGAGCGCGGCGCCTACCGTGCGAGCGCAGCGCTGTAGGCGGCCATGGTCGCCTCGGTCGCCTCCTCCCAGGAAAGCTCTGCGCGCGCTCTCTCTCGAGCCGCGGAGCCGAGCCGCTCGCGAAGGCCGCGGTCGGCGAGGAGGCGCTCGATCGCGGCCCGTAGCGCTGCCGGGTCCCGCGGCGGCACGAGCAGGCCCGTGACCTCGTCCTCGACCGCGTCGACGAGGCCGCCGACTGCCGCCGCGACCACCGGACGCCCGTACGCCATCGCCTCGCGGGCGACGATCCCGTACCCCTCGCGGCGAGACGGGCAGACGACGACCGCCGCGCGCTCGTAGTACGGGCCGAGCGCTCCCGGCGGCACGAAGCCGACCGCGTCCGGGATACGCGCGCGGAGCGGCCCGTCGCCGACGATCACCCGCTGCACTCCCTGGGTCGCGACGAGGAGCTCTTCGATCCCCTTCTCCTCGGACAGGCGGCCGACGAAGAGGACGTGCGGGGGCTCGTCCGGCTCGGCGATCTCGCCGGGCATCTCGACCCCGGCCGGGACCACGCGGACCTCGCGCGCGCCGAGCGCGCCCGCATCGCTCGCGAGCGCCCGCGAGGGGCAGAGGACGAGCCGAGCGCGCCGCACGAGCAGCCGAGCCGCCCACCGCGCGTGCCGCGCGAGCTCGACGTCCGAGCCCCAGAGCTGCACCACGAACGGCTTCCGCGTGACGAGAGCGGGCAGCGCCGACGGAAGCCAGTGGGCGTGCACGAGATCGGCGTCACGCGCCGCCCGACGGGCGGCTGCGGCGAACGAGAGGAGGAAGAGCGGCAGCGCGAGCGCGAGGTACGGCCGCCGGCGCAGGTTCCCGACGACGCCGTCTCCATATGCGACCCCGAAGTGGCGAAAGGACGCGGGCGAGACGACCGTGACCTCGACGCCCGCCTCACGCAGGTGCTCTACCGCGTCCCGGACGAACGAGCCGGCGACGTCGTCCGCGGAGCGCGGATAGGACGTCGTCAGCACGGCGACCCTCATTCGCGCTGCGTGCGCCCGAACACGAGCGGGAGCGCGACCGCGAGCGCGACGAAGACGTAGAAGTAGTAGAAGGTCATCGTCAGGTAGAAGAGGTTCGAGACGAGAGTGGCGGCGAGCGCGGCGGTCATACCCCATGCCAGCGGCCGCAGACGCGTGGCGAGCGGGTCGCCCGCGGCAGTCAGCGCCCTTCCCAGCCGCCTGGCGTCGCCGAGCCGCTTGAAGACCCAGCCCACCCAGACGGCGAACAGCGCCGTTCCCACGAGCCCCGTCTCGACGAGCGTGGCGACGTAGAACGAGTGCGGGCCGAAGTCGGGCCGCCCGGTGACGAACTGGTAGTAGACCGCGAAGTTGTTCAGGCCGAGCCCGAAGAGCGGGTTCGAGTGGAGGATGTCGGGGATGAACCCGTAGACCCCGAAGTGCGGCGAGGACGCCGCGTGGCTCGTGTTCACACGTGTCCGGAGCACGGTGACGAAGAAGTGCCAGCGGACGATCACCACCGTCGCGACGACGAGCACAACCGCCCCGAGCGGCCGCAGGAGCTCTCTCCGCCTCAGGTAACCGCGGTAGGGGATGGCGAGGATCAGGGCGCCGCAGGCGAGCCCGAGGAGGCCGCTGCGGGAGAGCGTCGCGAGCTCGACGACGAGCATGAACGCCAGCGCGACCGCGAGCCGGTTCTTCCAGTGATGCCCGCGCTCGAGCCGGAGGTAGAGCGGCGTGAGGATGAGGAGCGGCATCAGGAGCTCGATGCCGAGGTGATTCGGATCGCCCGTGAGCGCGTTCGGCCGGAAGACGGAATGGCCGTTCACAGCGCCGTAGACGTTGATCGCACTCTGCTGCGACGTGATCGGCTGGACGAAGACGGCGTCGAGATTCGCACCGGTCGCCTCCGCGAGCCCGAGCTGCAAGATGCCATAGACCGCGTTCAGCGCGATGCCCCCGCAGAACGCAGCCAGCGCCCACCAGTAGTACGTGCGCGACCGCCGCGCGAACATCGCCACGGCGATGACGACGAACCCGAAGTGGAGCGCGAACTTCACCATCCCCTTCGTCCACTGCGCCAGCGCCTGCGCCGTGTCGAGGTTGTAGAAGCCGATGAGGTAGAGGAGGAGGAACGCGAGCATCCAGCCTGCGGCGACGACCGCGGTTCGCGTGAGCCTCCCGTCGAAGCGCTCGAGACGGTCCCAGACGAAGAGGACGAGGAGGACGGACGTGAGGATGTCCGAGAGCGTGAGCGTTCCCGCCACGTTCCACTGGTACTTGTGGTAGCTGACCGTGAAGACCGTCGCGAAGAACAGGGCGTCGATCGCCGGCTGCACGAGAACGCGATCGCGTACCGCCCGGAACGGGAGAGCGTGCGAGGTCACGCGGCGAGCACCCCCTCGAGCAGCTCGGCCATCTCCTCGACGCGGGTCTGGCGCGACAGGCGCGTCTGCACGTCGTCCGGGAGCTCGACGGAGGCAAGGTCGTCGTCGAGGAAGCGCTCGTGGAGAGTTGCGAGCGCGTCGCGGATACCGTCCACGTCGTCGGGCGCGACGACCACGCCGGCGCCGGTCTCCCGGATCAGGTCGGCGGCCGCTCCGTCCGTCGGGACGACCGCGAGGATCGGCCGGCCGGCGGCGAGATACTCGAACACCTTCCCCGAGAGCACGCCCTTGCCCCTCCCGCCCGCGTCCGGGATGAGGAGGAGCAGCGCCTCCGACTCGCGCTGAAGCCGGAGCGCCTCGACACGCGGCGCGTAACCGACGAGCTCCAGGCGGTCGCCGAGAGAGAGCGTCTCCGCCCACTCCGCGTCGGTCGTGCGGAAGTCCCCGACGAAGCGCGCGACCACGTCCAGCCCCGAGTCCGCGAGCGCCTGCAGGAACGGCCGCGGATCGCGCTTCCCGAAGAAGCTCCCGGTGTGCGTGATGCGGAAACGCGGCGCCGGCTCGTACTCGAGCCCGGCGAAGTCGTCGAAGTCGCAGCCGTTCGCGATCGTGCGGACAGGGCCTTTCGGATCGAGCGCGCGCATCTCGTCCGCGATCGCCTCCGAGACGCACGAGATCGCGTCGGCACGACGGGCGACGAGCCGGGCGAGCTGCGCATTCGTCGCCTCCCGTGCCCGGGCAGCCGCGGTATCCGAGCGACGGTGCGGGTTGGCGACGAGCGGGTCGCGCAAGTCGGCAACCCAGCGGACGCCAGTCGCCTTCTGCACGGCGGCTCCCGCGAGGTGGACCGACCCCGGCGGAGACGTCGTGACGACCACGTCGATCCCCTCGCGCCGAACAATCTTGATCGCCGCCGGGATCGCAGTGAGGTTCCAGCTCACGCTCGCGTCGGGAACGAGGAGCCGTCGCGAGGTGACACTCACCTGGACCAGCGCGCGCTCGAACCCGTCCGCAGCCCGGAGCTCCTCCGCGGGCTTCCTCGCCCGCGGGCCGAGGAAGCGGACGCGGTGGACCCAGGCCTGAGTCGGGACGCGGAGCTCCGAGTCCCGGTGCACCCACTTCGGGTCGTCGGGCGCGAGCACGTGTGTCTCGACCCCGAGCGCGGGCAGGTACTGCGCGAGCTTCAGCGGCCGCTGCACGCCTCCACCTCCTGCGGGCGGGAAGTACATCGTCACGAGGAGGACCTTCACCGGCCGGAAAGCGTAGAGGTCAGGCGAGCGACCCGAACGCCTGGCGTGCCGCGGCGATCGTCGCCTCGAGCTCCTGGTCGCCGTGCGCGGTCGAGAGGAAGCCCGCCTCGAACTGCGAGGGGGCGAGGTAGACGCCGCGCTCGAGCATCGCCCGGTGGAACGCCGAGAAGCGCTCCGTGTCCGCACGCTTCGCATTGTCCCAGCTCCGGACGGGCCGGCCGGCGAAGAAGATGCCGATCATCGAGCCGGCGCGTGCGAGCTGCACGGGGACGCCCGCCTCGCGAGCGGCGCCGCCGAGGCCGTCGACGAGCCGCTCCGCCGCACGCTCCAACCCGTCCCAGACGCCGTCCTCATGGAGCACGCGCAGCGTCTCGATCCCGGCCGTCATCGCGAGCGGGTTCCCCGAGAGCGTCCCCGCCTGATACACCCGCCCGGCGGGAGCGACGAGCTCCATGATCTCCCGCCTCCCGCCGTACGCGCCGACGGGCAGCCCGCCGCCGATCACCTTGCCAAGCGTCGTCAGGTCCGGCGCCACGCCGTAGAGCGCCTGCGCGCCGCCCGGATGCACGCGGAAGCCGGTCATCACCTCGTCGAAGACGAGGAGCGCGCCGCGCGCAGCTGTCAACGCTCGCAGCCCTTCGAGAAACCCGTCCACCGGCGGGACGAGCCCCATGTTCCCCGCGACGGGCTCCACGATCACGGCGGCGATCTCGGCGTCGTGCTCGGCGAACAGCCGCTCGACGGCGGAGAGGTCGTTGTACGGCGCGACGAGCGTGTCGGAAACGGCGCCCGGAGTCACGCCCGGCGAATCCGGAAGGCCGAGCGTGGCGACGCCCGACCCCGCCTGCACGAGCAGGAGGTCGGCGTGACCGTGGTAGCAGCCCGCGAACTTGACGACCTTCGACCTCCCCGTGAACGCACGGGCGAGCCGGAGCGCGCTCATCGTCGCCTCCGTGCCCGAGTTGACGAAGCGGACGAGCTCGACGCTCGGCAGCGCGTCCCGGACGAGCTTCGCGAGCTCGACTTCGAGCGGGCTCGGCGCGCCGTAGCTCGTCCCGCGGGCGAGCGCGGCCTCGAGCGCCGCGACGACCCTCGGATGGGCGTGCCCGAGGACGAGCGGCCCCCACGAGAGGACGTAGTCGACGTAGCGGTTGCCGTCGACGTCGACGAGGTAGGCGCCCTCGCCCCGCTCGACGAAGAAGGGCGCGCCGCCGACCGCGCGGAAGGCCCGCACGGGCGAGCTCACGCCGCCGGGCATGAGCGCGCTCGCCTCCGCGAAGAGACGCTCGGACTCGCTCGTCGGCCGAATCATCCGGCGACGCGCTCGGGCGCCAGCGCGACCGCTCCGGCCGCGGCCTCGCCCGAGCGGATGCAGTCCGGGATCCCGACTCCGTCGTAGGCCGCACCCGCGACTGCGAGCCCTCGGTGCCGGGCGAGAAGGAAGTGGATGCGCTCGAGCCGCTCGGGGTGGCCGAGGGTGTACTGCGGCATCCCACGCGTCCAGCGGTGGACGCGGGTCAGCCTCGGCTCGGCCACGACCCCGACGAGAGCGAGCTCGGCCCGCGCGAGCCCGACGAGCTCCTCATCGGTGCGCTCGGTGAGGTCGGTGCGCTCGGTGAGGTCGGCGCGCCCGAAACGGCCCGCGTACACACGGACGAGCGCCTCCCCCGCGGGGGCGCGCCCCTCCCACTTGCTCGACGTCCACGTGCACGCGAGCACGTCCGCTTCCTCGGCGCGCGGAACCACGTAGCCGTAGCCCTCGAGCGGCGGGTCGAGGTCGTCCTCGCGAAACGCGAGCGTGACGACGGCCGACGACGAGTACGGGATCTCTGTGTGCACGGCCGCCAGTTCGGGGTCCAGATCCGGCACGAGGGAGGCTGCGGCGAACGCGGGCACGGCGAGGACGACGCCGTCCGCGGTGAGCAGCTCTCCGTCCGAGAGTGGAACGGCGTAGCCGCCGCCGTAGCCGTCGACCCGCGCGACGCTACGACCGAGCACGACCCGCGTCCGCTCGAGGCTCGCCGCCAGACGCTCCACCAGCGTCGCCATCCCGGTGCGGAGCGAGACGAACGGCGGATACCCGCCGGCCGCTACCGGAGCCTGCGCGGCGAGCCCCCGCAACACGCTTCCGTGCTCGAGCTCGAGCGCACGCAGCATGGGGAACGTCGCCTGGAGCGACAGCTGCTCGCCGTCGCCTCCGTAGATCCCGGTCGTGAGCGGCTCGACGATCGACTCGTACGCCTCCCGCCCGAGCCTACGGGACACGAAGTCGGCGATCGACTCGTCCCCGGCCTCCTCCGCCGGCCGGACGTCGACCTCTGCCGCGAGGCGCTCACGACCCTCGTCCGAGAGGAGCTCGCTGTCCGCGAGCGCGTCGAGGTCCGTCGGGACCATGCCCGTCAGCCCCGCTGGGAGCGGCAGGAGCTTCCTGCCGCGACGGACGAACGCCACCGCGTGCTCGGGGCGTCGGCCGACGAGCTCGTCGGCGAGACCGAGCTCCTCGCAGAGCCCGACGCCGCGCTCCTTGCGCGAGAGGAAGCTGTCCGGCGCCGCCTCGATCACGAGCCCGCCGACGTGCTCGGTCTGGATCTTCCCGCCGAGGCGCTCCTCCTTCTCGACGAGGACGATCTCGGCGCCGGGAGCGAGGGTCTCGAGCCGGCGCGCGGCCGCGAGGCCCGCGATCCCGCCGCCGACGACCACGACCCTCATGAGGCGAACGAGAGCTCCGGTGACGCGCCGAGGAACACAGCCAGCTGCTCGACCTCGTCACCGAGCGCCTTCCGGACTCGCGTGGAGAGCGCCTCGAACGGCTCGATCGCGACTCGAAGCACTTCTCCTCGTCGCTCGTGCGACCAGACTCCCCGGACCCGCCCGTCGACGAGGACGGCCGCGGAGACCTGGCCCTGCTGCCCGAACACGCTCCGGATGCGTTCGGGAGGGACGAATGCCTCGCGCGGCCGAGTTCCCGTGACGTACTGGTCGAACGCGGGCAGGAGGCGAACGCCGCGTGGACGCCGTCCGCGGGCCAGAGCGGGAAGGTCGGCGGCGAGAGCAAGCGCGCGGGCACCTTCGACCTCGACCTCTGCGATGTCGTCCGCGCTCGCCCGCACGAGGGCCCTGGACTTCGCGGGGTTCTCGAGCCAGTGCCCGAAGTCGACCGCGGTCGCGGGGCCGTAGGCGCCGAAGTAGCGGCGGACGAGATCGCGGCCCGCCTCGTCGGGATCCGCGCGCAGCCTTCGACGCAGCCAGCGGTCGGGCCGGACGAAGGTGATGTTGCGTCCGCGCGGCGGGCCGAAGCAGAGATCGCCGAAGCGCGCGGACTGCTTCAGGACGCCGCCCCAGCTGAAGAGGACGGCCTCGCGCAGGTCCACGCCCGCCAGCTCCGCGATTCGATCGGCCAGCTGCTCGCGCGTTCGCGGGCGTCCGTCGAGCGCGCGCGGGACGTTCTCGACGATCGCCTCGTACTGCTCACGGGTCACGCCTCGCATGCGCAGCCAGGCATCGCCCGGTCCCTCGGGGCGCGGACGGAGCACGGCGACGGTGGGCGCGAGGTCGTTGGCCGGCAGCACATGCAGCTTGTTGCCGATCGTCCAGGTCTTCACGAGCGTGCGCTCCTCCTCTACCGCCCGCTTCACCTCGCCCTGTTCGATGCCGTCGACGCGAGCCCACAGCGCCAGCTCCGCCGTCGAGGGGAGCTGTGCACGGATTCCGCACATGGCGTGGGCGACCTCGAAGAGACTGCCGGCGGGGGCGCGCGAGTCGAGGAACTGGCGCTCGAGGCGGAAGGCGAGTACCTGGTCCCAGGAGAGCGTCGTCATGCGGCGTGGGGCGCGACGAGCCAGGGCGCGGCGCGCATGCGAACGATGTCCGCGAGCGCCTCGACGAACACCGCGTCGTCGTCGAGCGCCGGCGGACGCTCGAGCTTCATGCCGAGGCCCTCGGCGACGCGGCGGGCGCGAATGTCCACATCGAAGAGGATCTCGACGTGCTGCGAGACGAAGCCCACGGGGACGCAGACGACGTCTCGTACGCCGTCGGCCGCGAGCCGCTCCAGGTGCTCACCGAGGTCGGGCCCCATCCACGGCTCGGGCGTCCGGCCGGCGGACTGGTAGCTCCACGACCAGCTCTCCTCGTCGAGGCCCGCCGCCTCCGCGACGAGCCGCGCCGTCTCCCGACACTGGGCGTCGTACGGGTCGCCTGAGGCGAGGAGCCGCTCGGGGAGGCTGTGGGCGCTGAAGACGACGTGCACGCGGTCGCGCTCCTCCTCCGGCCAGCGTGAGAGCCCGTCCTCGACTCGGCTCGCGAACGCCGCGACGAGCCCGGGCGCGTCGTGGTAGCTCGGCACGTGCTCGAAGTCGATGCGGCCGTGCGCCAGCTCGAGCCCGTCTGCGATCCGCTGCTGGTAGCGCGCCACCGACATGGCGCTGAAGTGCGGCGCGAGGACGAGGCTGACGGCGTGCCTGACCCCGTCCTCGACCATCTCGCCGACGACGTCCTCGATCCAGGGCGCCCAGTGGCGCATGCCGAGGTAGCAGCGGAAGTCCTCTCCGAGCCGCTCGGCGAGAGCGTCGAGCTGGCGGCGGGAGATCTCGAGCAACGGCGAGCCGCCCCCGATCGCCCGGTAGCTCTCGGTGATCTCTTCGACCACGGCCCGAGGGGTCGGGCGCCCGCTGCGGATGTCCGCGAGATAGCCGGGGATCTCGTCGAGCGACGACGGCCCGCCGTACGCCATGACGAGAGCTCCGATCGGCAGGTGTCCGACACCCGTGCCCTCCAAACCCGCATGGTTCCGTGACCCGGTGTCAGGCACCGAGCTCTGCGAGCTCACGACGCCGTCCGTTCGCGCACGTGCTCGACGAGCCGGCGCACGGCGTCGGGCGGCGTCGCGGGGACGAGTCCGTGCCCGACGTTGAAGACGTGTCCCGGGCGGCCGGCGGCGCGCTCGAGCACGTCGTCGATCCTGCGCTCGAGCTCGCGTGGAGGGGCGAGGAGCGCCGCCGGGTCGAGGTTGCCCTGCACGGGTCGCTCGAAGCCGACGGCGGCCCAGGCCTCGTCGAGCGGGAGCTGCCAGTCGACTCCCACGACGTCGCCGCCGCAGCGCGCGGCCTCCGCGAGGTAGGCGCCGACCCCGAGGGAGAAATTCACGACCGGGACGCCGGCCGCCGAGACCGCCTCGAAGAGCGCGCGATTGTGCGGAGCGACGTGGCGGAGGTAGTCCTCTCGCCCGAGCGCCCGACCGGCCCAGGAGTCGAACACCTGCAGCGCCTGCGCACCAGCGGCCGCCTGCGCGCGTAGGTAGTCCGCCTGGACGGTGACGAGCTTCGAGAGAAGCCTCCGCCACGCCGAAGGCTCCGAGAGCATGAACGCCTTCGTCCGCGTGAAGTCGCGCGACGTGCCGCCCTCGATCGCGTAGCTCGCGAGCGTGAAGGGAGCGCCCGCGAAGCCGATCACGGGGATGTCGCGCGGCTCCAGCTCGGCCCGGACGAGCGCAATCGCCTCGAGCGTGCCCGCCATCGTCTCCTCGGCCGGCGGTGCCGACAGGAGATCGGCGTCGCGCGCGCTCTCGATCCGGTTCGCGATCCGCGGCCCGTCGCCCTGGACGAAGTCGAGCTCGAGGCCCATGCCGATGAGCGGCGGGAGGATGTCCGCGAACACGATCGCGGCGTCGACCCCGAATGCGTCGACCGGGAGCAGCGTCACCTCCGCGGCGAGCTCGGGCGTCCGGATGAGCTCCAGCATCGAGTGACGCTCGCGCAGCGCGCGGTACTCGGGCATGTAGCGGCCCGCCTGGCGCAGGAGCCAGACCGGCGTCCGCGCGACCGGGAGGCCGCGAAACGCGCGCAGGACGAGCGACGTGGGCTCGGCGTCCGCCGGAGCGTCGGCCTGCTCGGCGCTCACGCCGGCTGCGACTGCCACGCCCTGGGACGGCCGAGCGACGCGCGACACCATGACTCCTCGCCAGCACCGGAGCTCGTGAACACGACGAGGAGAGTAGATGTCACGACCCCCGAGAATGCGAGTGCTCCGCTCGCGCCTCCGACAGAGCCGAGCCGAGGAACGACCGAGCTCGATCGAGGACCTGCGGTCGGCGAGCCCGAACACGGCTCGGGGAGTCGTCGTCGCCTGCCTCAGCCAGCAGGCGGGGCGAGCAGGCGTGCCTACTGCGCGGCGGTCGGTGCGATCGGACGAGGCGTCAGCTGGCGGAGGTGGCCCCGCGGCAGTACAGGCGGTTGCCGTCCGCGTAGAACGGTGACGAGCGAGCCGCCGAATCCGACGACGGCCGCCGCGAGGGCGGCGGCGGTGAGCAGGAACCCGGAGGCAAGGGGGAAGTTGATGGCGACGTCCCTCGAGACGCCGAGAGCGAACAGCACGCCAGCGGTTGCCGCCATCCCGGCAATCGCACCTCCGGCCGTGATGGGCAGGATCGAGGTCGCTCCGGCGATGCAGAGGGCCACGAGCGCCAGTGTGGGTGAGAACCCGCCGCCGAGCGCCAGCAGGAGGAACACGCTGCCGAGGACGCGGGACGTCCAGCAGGCGAAGAGCATGACTCCGGCGACGAGCGTGGATCGGGTCAGGCCGGCGGTCTCGCTGATCCGCCCGCACGTTCTGGTCGCACGTCCCGAGCGGCGAATCAGAGGAAGCGTCGCCAGCCGGCGGCCCGCGACCAGAACCCCGATGCAGCCGGCGCAGAAGAGGACGACCACGGTCAGGGGAGCGCGAAAGACAGGCCCCGACGTCGCGAGAGCCGAGATCGCAAGGGGCAGCATCGTGATGGAGTCGAGGATCCCGAGCGCAAGTATCGAGAGGACGATCGTCTCGAGTCCGAGGACGTTCCCGGGAAGCCGGCGAAGGACGCTGATCTTGACGAGATAGTCGAGCCGGAACGGGAGAACGACACCGCTCGCGGCGGCAGCTCCGCAGGCAGCGAGGCACACGCTGCGGTCGGGGCGCCCAGCGCTCGGGAACATTCTCCGCCAGCCCAGCGCGCGGAAGCCGAAACTGGCGCAGTAGGCGGCGGCGCTCAGCAAGACGAAGGACAGCTCAGCGCCCTGCAGCGGCCACGATGCGTTCGTCAGGCGCCGCGCGAGGAGGACGCCCGCGACGATGCAGAGCACGCAGACGGCGACGCCACCGGCGGTCTTTCTCCAGCCGCGGGCGTCGCACCCGGTCTCAGCGCTTCCTGCTATGAGCACCTCACTTCCACCGCCCTCGGCGCGATGGCCAGTGAGGTCACGGCGAAAAGAGAGGCTCGGGAAGAACAATGGTAGCGGCGCCATGCGGATCCGTCGATTGGCCGCCTTGCCGGGAAGTGGCCCGTCGAGCAACGCGAGGCGCCTCCGCTCCGCACGTCCGGAACGGAGACGCTCTCCCGAGCTGCCGGCGGAGAAGCCCGATCGCTCGGGTCCCTCCGCCGAGTGCGATGCGGTCGAGCTACGCGACGACCGGAACGCGGTCGCTTCGAGCGATGACCTTGCCGCTCGTGATCTTGGGCTCGTTGGGGAGCATCGCGTTGAGCTGCTCGTCCTTGATCCACGAAGCGACGAGCTTCGTCGACTCCTTGCCCTGCTCGGGCGATTCGAAGAGCGTGAGCGAGCTGAAGACGCCGCTGCCGGCCTCGATCAGGTAGTAGCCCGCGAAGCCGGAGAGCTTCTCGAGCTTCGGGACGAGGGTCTCGTTGACCTTGCGAGTGAGCTCGGACGCGCGGTTCTCGTTCACACCGTCGTAGCGGCGGATGGTCGCATGCATGTGATGCTCCTTCGATTCCTTCGGGACAGAGAGCTCGAGCGAGCTCCCTGCTGCGCGCGGTCCGTAACAGTCGAGAGGGGGACCTGCAAAACCTCCGACATCTTCGAAGACAACCGACGCGCTCGTTCACCGTAGCTGCGATCCGGAGCCGCCGTGTTGCGTCGCAGCGGCCTGTTGCCTCTCGATGCTCGGGCTCGCGGTCACCTTGCCTCCTGCGCTCTTGATCGCGTAGCTCATGATCGCCAGGGCGGCCGCGACGAGACACAGCCACGGCGACCAGAACGGCCGCCCTCGTCGCCAGGCGTAGATGCCGCGGATCACATCGCGAGCGCGAGGCCGACTGCCAGGTAGGCGGCGGTGATGCCCACGCCGCCCCCTGGTCGCTCGAGACAACGATGCAGACGGAAATCCGACGACGCGACCTCGTACGAGGCACCTTCGACGGCCCTCCGCGTCGATCTCGTCCTCGCTCGGGGCTCTATTCCCGAGCCTGCCCCATCCATCCCGTCACGCTCGTTTCCGAGACGATATGCGCCGAGGTCCGGCACGGAGCTGCCCTGCGGCGCGGCTCACGTCGTGGTCGACCATCTGCTCCTGCCGACGAAGAACGGCCCGAGGCGCTCGAGATGGAGCGAGGTCTGCCTGGTCTTCCGCATCCGCTGGACGATGATCGAGAGCGGGTGGAGCTCCCGCCCGAGAAGGCCGACGACGAAATCGTTGTCATCGCGGTCGAGCCCGTGACAGGCGAGGCGGATGTCGTGGCCGAGGCCGGCGCGCCCGAACGCCATCCCGACTCCGCCGTGCTCCATGAGGATCGCGTTCTGCTCCTTTCGCGGAAGGCGCTCGAACGAGCCCGAGCGGCGGAGCGGGTACCAGATCGCCCACCTGAGCTCCGAGTCGAGCACGCGCTGTCGCGGCCGCTCGACGAGGGTCTCCTCGAGATCGTGCTCGTGCCCGACGGCGTACGTCCGGCCGAGCATCGTCAGCTCCGGCTTCGGGACGAGCCCCGCGAACGGCGGCGCCTTGAGGAACGCGCGGAGGTCGGTGACGAAGAGCTCGGGGTCCTCTGCGAGCGTGAGGAGCGCGACGCCGGCCGGGTCGTTGACGTCCTCGTACAGGACGCCTTCGATGCCGGCGGCCGAGAGCGCCGCCGCCAGTGGCGCCGAGTCACCGGCACCGGAGAACGCGTGCAGCTGCATGAAGAGACGACGGTCGAGCGAGGTCGGCTCGCCCTCGGCAGTGCGGCCGTGCTCCGCGACGTCCGCCTCGCCGCCTCCGTCCGTCTCGATCCGCTCGTCGACCCGCGCGTTCACGCGAGCTCCCGGAGCCAGCGCGCCGCGTCCTTCGCGTGGTACGTGACGACGAAGTCGGCGCCGGCGCGGCGGATCGAGGTGAGGATCTCGAGCACCGCATCGCGCTCGTCGAGCCACCCGTTCGCTGCAGCCGCCTTCACCATCGAGTACTCCCCGCTCACGTTGTACGCGGCAAGCGGCCGCTCGGGGAACTGCTCGTGGACGCGCCGGAGCACGTCGAGGTAGCCGAGCGCCGGCTTCACCATGAGCGCGTCGGCGCTCTCCTCGACGTCGAGCCTGGCCTCCCGGAGCGCCTCGCGCACGTTCGCGACGTCCAGCTGATGGCTCCTCCGGTCGCCGAACGCGGGCGTGCCCTCGGCGGCGTCGCGGAACGGCTCGTAGAACGCGGACGCGTATTTCACCGCATACGAGAGGATCGCGACCCGGTCGAGCCCGTCGGCGTCGAGTGCGGCGCGGATCGCGCCGACCATGCCGTCGATCATCCCGCTCGGCGCGACCACGTCCGCACCGGCCTCACCGTGCGAGACGGCGATCCGCCCGAGGATCTCGAGCGTCTCGTCGTTCAGGAGGTAGCCGCTCTCGTCCAGGACGCCGCAGTGGCCGTGATCCGTGTACTCGCAGAGGCAGACGTCGGTGATGACGACGAGCCCCGGATCAGCGGCCTGGAGCGCGCGAATCGCCTCCTGGACGATGCCGTCCTCTGCATGGCTCTCGAGGCCGAGTGGGTCCTTCGCAGCCGGGAGCCCGAAGAGCAGGACCGCCTTGATCCCGAGCTCCGCCAGCTCCCCGGCCTCGGCGGCGAGCGCGTCCACGGGCAGCTGGTCGATGCCGGGCATCGAGGGGATCGGCGTTCGCGCGCGGCCCTCGGCGACGAACAGCGGGTACACGAGATCGCCGGGGTCGAGCGTCGTCTCGCGGACGAGGTCCCGCAGGCCGTGCGTCCGGCGGAGGCGACGCGGACGCTCCGCTCCCGGCCGGAGCCGAAGGGCGTTGAGCGGTCCTGTCTCTGCGAATCCGGTCACGGGCTCCCCCCGAAGTGTGTCGCGAGCGCCTGAATGATGCCGTCCGCGGACGCTTCGTCGGCGACGAGGCCCACGGTCAGCCCGACCTCGCGCGCGACCGCGGCCGTCCGCGGCCCGATGCACACGAGCAGCCGCCCTCCAATCCCGTCCGCCTCGGCTGCGAGCGACGCCAGGCTGCGCGCCGCGGAACCGCTCGCGAGGACGATCGCGTCCGCGCTCTCGAGGACGCGGAGCTCGTCTTCCGTGGGCCGCCGCGCGATCGTGCGATATGCGACGAGCGCATCGACGATGGCGCCCCGGTCGCGGAGCTCCTCGGCCAGGAGCGGCGACGCGAGGTCGCCCTGGGGGAGGAGGACGCGCAGCCCGTCGAGTGAGCCGAGACCGTCCACGAGCGCCCTGCCTTCGTGCTCCTTCGGGACGAATGCGGTCTCGACGCCGAGCTCGCCAACCGCCGCAGCCGTCGCGGGCCCGACGGCTGCGACGCGGACCGAGGCGAGCTGGCCCGGCGTCTGGAGGCGCTCGCGAAACGCCGCGACGCCGTTCGCACTCGTGAAGACGATCCAGTCGTAACGTCCGAGCTTGCGGAGCGCGTGGTCGAGCTCGGTCGAGTCCTCGACCGGCGCGATCTCGACGAGCGGGACGAGGGAGACGCTCCCGCCCAGGCGCTCGACGTCTGCAGTGAGCAGGGTTCCCTGCTCACGGGGTCGGGTGACCGCGATCCGGCGGCCGGCGAGCGGCGCGTCCGCTTCAGGCACCGACGGTCTCGAGGATGTGCTTCGCGCCCGCCGCGAGCGCCTCTCGTGCGAGCCGCGCGCCGATCTCCTCGGGCGCGCCCGTCCCGTCGACGCGTACGACCTCGTGCCCGTCGGGCGTCGCTACGAGACCGTCCAGGCGCACCTCTCCGCCGGCTGCTTCAACGGCGTGCGCGCCGACCGGCGCGGCGCAGCCGCTCCCGAGGGCAGCGAGGAACGCGCGCTCCGCGGTGACCGTGGCGCGGGTCGGCGCGTCGTCGATCGGCGAGAGGAGCCCGAGCAGCGCGTGGTCTCCCGCGCGGCAGTGCACGGCGATCGCTCCCTGGCCGGGCGCCGGCAGCATCCGCTCGACGGGCAGCCACTCGGCGATCTCGTGCTCGAGCCCGAGGCGCGCGACCCCGGCACCGGCGAGGAGCACCGCGTCGTATTCGCCGTCCCGGACCTTCCGGATACGTGTGTCGACGTTGCCGCGGATCGAGCGGGCGTCGAGCTCCGGGTGGAGGAGATGGAGCTGCGCGGCGCGGCGGAGGCTGCTCGTCCCGACCACCGCTCCGGGAGGGAGCTGGGCGAGCGGCGCGCTCCGTTGACTGACTACGCAGTCACGGGGGTCTCCACGCTGGCAGAGAGCGCCGATTGCGACGTCGATTGACTGGTCAGTCGGCAGATCCTTCAGCGAATGCACAGCGAGATCGATCGTGCCGTCCCGCAGGGCTCGCTCGAGCTCCTCCGTGAAGAGGCCCTTGCCGCCGATCGCGGGCAGCGGCTCACCGCTCGCCTGCGTCCGGTCGCCGCGGGTGTCGACCGGCACCATCTCGCACGCGAGCTCCGGCCACGCTCGAGTGAGCGACTCGACGACGAGCTCCGTCTGCCGCACCGCGAGCGGCGACCGCCGGGTGCCGATGCGCACCGCGGCGACGGGACCCGCGAGGGAGGAGCTCACGTCTCGGTGGGAGCGGTGAGCCCGAAGAGATCGCGGACGGCGGCGGCCAGCTCCTCCGCGCCACCTCGATCGGCTCGCTCGCGAAGCTGCGCGGTGGGCTCGTGCAGGAGCTTGTTGACGAGGGCGTGCGACAGCTTGGTGACGTGCGCCTCGATCTCCGGATCCACCTCGCCGAGATGGTGCAGAGTGCGCTCGAGCTCCGCCTCCCGAATCTCCTCGGCGCGACGCCTGATCTCCGCGACGATCGGCTCCACGTCGAGCTCGCGGTAGCGGCGTCCGAACCCGGCGACCTCCTCCTCGATCAGCACCTCGACCTTCGGCACCTCGGCGAGGCGCGTGGCGGCCGTGTCGTCGAGACCTGCACGGAGATCGTCGACGTCGAAGAGCCTGACGCCCGGCACGTCCGCGGCCTCCCGCTCGACGTCCGCCGGTACGGCGAGATCGACGAGCACCAGCGGCGTGTCGGGCCGACGAGACATCGCGGCGCGCACGGTCTCGGCGCCGACGACGGGTTCGTCGGAGGCCGTCGCCGTGATCGCGACGTCGGCCCAGGCGAGCGCCTCTTCGAGCTCGTCCAGCCCCCACGCGGCCGATGCCTCGAGCTCGGCGGCGAGCGTGACGGCCCGCTCGCGCGTCCGGTTCGCAACCGCGAGCTCCCCGACGTGCCGGCTCGAGGCCGACTTGAGCGTCTGCCGCCCGATCCCACCGGCGCCGACCACGAGCGCCTTCCGCTCCCGCAGATCACCGAGCGTCCCCTCGGCAAGGGCGAGCGCCATCGAACTCGCGGTCGCGGGATTCGCTCCGATCGCCGTCTCCACGCGTGCGCGCCTCCCCGCGGCGACGGCGGTGCGGAAGAGCAGCGTCAGAACGGGCCCCGCCGCCGATGCGGCGCGCGCGTCGGCGAAGCTCGTTCCAACCTGGCCGAGAATCTCCGCCTCCCCGAGCACGAGCGAGTCGAGACCGGCCGCGACGCGGCACAGATGCCGCGCCACGTCCTCACCTGCGTGGACGTAGAGGTGGTCGACGAGAAGCGTCCGATCGACGCCGTGGGCGCCCGCCAGCTCGTCGATCAGCTCGTCGCGGGCGTCGTCGACGCTCTCCTGGAGATACGCGTACAGCTCGACCCGGTAACACGTCGTCAGGGCGGCGTGCTCGAGGACCGCGGGACACCGTTCTGCGCCCGGACCGAGCGCCCCGATCCGCTCGCGGAGCTCGACCGGAGCCGTGCGGTGGCTGAGGCCGAGGCACACGAGGCGGTCCACGCGCGCACTGTACCCCGCTGCGCTCGCCCGCATGCGTCCAGAATGGCGCGATGCGAGCGCTCGGGGTCGACGTCGGCGGCACCTTCACGGACGGCGTCCTCATCTCGGACGGCGTCGTCAAGACGACGAAGGTGCTGACCCGCGCGCGCCAGGAGGAGTCCGTCCTCACCGTCGCGGCCGAGCTGGGCGCGGAGAACCCCGATCGTTTCACCCACGGAACGACGATCGCGACGAACGCTCTCCTCGAACGGCGCGGCGCACGCACCGCGTTCGTGACCACTGAGGGGTTCGAGCACCTGCTCTACCTCCGTCGCCAGACACGCGCGCGCCTCTACCGTCCCTGCGCGGACCGGCCGCCACCGCTCGCCCCACTCGCGCACTGCGCCGGCGTGCGCGGTCGCATGGGGCCGTACGGAGAGCTCGTCCCGCTCGACCTGAGATCGCTCCCCGCGATCCATCCCGACGCCGAGGCGATCGCCGTCTGTCTCCTCTTCTCGTTCCTCGACCCGAGGCACGAGCAGGCGGTCGCGCAGGAGCTTCGCCGTCGCTATCCGCACGCGCACGTGGTCGCGTCGCACGAGGTCGCGCCGGAGTTCCGCGAGTACGAGCGCGCGTCCACGACGGTCATCGACGCCTACCTCGGCCCGGTCCTCGCCCGCTACCTGCGTGCCCTGTCCGCGCAGTGCGTCGCCTGGGGTCTGCGTGAGCCGCTCGTAATGCGCTCCTCGGGCGGGCTCGCGACGCTCGAGGAGGCGGCCGCCCACGCGGCGTTCGCGCTCCTGTCAGGCCCTGCAGCGGGCGTCGTCGGAGCAGCCCGCATCGCGGGTCTCGCCGGCTACGAGAACGCGATCGCCTTCGACATGGGCGGCACGTCGACCGATGTCTGCGCGATCGTCGGCGGATCAGCCCGGCGCGACCACGAGCGGGTGGTCGACGGCTTCCCCGTCCGCCTGCCGACCCTCGCGGTCCACACCGTGGGCGCAGGAGGCGGCTCGATCGTGTGGGAGGACGAGGGCGGCGCGCTCCACGTCGGCCCGGAGAGCGCGGGTGCCCACCCCGGCCCCGCCTGCTACGGCCAGGGAGGAACCAGGCCGACGGTCACCGACGCGAACCTCGTCCTCGGACGGCTTCCGTCACACCTCGCCGGCGGCGTGGAGCTCGACTCAGGCGCCGCGGCGACGGCGCTCGGCGACCTCGACGCCGAAGCCGTGATCGAGGTCGTAAACGCGGAGATGGTGCGGGCGCTCCGCGTCGTGTCGGTCGAGGAAGGCCTCGATCCGCGGGACTTCGCCCTCGTGGCCTTCGGCGGCGCAGGGCCCCTGCACGCCTGCGCGCTCGCCGAGGAGCTCGAGATCGGGACCGTGCTCGTGCCCGCGGCCGCCGGCGTGCTCTCGGCTCTCGGACTCGTCGCGGCGGACGAGCGCCGGGACCACGTCCGCTCGTTCGTCATGTCGCTGAGGAGCGCGGGCGAGCTCCCGGCCGAGGGCGAGGCCGATTTGCGCTACGCCGGCCAGTCGTTCGAGCTGACGATCCCGCTCGGGCCCGAGCTCGAGCAACGCTTCCACGCCGCGCACGCGTCCCGCTACGGCTATGCCGACCGCGCGCGCTCGATCGAGCTCGTCGCCCTGCGCACCGCCGAGGTGCGTCCGGCGCCGCCCGTCGAGGTAACGGGTCCGCCGCTCGACGTCACGGGGCCGGAGGTCCTCGAACTCGAGGGGGCGTCCGCCTGGGTCGCGCCGGGCTGGGCCGGGAAGACGGACTCCCACGGGACGCTCGTCCTGCGGAGAGCGGTGTGATCCGCGTCGAGCTCCAGGTGATCGGCAGCTCGCTGCGCGCGATCGCGGAGGAGATGGGCGCCGTCCTCGTCCGCTCGGCGTTCTCGGCCAACATCAAGGAGCGCCGGGACTGCTCCACGGCGCTCTTCGACCGGAATGGACGGATGGTCACCCAGGCTGAGCACATCCCCGTCCACCTGGGCGCGATGCCGGACGCCGTGGCCGCGGTGCGGCGGAAGCGCCCGAAGGTCGGTGAGCCGTGGATCCTCAACGATCCCTACCGCGGCGGCACGCATCTCCCCGACCTCACGATCGTGACGAAGACACCCGTCGGGTTCGCGGTCACCCGGGCGCACCATGCCGACGTGGGCGGGTCGGACCCGGGTAGCTTGCCCGCCGCGTCGATGACGCTCGACGAAGAGGGCGTGGTGATCCCGCCGACCCGGCTCGACGACGATGCCGTCGAGCTGCTCGTCTCGCAGATGCGGAATCCGGGAGAGCGCAGAGGTGACCTGCGAGCCCAGCTCGCGGCGCACCACCTGGCAGAGCGCCGCCTGCGGGAGCTCTGCGACCGGCGCGGGCGCAAGAGGGTCGAGGCGGCGATGGCCGAGCTCCTCGCCTACTCCGAGCGGGTCGTGCGGACGGCGCTCCGCGAGCTTCCGGACGGGGTCTTCGACGGCCGCGACGTCCTCGAGACGCCGTACGGGATCCTCCAGCTGCAAGTGACGGTGACGATCGAGGGCGACTCGATCTCTATCGACTTCGGGGGGACGTCGCCGCAGCACTCCGGGAACCTGAACTGCCCGCTCTCGGTGACGCGGTCTGCCTGCTACTACGTCGTCCGCTGCCTGACGGCGCCCGACCTCCCCGCCTCGGGCGGAGCGTTCGCGCCCATCATGGTGAGCGCACCCGAGGGCTGCCTCGTGAATGCGCTGCCGCCGGCGGCGGTCGCGGCGGGGAACACGGAGACGTCGAGCCGCATCGTCGACGTCGTCTTCGACGCCCTCGGCAAGGCGCTGCCGGTGCCGGCCCAGGGGCAGGGAACGATGAACAACGTCGTCCTCGGGAACGACCTGTTCACGTACTACGAGACGATCGCGGGCGGGCAGGGAGGCTGTCCTGTCGCACCCGGCCCGAGCGCGGTGCACGTCGCGATGTCGAACACGCTGAACACGCCGGTCGAGGCCCTCGAGCTCTCGTACCCGCTTCGCATCGAGCGCTACGCCCTCCGTGAGGGCTCCGGCGGTGTCGGGCGCTATCCCGGCGGAGACGGCGTCGTGCGCGAGATCCGGATCCTCGAGCCCTGCCACCTCTCCCTCCTCACGCAGCGGAGGAGGGTGGCACCCCATGGGAAGGAGGGCGGCGGCAACGGGCTCCCCGGCCGCAACTTCCTGAACGGGGTGCAGCTCCCCGCATTCGCGACGAGCGACCTCGTCCCGGGCGATCTCCTCCGGATCGAGACCCCGGGGGGCGGGGGCTGGGGGCGACCGATGCTACGGGCCGCGGCCGAGCCGGTAGAGGACGAACCGCGGATCCCGGTAGAGGACCGGAAGGTCGAAGGAACGACGCAGACGTAGGCGGTCGACGACGAGGTACTGGGCGCCGTAGCGCCTCGGTATCGCGAGGTCGCCCGTCTCGAGGAACCTGCGCGCGTCCCGTGCGCGGACGTACGGCACGTTCGCGGTCGTGTTGGCGACGTGGCCGGGCGGCGCGACGGCGATGTAGACCGGCGCGGCGGCGGCGATCCGGTAGCTCGTCTCCTGGTCGGAGTACACGACGGAGCCCCATGGGACGTCTCGCCGGATCGCATCGACGAGACCCGACGTGAGCTCGCCCTTGGCCGGCGCCGCCTCGGGCGTCCAGTGCACGACGCCGACGAGCGCGACCGGGGCGAGGAACAACGCCGCCGCGAGCCCTGCCGTGGCCTCGAGTGGAGGTCGTCTCCTGACGAGGCCGACGACGAGCCCGGCGACGGTTCCCGCCACGCCGAGCCACACCACCCAGGACGGGCCCGGCTGGTCGAGGACGTAGCCGAAGTCCCCGGGGTAGACGAGCTGGAAGCCGACGCCCGAGAGGAGCGCGACCGGCGCCAGCAGCGGGCCGATGAGGCCGGAGAGGACGCCGAGCCCGCCCGTGAAGCCGAACGCGAACGGCAGGAAGCCGGCTGCGCGCCTCGACTGCGAGAGCGAGACGACGTCCGACAGCGTCGTGAAGAGGAACGGGACGAGCATCACCACGAGCACCGCGAGCGACCCGCCGGCGACGTACGCGGCCCAGCGCCGCCTCGCGGCCAGCGCCGACAGCGGCAGGAGGAGGAGCGCGGCCATCGCCACCGCGCCCCGCCGGGTGAAGACCTCGGCGGCAAGGCTGTAGCTCGTGTCCGAACGGACGTTCAGCTGGCCCGCATACTGGGCGAGCGCGCGCCGCACCTCCTCGTCTGTCGGGGAGACCGATGCCGTCTTGTCGATGACGGGGACGAGCCAGAGCATGAAGAGCGCCGCGGGGGCGAAGAGCGCCGCGAGCGCCGCGAGGCCGGCGCGGAGGTCCTGCCTCGTCCACAGGAAGCGCACGACGAGGAAGCCGCCGAAGGGGATCCAGAGGAAGATCGCGTACGTCGGGTGGACGACGGCGAGCGCCAGCCCGGCTGCCGCGACCGAGGCGATACGGACCGGCGACGGACGCCGGATCGTCTCGAACGCGAGCGCGAGGGCGGCCGGGACGAGGAGCTGGTCGGCGGCGGTGGAGGGAAGCGCGAGAAACCGGTACGAGCCCCCGTGCCCCGGCGCGAGGCAGACGAGCGCCACCTGGGCGGCCGCAGCGACGGCCGCCGCCCACATCCGGCGGAAGAGCGCCCACCCCGCCTCGTACGCGAGGACGACGGCGAGCGGGGCGAGGATCGACGGCAGGTGGAGGACGACGAGCCCCGGTCCGTCCCGCTCACCTTCGCGACGACCGCGTCGAAGCCGTGCCAGAGCGGAAAGGCGTAGCCCGGGTGGAGCCCGCCGTCCGCGAACTCGACGACCGCGTGCAGCGTGAGGTCGTCCAGGGAGACGAGCTTCCGCACCCGCGCCAGGTGGAAGAGCCCGTCGCCCTCGACGGATCCGGCGACGCGCCACAGGAACAGGCCGAGGATCGCACCGAGCACGACGACCGACGAGCGTCCGGGCACGGCAGGCTCGAGGACCGGGCGTCGCCGCGCCAGGGCGATCGCGGCCCCGACCGCGACCGCGCCGAGGAGCACGAGCGTCGTCGTCAGCGAGCCCGAGATCGCGAACGTAACCGCCAGGCATGCGAAGAGCGCGACGAGGGACCAGGCGAGGGTCGCGGCGGCTCCGCGCAGGCCGAGCGCGCGCGCCAGGAGGAAGCCGGGAGCGAGGGCGACGGCGGTCCCGAACGCAAGGCGGAGGTAGGTGACGATCCCGGTCATCGCTCGAGGAGCGAGGCGACGTCCCCGGAAGCGAGCCACCGGGCAGCATCGCGATAGACCTTCCCTCGCTCGCCGCGGTAGAGCAGGCCTCGCAGCCGGACCGCCGCGAGCAGGAGGCGCCGGGCGCGCTCGGCGTGCTTCCCTCCGCGATGCTTCGCGAGGAACCGAAGGTGCCCGCGGAGGTTCTCCCGGTACAGCCGTCCGCCGTGGGAGGCGCCCCGCACATGGACACAATCGGCGCCGGGGAAGAACACGACCCGCCACCCCGCCTCCCGGAACCGGAAGCACCAGTCCGTCTCCTCGCTGAAGAGGAAGAAGTCCTCGTCCAAGAGACCGACCTCGTCGATCGCGTCGCGGCGCACGAGCAGGCAGGCGCCCATGACGAACTCGACGTCGCGCACCTCGTCGTGGTCGAACCCGCCGGCGTAGAACGCGTTCAGCGCCCGGGAGCGAGGCGCGAGCTTGCGGAGGAAGAAGTACTCGGTCGCGAGCCGCCAAAGGGTGGGGAATCCGCGCACGGAGCGCTGGAGCGTCCCGTCCGGGTCGAGCAGGCGCGGTCCGACGAGGGCTGTCCGCCGATGTCCGTCGGCGAACGAGACGAGCTGCTCGAGCCCGTCCCCGAGCATCCAGGCGTCGGCGTTCAAGAGTAGGACGTAGCGGCTCTCGGTCGCGCGGATCCCCACGTTCCAGCCCGCGCCCAGGCCGCGGTTCTCCGACTCGACGAGCGTCACGTCCGGAAAGCGCTCGCGCACCGCGTCCCGCGTCCCGTCCGTCGACCCGTTGTCGACGACGACCGTCGGGGCGCCCGCGACGCTCGCGAGGCAGCGCTCGATCCAGGGGAGCGCGTCGTAGGTGACGACGACGACTGCGACGTCGGCGGGCTCCGCCGCCGGAGCCCCGTCGTCAGCCATGCTCGACGCGCGGGCGAGCGCCCGAGCGGGCGCCCTCCCAGAGCATGATCCCGCCGCCCGGCGCCGCGAGGATCAGCGTGACGAAGAAGAAGACGAAGCCGGCCGCGAAGGCCTGATCCGCACCGACGCCGAGGCTTCCGAGGAAGCTGACGAAGAAGGCCTCGCGCACGGCGATCCCGTTGAGCGTGAAGGGAACGAGCATGACGAGGAAGAGGAGCGGCCCCATCACGTAGTAGACGCGCACGCCGAGCTCGATCCCGACGGCCCGGGCGGACGCCCAGATCGCGAGCACGCGAACGGCCTGGACGACGAACGTCACGGCGAGGACGCCGGCGAGGAGCCGCGGCCGGTTGCGGTAGTGGTGGACGCCTTCGTAGAAGAGCCGGAGCGGACGCTCGAGCCGGACGCGCCCGAGCAGCGGCCGGACGCGCCGGAGGAGAGGGCGCGCCGAGCGCGCGAAGAAGACGAACGCGAGGACGATCGTCCCGAAGACGAAGATCCCCTCGATCCAGAGGTACGCGCCGACGTCGTAGTGGCCGATGGAGAGCAGGAACCCGATGGCGCCGAGCACCACGGTCGCGGTGCCGCCGAGGCCTCGCTCGAGGATCACGGTCCCGGTGACGACCGCCGTCCGGCCGGGATGGCGTCGCGACGTCTCCACGATGCGGACTGCGTCGCCTCCGATCGACGTCGGGAGCACCTGCCCGGCGGTGTACGCGACGAAGTACGCGCGCGTCAGCCAGGGGAGACGCTCCGAGATGTCGTGGGCGTGCAGAAGCCGCCCCCAGCGTGCGGCGAGCACAGGGACGCTCAACACCATGATCGCCACTGCGAGCACGAACCACGCGAGGTCGGCCTCGCGCAGGACGTCGATCGTCGTTCCGAGGTCGATCTTCCAGACGAGGTACGCGACGGCGCCGATGGTCAGGACGAGCGTCCCGACGAGACGGACGCGCCGGCTCACGAGACGGCCGCGAGCACGTCGAGCGTCAGGAGCTCGTAGGCGATGTTCGACGCGGCGACGGCCGTCGGCTGACCGAGTCCGTCGTACGGCGGACTCACCTCGACCACGTCGAATCCCGAGCAGGAGAGCCCGCGGAGCGAGCGGACGAGCCCGAGCGCCTCGCGCGACGTGAGGCCGCCCGCCTCGGGCGTCCCCGTCCCGGGCGCGTACGCCGGATCGAGGACGTCCACGTCGAAGGAGAGGAAGACCGGCCCGTCGCCCACGCGCTCGCGGACTCGCCCTCCGTACTCGTCCGCGGTCAGCGTGACGAGCTCCTCGCAGGGGATCACCTCGAACCCGAATCCCTGCGCCATGCCGAGATCCTCCGGGCCGTACACCGGACCGCGCATGCCCGCCAGGAGCGAGCGACTCGGGTCGAGAAGCCCTTCCTCGAGCGCCCGCCGGAACGGGGAGCCGTGGTAGTAGCGCTCGCCGCAGTACGTGTCCCAGACGTCCGCGTGCGCGTCGAGCAGGACGAGGCCGAGCGGGCCGTGCACGGCTGCATGTGCCCGCAGCTCCCCGAGGACGACGAGGTGGTCTCCCCCGAGGCAGAGCGTGCGCGTCCCCGAGGCTACGACGGGCTCGAGCTGCTCCGCTATCTGGCCGACGGTCCTCTCCGCGTTGCCCGGTGTCACGCGGACGTCCCCGAGGTCAGCGACGGAGAGGGCTCCGAAGACCTGCGCGCGCTGCACGGCGTTGTAGGGACGGAGGGCGATCGACGCCGAGCGGATCGCCTCCGGCCCGAAGCGGGCGCCGGGCCGGTTCGTCGTCGCGGTGTCGAACGGGATCCCGAGGACGGCGACGTCGACGCCGTCCGGATCGTCCACGAGCGGGCAGCGCGCGAAGGTCTTGACCCCCGCGTACCGCGGCGACTGGAGGGCATCCGGCGGCCCGTAGCGGGGAGCGTCTCGGGGCGGCACGCGGCGACCGTACCAGCGCCGGAGGAACGACATTCGCCGGGGCCGGGCGCGGTGCCCGGCCCCGGCTCGAGGACGATCGCCGCTACGCAGCCTCGGCGTCGGCCACGAGCTCGTCCGACTCCCCGACCCTCGCCGCGTCGGGCCGTCGCCTCGGGATCGCGAGCGCGACCGCCGAGCCGACGGCGACGACCGCCGCACCGATCCAGAGCGCCGGGACCATCCCGTCGACGAACGTCACGGCGGACGCGTACCCGCCCTCGCGGGCGAAGACGGACGAGAGCACCGCGACGCCGAGGACGCCTCCGACCTCCCGGAAGGCGTTGTTCGCGCCCGACGCCTTCCCCTCTTCCTGCGGCCGCACGGCCGAGAGGACGACGTTCGCGACGGGGGCGAAGAACATGCCCATCCCGATCCCGGAGACGATGAACGGGCCGACGAGCGAGCCATAACCGACGGTCGCCGACGTGACGGATGCGATCCACGCGAGACCGATCGCCTGGAGGGCGAGTCCGACCGCCATGAACGGCCTGCCTCCGATGCGGTCCGAGAGCGCACCTGCGATCGGGGCGACGAGCATCGGCATCGCCGTCCACGGCAGCACGCGCAAGCCCGCCTCGAGCGGCGAGTATCCCTGCGCAGTCTGGAAGAACTGGGTCAAGAGGAAGATCGACCCGAACATCCCGAAGTACATGAAGAGGGACGATGCGTTCGCGGCCGAGAATGCGCGGTTGCGGAAGAACCGCGTGGGGAGCATCGGCTCCGTCGCCCGCCGCTCCCAGCCGGCGAAGGCCGCGAGCAGCAGCCCTCCGCCGAGGAGCGCGGTGACGATCTGCGGGCTCGACCAGCCGTCCGAGTTCCCGTTGACCAGACCCCAGACGATCCCGAGCAGGCCCGCGCTCGCGAGCGCGAGGCCGGGGAGGTCGAGCGCCCGGTCCGGCCCGGTCGACTCCTGGAGCCGCGTGGCGAGCGGCAGCAGGACGAGACCGATGGGAACGTTGAGCCAGAAGATCCACTGCCACGAGATCCCGTCGACGACCGCGCCACCGACGAGGGGGCCCATCGCCACAGCGAGCCCGGCGATGCCCGCCCAGGCGCCGAGCGCCGCGCCGCGCCGCTCGCGCGAGACCGCCGCGCTCAGGATCGTCAGCGTCAGCGGCGTCACGATCGCCCCGCCGAGTCCCTGGACCGCGCGCGCCGCGATGAGCCAGTCTGCGGACGGCGAGAGAGCTGCCGCAGCCGACGCACCGGTGAAGAGCGCGACCCCGATCATGAAGAGCCGCTTCCGACCGAAGCGGTCGCCGAGAGCGGCGCCCGTCAAGAGGAACACCGCGAACGTGAGCGTGTACGCGTTGACCGTCCACTCGAGCTGCTCGAGCGTCGCCCCGAGGTCCACACGGATCACCGGGATGGCGGTCGAGACCACGAGGTTGTCGAGCACGACCATGAAGAGCGCGATCGACGTGACGACCAAGGTCCAGACGGTGCGTGACCTGGCTGTCATGACCATTGCCTCCTGTGTAGTGAGTGATTACTCAGCATTGCGAGAAAAAGAGAGGGGTTACGCCGGCTCCTCCGCGCGGAGGCCGGCCAGCAGACGGTCGGCCCACGGCTCGGGCTCGGGCTCGGAGTGGAGGCCCATGGCGGCGACCACGTTGAGCAGCATCCCGTCCGCGAAGAACCGGGCGAGCCTCGAAGCCGACGCGCCGGAGACTCGCTCGACGTACGAGAACAGGTCGCCGTAGCCGTCGCGAACGGCCTCGCGGACGGCGAGATCGTCGAGGGCGGCCGCATACGTCTGGAGCTGCGCCTGGAGCATCAGCGGATCGGTGCCGAGCTGCTCCTTGTAGGCGCGGCCCATGGCGTCGAGCGCCTGCTCGCCGCGGAGGCCCTCCGCCGCCTGCTGCATCGTCTCGAGCGTTCGCCGGAAGCAGCGGCGCACGACTGCGAGCTGGAGCTCGCGCTTCGAGCCGAAGAGCCTGAACAGGTAGGGCTGCGAGATCCCGGCCCTCTTCGCGATCGCCTCCGTGGAGGCGCCGTGGAAGCCGGAGCGCGCGAACTCCTCGAGCGCGGCGGCGAGCACGTCCTCGCGCCGCTCCTCTGCCGTCTGCCTCGTCCCCGTCGCCATTGGAAGTGATTATTCACTCACAAAAGCTTTCTCGTCAAGTCCGGTTCGCGAACCTGGCGAGGACGGCGGCAACGCGATCGATCTCCTCCTCCGTCGTCGTCGTCGCGAACGGGAGCGCGAGCGCGCGCTCGAAGGCCCTGTCCGCCCCGGGGAACGGGCCCTGTGAGCGGTAGGGCCCGAGCCGATGGACCGCCCAGGTCCCGATCTGCGCCTCGATGCCCTCCGCGCGCAACGTGTCGAGTGCCTCGTCGCGGCGGTCGAGCTGGACGACGTACGCCTGCCAGCCGTGCCGGTCGCCCGCGGCGGCTCCGGGCGTGAGCACGAGGTGCTCGAGACGCTCCTCGTACCAGCCCGCGACCCGCTCGCGCGCCTCGAGCAGCTCCTCGAGCCGGGCGAGCTGCGGGATGCCGATGGCGCACAGCAGATCCGGCAGGCGGTAGTTGTAGCCCGGCGCCAGGAGCTCGCCCGGCGCCGACCACCCGTGGTGCCGAAGGCGCCGAACGGCCTCGTCGAGCCCTGCCTCGTCGGTCGTGACCGCCCCGCCCTCGCCGGTGGTAACGATCTTGCGCGGATGGAACGAGAGGCATGCGAGCGCGCCGAGCGCTCCGCAGGGCGTCCCCCGGTAGCGGGCTCCGAGGGCGCCCGCCGCGTCCTCGACGAGGACGACCTCCTGCGGGACCGCAGTCTGGAGCGCCTCCCACTCGACCGGGCGGCCGAACAGATGGACGGCGAGCACGGCGCGCGTGCGCGGCGTGACGGCGGCCGCGACGGCTGCGACGTCGACGTTGAAGGTGTCGGGGTCGATGTCGACGAGGACCGCCGTCGCGCCACACAGCTCGACGACGTTCGCGGTTGCGGGGAACGTGTAGGCGGGGACGACGACCTCGTCCCCCGGCCCGATCTCGAGGGCGAGGAGCGCGAGGTGCAGCGCGGCGGTCCCGGACGAGACGGCCGCAGCGTGGGCGGTGCCGACGGCGTGCGCGACCGCCTCCTCGAACTCCGTGACCTTCGACCCCATCGTGAGCTGCCCCGACGCGACGACCTCGGAGAGCGCCTCGAGCTCCGCCGCGCCGACGTCCGGCCGGGCGAGCCGGATCGGCTCGCTCACGCTGCTGGCGCCCCGAGCTTCTCCCGGTACCAGGCGATCGTCCGCGAGAGGCCCTCGTCGAGCTCGACCTGCGCCTCGAACCCGAGTAGCTGGCGCGCCTTGTCGACGTTCGGGATCCGGAGCTCGACGTCCGTGTAGTGGAGCTGTTGGAAGACGATCTCCCCCGGACAGCCCGTGAGTCGCTTGATCCGCTGGGCGAGGTCGTAGATCGTGACGGCCGAGCGCGCGTTCCCGATGTTGAAGCTCTCGCCGACCGCGTTTTTGTGCTCGAGCGCGAGGAGGAGCGCCTCGACCATGTCGTCGACGAAGCACCAGGCGCGGATCTGCGACCCGTCGCCGTGGATCACGAGGTCCTTCCCGGCGAGCGCGGCCTCGATGAACGCGCGGATCGCGCCGCCGCCGATCTGCCCCGGGCCGTAGACGTTGAACGGCCTCACCGCGACCGTCGGCAGGCCGAGCTCGTCGTAGTAGGCGCGCGCCATGTGCTCGCCGGCGAGCTTCGAGACCGCGTACGTCCAGCGCGCCTCGCCGACCGAGCCCTGCGTCGTCACGTGCTCCTCGTCGACCTTGAACGCGTACGTCCCGAACACCTCGCTCGTCGAGAACTCGATCACGCGCTCGATCGTCTCGCGCGTGCCGAGCGCCGCCTCGAGCGCGTTGTACGTCCCGATCATGTTCACGCGCATCGTCCGCACCGGGCTCTCGATCACCGCGTCCACGCCCGCGATCGCGGCTGCGTGGACGAGATGCGTCGCGCCCCGGACGACCTCCGCGAGCGCGTCCCCGTCGAGGACGTCGCCGTGGACGATGGAGAAGTTCTCGTGCTCGGCGAGCGCCGTCCCGGCGAGCGAGTCGCGGTGGAGGTTGTCGAACGCGACGATCTCGTTCTCCGCCACGAGCCTCCGCGCGAGGGTCGTCCCGATGAAACCCGCGCCGCCCGTGACGACGATCCGCTTGCCGGAGAGCGACACTGAGGCGAGTCTACGCACCGCTCGGGGCGAGCTGCGCCCCGTCGCTCGACTCCCTGCGAGGGCGAAGCGACCAGACCACGACGAGTGCGATGACGAGCGCGACGCTCGCGAGCGCCTTCCCGTCCCCGCTCGGCCAGCCGCGGTACCAGTGGAGCGCCTCGAACACCGTCATCGCGAGCGGGGCGAACCAGAGCGCGGACAGGCGCGGGCGGGCGAGCGCGATCGGCAGGAGCAGCAGGACGAGGTAGTGGAGCCAGAGGATCGGCGTCAGGACGAGCGCGGCCGCGAGCGCGAGGGTCAGCGAGCGTCGGTCCCGGTCGACCGGGCCACGCGCGAGGTCACGAGCTGCGCGGAAGGCGAGGACGAGCAGCGCGACCCCGCATGCGACGACGATCGCCTGCGCGAGGCCGCTCGGCACCTCGAGCGCGCGCAGCACCGCGTACGCGGAGTAGGAGTTGCCAGCCTCGACGTCGGAGAGCCGCCTCAGGAGATGCGGGTAGTCGCCGAGGCCGGCGAAGCCGATCGCCGCCCACGACAGGAGCGCGAGGGCAATCGCCCCGAGAGTCGCGGCGACCCCGGCGCGAGCTCTCCCCGTGATCGCGAGCCAGACGAGGACGGGCCAGAGGAAGAGCTTGAGGACGACGGCCGCCCCCGCCGAGGCCGCGCTCGTCCCGATGCGGTCCCGAAACCTCCACATGAGCGCGAGGAGGAACAGCAAGAGCGGGCCGATCGCTCCGTATTCGACGGCCTCGAGCGTGACCGGATAGAGAAGCGCGACCGGGTAGCAGCGCCAGTCGCGCACCCCGAGCAGCAGGAGCGCCCCGATCGTCGCGGCGACGAGAAGCAGCGTGAACAGCACGCCTGGCACGAACGTGCTCGCCGTCCTCTCCGGGAGCGCTGCGAGCGGCGTCACGAGGACCGCGAGCACCGGCGGATACGCGTACGGGGAGCCGAGCTCGCGATCGAGCTCGGCTCCCTTCGGATACGGATCGCGACCGGCGAGCACGTCGTTCGCCGCGACGAGGAAGATGTCGAAGTCGTACGCCGGCTGCCAGCCGCTCGCTGAGCGCATCGCGTTCGCCCAGAGCGTGTCGTCGTGGTCGTACTTCGCGCCGACCCTGGTGCCGAGTGGAATGACGAGCGCCGCCGCGACGACCGCGCCGCATACGAGCCAAGTCCGGCGGCTGCACAGGACTTCCACGGCGTGACAGTAGCCGGGTCGCCCGACGCGGCTGCGCGCCTTCCTCGGCGCGCACGCGCGGAGCTCGGCCGTGAGGACGGCCGCCAGAGCGGCCGCTGGAACCGCGTCTCCCCGTCGCTCCTGCCGGGGGCAGCCGTGCCTCGGCGCGGCACGTCGCTAGCATCGCCGTCCGTGACGACGGTCCTCTTCGTCGGCGCCGGGCGCCACCAGCGCCGGGCGATCGAGCGCGTCCGCGAGCGCGGGGCGCGTGTCGTCGCGGTCGATCGCAACGAGCAGGCGCCCGGGCTCGCGACTGCAGACGTCGGCGAGGTCGTCGACTTCACCGATGTCGCCGCAGTCACTGCCGTCGCTCGGAAGCACGACGTCGACGGAGTCATGACCGTCTCCGCCGACCGCGCAGTACCGGTCGTGGCCGCGGTCGCCGAAGCGCTCGGCCTCCCCGGAATCGGCACGGAGACGGCCCTGCGGATGACGCACAAGCTCGCGATGCGGGACGCGCTCGCGGCGGCGCAACTCCCGCAGCCGGCGTTCGCCACGCTCGGCTCGGCGGAGGACATAGACGCGGCGCTCGAGGCGGTGAGCCTGTCCGCCGTCCTCAAGCCGGTGGACTCCGGCGGCCAGCGCGGCGTCTTCCGGATCGAGACGGCGGAGGAGCTCGCGCGAGATCTCGACGAGGCGCTCGCGGAGTCGGAGACCGGCGTGGCGATGCTCGAGGAGTTCGTCGGCGGGATCGAGCTCAACGGCATCGTCGTCGCCCGGGACGGCGAGCCGGCACTCGTCACGCTCTCCGACCGGCTGCGGCCTCCCGGCATCGGCTTCGGCGTCGGCTGGATCCACGTCTACCCGCCGTCCATCGGTGACGACCACGTCCTCGAGGCAACACGGATCGCATGCGAATCGACGCGCGCGCTCGGGCTCCGCGACGGGATCGCGTTCCCGCAGCTGATCGCGGCGGAGGACGGACGCGTGGTCGTCGTGGAGGTCGCGGCGCGGATCCCCGGCGGTCAGATGGCCGACCTCGTGCGACACGCAGTCGGCGTCGACCTGGTCGAGGTCGCGGTGCGACAGGCGCTCGGCGAACCCGTCCCCGACGACGTCGCCCTCCCCGCTTCTCGCAGCCGCTCGCGATCCGGTTCCTGACCGCGGAACCGGGACCGCTCCCGACCGGACGCGTCCTCCGTATCGGCGACCTCGGTCCCGTGCTCGGCGCCGACGGTGTCGTCCAGGCCGAGACGTACCTCGAGCGCGGCGAGACGATCCGGCCGGTCCGGCGGGACGGCGACCGGCGCGGGTACGTGATCGCAGTCGCCGACAGCGGACCGGAAGCGCTTCGGCGAGCGGAGGCCGCCGCCGCGCTGCTCGAGGTCGAGGTCGAGGCGGCGCCGTGAGCTGCTCCTTCGATCTCGGCCACTACCGCGAGCTCCTGCAGGCGGCGCAGGCGGGCGGCTACCGGTTCGCGACGTTCGACGAGGCGCCCGCACCCGGCGCGCTCTTCCTCCGGCACGACGTCGATCTCTCCTTGGACGCGGCGCTGACGATGGCCGAGACCGAGGCGGAGCTCGGCGCGACGACGACCTACCTGCTGATGACCGAGTCGGTCTTCTACAACCTCGCGTCGAGCGAGGGGGAGGCGGCGATCGCGCGCCTCCGCGAGCTCGGACAGCGGGTCGGACTGCACGCCGTCTACCCGCGCGCCGTCCTCGACGACCGCTTCGAGGCCGTCGTCGCTTGGCACAACCCGAGCGCGGAGTACATGTCCACGCCGATCGAGGGCGCGGTGAACGCATATGCCGACCCCCACTTCTCGCCGGCGAGGTACCGGTCCGACTCGAACCAGCACTGGCGGTCCGGCTGCCCGCACGAGGAGCTCCGCGCGGGCGCGTTCCCGTGGCTCCAGCTCCTCGTGCATCCGGAGATCTGGGTCTACCCCGGCGAGACGATGGGACAGACGATGCGCGCGCTGCTCGAGGCCGAGAGCGTTCGCCGGCTGGAGCAGCTCGCCGCCGACGGGATCGACCTCGACTAGGCGGACGCGTGGCCCTGCGACCGATCACCGTCCTCCTCACCGCGTGCGGCTCGCCGGGCACGGCCGCCCTCGTCCGGGCGCTCCGAGAGAACGGTGAGCGAGAACTTCGACTGGTCGGAACGGACATGTCCGAGAGAGCTGTCGGCCGCATGCTCTGCGACGGCTTCCACCTCGTCCCGCCGGGCGGCGACGACGGGTTCGCGGACGCCGTGCGCGATGTCTGCGCCCGCGAGGGGGTGGACGTCGTCCTCCCGCAGTCCTCGTACGACCTCCCCGGTCTCGCGGCCGAGCGCGACGACTTCGCCGGCACCGCCGTCCTCGTCTCCGGCCCCGAGACGATCCGCGTCTCGAACGACAAGGCGGACTGCTACGCGGAGCTGCACGGACTCGGTGTCCCCGCGCCGCGGTTCGTGCGGGTGCGGGGAGCCTCGGCCGTCCACGACGCCGCACTCGCGCTCGGCTACCCGGACACGCCCGTCTGCTTCAAGCCGGTCGTCTCGTCGGGCTCGCGCGGATATCGCGTCCTCGACGCGACCGTCGACCGCGCGCATCAGCTCCTGAACGACCGGCCCGGCTCGGTGTCGATGCGGCTCGAGGAGGCGGTGGAGCTCCTCCCTGCCGGCGGCGGGCCGGAGCTTCTCGTCATGGAGCTCGCGACGGGCGGGGAGCGCACGATCGACGGGATCGGGGACGGATCCAGGGTCGTCCTCGGGCACCCGAAGACGCGGGAGTCGATGCGCGCCGGGCTCGCGATGTACTTCGTCGCCCTCGACGACCCGGCGTTGATGGACCTGGCCGATCGCGTCGTGTCCGGGCTCGGCATCGAGCACTTCTTCAACATCCAGCTCGTCGGCGACCTCGTGATCGAGGTGAACCCGCGAATCTCCACGATCGTCTACCAGCAGGACCTCAACCTCCCCTATCTGGGCGTGAAGCGTGCGCTCGGCGAGATCGAGGACGAGGAGCTCGGTGCGCTGGCCGCGCGGGTCCGGCCGGGACGGACGGCGCTCCGCTACTTCGACCAGGTCGAGTGGGACGCGTGAATGCAGGCGATACCACCTGGCCGGTGGTCCCATCCCTAACCCCCACCCACCCGGGGACTGGGGACGACGCTAGCCGCGAACTGCTCGCGCGTGGCACACAGGACAGCGCCGAGAGAGCAAATCCTCGTGCCCGACGCTGATCCCTCCACCACGGCACGCTCCGGTCCCTCCACCAAACGGGAACGGTCCGGCAGCCGGCCCCTCCGCGTCGTCCACTGCCCCGTCAACACCGCGGGCATCCCGTGGACGAACGTGCAGGCGCTTCGACGGCGAGGCGTCGATGCGCAGCTCCTCGTCTTCAACCGCTACCGGCTCCACCCGGAGGCCGACCTCTCGCTCGACCGCCACGGCGGCCTCGCGCGACGCCAGCTCACGCAGTGGCGGGCGCTTCTCCGCCTCCTCCCGAGCACCGACGTCTTCCACTTCTACTTCGGGCTCACGCTGATCCCACGGTCCCTCCAGTTCCCGCTTCTTCGCGCGCTCGGGAAGACCTCGGTCATGCACTTCCTCGGCTCCGACATCCGCGGCAAGACCCCGGACGAGCTCGCGTTCGCCCGCAAGGCGGGGGCCCAGGTGGTCGGCTCGTACGACGCAGTCCGCTGGGTCCCGGAGGCCGAGATGATCCCGCCCGGGATCGACGTCCGCGCGATCGAGCCCTCCCCACCGACCGACAGAGCTCGGCCGATCATCGTCCACGCGCCCTCGTCGCGACGGCGCAAGGGAACCGAGCACGTGATCGCCGCCTGCGAGGGGCTCGACGCCGAGCTCGTCCTCGTCGAGGGCCTCCACCACGCGGAGGCGTTCGAGCGCTACCGGGAGGCGGACATCGTGGTCGACCAGCTCAACGCCGGCTGGTACGGCGTCTTCGCGATCGAGTGCCTCGCGCTCGGAAAGCCGGTCGTGACCTTCCTGCACGAGGAGGCCGTGAGGCGCACCGAGGAGGCGTACGGCACCCGCCTCCCGATCGTCTCCGCCTCGAAGGACGATCTCCGCGCGCGCCTCGAGCCGCTCGTCGCGTCCGCCGCCGAGCGCCGGCGCATCGGAGCAGAGTCTCGCGCCTACGCGGAGCGAGTGCACGACCTCGAGGCGGTGGGCGACCGCCTTCTCGACCTCTACTCTCGCCTCAGGTGAACGCCGACAGTCGAAGCGTCCGGCGGCCCACGCAGGGAGCGTGCACCCGTTGACGGCACTCGGCGGACAGCTCAAGCGGCTTGGCAGGCACTCCGCGATCTACGGCCTCGGCGGCCTCGTGTCGCGCATCCTCGCGGTCTTCCTCCTCCCGCTCTACACGCGCTACCTGAGTCCGTCCGACTACGGCGAGGTCGAGACGCTCATCGCCCTCACCACCGTGCTCGGGATCCTGCTCCAGCTGGGGATCGGGAGCGCGTTCTTCCGCTTCTACTTCGACTCTCACGATCCCGCGGCCCGGCGGCTCGTCCTCCGCACCTCGTTCTGGTTCACCATGGGGATGGCGACGCTGGGGCTGCTCGGCGGTCTCGCGGCTTCTCCTGCGATCTCCGAGTGGCTCTTCGCCTCGACCTCGCAGACGGAGCTCGTCGCCGCCTCGTTCGTCGGACTGTGGGCGGGGATGAACTACGCCCAGGTGACCGCGCTCTTCCGCGTCGAGGAACGGTCGGTCGCCTTCGTCACCGCCAGCGTCGCGAACATCCTGCTCACCGTGGGCGCGACGCTCCTACTCGTCGTCGCGCTCACCGCCGGGCCGCTCGGCGTGATCGTCGGGAACTTCACCGGAACGCTCATCGTCTACGTCGCGCTCGTCGCGTACAGGCGCGAGCAGCTCGGTCTCCAGTTCGACCGGCATCTCCTGCGCCGGATGAACCAGTTCGGGATGCCGCTCGTCCCGAGCGCGGTCTTCCTGTGGGTGATCAACTTCGCCGATCGCTTCTTCCTCGTGAAGCTGACGAACACGCACGAGGTCGGCCTCTACTCCGTCGGCGTGCGCATCGCGTCCGCGATGGCCCTGCTCCTGACCGCCTTCCGCGCAGCGTGGCCGGCATTCGCCTACTCGATCGACGACGAGCGGGAGGCGAAGCGCACGTACGCGTTCGTCCTCACCTACCTCGTCGTGATCTCGAGCTGGGTGGCCGCAGCGCTCGCGCTGCTCTCGCCGTGGATCGTGAAGTGGATCGCCGCTCCGCCGTTCGAGAGCTCGTCGCGCGTGGTCGGCCCGCTCGCGTTCGCCGTCGTGCCGTTCGCCGGCTACGTCGTCGTCGCGATCGGCGTCGGCCGCTCCCGGCGGACGCAGTTCAACTGGGTCGTCACGGGAGTTGCGGCAGCCGTCAACACCGCGCTCAACCTGATCCTGATCCCGCCCTACGGGATGATGGGAGCGGCGATCGCGACCATCGCCGCGTATTTCACGATCTTCGTCGGCATGGCCTGGTGGGCCCAGCGCATCTACCCCGTGCCGTACCAGTGGCGTCGCGTGGTGACCGCCTCGCTGACCGCCGTGGCGCTCGTCGTCGTCGGCAAGCTCGTCGGCGGCGGCCTCCCGGTCGCGTTCGTGCTCGCGGCGATCTACCCGCTCGCGCTCGTGCCGCTCGGCTTCTACCTCCCCTCGGAGCGCCGCGCGATCGGCGCACGGCTGAGGCTCGCGCGCTGATCGTCACCCGAGCAGCGTCTGCTCGAGGAGGAAGACGTTCAGGGAGATGATCACCGTCGCGACGACGGTGGCGACCGCCGTCGTCACGGGACGGTTGACGAGCGACCCCATGAGCCTCTTGTCCCGGCAGGCGAGCAGGAGCGGGACGAGTGCGAACGGGATCCCGAAGGAGAGCACGACCTGGCTGATCACGAGCGCTCGCGACGGATCCACGCCGATGGCGATGACGACGAGCGCCGGCACCATCGTCACGAAACGCCGGACGAAGAGCGGGATCTTCCTCTCGATGAACCCCTGCATGACGACCTGGCCGGCAAGCGTCCCCACGCTCGAGGACGAGAGCCCGGACGCGAGGAGCGCGATTCCGAAGAGCACTCCCGCACTCCCGCCGAGGTAGGTGCCGAGCGCGTCGTGGACATCGCCCAGGTCGTCCCCGATCCCCGTGAGCCCGCGCGTGTGGAAGACCGCCGCGGCGGTGACAAGCATGCTCAGGTTCACGATCCCCGCAAGACTCATCGCGATCACCACGTCGACGCGCTCGAAGCGGGCGATCCGCTGCTTCGTCTGCTCGGTTGCGCCCACGAGCCGGTGCTGGGTGAGCGCCGAGTGCAGGTAGATCACGTGCGGCATGACCGTGGCCCCGAGGATCCCGACGGCGAGGAGGACGCTCTCCGTCCCGTCGAAGCCGGGCACGAAGAGGCCGTGCGCGATTCCGGACGTGGCCGGACGGGCCATGAACACCTGGAGCCCGAACGCGAGGACGATGACTCCGATCAGGCACGCGATCACGGCCTCGAGCCGCCGGAAGCCCTTCGCCTGCAGCGCCAGGATCGCGAACGAGGCGACGCCGGTGAGGAGCGCGGCGGGGAAGAGCGGGATCCCGAACAGGAGCTGGAGCCCGATCGCAGCGCCCATGAACTCCGCGAGGTCGGTCGCCATCGCGATCACCTCGGCTTGCAGCCAGAGAAGAATGCTCGTGGGGCGGGAGTAGCGCGCCCGACACACCTCTGGAAGGTTCTTCCCGGTGGCGATGCCCAGCTTCGAGCTCATCGACTGGATGAGCATCGCCATGAGGTTCGCCATCAGGACGACCCACAGCAGCAGGTAGCCGTAGCGCGCGCCCGCCGCCATGTTCGTGGCGAAGTTGCCCGGGTCGACGTACGCGACCGCGGCGATGAACGCTGGCCCGAGGAACGGCCACGCTCCCCGGAAGCCGCGACGCCGTCCGGCGAGCGACTCCTCGGCAGCTTCGAGGACGCGCGCCTCGCCGGGCAGGACGTCGTCGAGCGGATGGACGAGAGCCGTCCGGTCGTGCGTGGCCGACGAGGCGGGCGGCGGAGTCATCGCCGTCTCTTCGTCTCGGTGCTGTCGCCTCTATTAGACAAGACTAAATCGAATTCGGAGTGTAATCTCATCGAGAGGGAATGGAAACCGACTCCGGAGACCTCACGGTCGCGGTCCAGGACTACCTGCGGGCGATCTACACCCTCGAGGCGTCGGGGACGCGCGTCACGACCTCGGCCCTCGCGGGCAGCATGGGCGTCAAGCCGCCGTCCGCGACGGCGATGACGAAGCGGCTCGCCGAGCTCGGTCTCGTCGAGCGGCTCCCGTACAAGGGCGTGGCGCTCACGGAGAAGGGTAAGCGCGGCGCGCTCGAGGTCCTCCGGCACCACCGCCTGCTGGAGCGCTACCTCGCCGACCGGCTCGGATTCTCCATCGACGAGGTGCACGCGGAGGCCGACCGTCTCGAGCACGCGCTCTCCGAGGAGCTCGAGGCGAAGATCGACGCGGAGCTCGGCTACCCGACGCACGACCCGCACGGAGGCCCGATCCCCGATCGCAAGCTCCGTGTCCGGTACGGTCGCGAGCGCAGCCTCGCCGACCTCGACGTCGGCGACCGTGCCTCGATCTCGCAGGTGCCCGACGGCGACGCCGCCCTGCTCCGTTACCTGACGGAGCTCGGCCTCATCCCGGGAGCCGAGGTCGCGATCGTCGCCGTCGCGCCGTTCGCCGGCCCGATCACGGTGCGCACCGAGCGCGGGGAGCACGCGATCTCACGCGAGCTCGCACACAGCATCGGCGCGCCGATGCCCGCCGCCTCGCGCCGTCGCTGACCCGAGATCGGGTCCCGCATCTCGGCACGAGATGGGGGAGCGTGCGAGCGAAGGTCGGGGGGAGACGTTCGAGCTGAGACAGCTCGACGTCAGGAGACGATGCGGTAGACCTGGAAGCACTCGGCGTACTCGCGGTTCACGTTCACGCCGTGGACGCGGGCGAGGTTCCAGACGTACTCGGGCTCCGTGTAGCGCCGGTGCTGCTGCGACGCGTACCGGGCCAGCGCGGCGACCTTGCGCTCGAGGTGGCGCTTCTCGAGCGCGACGTACGCGCCGTACGAGAAGTCGAAGTTGTTCCAGGGGATCTCGTAGCCGAGGATCGTCGTGCGCTTGAAGGCGCGCAGGCCCTCCTGCGCGATCGTCTGGTGATCCTGGTGGACGTCGTGGTGCGAGGGCTGGAAGACGACGTCGGGCTCCGACTCCTCCCATAGGGAGACGAGGAGCTCCAGGAGGTCCTGCCGGCGCTCGGGGAACGTCCGGACGTCGAAGTCGTGGACGGTGACGTTGCCCTCGGGGATGCCGAGCTCCGCCGTCGCCTCGCGCACCTCGCGCGCGAGCGTGTCGGGCTCGAACCCCGGCGGCAGGGAGCGCGTGGCGATCGAGAACGCCACATAGCGCACGTCGCAGCCCGACTCGACGAGCCGTGCCATCGTGCCGCCGCAGCCGAGCTCGCCGTCGTCCGTGTGCGGGGCGAGCACGAGCGCGCGCTTCCAGGTCTCGATCACCGCGCTATTCCTACAGCAAACGCGTAACGTTCTCCCGCCGTGGAGCATGGGGATGCCGCGCAGGTGGCTGCGCTCGTCGGGGCTCTGGGCGCGGTGCTCGTGCTCGTCCCGCGCGGCAGGATCGCGCCGCTCGCCGGATTCGGGCTCCTCGGGCTCGGGACGCTCGGCATCGGCCGCTCGCTCGTCGGCTACCACGACATCCACCTCCTCTTCACGGAGCCGAAGGGCATCGGGATCGTCGGCGTCGGCGCGGTTGCGGCGATTGCGGGAGCGGCTCCGCTCGCCCGCTATCCCGAAGTGGTGCCCGATCGCGCTGCTCGCGGCGGCGCCGTTCCGGGTCCCCGTCGGCGTCGGCGACCAGGACGCATTCCTGCTCCTCCCGCTCTACCTCGTCGTCGCCTCTGCGGTACTCGCACTCGCGTACCGGCTCGTCCGAGGCGCACAGCCTGATCCGCCGCCGCTCCTGCTCGGGCTGCCGACGGCAGCGTTCGTCGCGTTCACCGCGGTGTCGTTCCTATGGACCTGGGACACGCACGAGGGTGGGATCACACTCGCGTTCTTCGTCTTCCCGTTCGTCGCGGGCTTCGGCGTCCTCGCCCGGACGCCGCTCGCCTCCTGGCTCCCGCGCGCGCTCGTCATGACGCTCGTCGCGCTGGGCGCGCTCTTCGCCGCCGTCGGCCTGTGGCAGTCGCACACGCACAGGATCTTCTTCGCCCGCGACCTCGAGGTCGCGAATGCGTACACGACGTTCTTCCGGGTCACCTCGCTCTTCAAGGACCCGAGCCTGTACGGCCGCTACCTCGTGATCCCGATGGCGGTCCTGCTCGTGATCCTGCTCCTGCGGCAGACGCGCCCGCTCGAGGGGACCGGCCTGGCGGCGATCGTGGCGTTCCTCTTCGCCGGGCTCTACTTCTCGTACTCGCAGTCGAGCTTCGTCGCCCTCTTCGTGGTCACGTTCGGGATCGCGTTCCTCGCCGCCGACCGCCGGCTCCGGATCGCGCTCCTCGTGTGCGCGGGCATCGCGGCACTCGGTTCGGCCGCGTACGCGGCCAACTCGATCCAGGGCCGGTCGGTGAAGGACGTGACGAGCGCGCGCTCGCGTCTGGTCACGATCACGCTCGACGCGTTCGAGGCGCGGCCGATCGGCGGCGTCGGCGTCGGCGGGCAGCCGCGCGCGAGCCTCGACCGGTCGGGGACCGGGTCGGTGACGCGAAACGCGTCGCACACGGCGCCGCTCACGGTCCTCGCCGAGGGAGGGGTCATGGGCTTCGCGCTCTATGCGTGGCTGCTCGGCGCCTCGGGCTGGGCGCTCTACCTCGTGACGCGACGCGATCGGCTGCTCGGCATCGGGCTCGCCTCGGTCCTGCTCGTGCTCTTCGTCCACTCGCTCTTGTACGCCGGATTCTTCGAGGACCCGCTCACCTGGGGCGTCCTCGGGCTCGCCTCCGCGGTCCTCGTCTCCTTTTCAGCTCCGCGGGCCTCGGAGGCGGCCGAGCCGGCAGCCGCTCGGGACGCTCCGCGCCTGCTGGCACACTGACGAGCGGCCGGCGTGACCGGCCGTTCGTTCATGCGGAGAAGATGGAAATGGATCGTGGGCGGCGTGGCCTTGCTGGTCCTCGCCGCGATCGGCGTCGCCGGGGGGCTCTGGCTCTCGCTTCGCGACCGCCCGCAGGGCCATGTCGACACCGCTCTCCAGGGCGTGACCGTGTCGACCGCGACGACGACCACGCCGCGTCCGCAGCCACCGCCCGTGGCGGTGCCGGTCGTCGGCAAGGAGTGCTGGCCGTTCTTCGGCTCGGATCCGGAGCGAACGCTCGCGCGCACCACCTCGCTCCTCGGCATCCCGAAGAAGAAGCCGCTCTGGCAGCGGGGCCTCAAGGGATACATCGAGTACCCGCCCGTCTACTGCGACGGGATCTTGTACGTGAACACGTTCAAGGGCGTGACCTTCGCGATCGACGCGGAGACCGGAACGGTGCGCTGGCGGCGTGTGCTCGGCGGGACGATGCCCTCCTCGCCCGCGATCGACGGGCCAAGGCTGATCGTCAGCTCCCAGAACGGAACCGTCACGGCGATCAGCCGGACGGACGGCAGGGAGCTCTGGCGCGTGGCGACGTCGGGAAGCGTCGAGTCGTCGCCCGTCGTCGTCGACGGGCTCGTCTACTTCGGCTCGCAGGACGGGCGGCTCTTCGCCGTGAACTCGGCGACGGGACGGATCCGGTGGGCGTACCAGACGGGCGCGCGCATCAACGCGAGCCCGTCCGTCTACGGGAGCCGCGTCTGCGTCACGACCTACGCGGGCGCGTTCTTCTGCTTCGACCGGAGGACGGGGACGAAGCTCTGGAGCACGTACGTCAAGCGGGATGCCTTCCGCTACGACAGCTTCTACTCGAGCCCGTCGACCGACGGGGAGCGGCTGTACGCAGTCGCCCGGTCGGGTGCGGTCGTCGCCGTCCGTGCGTCCGACGGAGCGGTCGTCTGGACGCAGCACGTCGGCGGTCTCGGCTACACCACGCCGGCGATCGCGTACGGCCGCGTCTTCGTGGGCGGGTTCGACGGGAAGGTCCGCGCATACCGGGCGACGTCCGGCGACCAGGTCTGGGCGACCTACGTCGGGGGACGCATCCTCGGCGCCCCCGTCGTCATCGGGAACCTCGTCTTCGTCTCGACCCTCGAGGGCCGGACGTTCGCAGTTCGCGTCTCGGACGGGAAGGTCGTGTGGAGGATCCCACTCGGTCAGTACTCACCGGGAATCGCGACCGAGCGCACGTACTTCTTCTCGCTGAACGGCCGGCTGCTCGCGTTCCTCGGGCGCCACTCCCCGCCGCCGCCCGCGCCCGTAACACGGCCGAGGCGCGCGGGGCACACTCAATAGCTGCGGTGGGCTCGGCGCGCCGAGCCGGGTTCCGGCGCGGACTGCGCTCCTGGGCTGGCAGACTGAGGCGCGCTCGGCACGATCACGGCTTCCTATGCCCAGAGTCCTCAAGTGGATCATCGCCGCGGCAGTGGTGCTCCTCGTCGCGCTCGGGGGCGCGACCGCTTCGACCTGGCTCTCCGGACGGGTCCCACAGGGGCACGTCGACACCGTGCTGGCGGATCTGACCGTCACCCGCGGGCACGCGCTCTCGACCGCGTCGGCGACCGCCGACAAGGGCGGGAACCACGACTGTTGGCCGACGTTCGGCGGCGACTCGCTGCGCGGGCTGACGCGCCCGTACTTCCGGCTCGGGCTCCCGGCGCGCAAGGCGACCTGGTCGATCGGGCTCAAGAGCTACATCGAGTTCCCGCCCGCGTACTGCAACGGCGTCCTGTACGTCAACACCTTCGAGGGCAGGACGTTCGCGATCGACGCCCGCACGGGGGCGATCCGCTGGAAGCGCGAGCTCGGCGGCACGATGCCGTCGTCGCCTGCCATCGACGCAAGGCGCGTGATCGTCAGCTCGCAGAACGGCTTCGTGACCGCCCTCGACCGGGCGACGGGACGAACGCTCTGGCGCCTCGAGACGGGAGGCCCCGTGGAGTCGTCCCCGGTCATCGTCGACGGGCTCGTCTTCTTCGGATCGCACGACCACCGTCTGTTCGCCGTGCACGCGAGCACGGGGCACGTCCGCTGGGCGTTCGACACGGGAGGCCGTATCAACGCGAGCCCCTCCGTGTTCGACGGCCGCGTGTGCGTAACGACGTACGCCGGTTCCGTCCTCTGCGTCTCGAAGCGGACGGGACGCGAGCTCTGGACGACCTACGTCAAGCGCGACCCGCTGCGCTACGAGAGCTTCTACGCGAGTCCCTCGACAGACGGCGAGCGGATCTTCACCGTCGCCCGCTCCGGCAAGGTCGTCGCCCTCGATGCGGCGAGCGGAGCGCTCCTGTGGACGAACCGCGTCGGCGGGACCGCGTACACGACGCCGGCCGTTGCGAGCGGCTACGTCTTCGTCGGCGGGACCGATGGAAGCCTGCACGCGTTCGACGCCGCTACCGGCACGGAGCTCTGGAGCAGCTTCGTCGGCGGCCGGATCCTCGGCGCGCCGCTCGTCATCGGGAGGTACGTCTTCTTCTCGACGAAGGAGGGGCAGACATACGGCGCACGCATCATCGACGGGAAGATCGTCTGGCACCTCCCGTTCGGCCGCTACGCGCCCGGGATCGCGACCGAGCAGACGTACTACTTCTCGGTGAACGGGCGCCTGCTCGCGGTCCCCGGACGCGAAGCGCTCAGGCGCGCGCAGTAGAGCCGGGAGCGCAAGGCCGGGCGAGCGGTCGAGGATCACCCGGCAGCGTGGTGCCCGAGCCGCTGCCGCCGAGCACGAGCAGCGGTGGTGTCACTTCTTCCGAGCGACGACCACGGTCGCCCGGTCCGCATGCCCGTCGACCGAGACGTAGAGGGTGTACGTTCCCGGCTCGGCGGGCGCGCGCAGGCGCAGCACCCGCGAGCGACCGGTCCCGCGCTTCTTCGCGAAGAGCCAGCGATACGAGCGCGCGTCCGTCGACACGCCGATCTGGAACCGCCTCCCCGCCACGGCCTCGACCCGCTCGCGGGCGAGCTCGACGAAGCGAATCCTGATCGGAACGGCCCGTGTCGCGAGCGAGCGGTTCCCTGCCTGGTCGATCGCCCGCAGGCGGAGCTCGTAGATCCCCGGCCGAACGGGCTTCCCGTTCACGATCCCGTACCACGTCAGCTTCCCGGTGAGGCGGCTGAAGCGGCCGATCACACGGCGACGGTCGTCGATCAGCATCGTGGCCCGCGCCGGCTCGCTCACGACGTAGGAGGCCGTCACACGGTCACCGCGCCCGTCCCCGTCCGGTGAGATCACGCGCGGCGTGGCCTTCACGAGCCGGATCGTCGGGTCGGTTGTGTCGACGCGGATCGGGTTCGGGAGGACGATCGTCCGACCGTGCGCGGCGAGCTCCACCTTCGGCCGATAGCGGCCTTCGGCGACGACCTGGCCCGCTCCGTTGCGCCCGTCCCACGTGTACGAGACGCGGCCCGGCTTCTCGCGCTGCCGCCGCACGAGCGTCTGCACGGTGTGCCCGGCCGAGTCGATGATCGTGACGGTGACGGTCTCCGGCTTCCGGAGGCGGAACGAGACGACCGCGACATCGCGGGAGCACTCGCAGACGGGTGAGAAGACCTTGTCCACGCGCGTCCCGGTGATCGGGCTCCGCTCGAGCTTCAGCCGCTCCGTCAGCGCGAACGCGGCAGCCGTCGCGCCGAGCAGGGCGACGACGAGCAGGATCTTGGCGAGCCGCGACAAGCGGCGTCTAGAAGGGCTCGAGCCCGCGCACGAGGACGAAGGGCTCCGCATACTCGCGTCCGCAGCTCGCTCCGTGGAGCTCGGCGGCAGCCCGGATCGCACGCTCGCTCCGCGGATGCGGATAGTCGCGGCGCTCCGTCTCGTAGTGGGCGAATGCGGCCACCTTGCGCTCGAGCGTGCCCGTGATGTCGACGTACCAGTTGGGGACGAACCAGTTGAGCGGCGCGGGCGTCCACTCCGTGCTCGAGGTCGGTGCGTAGGTCAGCAGCCGCCGCGCAGTCTGCCCGGGCGTCGCCCGCGTCGCCACCGCGACCGAGTCGAAGAGCTCGCGGTGGTCGCGGTTCACGTCGGGCTGCACCGTGTACACGATCTCCGCCGCCAGGTCGTGGACCTGCTCCTCCACCACGCGGTTCACGTCGACATGGGCGAGCGTGTCGAGCCGCATGTCGGGGAGGTCGAGGTGGACGTAGTCATCGACCCCGAGCTCGGCTGCTGCGGCGCGCGCCTCCGCCTCCTTCCGCGAGCGCGTCTCCGCATCGCCCGGATACTGCGACGAGCTCCCGTCCGTGACGACCAGGATGCGCACGCGATCGCCCCGATCGGCGTGCACGGCGATCGTCCCGCCCATGCCGAGCACCTCGTCGTCCGGGTGCGCGGCGACCACCAGGACGCGAATCATCCGAGCAGGGCTCCCACGGCGAGCTCTCCGGCCGCGGTCTCGACCTCCTCGAGCAGGAGGCCGCCCTCGCCGCACGCGACGACCGGTCCCTCCGGCCGCGCAGCGACGACGGTACCCGCGGGCGCCGCCGCGTCGAGGGCGACCGGCCGTGCGCGCCAGACCACCACCTTCTTCCTCCCGAGGAACGTGAACGCGCCCGGATACGGCCTCGTCTGCGCGCGGACCCAGTCGTGGAGGTACGGGGCGCGCGTCTCCCAGTCGATGATCCCGTCGGCCGGTGTCCGCTTCGGCCACGAGCTGGCGCGGACCGGGTCCTGGGCGATGCGCGGCGCGGTCCGCGTGATGAGCTGCGGCACGTACTCCCGGATCAGGCTCACGTGGGCCTCGGCGATGCGCTCGAAGAGCGTCGTCGCCGTCTCGTCGGCCGCGATCTCGACCACCGTCCCGCCCGACGATCGCGCCCGAATCGGCGGTCGCGTCGACGATCTCGAAGAGCGTGACGCCGGTCCGTGCGAGCCCCGAGAGAATCGCCCACGGGATCGGCGCACGGCCGCGATGGCGCGGGAGGAGCGTCGGATGCATCCCGAAGACTCCCTCACGGGCGAGCGCGACGAACGGGTCGCGCACGAGCTGCGACCAGCCGACGACGAAGACGAGCTCGGGATCGAGCTCGCCGACCGCCGCAACGGTGCTCGTCGGCGTTCACGTCACGCGTCTCGATCACGCGAGCGCCGAGCTCGGCCGAGACCTCGTCGAACGAGCACTGCCCCGAGCGGTGCGGGTCGACCGGGCCGGGCAGGGTCACGACTCCGACGATCTCGGCCCCGACGTCCGGCGGCGGCCGCGAGGCAGTCGCGGCCGACCGTGTCGAAGCTGACCCAGACCGTGCGCATCGCCGGCGCGATGCTATCGTCGTCTCTCGCCGAGGAACGGCGCGCGGCGTCGCGTCCGCGCTAGATGCGGATCCAGCTGTGACGGCCGAGCAGCACGAGGAGCGCCGCCCGCGCCCGCCGACAGCCCGACGATCACGATCGTCCCCGCGAACGGGACGTTCGAGGAGCTTGATGCCCGCGAGCCCGAGCACGCGCCGCGAGCATGAGCCGCAGCACGTGCTCCGGGATCGAGAGCGTCAGCCTCCCGCCGATGAGGACGCCCGGGATCGAGCCGAGGAGCAGCCACCCGAGGATGGAGAAGTCGACGTTTCCGGCCGCCCAGTGCGCCGCGCCGGCGACGTAGAGCAGGATCGCCGCATGGAAGATGTCCGTGCCGACGACCTTGTGCGCCTTCAGGGGGAAGACGACCAGCAACGTCAGGCCGAAGAAGACCCCGCTTCCCGACCGATGTCAGACCGACGATGAACCCGCCGAAGACTCCGATGAGCACGGCCGCGACCTTGTCCCGCCGGCTCAGCCGCCAGTCGCGGTTTGCCCGCGTTCCCACCGGTCTGGACGACGCTCTTGGCGACGAGCCCGACTGCACCGAAGAGAAGCGCGGCTCCCAGGACCTGTCCCATGAGCGACTTCACGGAGCCGCCGTAGCGATCGGTGATCTGGACGTTCAGCCACACGCCCAGGAGCGACGCCGGGACAGAGCCGACGAGCATCCAGCCCGCGAGACGGGCGCGGACGTTCCCCATGCGGCGGTGCTGGACCGCGCCCACGGTCTTGAAGACGGCTCCGTGCGCGATGTCCGTGCCGATCGCGGTTGTCGGCGGCAGGCCGAAGAGGAAGACGAGGATCGGCGTCATGAGCGACCCGCCGCCCATGCCGGTCATCCCCACGAGAAGCCCAGTGAAGAGACCGGCGAGGACGAACTGCCAGGTCACGGCGCTCTCTGCGCAGATCGGAGACCGCGAGCGCGGTTTCCGGTGGCGCGTAGACCGCTGAAGACGTCCACTTCGCGGCCTTGCCGCTGCGTGCTCATGTTCGCGCCGGTAGGCGTCGATGAACACGTTCGCCACCTCCGGCCGGGTGAACTCGACCGGGCGGCACCTCGCCCTCGCCGAGCATCTCCCGCACCTTCGTCCCGAGAGGAACACGCGGTCGTCGGGCCCGTGCGGACACGACTTCGTGCTCGCCATCGAGCCGCACACGTTGCACCAGAACGTGTGCTCGAAGAACATCGGCTCGATGTCGAGCTCGTGCGGCTCGAACTCGTCGAAGATGAGCTGCGCGTCGTAGGTGCCCGTAGTAGCTCGCCGACGCCGGCGTGGTCGCGTCCGACGATGAAGTGCGAGCAGCCGAAGTTCTTGCGGCAGATCGCGTGCCAGATCGGCCTCCCGCGGACCCGCGTAGCGCATGGCTGCCGGGAACGCCGAGAGCAGCACGCGGTCCTCGGGGTAGTAGCCGCGAGGAGCGTGCGGTAGCACTCGACGCGCACTGCCGCCGGCACGTCGTCCGCCTTCGTGTCGCCGACGAGCGGGTGGACGAGGAGGCCGTCGACGGTCTCGAGCGCGACCTTCGTCAGGTACTCGTGCGCGCGATGGATCGGGTTCCGCGTCTGGAAACCGACGACGCGCTTCCAGCCGCGCTCGGCGAACGTCGCGCCGGGTGTCAGCCGGGTCGAGCGCGAGCTCCGGGAACTCGGCCGCCGGGCGCTCGAAGACCGTCACGCGGCCGGCGAGGTAGAGCGGCTTCTGCCGGTACAGCCGTTCGACGCCCGGGTGAGCGTCCTCGGTCGTGCGGAAGCAGTTCTCGGCCTCGCGCTCTCTGTCGTACGCGAACGTCTCGGCCACCTCGAGCACAGCGACCGGCGTGCCGGCCTCGTCGGCGAGCGCGACGCGCTCGCCCGACGGCTCGGCGTCGACCGCGAGGCAGACGGGCAACGCCCAGGGAAGGCCGCTAGCGAGGTGCATCTCCGTCGATCACGCGCTCGTAGTCCGCCTCGCCCATGAAGCCCTCGAGCGGCGAGAGCGCGCCCGAGGCGATCATGTCCAGGTCGGACAGCTCGCGAGATGTCAGCGCGACGACTGCTCGAGCGAGTCGAAGCCGTCCGGCCGCGTCCCCGTGCGATCGACGAGCGCGCCGCCGTGCGGCGCGATCAGACGGTCCGTGGTGACGGAGGAGCTCACGCGGCGACCTTCTCGGAGACGAGGCCGAGCTCCTCGAGCCGTGTGACCACGAGCGCCGCCGACTCCTCGGGCGTCAGACCCTCGGTCTCGACGACGATCTCTGGCTCGGACGGCTCCTCGTACGGGTCGTCGACGCCAGTGAACCCCTTGATCTCGCCGGCGAACGCCTTCGCATAGAGGCCGTTCACGTCCCGCCGCGCGCACTCCTCGAGCGACGTCCGCACATGGATCTCGACGAACGGGCCGTGCTCCTCGACCAGTGCGCGCGCGTTACCGTCGCGCCTGCTCGTACGGGGAGATGGCCGCGACGATGACCGCCCCGCCGTGACGCGTCACCCTCGACGCGACCCAGCCGAGCCGCTCGACATGGGCGTCGCGATCCTCCTTCGAGAAGCCGAGACCCTTCGAGAGATGCGTGCGGACCGTGTCACCGTCCAGGTACTCGACGACCAGACCGCGACGGTCGAGCTCCGGCCCGACGTGGTGGGCGATCGTCGTCTTCCCGAGCCCGAGAGCCCGGTGAACCACAGCGTAAAGCCGCCGCCCCGGTCGGTCTCGGACTCCGGATGCTCGTGCGCGTAGATGTGCTGACTCATGCGTTCCTTTCGACTGTCTGTCGGCTCGTGGATGCCGCACTCGAGCTTGTCGGACCCGGCCCAGCGGCCGGCCCGCTCCTCCTCGTCCGGGGTCGTCGGCCGGGTGCACGGAATGCACCCGATCGAGCGGTACCCGGCCTCGTGCAGCGGGTTGACGGGATCTCGTTCACCGGATGTACGACCACACCCGCTTCTCGTCCCAGTCGGCGAGCGGGTGGATCTTGAAGACGCCGTAGCGCTCCGACCACTCGACCTTCGGCGTGGCCGCGCGGCTCGGCGACTGGTCGCGGCGGATCCCCGAGATCCACGCGTCGTACGGCTGGAGCGCCGAGACGAGCGGCTCGACCTTGCGGATGTGGCAGCAGCGGTCGGGATCGCGCTCCCACAGATTCGGGCCCTCGGCGCTTTGCTGCTCGGCGATCGTCGGGATCTCCGGCTGGATCAGCTCAGCTGGTAGCGCTCGACGAGCTTGTCGCGCGTGTCGTACGACTCGCGGAAGAAGAGGTGCGTGTCGAGCTCGACGGTGTCCATGCGCAGGCCGAGATCCGCGACCATGTGCACGAGGACGGACGACTGCTTCTGCCACGAGCACGTCAGGCAGACGCGCGGCCAGAAGTGCTGATGCGCCCAGGAGATGAGCTCCTCCGCCGTCATGGCCTCGAAGTCGAGCGTCAGGAAGCTGGGGCTGGCTCAGCGCTCGAACGGCCAAGCAGCACCTCCTTCAGCGTGTCGGCGCGCAGGCCGAGGCGCAGCGTCTCGAGCGCGATGACCTCGTCGGGCGGGATGTTCCCGAGGTTCACCTCGGGCCCGAAGTGGCGGACGAACCAGGCCTGCGAGGACTTCGTCGGCGCCTCCCAGATGAGGTCGTGGAACGAGATCGAGTGCTCGATCTCGTCGACGAGCCCCGTGCGCAGCTCGCCCGTCGGGCGGTAGATACCCGCGGTGCCGCCCTCGCGGCCCTCGGCGATCACCTTCCAGGCGCCGGCCTCGAGCTCCTCGCGGATCCACTGCACCCACAGGTACGGCGCGAACTTCGACCTCGGCGTCCTTCGAGCCGACCTCCGAGAGGACGGCGAAGTCACGCGAGAAGTCGGCGATCAGCTCGAGCTTGCGCTCGCGGGGGATCTCGATCGTGCCGTCCGAGATCTCGACGTGCGAGAAGCGGAAATGCTCGAGCCAGCGCTTGAACTCGTCGACCTTGTCCTGCGCGTAGACCGCCTCGAAGAGCGTCCCGCCACACACGACCGGCGTCGCGAACGAGCGGTAGAGGGCGATCTTCTTCTCGAGGTTGTTCGTGACGTAGCTCGTGCCCCAGCCGAGCTTGACGATGTCGACGTACTCGCCGCGCCGTGTCGAAGAGGCCCTCGATCTCGCGCAGGTTCAGGCCCTTGTCGATGACGTGCGTGAGGCCGCGCTCGCGCGGCTTGCCCTCGCGCGTCGGGACGTCGAGGAACGCGTTGCTTCCGTCAGAGTCGTGCATAGATGCTCCTCCAGCTTCCTGCGCGCCCGGTCCTGGACGTCGCGGTAGAGCGAGCCGCCGTGGGCGTCGATGCCGACGGTCAGCGGGCCGAAGTCCTTCACCCTGAACTTCCAGAGGCACTCGGGCATGAGCTCCTCCCAGGCGACCTCCTCGATCTCCTCGATCTGCGTCGTCTCGAGCGCCGCGGCGCCGCCGACGATCGCGAAGTAGACCATCCCGAGCCGGTGCATCGGCTCGATCGCCTCGTCCGGGAACCCGCCCTTGCCGCAGATCGCGCGCACGCCGTACTGGGCGCCGAGCCCCTCCGTGAAGCGCACCATGCGCGCGCTCGTCGTCGTCCCGATGCAGACCTTCTCGTAGCGCCCCGGCCCGAGCTTGCGGACGTCCGGGCGCCGTGTGCAGGAGGAACGCGCCCGTCAGATCCATCGGCGGCTCCACCCCCTGGTCGAAGATCCGGATCTGGGTGCGGTCGCGGATGCCGATGATGTGCCCCTGGACGACGACCTCGTCGCCGACGCGGAGCTTCAGGATCTCCTCGGGATCGGTGAGGGGGAACGTGACCTCGTGGACGGCCATCAGGCGTCCCTCTCGTACTCGACGGACCCGTCGGCCGTGACGTGAGCCGACGCGCGCCGCGCCGCCCAGCACTGGTAGTTGACAGCGACCGGGTTGAGCGTCATGTGCGTGTCGGCGTGCTCGACGTGCACCGAGAGCACGGTCACGTCGCCGCCGAGGCCCATCGGGCCGACGCCCGTCTCGTTCAGGAGGTCGTACAGCTCGCCCTCGAGCTCGGCGACGAGCGGGTCCGGGTTGTGCGTACCGACGGGCCGCGCGATCGCCTCCTTGGCGAGGTACATCGCGTAGTCGGCCGAGCCGCCGATCCCGACGCCGACGATCCCCGGCGGGCACGGCTTCCCGCCCGCCCCGACGATCGAGTCGAGGACGAAGCGCTTGATGCCCGCGACGCCGTCGGCGGGGACACACATCTTCAGGAAGCTCATGTTCTCGGAGCCCGAGCCCTTCGGGACGCACTTGACGTCGAGGCCGTCCCAGCCCGGCTCGAAGTCCCAGTGGACGATCGGCACGCGGTAGCCGACATTCGGCCCCGTGTTCTCGCGGGTGAGCGTGTGCACGGTGTTCGAGCGCAGCGGATGCTCGACCGTCGCCCGCTCGGTGCCTGCCCTGAGCGCCTCGTAGATTCGCGCCGGATGGAGGGGGAAGCCCTCGCCGACGCGGCAGTAGTAGACGGCGATGCCGGTGTCCTGGCAGACGAGGTTCCCCTGTTCGTCCGCGATCTCGACGTTGCGGGTGATCGTCTCGAGGACGCGCTTGCCCGTCGTCGAGGTCTCGCGGTCGCGCGCCGCGACGAGCGCGTCGCGGAGGTCCTGCGGAATGTCCTTGAGCGCCCACACGTAGAGGTGCGCGGCGGCGTCCTCGACCGCCAGCGAGATGTCGGCGGCGACGGTCGTCATGCCGCCGCCCGTTCGGCCGCAGCCCTGCCGGCCCTCCGGCCGAAGACCGTGCATTCCAGGAGCGAGTTGCCCATCATGCGGTTCCTTCCGTGCGTCCCGCCCGCGATCTCACCGCAGGCGAAGACGCGCTCGAGCGTGGTTTCCGCGCGCTCGTCGATCACGAGCCCGCCGTTTTGGTAGTGGAGCACCGGATACGTGAGGACCGGCTGCGAGAGCGGGTCGATGCCCGTGCCACGGTAGCGCCGCAGCATGTAGGGGAGGGAGAGCTCGGCGTCCTCCTCGGAAATCCGCGTCGTGTCGAGCCAGACAGCGGGCCTCCCGTCGGGCGTCGCGACGCCCTTTCCCTTTGCCACCTCGTCGAAGATCGCCTGCGAGACGGTGTCGCGCGGCCCGAGCGAATCGGTGAACTCGTCGCCGTCGGAGTTGACGAGGACCGCGCCGTATGCGCGAGTCGTCTCGGGGATCGAGTAGCCCTGCATCGTCGACGGCCAGGCGCCGCCGTTCGGGTGGTACTGGAGCGCGTCGAGGTCGCGCGCCTCGGCGCCTGCCTCGAGCGCGATCCGCGTCACCTCGCCGGTCGCGTTCGGGTGGTTGGTCGAGAGCTCGCCGCGCTCTCCTGCCTCCGCGTAGCAGCGACCGCCGGCTGCGAGGACGACGGCCGCGGCCTCGACGATGGAGGTCGAGCCGTCCTTGACGGTGAACGTCGCGCGCCAGCCGCTCTCTCCCGGCTCGAGCGCAGTCAGCGCGTGCTGAGGGAGCTCGACGCCGGGACCTGCCTCGTACGCCTCCCGCAACGCCTTCGTGATCGCGTGACCCGTACGATCGCCGACCTGGAGCAGGCGCTTTCGGGTCGCACCTCCGCAGCGCGCGAGCCGGTACCCGCCCTGGTGCCCCGAAGAGCTCGAGCGCGTGAACGCGACCCCGAGCCCCTCGAGCCAGTGGATCGCCGAGGGCGCCTCGCTCGTCAGCACCTCGACGAGCCGCGGTTCGGCCGTGTCGTGCGAGCTGCGCATGACGTCCTCGGCATGGATCTCGGGGGAGTCGTCCTCGCCGAACGCGGCCTGGATGCCGCCCTGCGCCTTCGCGGAGTTGCACGCCTGGAGCGTCGTCTTTGTCGCAAGCCCGACGCGCGCGCCGGCGTTCGCGGCGGAGACGGCGGCGGCGAGCCCGGAGGCGCCGCTCCCGACGACGAGCACGTCAAAGGTCGCGCCGCTTCGCACGGGCGAGATGGTAGCTCAATTCGTTATCTCTGTCATTACAGCCCGTTATTCAGCCGCTCGATCGGCCGCGCAGGGCGCAGGCGCTGCCGAGCGGCTAGACTCGCGCGATGGGCACGCTCTCCGAGGTCACCTCGCCCGATTTCATCACCGTCGCCCCCGAGGACACGCTCGGAGAGGTCGCCGAGCGCATGACGGGTAAGAACGTCGGCGCCGTGATCGTCAAGGACCACGGCCGCATGATCGGCATCCTCACCGAGCGCGACATGCTGCGCGCGATGGCCGCTCGTGTGCACACGAGCGACGCGAGGGTCCGCAGCTTCATGACCCCGGACCCGATCACCGCCGCTCCCGACACGGATCTCGACGAGGCCGCCCAGGTCATGCTCGACCACGGCTTTCGGCATCTACCCGTGGTCGACGGCTCGAGCGTCCTCGGGATCGCGAGCCTCCGCCGCGTGCTCGGCGGCCGGCGGCGGCCGGCGCCCGAAGCCGCTTAGGCGCAGACGCTCAGCTGCATGCCGTCTGAATGCCCTTGACGAGGGCGGTGCCCGCCTGGTGTGCGGTCACGCCCCGTCTCCTGAGACTCGCCGAGACCTTCGCGTTGTGCGTGAGCTCCCCGGTCGCCTGCTTCACGGCATCGCTCGTCGACACGGTGTAGAAGCACGATGCACGATCGTGCGTCCCGGTGATCCAGCCGAGCGCGTACACGTACTTCAGCGCAGGCTTCGCGTAGGGCGCGCGGCGATATGCGGTGCGGGCGTCCACGCTCGAGACCTTCTTCGCTCGCGCGCTCGACGTCACGAGCGTGAGCGCGGCAGCGGTGCTGCGCGGAAGCTGCGCAGGCGTCTGTCCGGCCGCTCCGACGAGGGCGATCGCCAGGAACGCCACCGCTGCCGTCACCATCGCGTACTCGGCCATCGCTACATCGTCGGCGCGCGCCCGGACGACGTCAAGGCGACGTCACCAGATCGAGCGCAGGAGCTCCTCCGCATCGTCCGCCGTGACCGGCCGCGGGTTCGCACGCGTCCCCGGCCGGGCGACGACGTCGCCGGCGAGACTCTCGAGCTCGTCCTCGGGGACGCCGAAGTCGCGCAGCCGCTCGAAGCCGCCGAGGCGAGCGAGCTCCTCGACCCGCGCAGCGGGTTCGCTCGTCCCGAGCGCCTCGCCGAAACGCGCGACCGCCTTCGACACGGCCGGCTCGTTGAAGCGAAGCGCGGGTGAGAGCGTCAGCGCGTTCATCGCACCGTGCGAGAGCCCGTACCGGCCTCCGAGCGTCTGGGCGAGCGCGTGCGCGAGCGCGAGACCGGAGAGCCCGAGCGCAGCGCCGGCGTGCATCGCGCCCTCGAGCAGCTTCGTCCGCGCCCCGAGGTCGAGCGGACGGGCAACGACCTCGGGAAGCCAGCGCCCGATCAGCGGCGCTCCCGCGAGCGCTTCGCGGTCGCCCTCGTCGTTGTGGCGATCGACGTACAGAGCCTCCGCGCAGTGGGCGAGCGCGTTCAGCGCCGTGCCGACGGTTTCCCCGCGCGGGAGATCGAGCGTGAGCCGAGGCTCGTACACGATCGCGACCGTGTTCGTCCCCGAGCCCCCCGTCTTCACCCTGCGCTCCTCGTCCCGGGAGCCGAAGTGCCTCGTCCATTCGGCGCCCGAGTAGGTGGTCGGCACGGCGACGAGCGGAAGGCCGGTCGTTGCGGACACCGACTTCGCCGTGTCGAGCGCGCTGCCGCCGCCGACGGCGACGAGCGAGTCCGCGGCCGCAGCGGCCTCGACCGCGCTCGCGACCGTGTCGACCGGCGCGTGCCGGCGGACGCCGGTGAAGCGGGCGGCGACGGGAAGATCGAGCGCTGCGAACCGCTCGCTCGTAACGAGAAGCGGCGCCTGACCGCCGATCTCCGCGAGAACGCCCTCGAGCTCGTCGAGGCCCCAGCGGACGATCACGCCGCGAGCCGCTCCCGCGCGAAGTCGACGAACGCCTCGGCAACCCGCGTCCGTGCACGGCCGGAGGACGCGGCGAGCGAGATCTCGCGCGTCGCCTCGAGCCCCTGGACTCGTGCCTCCGTCAGCCGCCCTGCGGCGAGATCCGATTCCACCGCGGTCCTCGAGATGAACGTCACCCCGTAGCCGGCCTCGACTGCCTGACGCACGGACTCCTGCAGCCCCAGCTCGAGCTTCACGTCGAGGTCGCGCAACCGGACGCCCTGCCTGCGGAGCGCGTCCTCGAGCGTCTGTCGGACGCCTGCTCCCTCCTGCATGAGGATGAGCGCCTCGTCGCGGAGCTCGTCGAGCGCGACCGTCCTCCCCGCGAAGCGATGACCGGGTGGGCAGGCGAGGATCACCTCGTCGAAGAAGAACGGCTCGAACCGGACCCCGCGATGGCGCCGCGACGCGCCGACGATGCCGAGCTCGAGCTCGCGGGCTGCGACGCGCTCGACGACCGTGTGCGTGTCCGAAACGGTGAGGAAGACACGGACCCCCGGATTCTGCCGCTGGAACTCGCAGAGAACGAGCGGGACCGCGATCGCCGCCGGGCCCGTCGAGGCGCCGAGGACGAGATCGCCGCCGAGCTCGCCCTCCACCGTCGCTGCGACCGCCGACACGATCTGATCCTCGAGCGCGAGCAGCTTCTGGGCGCCTCGGTACAGGCGCCAGCCGGCCTCTGTCGGCTCCACCCGTCGCCCCGAGCGGTCGAGGAGCTGGGTGTCGAGCCGCTTCTCGAGCGCGCGTATCTGGAGCGACACCGCGGGCTGGGTGACGCCGAGTCGCTCGGCCGCCTGGGAGAAGCTCCGCCGCTCGACGACCGCGCAGAAGGCAGCGAGCTGGCGCGTGTCCATATAAGCGAAGCTTATCTCCGCAGCCGTCGCTAGGGTCAGCGCGTGCGCGTCTGGATCGACGTCTCGAACTCACCGCAGGTGCTGTTCTTTCGGCCGCTCGTGGCGCTTCTCGAGGAGCGCGGGCACGAGGTGTCGGTCACGACGCGGGACTACGCGCAAACGCTCGAGCTCCTCGAGCTGCACGGGATCCCGCACGAGGTGGTCGGTCCGCGGCACGGCGGCGCGGGCGCCTGGGGCAAGGGACGAGCGATGGCGGTGCGGGTTCCGGCTCTGCGGCGGTTCGCGCGCGCTCGCGGCTTCGACGTCGCGCTCTCACACGCCTCGCACGAGCTTCCGCTCGTCGCCCGCTCGCTCGGCATCCCGTCCGCGTACGCGTTCGACTACGAGTTCGCCCGCGTTCAGCACGGGGTCGGCTGCCGCGCGGCGACGAGGATCGTCGTCCCGGACGCGATCCCCCAGGATCGTCTCGACAAGCTCGGCGCGCGTCCGCGCAAGGTGCGCTGCTACCCGGGGCTGAAGGAGGAGTACTACCTCCCGGGCTTCGCGCCGGACGAGCGCGTGCCCGAGGAGCTCGGCCTCGACCGGGGCCGCGTCCTCGCAGTCGTCCGCACACCGCCCGAGGTCTCCCTCTACCACCGTCACGAGAACCCGCTGTTCGCCGACGTGCTCGAGCGCCTCGGCTCGGATCCCGGCGCGCACGCCGTCGTGCTCCCGCGGACGAGGGAGCAGCGTGAGGCGATCGTCGGAGCAGGGCTTCCCTCTCTCGTCGTCCCCGAGCACGCGATCGACGCGCTCAGCCTGGTTGCCCTCGCCGACCTCGTCGTGTCGGCGGGCGGGACGATGAACAGGGAGGCGGTCGCGCTCGGCGCCCCGGTGTACACGACGTTCGCGGGCCGGCTGGGTGCCGTGGACGAGCGGCTCATCGGCGAGGGGCGGCTGCGTCCCCTGCGAACCGCACGCGAGCTCGTGCTCGAGAAGCGCGTCCCCGGACGCGTGCCCGGGGCGCGCGATCCGGCCCTTCTGCTCGACCTGCTGCTGACCGCGCTCGAAGGCTAGAGCGAGCCCGACGCCTCGGTCGCGGTCACCCCGGCCGCGTCGGCGGCCGCGACCCGGCGTGGCGCGCCGGCGAGAGCGCTCAGCTGCCCGACGACCTCGAGCGTGTCTCCCGCCTCGACGAGCTCGGAGAGGCGGTCGAGTTCCACGTCGAGCCACCGCGGGTCGATCGGCGGCCGCGTGACGAGGAGGATCGCCTCGTGCTCGGTCGGACCGACCGTCTCGTCGTCCGACCACAGCTCTTCGTGAAGCTTCTCGCCCGGCCGCGGTCCGACGAACTCGATGGAGATGTCGCGGCCGGGCTCCTTGCCGGAGAGCTTGATCATCGTCTCCGCGAGGTCGACGATGCCGACCGGCTCCCCCATGTCGAGGACGTAGACCTGGCCGCGCCCGCCGATCGCGCCCGCCTGGATGACGAGCTGCACGGCCTCCGGGATCGTCATGAAGAAGCGCGTCATGTCGGGATGGGTCACCGTTAGCGGCCCGCCCCGCGCGAGCTGCTTGCGGAAGATCGGGATCACGCTCCCCGACGAGCCGAGCACGTTCCCGAAGCGGACGCCGCAGAAGCGCGTGCTCGCGTCCGTGCGATGGCCCCACGCCTCGACGATCCACTCGCAGAGCGCTTTCGACTGGCCCATGACGGTCTTTGCGTTCACCGCTTTGTCGGTCGAGACCAGGACGAAGCGCTTGGCGCCGAACTCGACCGCCACGTCCGCGACCGAGCGCGTGACGAGCGTGTTGTTCCGCACCGCTTCGAGCGGGTTCGCCTCCATCAGCGGGACGTGCTTGTACGCGGCCGCGTGGAAGACGACGCCCGGCCGGTACTTGTCGAAGACCTGGCGCATCTTCGTCTCGTTCCCGACGTCGGCGAGGATCGCGGCGGTCGCGCGGAATCCGCGCTCGTCGACCAGCTCGCGCTCGATCTCGAACAGCCCGGGCTCGCCGTTGTCGACGAGGACGAGCCGCGTCGGGCCGATGCGGGCGATCTGCCGGCACAGCTCGGCGCCGATCGAGCCGCCGGCGCCGGTGACGAGGACCACCTCCTCCTTGACGTAGCCGGAGATCGAGTCGATGTCGACGTCGACCGACTCGCGGCCGAGGAGGTCCTCCACCTCGACCGGGCGCAGCTGGCCCGCGAGGTTGAAATCGCCGGCGATCAGCTCGAGGAGCCCCGGCAGCGTCTTCACCGGGATGCGCTCGCCGCGCGCGACCTCGACGATCCGCTCGCGAACGTCGCCCGCCGCGGACGGCATCACGATCAGGAGCTCGTCCGGGCGGCGCTCCGGGAGGAGGTGGCGGAGATCGTCGATCGTCCCCAGCACGCGGACGCCGTGGAGGCGGAGGTTCTTCTTGCGCGGATCGTCGTCGACGAGCCCGATCGGCGTGTAGCCGAGACCCGGGCTCTTGAGCATCTCGCGGACGACGAGCTGCGCGGCGTCGCCCGCGCCGACGACGATGACCTCCTTGCCGCGCGCGACCAGCGCGCCCTTCGACGGGCGCTCGATCAACGTGCGCGCGAGGAAGCGCGAGCCCGTGATGAACGCGAGCAGGAGGAGCGTGTCGACGATCCAGATCCCGCGCGGCACCTTCGCGGGGTGGAAGTCGAGGACGGTGAAGACGAGGAACGTGGCGATGACCGCGACGACGACACCGCGGACGGCCTCCCACATGTCGCTCGTCGAGACGTAGCGCCACCAGCGGTTGTAGAAGCCGAACGCAATGAAGACCGGGAGCATGATCCCGACGACGAGGGCGATGACGTCCCAGTCCTCGTACCGGAGGTAGTAGACGGGCGTGTCGTTGTCGAAGCGGACGAAGAACGACAGCCGCCACGCAGCTGCGACGAGGACCGCGTCGACCGCGACCTGCCACAACCGGTGTCTGTTGAGGGGGCTTCTCACGCGCCTGCGGGGACGCCGAGCGCGACGCGGACGGTTTCCACGACCCGCTCCTGGATGTCGGGTGAGATCCCTGCCCAGAGCGGGATCGAGAAGTTCTCCTCCGCCGCACGCTCGGTCTCCGGCAGATCGCCCGCGCGATACCCGAGATAGCCGAGCGCGGGCTGCAGATGGAGGGGCGGCAGGTAGTACTGCGCGTTCCCGATCCCGGCCTCGGAGAGCGCCGCGCGGATGCGGTCACGCTCGGGCGAGCGGCAGACGAACAGGTGGTAGACGTGGCCGGGCTCGTCCTCGGGGATCTGGACGAGCTCGCCGAGGCCGAGCTCCGCGTAGCGCGCCGCGGCCTCACGGCGGAGCCGCGTCCACTCGTCCAGGTTCTCGAGGAAGACGCGCAGCACCGCTGCCTGGATCTCGTCGAGGCGCGAGTTGTAGCCCACGTGCTCGAACGTCCGCTTCGCCTTCGAGCCGTGGAAGCGGAGCATGCGGATGCGCTCGCCGAGCTCGTCGTCGGTGACCGCGACGAGCCCACCGTCGCCGAACGCGAACAGGTTCTTGGTCGGGTAGAAGCTGAAGGTCGAGGCGATCCCCGTGCGCGCGATGTCGGGCGACCCGAACGCCTGCGCCGCGTCCTCGAGGATCGGCACGCCGAGCGGGACCAGGTCGGCGAGTGGGGCGGGGCGGCCGAAGAGGTGCACCGGAACGATCGCCTTCGTCCGCTCGCCGACCCGAGCTGCCACGTCGGCCGGATCGAGGTTCAGCGTCGCCGGGTCGATCTCGGCGAACACGGGTGTGGCTCCGCGCCGCGCGATCGCCTCGGCGGTGGCGTAGAACGTGAAGGCCGGGCAGATGACCTCGTCACCTGCGCCGACGCCCATCGCGTCGAGCGCGAGGACGATCGCATCGGTCCCGTTCGCAACGCCGATCGTCTGCGACACGCCGAGATACGCGGCCGCCTCCTCCTCGAACGCCGCGACGTTCGGGCCGAGGATGAAGCTCCCCGACTGGATCACGGCGTCGATCGCCTCACGGAGGCGCTCGAGGAGCGGCGCGTACTGCGCCTTGACGTCGATCAGGGGAATTCCACTCACGGGAACCGCGCCGAGTGTAGCGAGACGCTTTCGCTTTCCCCGTCAGCGAGCGGAGTCCTCGGCGACGCGCCGGCGGCGGCGGAAGCGGCGGACGACGAGCCAGGCAATGCCTGCGACGACTGCGAGAACGATCAGGTAATCGAGGTAGTTGAAGGCGTGGTGGACCTTCGTCCAGCTCTGCCCAGCGGCGTATCCACCCGCCGCGAAGGCGAAGCACCAGATCGCCGAGCCGGCGAGCGTGAGCAGCACGTACCTGACGAACGGGATCTCGAGCACTCCGGCGGGGATCGAGATGAACGAGCGCACGAGCGGCGTCAGCCGGCCGAGGAACACCGCCCAGTCCCCCCAGCGCTCGAACCAGCGCTCGGCACGCTCGAGCCGCTCGCGGTCGAGATGGAGCCAGCGACCGTGGCGTTCGAGATAGGGGCGTCCCCCGTACCTGCCGATCGCCCAGCCCGCGATCCCGCCGAGCGTGTAGCCGAGAGTCCCCGCGAGGGCGACGGCGACGTAGGCGGAGAAGCCGGAGTCGATCGTGTGCCCGAAGAGCACGACGTCCTGGCCGGGAAACGCGCCGGCCGCGAGCGCGCCCGCGTAGATCATCACGACCTCGCTCGCCGCGGGGAAGACGGCGTCGATCATCGAGAGGACGAAGACGGCGTAGAGGCCGTGGTCCCCGATTGCGGTCGTGACGGCGTCGGTGATGCCGCCGGTGACCGAGGCGACGAGCACGGGCGGAGTCTAGAGACGGGCCCCGCTGGCGCTACTTGGAGCCCGCGACCCGGCGCACGGTGAGCGGCGCGGCGAGCACCGCGGATCCGAGCTCGTTCGTCGCAGTCACGCCGATCAGGTAGCGGCCGCCCGTCGCGAGCTTCCCGCTCTTGAAGCGACCGTCCCACGCGATCGTCTGCTGACCCGCCTCGTAGCGCGTCGAGGCGAGCGTGCGAAGCGGCGTGCCGTCGACGGTCTCGAGGACGACCTTGACCTGCGCGGCGCGGGCCTGCGTCCACCGGATCGCGAGCGAGCGGCCGCTCGGCGGCAGCGCCAGGGTCTTCGGTTCGACCTGGAGGTAGCCGAGCGTCGAGTTCACGGCGAACTTGCGTGTCGCCGTCGAGGCGAGGCCCTGGTCGTCCGTCGCCGAGACCGCGAGCGTCCACCGGCCCTCGGCGGGCGGGATCGGCGCAGACGGCGGCGGGGAGGGCGGCTGGCCGGGAGCGGGCGGCGGAGGCGTGGCCGCAGGGGGCGGGAACGGCACCTGATACGTGCCGGGCTGCAACTGGGTCGTCTGCTGGTAGGCGGCGGTCCCGTCGGGTCCGGTCAGCGTGACGGTGACGTTCGACGGCCGGACGACCTTGAAGCCGAGGCTCTCGGCGTCGTCGATCCCGTCGCCGTTCGGAGACACGACCGCGACGGACGGCGGTGTCACGTAGACGCCCGAGTACGTCAAGAGGAGCGCGTCGGCGACGGCTCGCTCCTTCCCGTCGGACGGGCTCGAGAGCACGGTGCCGTCGAAGGCGAGAGTGGAGGACCCGCCGCCGTCGAGCGCCATCCCGGAGACGGCGCCGAGCCGCACGAGCGTCTGCGCGAGCTCGAAGTTGGTCATCCCCACGGAGTACCCGGGCTGGCGCCCGTCGGTCGTGACGAGGAGGATGCTCCCGTTCGCGAGCTGGCCGACGGCGCTGCGCGGGCCGCGCGGGGCGAGCTGCGACGTGGTGAACGCCTCGTTCGAGCGGTAGACCGGCTTGCCGCTGCGGACGAGGATCGGGCCGCCGCCGATCGCGTCGGACACCGTCCCCCAACCCGGCTGGAGGATCAGCCGAAGCGTGACGGTCGTCCCGACCGGCGCCTCGGCCTGGAGCTTGCTGGCCGCGATCCCGCGCGCGACGAGCACCCCCGTGCCCGGCGCGATCGGGACGGGCCCGTTCTGGCTGACGCTCACGACCGGCGCCGCGAGATCGGCGTTGGGGGTCGCTGCGGGAAACGGCGAGAGCACGAGCGAAACGGAGCCGGCGAGCTTCGGCGTCGCACGTCCCCAGTCGGTTGTGAAGAGAGAGATCCCGTTCTTCCCGGGCGCCTGGTTCAAGAAGTTGAGCGTGCGCCGCTGGCCGAGCCCGCGCCAGGTGCCGAGGAACTTGATCCTGCGCACGTCGAGCGTCCCGTCGAGCGTGACCCCCGCGCTCGAGCGCGAGGCGGTCGGGGGCGTGACGAGGACGCCGTCGCGGAGCAGGATCCCGCTGGGACGGCCGGTCGAAAGGGAGAAGAGGTCTCCGTTCACGCCGACCGTCGTGCTCGTCGTCGCGAGGCGCCGCTCCATCGACGACACCGTCTCCCTGCCCGTGACGGACCCGTTCGAGAGCACCGGGCTCAGCCGGTAGAGACCGACCGGCCGCGGGCCCTTGACGACGTGGACCGCAACCGGGCCGTGCGGCGTGAACTGGATCGTGTCCTGATAGGTGACGCCCGGGAAGAGCTGCGTGGTCTGCGCGCCGGCGGTGCCGGCGAAGGCGAGTGCGAGAGCGGCGGCGGCGCCGGAGAGAGCAGCGAGGCGAAGCACGGCCGATCGAGGCTAGCGGAAGCAGAACGGCGGTTTTGCAGGCTCTTACAGGATCCGTACAGCCGTCGTCAGTCGCCGGCCGGATCCGCTGCGCCGCTCGACAGCGATCGAGCGACCTCCGCGAACTCGGCGAGCGCGGCTTCCAGGTCCTCGACGATCTCCTGCGCGATGACGTCCGGCGGCGGGAGGTGCTCGAGATCCTCGAGCGACTCGTCGCGGAGCCAGACGAGGTCGAGCGAGACCTTGTCGCGCTGGAGCAGCTCGTCGTAGGAGAAGCGCCGGAAGCGTTCCGACTCGGCGCGGGCGCTCCGGTCCTCGGCCGAGAACGCGGCGACGAAGTCCCGCAGGTGCTCGCCGCGGAGCGGGTTCTGCTTGAGCGTGAAGTGCTGGTTCGTGCGCAGGTCGTAGACCCAGAGCTCGCGCGTCGAGGCGGTCTCGGAGGCGGGCTTGCGGTCGAAGAAGAGGACGTTCGCCTTCACGCCCTGCGCGTAGAAGACCCCGGTCGGGAGCCGCAGCAGCGTGTGCACGTCGCATTCCTCGAGGAGCCTCCGGCGCACCGTCTCCCCGGCCCCGCCCTCGAAGAGCACGTTGTCGGGGACGACCACCGCCGCGCGCCCGTCGATCGCGAGCAGCGTCTTCACGTGCTGGACGAAGTTCAGCTGCTTGTTCGAGGTCGACGCCCAGAAGTCGTCGCGGACGACGACCAAGTCCTCGCGTCCGATCTCGCCTTCCTCCGAGACGAACGTCATCGACGACTTGCGGCCGAACGGCGGGTTCGTCAGCACCATCTCGAAGCGCTCGCCCGGGTCGGTCTTGAGCGCGTCGTCGACGACGATCGGGCTCTCGGCCTCCTCCGACCCGATCCCGTGCAGGAGGAGGTTCATCACGCACAGCCGCGCCGTCGAGTCGACGATCTCCCAGCCGCGGAGCGCGTCGTAGCGCAGGAAGCGCTTCTGCTCGGGGTCGAGCAGCCCCGACCGCGCGATCGCCTCGTACGCCGCGAGCAGGAAGCCGCCCGTGCCGCACGCCGGGTCGGCGATCCGCATCCCCGGTCCGGGCCGCATCACCTCGACGATCGCCCTGATCAGCGGCCGCGGCGTGAAGTACTGGCCGGCGCCCGACTTCACGTCCTCCGCGTTCTTCTCGAGCAGCCCCTCGTACGCGTCGCCCTTGACGTCCGCGTCGAGCGTGAGCCAGCTCTCGCGGTCGATGAGGTCGACGACGAGCCGGCGCAGCTTCGCCGGGTCCTGGATCCGGTTCTGCGCCTTTCGGAAGATCACGCCGAGCATCCCCGCCCCGCGCCCGAGCTCGCTCAGCAGGTGCCGGTAGTGCACCTCGAGCTCGTCGCCGTCGCGCGAGAGGAGCGACGGCCAGTCGAGCCCCTCGGGCACGATCGCCGGCCGTGAGAACGGCGGCTTCGTCTGCTCGTCCGCCATCTTCAGGAAGAGCAGATACGTGAGCTGCTCGAGGTAGTCGCCGTACGAGAGCCCGTCGTCTCTGAGGATGTTGCAGTAGCTCCAGAGCCGCTGGACGAGGCCATTCTGGGTACTCATTCGACCGGATTCTCTCGTCGCAGTGGCCTGAACGCGAGAAGCCGCTCTCGGTTTGCAGACCAGTAACCGCGCCGAACCTGAAGGATCAGATCCATCGCCGCGAGTGCGTTGAGGTCGCGGCCGACCATCCGCTCGGTGCCCTCGTATGCAACCGCCAGACGCGGCGAGAGGGCGGGAACGTCGCGTCGATGCACTGGCTCGTGACGCTTCGAGAGTTCGAGCGCCAAGTGGAGACGCCGCCGTGCGGCCTCGCCGGAGACACGCCCAAAGGTCTCATAGACGAACTGTTCCCACCGATCCGCGTACTGCTGTATCCAGACACGCTCGAGTTGGAGCCGCAAGCCGTCGACGAAGCCACGGACCGCGTAGCGCACGAACGGGACGACGTCGCCGCCCGATCCGCTTGCGGCGTCGAGCTGACGGTAGTACTCACCCCTTGTCGCGTTGTAGTGGTTGCTAAGGAGATGGGTCGCAGGCATCGGAACGCCGGCGGCCAGAAGGACCTGCAGCTCAATGAGCCGCGCCGTGCGACCGTTTCCGTCATCAAAGGGATGGATCCACGCTGTGTAGAGATGCGCGAGCACGGCCTTGAGCAGCGCGTATGCGATCTCCCACTCGTCGTCCGGCGGATCGAAGTCGCCGCTCTCGAGCCACTCTCCGAGTCGTCCTACGAGGTGCTCGCAGTCCTGCCACGGAGCGCCTCGGTATGCACCCACGACCACCGAGTGCGTCCGGAACTCACCAGGGTGGACGTCCTCCTGCTCGAGCCCGGCGAGGACCTCTCTGTTGAACTCTCTGATGCGCTCAGGCGTCAGCTCCGATTCGCCTCCTGCGATGAGGTTGTCCTTGATTCGGTTGAAGGCGGCGACGATGTTCTCAACCTCGCGGTAGAGGTACTCCTGCGAGGGCGGAGGGGTTGGCGCGACACCGGCGACGATCCGGGCAACCTCGTCCTCGCTGAGGGTATTGCCTTCGATTGCGGTTGTAGCCTGGGCTCCCTTTGCCAGGTAGACGCGAAGCATCTCTTCGGCGATGTCTGGCTTGAGCAGCGCCAGGGACAGATGCTCGACCTTCGACCGAGCCTCTCCCAGCAACATCCACAGCTCGGCACCTGCATGCGAGAGGTCGACATGGAACGTGATCCACGGATGGCTCTCGTTATATGCCCGCTCAGGCGTCCCCATGCGTGTCCCTAACTCTAACGCTGGAGATGGCCTAAATGCAGGCTCTTTCGCTTACTTACCCCCTCTTGTGACGGTTTGCTTGTCCTTACGCTCGGTGCGGATGCGGGCGAGGGGGACCTCGGCGGGCTCGTCGGCCGGGTCCTGCGGGACGACCGCCGCCGCGGAAGGCACGCTCGAGGATCGCGGCGCGGAGCGTCTACGAGCGGCGCTGCGCCCGCTCGCATCTCGTCGAGCGCCGAGAGGCGCGCCTCGACCTCCGCCACGATTCGCCACGTGCCCCCGACCGGGGTAGGAGCCGGCCTCTACTGGTGGTACTCTCGGATCAACTCCCCCTGCTGCCTCGGTGGCAGGGATGTGGGGCCGCCGCAAGGCGGCCTCCGCGTTTTCTAGGGAGACGACGTACAGTGAAGTCGTGCGTACGTCCATCTACATCGACGGGTTCAACTTCTACTACGGGGCCGTCGCGGGCACGCCGTACAGATGGCTCAACGTGGTCGAGCTCTGCCGTCGCCTGCTTCCGCAGAACGAGGTCACGAAGGTCCGGTACTTCACCGCTCTCGTCAAGGACACGCGGAGCGACCGGACGAAGAGCACCCGACAGCAGACGTTCATCCGCGCGCTCGAGACACTCCCCGAGATCGAGGTCACGTACGGGTCGTTCCTGGCCAACGTGAGGCGCATGCCGTTGGCTCGTGCGCGTCCGGAAGATGCACGTGTCCCCAAACTCGTCTCGTTTCTTCGCCTCGATCACTCCCGCCGCGGCGCCGTCGAGGAAGAGGAGATAGTCGGCGCGGCCGTGCGGCGAGCGCATCACGAACTCGCGGACGGCGACGCCCCGGGAGGCGGACAGGTTCACCGCGCGCGCGTCCTGGACGGCCCAGCCTGCTTCGGCCAGCTTGCGGTCGATCTCGATCCGGGCCTTCGCCTCGGGGGTGAGGTACGCGAGCTCGCCGTCGGACATGCGCGAATCTTCCTCGACCGCGCGGCTCGCGTCGACGGAGCCCGCCGTCAGTCGAAGACGCGGACGTCCCGGTACAGCGTGTCGCGCTGCACGGGGATCTTCCCGATCGAGCGGATCAGGTGCACCAGCTCGTCCGTCGTCGTGCGATGCGTCGTCCCGGCGGCCGAGACGACGTTCTCCTCGATCATCACCGAGCCCATGTCGTCGGCGCCGAAGCCGAGCGCGACCTGCCCGATCTTCATTCCCTGCGTCACCCAGGAGGACTGGATGTGCGGGACGTTGTCGAGGTAGATCCGGGACACGGCCTGCGTGAGCAGGTAGTCGAACGAAGTGGGCATGTCCTCGTCGGAGACGACGTGGTCGAGGCGGTTCCCGTCGCGCTGGAAGGTCCACGAGATGAAGGCGCGAAAGCCTCCCGTCTCGTCCTGCAGCTCTCGGATGCGGCGCATGTGCTCGACCCGCTCCTCGAGCGTCTCGACGTGGCCGTACATCATCGTCGCCGTCGTCGACATCCCGAGCCGGTGCGCCTGGCGCATCACGTCGAGCCACTCGTCGGTCTTCGTCTTCTTCGGCGCGATCACCCGGCGGACGCGGTCGACGAGGATCTCGGCGCCGCCGCCGGGGAGCGAGTCGAGCCCCGCGTCGCGGAGGCGCGAGAGGGTGGCCGGAATCGTCAGCTTCGAGCGACGCGCGATGTGCTGCACCTCCGACGGCGAGAGCGCGTGCAGGTGGATCGGGTAGCGCGCCTTGATCGAGCGGAAGAGATCCTCGTAGTAGTCGATCCCGAGGTCCGGGTGGTGGCCGCCCTGCATGAGGAGCCCGGTGCCGCCGATCGCGAGCGTCTCCTCGATCTTCTTGTAGATGACCGGCTTCGGGAGGAGATAGCCCTCGCGCTGGTCGCCCGGACGCCGGTAGAAGGCGCAGAAGTCGCAGTCGGTGACGCAGACGTTCGTGTAGTTCAGGTTCCGGTCGACGATGAACGTCACCCGCGAGGAGTCGTTCAGCCGGTTCCGGACCTCGTTGGCGGTGCGGCCCACGGCGACGAGATCGCGCGAGCGGAGGAGCGCGATCGCGTCCTCGTCCGTGATCCGCTCACCGTCGAGCGCCTGCTCGAGGACGTCGCCGACGGTCGGGGCGGGATCGGCGACCACCGTCACGCGACAACCTCCTCGCGGACGAAGCGGAGCTCCGGGACGTGGGCGAGCTCACCGGCGTCACGTGCCATCTCGAGGAACGTGTACAGGCCCGCGCGCTCCCGCGGACCGAAGCTGTAGCGGAGCTTCTCGAAGTAGCGCGCCATGAACCCGGCCGGGTAGCCGTACTCCTCGCTCGCGAGGCGCGCGAACCGCTCCGGCTCGCCGCGGGCGAGCCGCACGGACGAGACGAGCGCATGCTCGAGCTCGATGAGGCCGTCGATGACCGGCTCGGGCGCCGCCCAGACCGCGAACACCATCGGCAGTCCCGTCCGCTCGAGCCAGAGCCGGCCGAGATCGTAGTGCGGGGTCGGGTCCTCGAACGCGCTCCGGAGCGCGGCGTCGCCGATCAGGAGCGTCGCGTCGGCCTGGAAGCCGAGCGGGACGATCTCGGCGTCGGGGAGCAGGACGCGAACGAGCACCACGGAGGTCGCGCTCTCCGGGGTCACGGCCACCGAGCGCACCTGCCCGAAGGGGATCGAGGTCACGAGCTGGATCGAGTCGACGGCGCCCTCGGAGGAGACGCAGAGGCGGGGGAGGATCCTGAGGCGGTCGGCGTGCCGCGCGTACTCGATCGACGGGATCGGCGCGATGTCCACCTCGCCGTCGAGGAGCATCCGGCTGAGCTCCGTCGGGACTCCCCAGACCTCCTCGACGTCCGCCTTCAGCTCGTAGAAGACGGGCGCCATGTTCACGTACGAGATGCGGCCGAGGCGGATGCTCATGGACGCCCGCTCACGCGGCCCACCGGCGGAGCTCGTTGTAGAGCGTGTCGCGCTGCACGGGTATGCGCCCGGTGTCGCGGACGAAGCGGACGAGCTGGTCGACCTTCTGCTCGGTCTCGGTCTTCGCTCCCGCGGCGTGGAAGATCTCCTCGCGAACGACCGTGCCCTGCACGTCGTTCGCGCCGAAGTGGAGCGCGACCGCGGCGAGCGGCATGCCCATCATGATCCAGTAGGCCTTGATGTTCGCGACGTTGTCGAGCATCAGGCGCGAGAACGCGAGCATCTTCAGGTCGTCCGCGCCCGTCGTATGACGCCAGCCGCGCCGCTCGAAGACGGTGTTCTCCGGGTGGAACGCGAGCGGGATGAAGGCGAGGAAGCCGCCCGTCCGATCCTGCTGCTCGCGGAGGCGGAGGATGTGGTCGACGCGCTCCTCGTAGGTCTCGACGTGCCCGTAGAGCATCGTGCAGTGCGTCGGGATGCCGAGCTTGTGGGCGGCGTCGTGGACGTGGAACCAGGTGTCGGGGTGCTCCTTCCCGGGCGCGATCAGGCGCCGGACACGGTCGGCGAAGACCTCCGCCCCGCCGCCCGGGAGCGAGCCGAGCCCCGCGTCCTTGAGCTCGCGGAGCACCTCCTCGTGGGTGAGCCCCGAGAGCGTCGTCATGTGGTGGATCTCGGACGCCGTGAAGCACTTCAGGTGGACGTCCGGAACCGCCTCGTGGAGCGCCGCGATCGTGTCTCGGTAGTAGCCGAAGTCGACGTGCGGGTTCTCGCCGTTCACCATGTGGATCTCGGTGAAGCTCGTCGCCTCGCGCTGCTCGAGCACGTCTGCGACGAGCTCCTCGCCCGTCAGCGTGTAGGCGTGCTCCTGCTTCCGCGTGGCCGCGAAGGCGCAGAACTTGCACTTCACGCGGCAGACGTTCGTCTGGTTCAGATAGAGGTTCTGGACGAAGTAGACCTCGTCGGTGCCGCCGCGCAGGCGCCGCGCCAGGTCGGCGAGCTCGCCGAGGGAGAGCACGTCGTCGGACTCGAGGAGCGCGAGGCCGTCCTCGAAGTCGAGGCGCTCTCCGGCCTCCACCTTTCCCCGGACCTCGTCCAGGGCGCTCCGCTCGACGACTGTCACGACTCCCTACCGCTCCCGGTCGATGACGATGTGCGTGAGGGCCTCCAGCTCGGGCTCGCCGTCGAGGAAGCCTCGCGCCCTGCCAGCGTAGTCGAGCGCCATCTCCCGGGACCGGCGGAGCGCGCTCGTCTCGGCGACGCGGACGAGCGCTCCCTCGTTCGGGCCGCCTCGCAGCGCAGCGCGGACGACCTCGTCCTCTCGGGCGGCGAGGATCAACGGCAGCGTCGGCACGCCCTCGCGCAGGTCGGCGCCCGGAATCTTCCCGGTCTCGATCGTGTCGCCCACGCAGTCGAGGATGTCGTCGGCGATTTGGAAGGCGATCCCGAGGTTCAGGCCGAACGCACCGAGACGCTCGTCGCGCGAGCCGAGGAGGCACGCTGCCTCGAACAGCTTCCCCGTCTTCAAGCGAGATCCGCTCGACGTAGGCGTCGACCGGCGTGTCCGGGTCGTGCTCCTGACGCTTCTGCATCGCCTCCCCGCGAGCGATCGCGAGGCAGGCGCGCGCGAGCACGTCGACGCCCTCGATGTCGCCGGCTCCCGCGAGCTCCGAGAAGGCGCGTGCGAAGAGGTAGTCCCCGCCCGCGCGCGCCGCACCGACTCCGTGCGCTCGCCAGGCGGACGAGCGTCCGCGCCGGAGCTCCGCGCCGTCGATCACGTCGTCGTGGACGAGGGTCGCGGCGTGCGCGAGCTCGACGGCGACGCCTCCGCGGAGGGCGAGCTCCCGATCCTCGGCCGTCAGGTGCACGAGGAGCGGACGCATCCGCTTCCCGCCCGCGGCGATGGCGTCCCGAGCGACCTCCCGCACGAGGCCCGGGTACGGCGAGACCGCGGCCTCGAGCCGCAGCTCGAGCTCGTCGAGGTACGGGCGCGCCTGCACGAGAACGGCCTGCGCTCTCACGGCCGGCGCGCTCACGGCCGAGCCCCCGTGTGCAGGGCGACGCTGCCACCCCCGAGGAGCCGGAAGCTGACGTTCTCGAAGCCGGCGTCCTCGAGGAGCGCGGAGAGGTGCTCCGGGCCGGGGAATCGGCGCACGCTCGCCGGCAGGTACGTGTACGCCTTCCCGCCCGGGAGGATCCGGCCCGCGAGCGGCACGAACACCTCGAACCAGATGCGGAAGAAGGGCCGCAGGATCCCGCGCGGGCGGGTGATCTCGAGCACGGCGACGTGGCCCCCCGGGCGGATGACACGGGCGAGCTCGCGCAGGCCGAGCCCGAGGTCGCGGAGGTTGCGGACACCGAACCCGACGGTTGCGGCGTCGAAGGTCGCGTCCTCGAACGGAAGGTCGAGCGCATCGCCCTGGACCCATTCGATCGTCCCGGACTTCGGGCGCGCCCGCTCGAGCATGCGCGCGGAGAAGTCGAGCCCCACAACTCTCCCGCCGCGCCGCTCCGCCTCGATCGCGAGGTCGCCCGTTCCGCAGCACGCGTCGAGCACGCGATCGCCCGGCCACACGACCGTGCGAACGGCGAGTCGGCGCCAGCGGCGATCGAGGCCGGCGGTCATCAGGTGGTTCATGACGTCGTAGACGGGCGCGATGCGGTCGAACATGCCGCGCACGACCTCCGGCTCGAGGGTCCCGGACTCGTAGCTCACGGTTGGCCCCAGCGGGCGACGAGCGCGTTGTCGATCCCGATCTGGTCGAGACAGCGCGCGACGAGGAAGTCGACGAGGTCGTCGATCGACTCCGGGCCGTGGTAGAAGCCGGGGGCCGCGAAGAGGATCACCGCGCCGGCCTCGTTCAGCGTCGCGAGGCCCCGGAGGTGAATCGACGACAGCGGCGTCTCGCGAGGGACGAGGACGAGCTTCCGCCGCTCCTTCAGGGCGACGGACGCCGCTCGATGGATGAGGTTCTGCATCGCGCCCGAGGCGAGCGTCCCTACCGTCGCCATCGAGCAGGGGCAGATCACGTAGGCGTCCACGCGTGCCGAGCCGCTCGCGTACGGGCTCTGAAAGTCGTTCTCCCCGTACGCGGTCACCTGCTCCGACGCCGAGCCGACGAAGCGGTCCAGGACCTCCTCGCGCCGGAGCGACGGATCGCCGTACAGCTCGGTCGCCAGCACCTCGATCCCGGAGCGCGACGCGCACAGGCCGACCTCGCAGTCCACGGCGGCGAGCGCTCGCAGGAGGCGCTCTGCGTAGGGAGCGCCGGACGCACCGGTCACGCCGAGGAAGACGCGCACGGGCGCAAGGCTACTGGGGGAAAGCTACTTGGGGCCGTCCGAGGCGGCCAGGAACGCGCCCAGGTTCGAGAGGTTCTGGTCCCCGAGGTACGCGTACGAGCCCATGACCTTGTTCCCGAACGCGGCCGGATTCGTCAGGTATTGGACGAAGAACGAGGCGTCGTTCGTCTTCCCGATCGCCGACAGGTTCGGCGCGCCGAGCTGCCCGGCCCCCTGCCCGAGGTACGTGTGGCAGTTCAGGCACCCGGACTGCGCGAAGAGGGTCGCACCCTTCACCGCCTTCTCGTTGTGCTGGAAGCCCTGTTGGTGCGCCCAGCTCGGGACGAGCAGGACGAGCTCGGACCCGAGCGCCTCCTTCGCGGTGGCGCCCTTCCAGGTCAGGACGCCCATGGAGACCACGGTGAGGACGGCCGCGACCATCGCGACCGGGCGCCGCGACGGGCGCCGCTCGCGCCGCCGGTCGTAGAACGGAAGCCCGAGCAGCAGGATCAGGCAAATCGTCGGGATGCCGACCGTCGCGATGAAGACCGTTTCCGGCCACTTGAAGATCCGGAGGAGGTAGAAGAGGAAGTAGAAGTACCAGTCGGGCCGTGGGACGAAGCTCGTCGTCCCCGGATCGGCCGGTGCGGTGTAGAGCGGCCCCAGGATTCCGGGCTTGAGGCCCTTCCCCTGCGGAGTGTCGCCCGCGTCGAAGTACCAGATGCACGCGAGCGCGACGATGATGCTGACGACGACGAGCGACATCACCGTGTCGTGCAGGATCGCGCGCGGGAAGAAGGACTTCCCCTCTTTCTTGACGTCGTCCTTGTAGCGAGCGAAGCCCTCGCGGTTCAGCTCGCCGAGGTCACGAGCCATTGCTCGCACCTCCCGACGCACCGTGCCGGACGAGACCGGCGCGCGCTCCCGCGGGAACGGTCTCCGGCTTGTCCCGTCCCGCCTCCTCGCCCGACCACGGCGGAGAGACGACGCCGAGCCGGGTGACGAGGTAGATGTGCACGCCGATCAGCGCGATCAGCGCGCCGGGTATCAGGAGCATGTGCATGGCGTAGAACTTCGGCAGCGTGTAGTCCCCGATCTCGGGGCCTCCCGCTAAGAACTGGGCGAGCCAGGGGCCGAGAAACGGTGCCGTCCCGTTCAGGTTGATCCCGACCGCCGACGCCCAGTACGCCGTCTGGTCCCAGGGCAGCAGGTAGCCCGTGAACCCCATGAGCATCCCCATGGCGAGGATCAGGACGCCGGTGATCCAGGTGAGCTCGCGCGGGTACTTGTAGGCGCCGAACAGGAACACGCGCCCCATGTGCATGAAGAGCAGGATGATGAAGACGCTCGCGCCCCAGCGGTGCATGCCGCGGACGAGCCAGCCGAGCGTCAACTCGTTCGTGATCGCCTGGATCGACGAGTACGCGACCGGCTTCCCCGTCTGCGGGTCGATCGCCGCCGACGGCTGGTAGTACATCGCGAGGATCCCGCCCGTCAGCGCCTGGACGATGAAGGCCGTCAGCGTCGCCGAGCCGAGGGTCTGCATCCAGTTGACGTCGCGTGGGACGTTGCGGAACAGGAACCACTTGGTGCCGCGAACTGCTGCGGTGCGCTCGTCCACCCAGTCGAGAGGGACGAGGACCGCGGTCTCGATGGGCGATTTGCGGTGGTTCCCCCGCTTCGTCGTCGTCGCCATCCGCTACCCCGCCACCGGGCTCGTGTTCGTGACCTGGCTCGGGACGATCGGGTACAGCCACGCCTCGATCCCGTCCACGTGGGTCCCCGGCGTCGCCCACGGGTAACGCTGGATGGTCGCCGACGCGCCCGCGCCGTCGACGTGGCCGACCGCGTAGATCTGCCCCAGGATCAGGTGGTTGTGCTTGATCGAGAACGTGAAGCGATCGAGCGACCGAACGGGCGGTCCGGCCTTGCGGTTGCCCTCGGAGTCGTACAGCCCGCCGTGGCACGGACAGCCGAACGACTGCGCGAGCACCGGCTTGAGCTCGACGCCGCCCACCTTCTTCGCCGCCTTCTCGTCGATCGGCCCGTTCGGCTGGATCGGACAGCCGAGGTGGACGCAGCGGCTGTACAGGATCGTGAAGCTCGGCTCGCCCTTGTCCGTGAAGCCGTTGTTCCGCACGAACGCCGTGCGCCGCGTGACCTCGCCCTTCTCGGGATTCTGGAGGAAGGTCGCGATGACGTACTCGCCGTCCGGGAAGTTCCTGAGCGGTCCCAGGTCGGTCTCGTGCTCGGCGAGGTCGGTGAACGCCGGCAGCACCATGAACCCGAGCACGGGAAGGGTGACGACGGCGCCGATCGCGGCCCCGAGCCCGATCGTCGTGGCCTCGAGGAAGCGCGAGCGCGAGTACGTGGGGAGCGGCTCCTCGGCGGTCACCGGAGCGGGCGCCGCACGGTCGGAGACGACGCGCGTCTCCGGCTCGACCTCCGGCACGTCTCCGCGGACGTCTCGGGTGACATCGCGCGCCCAGAGGAGCCCGAAGACGACCGCCAGCACCGCGCCGAGCGCGGCCACGACCCAGCTCAGGACGAGCCCGAGGAGGAGGCACGCGATCCCGACGGCGAAGCCGATCGGCCAGAGGCTCGGTCCCGGTGTCTCGTGTGTGTCGTGACCGTTGTCGCTCAAGGCGGGCCTTCGCCGGATTCAATCGCTCCGCCGTCGTCGGTGTCAACGACGTGACGACTGTCTCGACGCCGAGGATTCTGCACGCTCCGCCCGACGCATGTCACGACAACGAGTCGAGGCCGTACTCGACCCAGCGGCGGGAGACGAGGTCGCGGATCTCGTCGCTCATCACGATCTCCTCCGGCCACGGCCGCGCGTCCTCCTCGGGAAGCTTGTGCGTCGCGTCGATCCCGAGCTTCCCGCCGTAGAACTGCCGTCCCGGAGCGTGGTCGAGATGGTCGAGCGGGCCCTCGGTGACGAGGACGTCGCGGCGCGGGTCGACGTTCGCGGTCACGCGAAAGAAGACGTCCGCGTAGTCGTGCACGTTCACGTGCTCGTCGACGACGACGATCGACTTCGAGAGCGAGAGCATCCCGAGCCCCCAGAGCGCGTGCATGACCTTCTGGGCGTGGCCGGGAAACGACTTGCGGATCGAGACGATGACGCAATTGTGGAACGCGCCCGCGACGGGGAGGTCGTAGTCGACGATCTCCGGGAGCGTCAGCCGCACAGCCGGAAGGAAGATCCGCTCCGTCGCCTTCCCGAGCCAGGCGTCCTCGGCCGGAGGCTTGCCGACGACGATCGAGGCGTAGATCGCGTCCTTCCGCATCGTCATGGCCGAGATCCGGAAGATGGGGAACTCCTCCGCGTGCGAGTAGTAGCCCGTGTGGTCGCCGAACGGGCCCTCGATCCCGACGTCGTCCCTCGAGACGTGTCCTTCGAGGACGATCTCGGCGGTCGCGGGCACCTCGAGGTCGACCGTCCTGCAGCGGACGAGCTCGACCGGCTCGCCGCGCAGGAACCCGGCGAGCATGAGCTCGTCGAGGTGGTGCGGGAGCGGCGCGCTCGCCGAGTACGCCGTGACCGGGTCGAGCCCGATCGCCACGGCGACGGGAATCCGCCCGTCCTCGGCGGCCAGGAGGTCGGCGCGCCCGTCCTTGTGCAGCTGCCAGTGCATGAAGGTCGAGCGCCCGTCGATCACCTGCATCCGGTACATGCCGACGTTGCGGACGCCGGTATTCGGGTCCTTGGTGAACACCGCCGGGAGCGTGATGAAGGGCGCCGGGTCGCCCGGCCAGCAGCGCTGGATCGGCAGCGCGCCGAGATCGACCTGGTCGCCCTCGAGGACGATCTCCTGGCAGGCGCCCTTGGAGACGACCTTCGGCCGCGAGTCGGCGACCGACTTGAGCTTCAGGAGCCCCCTCACCTTCTCGCGGATGCCCTCCGGGGGCTGGAGGTCGAGGACGTCGGCGAGCTTCGCGGCCGCCTCGTTCAGCGTCTCCACGCCGAGCGCGAGGCACATGCGCCGCTCGGTCCCGAACTGGTTGATGACGAGCGGGTGCGACGAGCCCTGCGGGTGCTCGAAGAAGAGCGCCGGCCCGCCCGCCTTCACGACCCGGTCGACGATCTCCGTGATCTCGAGGTCGGGGTCGGCCTCGGCTGAGATCCGCCGCAGCTCGCCCTCGCGCTCGAGGAGCGCGATCCACTCCCGCAGATCGTCGGGCGGCGATGCCACGGCCGGTCAGTCTATGGAGCGCCGCCACGAACGCCGCGGGATCGAACGCGGTCTTTCGGCAAGCGGGGCTAGCGGACGGGCCTGCGGCGCGCCGCGTTCCGGTGCTTCACGCGCACGCGCCATTCGTTCAGCTCGCCGAGCGCGATGACGAGGAGGAAGACGAGGCCGACCACGAGCATCGAGAGGATGACGTCCCTCCCCTCCGACGCGGCATCGGCGAGCACGGCGAGCGCGGAAGCCATCCTGGGGCCGACTCTACCCCACGAATCGCGCGTGCGCGGCGAGAGCGGCGTCGACCGCGGCGTCTCCCGCCGCCGACCGCGCGGCGCGCTCGAGCAGCCCCGCGTCGCCCTCCAGACGCAGCGCCTTGCGCGCTCCGTCGAGCGTCTCCGTCCCGAGGAGAGCCGCCGTCGCGGACCAGGCCTCGGCGTCGCCGCCCCGGCCGTCGGTCCGCACGTGCGCGCAGAGGGAGATGAGCTCGGCCAGATCCGCGACCGCGGCCACGTCGCCGGATCGCGCCACATGGACGAGGCCGTGGGCGTACAGGTAGTCGCCGAGCAGCAACGCGACGGCGTCGTCGGACGGCGCGAAGAGCCGCGACCTGCCGTAGTGCGCGAGGTAGCCCTCGTAGATCGTCTCCACTCCGAGCGCATGCTCCGGTGGACCGAGAGCGGAGAAGACCGGCTCGAGGACGCGATCGTCGCCGGGCCTGAGCGACTCGGCCCAGAGCGGGCTCTCGGCGGCCGCGTCGCCAGCGATGGTCTGCCAGAGGTCGACCTCCACGCCGGCCCGCGTGCTCACGCGCGCACCCTAGATGATCATCTCTGGCCCGAGCCGCTCGCAGCCCGCGGTGGCTCGACGTTCTGCGGCGGTTCGAGGTCGACCTCGACAGGGACGTCGGAGTCTCCGTCGCCCCAGCTCTCGAGCTCGACCCGCGGCCGGAAGAAGTCCCAGGTCGCGCGGAGGCCGGCCATCGTCGGGAGTGCGACGAGGACGCCCGCGATCCCGTACAGCTCGCCCCCGGCGAGCAGGCCGAAGATGACGAGGAGCGGGTTGAGCCGAAGCGCGTTCGCCATCACGTTCGGGACGACCACGTGGCCCTCGATCTGGTAGATGAAGAGAAAGAGCAGGGCCACCCAGACGATCGAGATCGGGTGGACGAAGACGGCGTAGATCGCCGGCGGCACCGCGGAGAGCCACGGCCCGATGTAGGGGATCACCTCGACGAACGCGGTCCACAGCCCGAACAGGAGCGCGTACTCCGCGGCGCCCGGGACGAGCCCGGTCACCCCGAGGATGTACATCCCGAGGCCGGCGCTCAGACCGATGACGGTGGAGAGGATCGCCTGCCCCTTCACGTAGCCCCAGAGCGCGCTCTCGATGTGCTGTGTGAGCGTCGGGCCTCCCGCCCGCGGCGGGAAGCGGGTGTCTATCGCGCGCTCGAACCGCGGCATGTCGAGGAGCATGTAGACGGAGATGACGACGATCAGGACGATCGCGAACAGGAGTAAGACGAACGAGAGCGCGGCGCCCTGGAGGAACGAGATGACGTCCTGGGCGTACGTCGAGATCTCCCCGGCGCCGAGGTTGTTCAGCCAGTCGTTCACGCGCTCGCGGACCTGGATCCGCTGGAGCCCGTGGCCGTCGAGCCACGCCTGCAGGCTGTCGATGTCCTCCTCCGCGGCGGTCTGCCCGGTGCTCTGGTCGACGTTCGTGACGTAGTCGTCGATCCGGTTCGCCGCGCGCTTCGTCTGGTCGACGGCGACCGCTCCGACCGCGATCAGGAGCGCGGCGACCGCCGCGGCGAAGATCATGTACACGATCGCAACGGCCAGCCCGCGCGGCACCCTGAGCTTCGTCAGGTCGCGCACGAGCGGGTTCAAGGTCAGCGCGATCACGCCCGCGGTCAGGAAGAGGAAGAGGACATGCCCCAGCGTCTTCGCCAGCAGGAACGCGAACACCAGGAGCACCGGCAGCACGACCAGCTGGATCCACCGCGGAATCTGGATCGTCGGGCCGGGGCCGACCATGAGGGTGATGCTATCGCGGGCCCCAGCCGGGCCTGGTCGTGGGGCGAGCTGGACCTTGCGACGGTCCCGGGCATGGCGACGGCGACACCGCGCTCGCGGCATGCCGCCCGGCTTCGAGCCCATCGGCGCCGCGCGCAGGCACGAGCGCGCTGGGTCGCACTGGTGGTCGTCGTCGGTGTGCTCGGGCTCGTCACGCTCCTGCTGACGGCGTTCGGGAACAACCGCGGCGGCGCGCACGCCACGGCGGCGACGACGGTGGCGGCCGCGGCGCCGATCACGTCCGTGCACCCGGAGCCGCTCGTGCTGGCGACGATCGGCAACCTCAGGGTCCAGTCCCCGATCGCACAGGACGGGCTCACCGCGGTCGGATTCCACGACTCGCAGGACGGCGCGCTCGCGCTCCAACCCGTCGGCCCGCAGGCGAACGAAGGCCTGCTGGCGAGGCTCTGGCACAGGATGACGGGGTCGTCTCGGACCGGGTTCCCGTGGTACCAGCTCGAGACCGGCGCGCTGCGGACGCTCGAAGTCGGCGCGTCCGCGGGGACGGACGTCTACTCGCCCGTCGACGGCACCGTCGTCGCGATCCGCGACCACATCGTCTCGGGGAAGCCGATGGGGTCCGAGCTCGAGCTCCGGCCGTCGGCAGCGCCGTCTCTCGTCGTCTACCTCCAGAACGTCCGCCCCGACCCGGCGCTCACGGTCGGTGCGAACGTCGCCGCGGGATCCTCGAAGCTCGGGACGGTCGTCGACATCAGCTCCGTCGAGCGCCAGTCGCTCGCGGGCTACGCCGGCGACAGCGGGAACAACGTCTCGATCCAGGTCTACCCCTCGGCGACACTCGGCGTCCCGTAGGGTCTCCTGCCTTGCGGATCCTCTTCGTCGCTGACGTCGTCGGCGCGCCCGGTCGGGGTGCGCTCGAAGCGCGCCTCCAGGACCTTCGAGCCGAGCTCGAGGCCGACGCGTGCGTCGTCAACGGGGAGAACCTCGCGGACGGCGTCGGGATCACGCCGCGACTCGCCGACCGCATCCTCGGAGCCGGCGCCGACGCGATCACGCTCGGGAACCACGCGTTCCGGCGCAGCGAGATCGGCCCGTACCTCGAAGCGTCCGACCGCGTCGTCAGACCGGCGAACAGCTTCTCCTCCGCCCCCGGACGAGGCCTCGCGGTCGTCCCGCTCGCGAACGGCGCGCGGCTCGCCGTGATCAACGTCCTCGGCTCGCTCTTCCTCCACCCGGCCACATCCATGTTCGAGGTCATCGACGACCTCGTGGCGCAGGCGACCCGGGAGACGCCGCTCGTCCTCGTCGACGTCCATGCGGAAGCGACGAGCGAGAAGATCGCGCTCGGGCTCTGGCTCGACGGGAAGGTCACGGCGGTCGTCGGGACGCACACGCACGTACAGACCTCCGACGCCCGTGTGCTGCCCCTCGGGACGGCGTTCGTCACGGACGCGGGGATGACGGGCCCACACGACTCGGTGATCGGGGTCGAGGCGGACCTCGCCATCCGGCGGATGCGCACCGGCCTCCCCGTGCGCTTCGAGACGGCGCAGGGCCGCGTTCAGATCGAGGGCGTGCTGATCGAGTGCGACGCCGAAACCGGGCGGGCGGGCGCGGTCAGCTCGGTGCGGATTCCTCACCCGTAGGCTCTTGCCCCTCGCGCGGGAGGAGCAGCCAGAGGGCGAGGAAGGGGAGGACCCACGGGAGGTAGAGGTAGAACCAGTGGGTCAGCGCGACCTGGAACGCCACGAGCACCGCGGCGGTGAGCGCGGCGAGCTCGACCGGCCCTTTCCGGCGAGGCAGCACGGCCGCGGCGAGCGCGAGCACGATCACGCATGCCTCGACGACCGGCTGCAGGAACCCGAGGTCCGGGATGCCACGAGCGTGGTACTGGCCCCAGCCCCAGATCGAGAACGGCGACTCGCGGGTGACCTGGCTCGAGATCGTCCTGTCCCAGAACGTCTCGATCGCCGACCACAGGCTCGGCTCGAGCAGGAGCACGAGGAACGCGGCGACCGTCGCGACGGCGAAGGCGATCGCGTAGCGCACGAGGTCCCGGAGCCTCACGCTCGGGTAGGTCGCCCAGAGGGGCGCGACGAGGAGCGCTCCGAACTTCGCCCAGCCGGCGAGGGCGACGGCGCCGCCGCGCGCCCACGGAGAGGAGACGAGCCAGAACCCGAAGACGAGGAACGCGGGCATGATCGAGTCGTTCGTGTTCGCATTCAGTGCGTAGGCGGTGAACGGGTACGCAGCCCACGCGAACGCGAGCGCCGATGCGAGGCGCGCTCCGCCGAAGCGAAAGCCGACGAGGACCAGGCCGAGGATGGTCAGGAGGTCGAACGCGATCGACGTCGCGTGGCCCGCAGGCAGCGAGTCCCATTTCCCGGACCAGCCGAAAGCGAGGTACGCCGGCACGTACATCAGGTACGAGACGGGCCCGTACGTGTCTCCCGTCTCGTTCGCCGTCTCGCAGCGCCCGTTCGCCTGGATGCGGTCGGCGACGTCGCCGTCCGCGTCGGCCGGGCCGCACTTCTCGAGGTCGTCGCGCACCGGCATGTGCCCGTACGGCGCCTGACCGTTCACGATCCGATTGGCACCGATGACGCCCGCGTACCCGACATCGATGACGCCGTGCGGAGACTCGTGGTTCAGGCCCACCCGGAAGCCGACGAGGAACACCGCCGCGGCGGCGAGGACCCAGGCGGGCCACAGCGGTCGCAGCGCGGGGCCGCGGCGGCGGAAGCCGGCCCAGGCGGTGCGCCCGACGAGGTAGACGAGCGGGGGATACACGAGCGGGACGCTCGTGAAGACCTCGCCGCGGTTGAAGAAGCCGAGCGACACGGAGAACGAGAGCAGGACGAGGAGGTCGAGGTTCCGGAGCGAGAGCGGGTTGCGAAAGTCGGCGAGGCCGACGAGGAAGACGAGGCAGAGCGCCAGCCACACGGCGACCCGGTCGAGCGTCTTCCCACCGAAGGCCGCCTCCCCGCCCCGAGCCATCTTCCAAGCGACCTGCGGGCCGGTCCACGCCTCCGTGACCTGGCCGGTCAGATCCTCCACCGTGACCTGGGCGACCTGCCCGGCGGCGCCCGACCACGCCTTCACGACCCAGGTGCGGGCGTCGCGCTGGAACTCCGCCGAGGTCGCCGGATCCGGGGGATAGCGAGCGAGCCAGGCGGCGACCTTCGGATCGGCGAGAGCGATCCGCGTCGCGGCCTTCTCCGTGAGACGCGGATGATCGGCCACGGCCGCCGACGGGACAAGGCCCGGGAGCGCCGGCGTGATGGGCGTCGACGCCGCGGCCGCTGACCGTGGAGCCGCGAGCGAGACGACGACCACAGCGAGCGCGGCGACGGCAACCGCGCACCCCCTCGTCATATGACGGCCCTCAGCGCCTCGGAGCGAACGACCAGAGCTTGTTGCCGATGAAGTTCACCGGGGTCACGAGGACGATCGCGATCGCCTGGGCGGCGATCTGGTCCAGACCCGCGCTGACGAACAGCTGGAGGACGAGCAGGTTCGCGCCGAGCGCAAGCGTCGAGATGACGAGGAAGCGCATGCCCTGGTAGGCCATGTGGCCGCGCTCCGCGCGGAAGGTCCAGATGCGGTTCCACGTGTAGTTGTTCGTCACGGCGACGAGGAACGAGATGATCGCCGCCGGGATGTAGTGGACGTCGAAGCCGCGGACGAGGAGCGCGAAGACGCCGAGGTTGACGGCGTACCCGGTCGCGCCGACGACGCAGAACTTGAGGAGCTGCTCCCAGTTTCCGCGGCGGCGCAGCGCGGCATGCACGCGCCCGCGCGAATACCCGACGCCTACCTCCGCCGACGAGGAATCCACAGGCGTCGCAGGGTAGCTGAGGTCCCGATCACTGCGACCCCCGTTCGGGTCAGCCACCCTCGAATCCTCCCGCGCCCACGAGCGGGACGAAGCGGCAGGAGACGGACTCGCGCTCCACGGCTCCTGCCTCCGTCTTGACGACGAGGACGAGCTCCTGGCCGAAGCGGTCGCCGCGGGGAACGACGAGCCGTCCTCCGAGCCCGAGCTGGTCGTAGAGGGGAGCGGGGACGGTCGGAGCCGCAGCGGCCACCGCGACCGCGTCGTAGGGAGCGCGGTCCGGGACGCCCAGCGAGCCGTCGCCGACGCGAAGGTCGACGCGTTCGTGGCCCGTCTCGTCGAGGGCCGCTCTCGCCGCGGCGGCCAGCTCGGGGATCCGCTCGATCGTGACGACCTCCCGGGCGAGCTCGTCGAGCACCGCCGCCTGGTATCCCGAGCCGGTGCCGACGTCGAGGACCCGCTCGTCGCCGGCGAGCCCGAGGAGTGAGCAGATCGACGCGACGATGAACGGCTGCGACATCGTCTGCCCGTGCCCGATCGGGAGCGCGCCGTCGTCGTAGGCGAGGCTCCGCATCGCCTCGGGGAGGAAGGACTCGCGCGGCACGCGACCCATCGCCTCGAGCACACGCTCGTCCGCGATGCCACGGCGCCGGAGCTGGCGCTCGACCATCCGCGCCCGCGGCTCCGCCGACTCGGCCGGGGTCACTTCGCCAGCGTGCGCAGGCCCGCGTAACGGGCGGCCTGGCGACCGCGCATGCGGACGGCCAGGATCGGGAGCACCACGACCTCCACGTACCCGGCGATCGGGATCAACCCGACGAGGCAGACGAGGAGCCCGGCCATCCCGACGTAGGCCGCGACTCCGGTGCGCGTCGCGCCCCGCCGGATCGCGCCCTGCACGATCGTCGCTCCCGAGAGCGCGCCCAGGAGCCCACCCACGCCGCCGGCGATCGTCTCCGCGAGGTCGCCGACACCGAGCCCGACCGCAGCCCCCGCGGCGATCGCGAGCAGCGTCGCGATTCCGACCCCGACCCCATTCACGCCGAGCAGGCCGGCGAGGATCACGCCGATTCCGAGACCCAGCCCGAGGCAGAGCCCGATCGTGTACCAGGCGCCCATCGCGCAGCCAGTCTAGACCCGGGCTCGCCCAGCTACTGAGCGCCGGACTCGAGCCGCTCGATCACGGCCAGCCCGAACGCCGCAGCACGCGCGCCGTCGACCACCCGGTGGTCGAACGTGACCCCGACGGTGCCGACACGCCGGACGACGACCTCGCCGTCCCGCACCACCGGACGCGGCCCGATGCGCCCGACGCTCAAGATCGCGACCTCGGGATGGTTGACGATCGGCGTCTGGAAGAGCCCGGCGAGCTTGCCCGCGCTCGTCACCGTGAACGTCGACCCGCGCAGGTCCTCCGCCTTCGCCGTGCCTGCGCGCGCCTCGCCCGCGAGCCGTTCGATGTCGAGGGCGATCTCGGCGACGCTTCTCGTCGCGCAGTCGCGGACGACGGGGACGAGCAGGCCGTCGTCGGTCTGCACCGCGACGCCCAGGTCGTACCGGTCGAGGAAGACGATCTCGTCGCCTTCGAGCCGGGCGTTCAGCTCGGGAAACTCGGCGAGCGCGGACGCGGACGCTTTCACGACCGTCGCCAGGAGACGCTCCAGCGGGATCGCCTCGAAGTCGCACTCCTCGACCCAGGTCACCGCCGGGACCTCGTCATGCGCCCGCGTCATGTGCTCGGCGATCAGGCGCCGGACCCCACGGAGCTTCTCGCGGCGGCCTTCCTCGTTGCCGCCGGCGGCCGCGGCCGCGCGGACGTCGTCCTCGCTGACACGGCCCTGCGGGCCGGTGCCAGTGACCGCGGCGAGCTCGACGCCGAGCTCGCCCGCGATCTTGCGCACGAGCGGGGTCGCCTGCACACGCCCGGTTCCCGCGACGCCCGGAGCGCCGTCGCTAGTCGGCGTTACGCCCGCAGCAGCCGGCTGCGGCACCGGCTTCGGGCTCACCTGGTCGGCCGGCTCACCCGGCTCCCCGACGACGACGAGCACCGCGCCGACGGGAGCGACCTCGCCCTCGGGCACCAGGATCCGGAGCACCGTCCCCGCGTACGGAGACGGGATCTCGACCGTCGCCTTGTCCGTCTGGATCTCGACGAGCGGGTCGTCCTCCGAGACGACGTCGCCCTCGGCGACGAGCCAGCGCGCGACCTCGCCCTCCGTGAGGCCCTCTCCCAGGTCGGGGAGCTTGAACTCGTGCGCCATCGTCAGGCCATTCTCGTGAAGCGGATCGCGTCGTGCGGGAGGACGGCGTGGACGCCCTGCACGCCGTTCACGACCTGCGTGACACGGAGATCGACGACGACGCTCGCGAGCGCGAGAGCCTCGCGCCGCTCGAGCCCGTGCTCGCGGCCCATCAGCTCGAGCATGGCGTCGACCGCGATCGCGGAAGCCTCGTCGAGGTCCTCGTCGAACCCGAGCGTCAGCCAAGCCGACGGAGTCCACGCGATCGGCGTGGTGAGCGGAAGGTCCTCGCGCAGACCCAGTGTCAGCCGAGCCCGTTCGACCGGCGCCTCGATCGCGAGCTGCGACACCTCGCCGTCACCCTGCGCGGCGTGGCCGTCGCCTGCGGAGAAGAGGGCGCCGTCGACCGGGATCGGCAGGTAGAGCGTCGTACCGGCGACGAGCTCCTTGCAATCGATGTTCCCGCCACACGATCTCGGGGGCGTCGTCGGGTGGACGCCAGGCTCTTCCGGCGGCATCCCGAGGACGCCGAGAAACGGGCGCAGGCGGACCTCGCGGCCCGCCTGATCGCGCCCCACGCCGGCATCCGCGTCGAGCTCCCAGACGAGCGTCGCCGAGTCGCCGTCGGCGACACCCAGGCGCTCGTTCAGCGGCGTGCTCCAGCCGCCGGCGTCGGTGATCCCCCACCGGCCGACGCGGACCTCGCCGATCTGCACCTCGAGCGTCTGGCCGACACGCGCACCACGCACCTCGACGGGGCCGATCAGCGGGTGACCGACGTCGAGCTCGGGATCGCGAGGGCCGAAGCGCTCGCGAGTCCCGCCCACGTCCTGCGGCGGGCCGACGCCCCAGCCCGCGTCCGGCGCGGAGAACGCGATCGTGTCCCCGGGGGCGATCGTGAGCACCGGCTCGAGGTCCGGGGAGAAGTGCCCGTGCAGCGTTCGCCGCTCGAGCGGGATCTCGTGCAGCGTCATTCGATCGCGGCGAACGCCTCGTTAGGAGGCGAGCGAGCGTCGCACGGCGTCGGCGACGCGCTCGACCGACGGCATGTACGCGTCCTCGAGCTGCCAGTACGGGTACGGCACGTCGTAGCCGGTCACCCGCAGGACGGGCCCGCGCAGCTCGTAGATCGCCTTCTCCGCGAGAACGGCGACGACCTCCGCCGCGAAGCCGCAGACCCGCGGCGCCTCCTGCACGACGACGACGCGCCCCGTCTTGGCGGCCGAGGCGACGAGCGTCTCCTCGTCGAGCGGCTTCAGCGAGCGCAGGTCGACGATCTCACAGGACGTCTCGCCGGCGAGGGCGTCCGCCGCCTTCTCCGCGAGCCGGACCATCGCGCCGTAGGCGACGAGCGTGACGTCGGTCCCCTCACGCGCGATCCGCGCCTCGCCGAGCGGGACCACGTACTCGCCCTCGGGTACGTCCTCCTTGGCCGAGCGGTAATGGAGCTTCGGCTCGAGGACGACGACGGGGTCGGGGTCGCGGATGGCCGCGGCGAGCAGGCCCTTCGCGTCGGCGGGAGTTGCCGGGATCGCCACCTTCACCCCGGGCGTGTGCACGTAGTACGTCTCCGGCGAGTCGTCGTGGAGCTCCGGCGCCCGCACGCCGCCGCCGTACGGCATCCGGATCACGAGCGGGAACTCCATGGCACCGCGCGTCCGCCAGCGGTAGCGGCCGACGTGGTTGATGAGCTGGTCGAGCGCCGGGTAGCTGAACGCGTCGTACTGCATCTCGCACACGGGTCTCCAGCCGGCCATGCAGAGCCCGATCGCCGTCCCCAGGATCCCTGCCTCCGCAAGGGGTGTGTCGACGCAGCGGTCGGCGCCGAAGCGCTCCTGCAACCCCGCGGTCGCGCGGAACACGCCGCCGAGGCGCCCCACGTCCTCGCCGATCACGAGCACGCTCGGATCGCGCTCCATCTCGACGTGGAGCGCGTCGTTCACCGCCTCGACGAGGAGCCGCTCAGCCATCGCCGAGGACCCTCCGGAGCTCGGAGAGATCGTGGGCGAGCGTCGCGGGCGGCTCTCCGTAGGCGTGGTCGAAGACGAGCGACGCATCCGCAGGCGGCTCTGCCTCGGCCTCCTCGATACCGGCGCGCATGACCGCGAGCGCGTCCTCCTCGATCTCGGCCGCGAGCTCCCTCGTGAGGACGCCGGCACGCTCGAGGTACGCCTCGAAGCGGCCGACGCACTCGTGCTCGCGCTCCTCCTCGACGCGCTCGGGATCGATGTAGACCGACGGATCGTCGGCGGTCGCGTGCGGGGCGCTGCGATAGGTCACGGCCTCGATGAAGGTCGGGCCGTCGCCCGCGCGGGCTCGCTCCGCGGCCTCGCGCGTCGCTTCGTACACGGCGAGGACGTCCCCTCCGTCGACGCGGACTCCGGGCATCCCGTACCCGATCGCCTTGTCGGCGAGGGTCGGCGCCGCGGTCTGCGCCGAGATCGGCGTCGAGATCGCCCACTGGTTGTTGTTGCAGAAGAGGATCGCGGGGGCCCTCAGCACGCCGGCGAAGGTCGCGCCCTCGTGGAACGAGCCCTCCGAGGTCGCGCCGTCGCCGAAGTACGCGAGCGCGACCCGGTCCTCCCCCTTGAGCCGCGAGCCCCACGCGAACCCGACCGCGTGCGGCACGTGCGTCGCGATGGGGACGCAGATCGAGGCGACGTTGTACTCCTCCGGGTTCCACCAGCCGGCGGGGTGCCCACGCCACCAGGAGAGGACGGTCGAGGCGCGCATCCCGCGGAGCAGCCCGATCGCCGACTCGCGGTAGCTCGGGAAGAGCCAGTCGCGCTCCTCGAGCGCGAGCGCGGACCCCACCTGCATCGCCTCGTGGTTCCAGAAGATCGCGTAGGTGCCGATCCGGCCCTGGCGGTGGTAGACGAGGGAGCGCTCGTCGTACGTCCGCAGGAGGACGAGGCCGCGGTAGAGCGCGAGGAGCTCGTCCGCGCCGAGCCCGTCGACCTCTCCGTCGGGAACAGCCTCCCCGTCGCCGATGACGCGGCGCACACCGTTCTCGACGGAAACCGCTCGAGCCATCCGCGCTCAGTCTATGCAGCCGAACGCGGCGCGCCCGGCTACACGAAAACGGTCACGGCAGCGCGCTCTGCCTCGTACACGGCCTCGACGACGTCGCCCGCGTCCTCGCCGTCGATCTGCAGCGGGAGAGGCTCGTCGCAGCGGACGACGATGCGGTCGAGGTCGCGCCCGGAGAGCGCCCGGCCCTCCTTGAGGCCGGTGCCCCAGACGCCGCGAGCGAGCGCGCGCGGGACATCGCGAGCGCGCAGGGTGATCGGAGCGAAGAACGCGAGCCCGTCGTCGAAGCTCGCGCCGGGGACGAGGTCGAGCCCGACCGACCCCGCATAGGTGTACGGCGAGCAGTTCGCGACGAGGACGAATGCCGCGCGCCCGACCCCGTCGATCTCGATCTGCTCGTCGAAGCGTCCGTGCCGCTCGCGAAGCGTCCGCGTCGCGACCTTGAGGAAGGCGATGTCCCCGGGTCGACGGCCGTCGGGGCTCCGGCCGAGCTCGTCGACGCGACGCACGAGCTCCGCGTCGAGGCCGAGCCCCGCGTTGAACCCGAAGCGGCGGCCGTTGACGCGCCCGAGGCCGATGCGCCGGGTGCGCCCTTCGGCGGCGCGCCGCGCGGCCTTGACCGGGTCGCGGGGAAGGCCGAGCGTACGCGGGAGGACGCTCGTGCCGCCTCCCGGGAGGAACCCGAGCGGCACGTCGGTCGCGACCCCGTTCAGCACCTCGTTGTACGTCCCGTCCCCTCCGAGGACGTAGATCGCGTCGGCGTCGCCCGCCTCCCGCGCGATCGCGGTCGCCTCGCCCGACGCGGTGGTCAGGCGCGTCTCCGTGTCCTCGGGCAAGACGGCCCGCACGGCCGCGAGCCGGTGCTCGTCGACGCGTGATGCGAACGGGTTGACGATCAGGAGCCTGCTCATGGACCTCCGTTCACGACGGCGTCGCGTACCCGCGGATGCCGTCGACCAGGATCGCGGTGAAGCTGTCCGCGAGGTCGTCGGTGTTCGCTCCGGGCTTCAGCCATGTGTACGCCCAGTTGGCGGCCGAGAGCGCGAGGAGGGCCGCCGCGGCGTCGTCGAGATCGACGCGGAGCTCGCCGTCCTCGACACCCTCGCGGAAGAGAGCCCGGAATCGCTCTTCGTAGCGGCGACGCTCGGCGAGGATCTCCTCCCGATACTCGTCGTCGAGGTAGCGCCACTCACGGGTGAAGACGGTCGCGACCTCGAGCTGCTCGGCAACGACACGCAGGTGCCCGCGGAGCGCGAGCCGGATGCGCTCGATCGCCGGCACGCCGTCCGGGATCTCGTCGAGGGCTGCGTGGAAGGCCGACGCGCCCTCGCGCATCGTCACGAAGAGGAGCTCCTGCTTCGACCCGATCAGGGAGTAGAGGGAGCCCTTCTGGACGCCGAGGGACTGTGCCAGGGCGTCCATCGAGGTCCCGTGGAAGCCGCGCTCCGCGAACAGGCGGGCAGCCTGGCGCGTCAGCTCCGAACGCCGTGTGGCCATTCTGGTCGCGGGTCGGTTGCTGCCGAGCGGAAGATCTCCGCGGCCGCCTCGTGGAAGCCGGCGGGCAGGTCGTGGGACGAGAAGGCGGCGGCGATCTCCTCCATCTCGCCTACCCAGCGCCAGCCCTTGACCGCGGCGGAGCGGGCTGCGCCGGCCGACCGCTCGGGGAGGCCCGGCTGCGACAGTCGCCATTCGTCGTGCACCGTCTCGGAGACGCCCTCGGCTCGTGCGAACGACTCGACGGCGAGGACGAGCGCCGCGGTCCCCTTGGTCCACGCCGCGTAGGCGACCTTGACCGCGGACGCAGCGCCGATCTCGTCGGAGACGACTCTCGCATCCAGGGCCGTGCCCGCGAAGAGGTCGGCGACCTCCTCCGCATCGGCGCCCGAGAGGTAGAGGCCGGGTGGTTCCAGGAGAGCGAGGCGGCGGCCCGACGATCCCGCCGTCGACGAAGCGGCCGCCGAGCGCAGCTGCGACGGACCGCGCGGTCTCGGGCGCGATCGCGTTCGCGTCGGCGAAGACACCCTCGAAGCCGGCCACGGAGCGAGCGACGTCGAGTGCCGCGTGCGGCGGGCAGACGGAGAGGAGGACGTCGCAGCGGGCAGTGAGGCTCTCGAGTGAGCCTGCGTCCTCGAGTCCCGCCTCCATGGCGCGTCGAGCGGATTCCGCGCTCCGCCCCTCCGAGGCCCAGAGAACCGGCACGCCGCGGCCGTGCAGGAGCCCCCCGATCGCAGCCCCCATCTCGCCCGGATGCATCACGCCTACCGTGTGCTCGGCCACTAGACTGGGATGCTAACGACCGTTCGGTAGGGAGGCGACGCAGTGGACGCGAGAACACGGGAGTTCCTCGACTACGTGCAGTCCGGAGGCCAGGTCGAGACCCGCGACTGGATGCCCGACGAGTACCGCTCGAGCCTCGTCAAGTTCATCGAGATGCACGGGAACTCGGAGCTCATGGGCGTCCTCCCCGAGCGCGATTGGATCCTCCGCGCGCCCACCCTGCAGCGCAAGCTCGCGCTCACCGCGAAGATCCAGGACGAGGTCGGCCACGCGCAGCTCATCTACCGCGTCGTCGAGGATCTCGGGAAGCCACGCACCGCCTGCCTCGACGACCTCGTCTCCGGCAAGTCGAAGTTCCACAACGTTTTCCACTACCCGACGAAGACGTGGGGCGACGTCGGCGTCATCGCGTGGCTCGTGGACGCCGCGGCGATCGTCTCGCAGAAGGCGCTCCTCAAATGCTCGTACGCGCCGTACGCGCGGATCATGAAGAAGATCTGCTGGGAGGAGTCCTTCCACATCCTCCACGGGCGCGACGTGATCCTCGCCATGGTCACCGGCACGGACGAGCAGTTCGGGCTCGTGCAGGAGGCGCTCGACCGTTGGTGGGAGCCGCTCATGCACTTCCACGGCAACCCGATCCCCGCCGACGACGACCCGATGTACGTGTGGCGGATCAAGAGCCAGGAGAACGAGGAGGCGCGGCAGCAGTTCCTCGACGGCTACGTGCCGCAGATCCGCGAGCTCGGCCTCGAGATCCCCGACCGGAACCTGCTGAAGGACGAGGAGACGGGCGCCTGGCGCTACACCGAGCCCGACTGGGACAAGCTCCGCGCGGTCGTCACCGGGCACGGGCCCGCGTCGGCGGAGAGGCTCGCCTTCCGCCGACTGTCGCGCGAGGACGTGGCCTGGGTCGAGCGCGTCGTCCTCGCGGAGGCCGCCTGACGTGAGCCATGTCTTCGAGGTGTTCCGCCAGGAGCGGAAGGGGCAGGCGTTCCAGCACGCGGGCTCCGTGACCGCACCCGACGAGCGCTTCGCCGAGATCTACGCGCGCGAGCAGTACGGACGCCGCCAGGAGTCGGTCGCGCTCTGGCTCGTTCCGCGCGAGGACGTCCACGAGATCGACGAGTTCCCGGACGAGTTCGAGATGAAGTACCGGCGCGTCGACGGCTACTCGATCAAGGCGCGGCTGCGGGAAGCGCGTGAGAAAGCCGGGACGCTCGAGCTGGCCCCTGGGGCGGACGCGGAATGAGCGAGCGCACTGACCTGCTGCTCGCGCTCGCAGACGACGAGCTGATCCTCGGCTGGCGCAACTCGGAGTGGACCGGGATCGCGCCCTTCCTCGAGGAGGACGTCGCGTTCTCGTCGATCGCCCAGAACGAGATCGGGCACGCACGCGCGTTGTACGAGCTCGCGGCAGCCGAGCTCGGAACGACTGCCGACGAGCTGGCCTTCGACCGCGCTCCGGACGAGTATCGCTCGGCACCGCTCGTCGAGCTCCGTCGGCTCGAATGGGCACGAACGATCGCCCGCCACTGGCTGTACGAGACCGCGGATGAGATCCGGCTCCATGCGCTCAAGTCCTCGGACGACCCCGACGTGGCGGCGCTGGCGGCGAAGATCGACCGCGAGGAGGCCTACCACCGGATCCACGCGGACATGTGGGTCGACCGGCTGCTGGCTACGGAGGAGGGTCGGCAGCGGCTGAACGAGGCCGTCGACGAGCTCTGGCCGTACGGGCTCGGCGTCCTCGACGAGGAGCTCCGGCGGAGCTCCAGGCGCGCGCCGAGGAGCGGCTCGGACGCGCGCTGCCGGAGGTCGAGGCTGTGCCGCGTGGAGCCCACGAGGCGGAGCTCGCCGAGCTCCTCTCCGAGATGACGATGGTCCGTCGCTCGGCGCCGGCGGGTGCGCAGTGGTGACCGTCGACGACGTCTGGGCCGCTCTCGCCGAGATCCCCGACCCGGAGATCCCCGTGATCTCGCTCGTCGACCTCGGCGTGATCAAGGAGGTCGCCGTCGACGAGGATCGCGTACGGATCGACTTCACGCCGACGTTCATGGGCTGCCCCGCGCTCGAGACGATGCAGGTCGCGATGCGCGCGAAGGTGGAGGAGCTCGGGGGCGAGGCGGACGTGCGCGTGGTCCTCGATGACTCGTGGTCGACCGACCGGATCACGCCGGAGGGCCGCGACAAGCTGCGCGAGGCAGGCTTCGCGCCGCCCGCGCCGCGCCCGGCGGAGCGGCTCACACTCGTCCACCTCCAGCGTGGCTTTCGCTGTCCCGTACTGCGGTTCGAGCGACACCCGCCTCGAGAACCTCTTCGGCCCGACGCCGTGCCGGTCGCTTCGCTACTGCGACACCTGCCGGCAGCCGTTCGAGCAGTTCAAGACGATCTAGGGAGTGATCGGCAAAGCGCGGGTCCGGAACCACGCCTCGGCGCAGCTCCTGTCAGTGCTCGGATACGCGCGTCTCTCGGGCAGCCGCAAGGTAGAGGCGTCCGATTCGCTCATGCGCTCGAGGGCGACGGCGTCACCACCGGCATCACGAAGCGGGGCTACGCTCGAGCGCGATGTCCGAGCCGAGGATCGAGCACGCGAACGGGGCGACCGCCGTCGAGGCTGCACGCGCGCTCTTCCTCGAGTACGCGAGCGAGCTCGGGATCGACCTCTCGTTCCAGGGCTTCGACAGCGAGGTCGCGGAGCTCCCGGGCGAGTACGCGCCGCCCGCTGGTCGCCTGCTCGTCGCCTTCGACCACGAGGAGGCCGCGGGCTGCGTAGCTCTGCGGCCGCGATCGGAGGGCGCGTGCGAGATGAAGCGGCTGTACGTGCGTGACGCATACCGCGGCACGGGGCTCGGGCGTCGACTGGCCGAGGCGATCGTCGACGAGGCGCGCGCGGCGGGCTACGAGCGCATGCTCCTGGACACGCTCCCGTCGATGGAGCGGGCGCTCGCGCTCTACCTCTCGCTCGGCTTCCGAGACGCCGAGCCGTACTACGACAGCCCGGTGTCCGGCACGCGCTACCTCGAGCTGGTGCTCGACGCCGGGCGCTGAGCGCGACGGCTCTCGGGCGGCGCGGAACCGCCGCCCGAACCGTCACGACCGCTACGGGTGGTACTGCTGGTCGATCGAGCGCACGGTGTCGATGCGAACGACGATCCAGACGCCCGTGTCGAGCTGCTCGAACAGCTTTCGGTGCGTGCCGCCGTTGACGATGCGCGCGAGCTCGGCAACGGTCACAGGGGTCGATACCGGACCCTTGGTCAGCACCGTGACACGGGCTGTGCTCGGGACGACGTACGTCAGCAGGCGGTGCCCCTCGTCGACGATGTAGTTGTCGTTCGGGACCGGCTGTCCCGGAGGAACCGCGCCGTCCTGCGCCGCGGCGGTGTTGGCGGTCACGCCACTCGTGAACCACGCGGGGTCGAAGCGCATGACGTAGCCGCGTCCCTTCCGGCTCAGGGTCTTGATGTGGCCGAACAGCGCCATCTGGCCGGCTGGGACAGCCGGGGGGCCGGAGCGAAACGCCTGTGCGGCTCCTGTCGCAGAGGAAGCGGGCTGAACGATCAGGATCGCTGTCGCGACGACGGCGGCCAGGGCGGCCGCGGCGGTAGCGACGAGCTTGAGGTTCTTCACTCGATGTCTCCTTTCGGTCCGCCGAGTGTGACAGCGGCCCGGACGCCCGATCGTAAAGGCGGGATGAACCCGCTCGGCAGCCTCTCCAGTGCGCACGAGATGGCTCGACGGCGAAGAGGAGCGCTAGGGTTGCAGCCGATGACGGTCGAGATCCTCTACTGCCCGACCTGAAGCGGCTACGACGAACGGGCCGCGAGTCTCGCGACCGAGATCACCTCGAAGACGAGCGTCGAAGCGAAGACCACGCCGGGTGGGAACGGGCAGTTCGACGTTCTCGCCGACGGCGACCTCGTCTTCTCGAAGCGCGCAGCCGGCCGCTTCCCCGAGGACGGCGAGATCCTCAGGCTCCTCGGCGAGGGCTAACGCAGGAGGAATCCCTCGGCGAGCGGGTCGGCCGGGTCGAGCGTGAAGACGTGCTCGCCCGTCCGGTAGGCGCTCCCCTCGACCTCGGTGATCACCGCCGGGAGCCCGGCGACCTCGGCGTCGCCGACCACGCGGGCGCGGAACTCCGAGCCGACGATGCTCAGGTGGCGCAGCTCCTCGCCCCGCGGAAGCCTCCCCGAGCGGTCGAGCAGCGCGAGCCGCGCCGACGTCCCGCTTCCGCACGGTGAACGGTCGACCTCGCCGTCCGCGAACACGGTCACGTTTCGCTGGGTGAGCGGACTCCCGTCCTCTTCCCGCCAGAAGATCACGCCGTAGATGTCGCGAAGCTCGGGCTCCAGCGGGTGGACGACGTCCTGCCACTCCTCCACCTCGCCGCTTCAGCCGACGCCCGAGCTCGATCAGCCGCGGCAGCTCCTGCGGCTCGACCCGCTCCTCGAGCGACGCGTAGAACGCACCGCCGAAGGCGATGTCCAGCGAGCGCTCGCCGAGCTCGAGCCCCTCCGCCCAGACGAACGACGGGACATTCCGGAACCGCACCGACCGGACGCGTCCGCCGACGATCTCGGCCACCGTCTCGAGGCGGCCGGACGGAACGTCGACGACGACGCGGTTCTCCCCCTCTCGCCGCTCGACGACTCCCTCGTCGAGCGCCCACGTGACGAGCGCGATCGTCCCGTGGCCGCACGCGGTCGAGTAGCCCGCGTTGTGGAAGAAGACGACGCCCAGGTCCGCGCCCTCGTCGTTCGGCTCGACCACGAAGCAGCCGTACATGTCCGCGTGCCCGCGCGGCTCGAAGACGAGGAGCCTGCGGACGTGGTCGAGGCGTTCGAGCGCGTCGCGCCGCTTGTCGAGGATGGTGGCGCCCGCGAGAGGGCCGACGCCGCCGGTGACGATCCTGAAGGGCTCGCCGCCCGTGTGGTAGTCGACCGTCCGTACCTCCACGGCCGCGACCCTAGCGTGAGCAGGAGCGGCGCCCGCAGATCCGTGGAAGCGAACCTCCGGGCGCCGGGTTTCGAGAGCCCGGCCAGGCGGGACCGCCGGACGGGCCGTGGTGTCGCGCCGAACGTTCGGTGGGGAGGCCGCTGCCTCCTTCCCCTCCTACCGGCCCTTGAAGTCGGGGACCCGCTTGTCGAGGAACGCCTGCACGCCCTCCCCGAAGTCCTCCGTTTGCGTCGCGGCGTGCTGGAGCTCCGCCTCGAGCGCGAGCTGCTCCTCGAGCGATGCGGTGTACGCGTGCTCGAAGAGCCGCTTCGTCAGCGCGACCCCCTTCGTCGGCAGCGCCGCGTACCACTCGGCGAGCTCGACCACGCGTGCCGGGAAGCGCTCGCTCGGGACGGTCTCGGAGACGAGGCCCCAGGCCAGCGCCTCGTCCGCGCCCAGCCGCCGGTTCGAGACCATCCACTCGAACGCCCGCGAGAACCCGAGCAGGCGGTGGACGAACCACGAGCCGCCCGCGTCGGGGACCAGGCCGATGCCGATGAACCCCGGGACGAAGGTCGCTTCGCTCGAGGCGATGCGCACGTCGCAGGCGCACGCGAGCGAGAGCCCTGCGCCCGCGCACGCGCCGTTGACCGCCGCGACGACCGGCTTCTCGAGCTCGCGGATGGCCCGGATGTTCGGGTGGTAGGTCTGCTCGAGCGCGTCGCCGATCGTCGTCTCGAGCTCCCGGAACTCCTTCAGGTCCTGGCCTGCACAGAAGCCGCGCCCCGCGCCCGTGATCACGACGGCGCGAATCTCCGGCGCAGCCGCCTCGGCGAGGGCGTCCGCGAGCGCTCCGTGCAGCGAGCGGTTGAACGCGTTGTAGACGTCGGGCCGGTTCAGCGTGATCGTGAGGACGGCGCCGCTCTTCTCGGTGAGGACCTCGGACATCGCTACCTCCTGTCGCGCGCGAGGAACGCCTTGACCGCGTCCTGCGCCTCGTCTCCGAGCATCGAGAGCGCCAGCCAGTCGCGGGCGTGGCCGACGGTCTGGTGCCACGCGAGGTCGCGCCAGACGTTCAGGTGCTGCTTCGCGTAGCGCGTGGTCTGCGGAAGCTTCGCGGCGAGCTTCTCCACCCACTCGTCGACGGCCGCGTCGAGCTCCGCGTCGGGAACCGCTTTGTTCACGAGCCCCCACTCCGCCGCCTGCTCGGCCGGGATCGGGTCGCAGAGGAGGACGATCTCGCGCGCGCGGCGATCTCCGACCATGAGCGAGAGCCACTGCGTGGCGCCTCCGGCTGGAACCGAGCCGTGCTCGAGCCCGACGTGCCGGATGAACGCGCTCTCGACCATCACCGCGAGATCGCAGGCCATCTGCAGCTCGTTCCCGCCGCCGACGGCGATCCCGTTGATGCGCGCGATCGTCGGCTTGCCGATCTCGCGGAGCCGGTCGTGCATGTCCTTGAAGGCGCCGAACCACTTCCAGTACTCCTTCGGCCGGCCGAGGTAGTCCTCGTCCCACGAACGGAGGTCGGCACCGGCGCAGAACGCGCGCCCGGTCCCGGTGACGACCACGGCGCGAACGTCGTCGTCCCACGACGCGTCCTCGCACGCGCGCGCGATCTCGCGCAGCATCCTGAAGTCGAACGCGTTGAGGACGTCCGGCCTGTTCAGCCGAATCGTCGCCCGCGGCGGCGCCTTCTCGTAGACGATCGTCTCGAAGCCGAGGTCGGCCGGATCCTGCGGCCGCGGGTGGGTCGGCTCCGCCATCAGGAGACGTCGGCGAAGTGCGCCTGCAGCGGGATGCCCAAGGCCATCGCGTCGACACCGGTGGCCGTGAACTCCGGCGTCCGGGCGGCCGCTTTGAACGCGTCCATGTCCGCGAACTCGAACTCGGCGTAGTAGCGGAAGCTCGGCTCCCCCGAGGGCGCGCCGAACACCTTTCCGTGACGGAACGTGGCCCCAGCGACCTTCTCGCAGAGCGCGACGTGCTCCTCGTACCGCTCCGGGTCGGGCTCGTCTTCGTAGACGACGAACACTCTGATCACCGCTCGCTCCCTTCGTCTCGGAGGAGAGGTGAGCGTATAGCGTGCCCGCCGTGAGCCGACTCGCAGACGCCCTCGAGAGCCCTCGCTACGAGGTGTACCCGTCGGCGAGCCTGATCGGCGTCGTGACGGAGAACGTCCCGACCGAGGTGAAGCTCACCGTCACGAGCAACGTGGAGCGCGGCCTCGAAGCCACGCTTTCGACGGCCGAGGAGCTCGCGAGGCTCGGCTACACGGTCGTCCCGCACATCGGGGCCCGGCTCGTGCTCGACCGCGACCACCTCGAATCGATCCTGAGCCGCCTCGACGACGCCGGCGTGCGCGAGCTCTTCGTGATCGCGGGCGACGCGAAGGAGCCTCTCGGGGAGTTCTCCGACGCGCTCTCCGTGCTCGTCGCCGCCGGCGAGCTCGGACACGGTCTGCAGGAGATCGGATTCGTCGGCTACCCCGAACCCCATCCGTTCATCCCCGACGACGTCCTCGTGCAGGCGCTTCGAGACAAGGCGCCCTATGCCTCGTACGTCATCACACAGATCTGCTTCGACCCGTCCGCGGTCGACCGCTGGGTCCGGAAGCTGCGCGAGGAAGGCGTCTCGCTGCCGGTATACGTCGGCATCCCTGGGGTGGTGGAGGCGGAGCGGCTCCTGCGGATCTCACGGCGGCTCGGCGTCGCCGGCGTCGACCGGCTCGAGGCCGATCTCGGCGCGCGCGGTACGTATGCGCCCGACGCGCTCGTGGACGGCTTTGCCTCGATCGAGGACGAGTCCGCCGGAGTCGGCGGCTTCCACGTCTACACGTTCAACGAGCTCGCGCCGACGGAAGCCTGGCGCCGCAGGCGACTCGACGAGCTCCGGGCGGACGGGCCGGCGGAGGCAATCGCGGCCGAACATCCGTCGGCGTGACCCGAAGCGGCGCTCTCGCCGACCTCGAGCCGGCGCTCGTGTGGACGCGCTTCCTCGAGCTGACGCGGATCCCCCGGCCGCCGAAGCAGGAGGAGCAGGTGCGCGAGCACGTGCTCGAGTGGGCACGTCGTTCGGCGTTTGCAACCGAGCTCGACGCGGAGGGCAACGTCGTCGTGCGCGTGCCGCCGTCGGCGGGACGCGACGACGGGCCGACGGTGGTGCTGCAGTCGCACCTGGACATGGTCTGCGAGCGCGATCCCGAGAGCCCGCACGACCCGCGGACCGGCCCGATCGAGGTCGTCCTCGAGGACGGCTGGGTCGCCGCGAGCGGGACGACGCTCGGCGCGGACAACGGCATCGGCGTAGCCGCGGCGATGGCCGTCGGCGAGGACGAGACCGTCGAGCACGGCCCGCTCGAGCTCCTCTTCACCGTCTCCGAGGAGCAGGGCCTCGAAGGGGCGAAGGCACTCGACCCGGGCCTCCTCGCCGGCCGGCTGCTCGTGAATCTGGACGGCGGCGACGAGCAGGGGACGATCACGGTCGGGTGCGCGGGAAGCATCCATACCTTCGTCCGGCTCGCGCTGCCTCCGGAGCCGGTCGCCCCCGGCAGCGTCGGGCTCCAGGTCACGCTCGCGGGAGCGCGTGGCGGCCACTCGGGAGCGGACATCGCGGCCGGACGAGTGAACGCGATCAAGGCGCTCGGTCGCATCCTCTCCCACGCACATGCTGGAGACATCCTTCCGGCTCGCGCTCCTCGAGGGCGGCGTCAGCCGGAACGCGATCCCGAGGGACGCGCGCGCGGTCGTGTCGCTCGCGGCGGAGCGCGAGACGGCGTTCCGCAAGGCGGCAGAGCGCGAGCTCGCAGCTCTCCGCCGGCAGTTCGCCGGAACGGACGACGGCGTGGCGATGACGATCTCGCCGGCCGAGACGAAGACCGCGGCGGAGGAGGTCTCCTCCGCCCGGGCGCTCGACCTCCTCGCGACCCTGCCGAGCGGCGTGATCGCGATGACGCCCTCGCTCCCCGGCGCCGTCGAGACGAGCTCGAGCGTCACGGTCGCCGAGTCGAACGACGGGGTGCTGTCCTTCGGCTCGATGACGCGGAGCGCGAACGCGCACGCGCTGGACGATGTCGAGGCGACGATCGCGGCCGCCGCCCGACTCGCCGGCGCCGAGCTCGAGGTGCGTCGCTCGTACCCGCCGTGGGAGCCCGACCTCACGTCCGACCTGCTCGCCGCGGCACGTCGGACGCACGAGCGCGTCTTCGGAGAGGCGCCCGCGCTGAAGGTCGTGCACGGAGGTCTCGAGTGCGCCGTCATCGGAGAGCGGATCCCGGGCATCGAGATGATCTCGATCGGCCCCGACATCCGCGGGCCGCACGCACCGGGGGAACGCGTGAGCGTGGCGAGCACACAACGCTTTTACCGGCTGCTCGGCGCGCTCCTCGACGACCTCTCGCGACCCGCGCGGGGATAGGCTGCGAGCCGTGGTGGAGTTGCCGCTCACCGGAGGCTGCATGTGCGGAGCCGTCCGCTTCGAGGTGACCGAGCCGCTCGTCTCCGCGCGCTACTGCCATTGCACCCGCTGTCAGCGCCGCACCGGGACCGCGGCGTCGGTGAACGCGGTGATCGTGCCGGGGTCACTTCGCGTCCTGAGCGGGGAGGAGCTGATCCCGGCGTTCGAGCCGCCGGACGGCGCCGCCAAGCTCTTCTGCTCCGTCTGCGGCAGCGCGCTCTGGAGCCGTCCCGGCGATGACCCCGACGTGCTCGTCGTCCGCCTCGGCGCCTTCGACGAGGACCCGGGCATCCGTCCGTCGTATCGCCAGTTCGTCGCCTACGCCGCGCCCTGGGAGCCGATCCCGGACGACGGGCTCGAGCGCTTCCCCGAGCGCCGGCCCGGCTAGCCGCGACCGAAGCGGCAGCGACGCCGGAGACCGTCGGCGTCGAGGACGGTGACGAGCCCGCGGCGCAGGGCGACGGCACCCTCGCGCTGCTCGTTCCGGAGCACGCGATTCACGGTGGCGCGCGAGGTGCCGGCGATCGCGGCGAGATCCTCCTGGGTGAGCGGGATCACGGCCGTCACCGTCTCCGCCGTAGAGCGCCGCCAGCTCGACCAGGCGGCGTCGGACGCGCGTCTCGGCATCGACGTAGTGGGCTTCGACGATTCGGTCGCTCGTCCGTCGCAGCTGCTCGGCGAGAAGCCGGAGCAGGACGTCCTTGACCCCGGGGTGCTCGCGCTGGAGCCGGGCGAAGTCGTCTCGGAAGATCGATCGCGTTTCGGCGTCCTCGAGCGCCGCGACGGTCGCCGAACGGCGCGAGTCGGGAAGGAGCAGGGCGATCTCGCCGAAGGACGCGCCCGGCCCGAGGACGTCCAGTAGGACGGTGTCACCGAGCTGCGTCGCCACGCGCACGCCGAAGCGCCCGCGGACGACGAGATGCAGCGAGTCGGCCGGGTCGTCGCGATGAAAGACGACCTCGCCCTTCTCGAACGTCCGGCGACGGGCTATCGACAGGAGCTGCCCGACGTCCTCCGCGGGCAGATCCGCGAGCAACGGCCACTCCATGTCGCCGAAGTCTCTGTAACGGCCGTGACATTCGCAACGTCGCGTGTGCGAACGACAGCGCGGGGCGCGACTCCTACTCTCGACTCATGACCAATTGCACGCGAAAGGAGCACACGATGAAGCGCCTGGCGATCACCCTCGCAGTCGTAACCGGAGCCCTCGGCGTCGCGCCAGCGATCGCGAGCGGAGCCGACCGAGCGCAGGTCGCGAAGCCGGCGCTCGCCAAGCAGCTGATCGTGCGGCAGCAGGTCGCCAAGACGGCGATCGCGAAGCCCGCGGTCTTCAGGACGGCGATCTTCCGGACGGCGATCTACCGGCAGGTCTGGTTCGGCCGGTCGATCCAGATCGTCCGCGTGCACGGTCTGTAGAGATCACCCCTCCATCCGGGTGAGCAGGGAGGGGCCGCAAGGCCCCTCTTCTCGGACCGCTCTTCTCGGGCCGCAGAGGAGGTCGCTAGAGGCCGACGATGTCGTCGGGGCGAACGGGAACGCGGGAGAGCTCCCGTCCCGTCGCGTCGCGCAGCGCGGAGAGGATCGCGGCCGTCGAGACGACCGTCGGCGGCTCGCCGACACCCTTGACGCCGTACGGCGCATCTGGCTCGGGTTCCTCGATCAGCTCGGAGACGACCGGCGGCATGTCGAGGAAGGTCGGGATCAGATAGTCCGTGAAGCTCGCGTTGGCGATCACGCCGTCGCGCACCTGGATCTCCTCCATCAGCGCGAGCCCGAGGCCCTGCGCGGTGCCGCCCTCGATCTGGCCGGCGACGGCGAGCGGGTTGACCGCGCGCCCGACGTCCTGCGCGGTCCCGATCCAGGCAACCCGGGTGAGTCCGAGGTCGACGTCCACCTCGGCGACGACGCGCATGGCGGACACCGCGAACGCGACGTGCGCGCGCTCGCCCGTCACCTGACCGGTCTCGGGATCGAGCTCGAACGTACGCGGGTGTCGGTAGACGCGCTCGACGTCGACCTCCCCTGCGCCCGTGCGCTCCCGCTCGTCGAGGGCCGCCCGGCACGCGAGTTGGACGGCGCCCGCCGCCATCCACGTCATCCGCGACGCCGACGACGAGCCCGACGAGCCGACGTACGCCGTGGAGCCGGTCGCGAGCACGACGTCGTCGATCCCGAGCTCGGTCCTCGCCACCTGGAGGACGACGTCCGTGACGCCCTGCCCCACCTCCGCCGCGGCGCAGTGGATCGTCGCGCTCCTCCCGTCGGCGCCGAGAAGGACGCGTGCGGCGCAGGAGTCGTCGAAGCCCTCCGAGTAGCAGATGTTCTTGAAGCCGACCGCGAACCCGACGCCGCGCCGTACCCCCTCGCCGCGCGTCGTGTTCCCGGCGCCGCCCGGAAGGCGGATCGACGTCGCGCGGCAGCTCCTCCGGCTCGGGCAGCGGGATCGAAGCTGCACGCGCGGATCACCTCACGCGTCGGCAGGGAACCGGTGATCACCTGTCCCGTCGGCAGCGATCCGCCCGGTTCGAGCGCGTTCAGGAGCCGCAGCTCGACCGGGTCGATGTCGAGCGCGGCCGCGAGCCTGTCCATTTGCGCCTCGGCCGCGACGCAGGACTGCACGGCGCCGAATCCCCGCATCGCCCCGCACGGCGGGTTGTTCGTGTAGACGACGAGTCCGTCCACGAGCACGTTCTCGACGGCATACGGGCCGACCGCGAAGGCGCACGCGTTCGAGATCACGGCGGTCGAGCTCGAGGCGTATGCGCCGCCATCGAGCAGGAGCCGCATCCGCACCGAGACGAGCTCCCCGGTCCGCTTCGCACGGTGCTCGGCCCAGATGCGCGCGGGATGGCGGTGGATGTGGCCGACGAAGGACTCCTCGCGGCTGTACGACATCTTCACCGGACGTCCGGTGCGAAGCGCGAGCATCGCCGCGTGGACCTGGATCGAGAGGTCCTCCCGTCCTCCGAAGGCGCCGCCGACCCCAGCCAGGTGAATGCGCACCTGCTCCGGGTCGAGGTCGAGGCAGGGCGCGACCTGATCCCGGTCGACGTGGAGCCATTGCGTCGCGACGTAGACATCGACCCCGCCCTCCCCGTCCGGGACGGCCAAGCCCGACTCGGGCCCGAGGAACGCCTGATCCTGCTGGCCGATCTCGTACACGCCCGAGACGGTCACGTCTCCCTCGGCATCCGGGTCGCCCCGCCGGATGACCAGCGAGCGGACGACGTTCGGCCGTGGGTCGTCACGGTAGCCGTGGCCCATGGTCGGCCGCTCGGGATGGAGCGGCTCCTGCTCCGTCGCCCGCTCCGGGTCGACGACGGGGTCGAGGAGCTCGTACTCGACCCGGACCGCGGCGGCCGCGCGGCGCGCCTCCTCGGGCTCCTCGGCGGCGACGATCGCAACCGCCTCGCCGAAGTAGCGGACGCGGTCGACGGCGAGCACGGGCTGGTCCGGGAATTCGAGGCCGTACGTCTTCTGTCCGGGGACGTCCTCGTGGGTGAGGACGGCGTGAACGCCGGGCAGCGCCCGCGCCGCAGAGGTGTCGACGGCGACGACGCGTGCGTGCGGATGCGAGCTGCGCACGGTGTGGCCCCAGAGCATTCCGGCGGCGTGCAGGTCGCTCGAGTACGCGAACTCGCCGGTGACCTTCGGGATCGCGTCGTGGCGACGGACGGCCTCGCCGATGTGGCCGCGCTCGAGGGGCAGTGTCGTGGTCGCGCTCATATCGTCGCGCTCACGTCACGACCCCGTCACCCACCCGCGACACCTTCCCCGATACGATCGAAGTCGGGTGGTGGCGCGGGGTGGCCCCAGGGAGATGTCTCATCGGGCCATCGCCAGCTTCACCGCGTCGAGGATCTTCTGGTACCCGGTGCAGCGGCAGAGGTTGCCCGAGAGCGCCTCGCGAATCTCGTCGTCGCTCGGGTCCGGGTTGCGCCGAAGGAGATCCTCGGTCGCGACGACGAGCCCGGCGTGCAGAAGCCGCACTGCACCGCTCCCGCCTCGGCGAAGGCAGTCTGCACCGGGTGCAGCTCATCGCCTGCCGCGAGCCCCTCCACCGTCACGACCTCGTGCCCGTCCGCCTGCCCCGCGAGCACCAGGCACGAGCACACGAGCGTCCCGTCGAGGAGCACGGAGCACGACCCGCACTCGCCCTGCTCGCATGCGTTCTTCGACCCGGGGAGGCCGAGGCGGTCGCGAAGCGCCGAGAGCAGGCTCTCGCCGGCCCAGACGTCGGCCTCGCGCCGGTCGCCGTTCACGACGAGCTCGATCCTCATGCGAGGCACCGATCGAGAGCCCTGCGCGCCAGGACCTCGAGCGCATGGCGTCGGTACGCGGCGGTCCCGCGCACGTCGTCGATCGGGCTCGCGGCGGCGGCGACGCGCCCGGGGAACTCCTCCGCGTTCGCGAGGTCGGCTGTCACGAGCCCGGTGACCGGCCCCGCCGAGCCGTACGCCGCGCGCAGCTCGCCCCGCTCGCGATCGACGGCGAGCGCGAGCGAGCACACCGCGATCACCATCGCGTTCCGCGGCCCGATCTTCATGAACGTCTGCGGCGCGCCACTCGCGGCCACGTGCACCGAGACGATCAGCTCGTCGTCCTCGAGCGCGTTCCGCTTCGGTCCGACGAGGAACTCGCCGAAGCGGCACGCGCCGCGCGCCCCGGGCGCTCGCCACCTCGACGTCGGCGTGCTCGACCAGGAGCGGAGGAAGCGCATCCCCCGCGGGCGATGCCGTCCCGAGGTTCCCGCCGATCGTCCCCCGGTTCCGGATCTGCGGCGATCCGACGGTCCGAGACGCCTCCGCCAGCGCCGGGAGCGCATCGGCGAGCGATCCGCGCATCGCCTCCGCGTAGGTCAGCCCGGCGCCGAGCCGAAGCCTCCCGTTCTCGCGCGACCACCCTCTGAGCTCCGCGACCTCGTTCAGGTTCAGCAGCGTCTCGGGTCGCGCGCGATCGAAGTTGAGGGCGACCATGACGTCCGTCCCGCCCTGGATCGGCATCGCATCCGGGTGAGCCGCCTTGAGCTCGAGCGCCTCGGCGAGCGAGCGGGGGGTCAGGACGTCCATGTGCGGGGTTCTACCGCTCTTCGCGCACGTACGGCACGCCGAGCGCGGCGGGAGCCCCGAGCCGCCGCTTCGCGAGCCCGGCGGAGACGAGAACGAGGACGACCACCGTCATCACGTACGGGAGCGACTGCAGGAGCTCCGGCGCGATCGTCACGCCGTGCGCCTGCAGCGCGAACGGGAGCGCGGAGAGGCCGCCGAACAGGTAGGCGCCGACGAGGCAGAGCTCCGCCCGCCAGAACGCGAAGATCACGAGCGCGATGGCGATCCAGCCGGCGCCGTTCACGAGCGTGTCGCCGGAGACCCAGCCCGGGGTGATCGAGAGGCTGTAGCAGGCGCCCCCGACTCCGGCCAGCGCGCCCCCGATCAGCACGTGGACATAGCGATAGCTCCCGACGCTGATCCCCATGGCGTCCGCGGAGGCCGGCGCCTCGCCGACCGCGCGGACGTTCAGCCCCCAGCGCGTGCGCACGAGGTAGACGGCGACGAGCAGCGTCAACACCCACGACGCGTACACGAGCGCGGACTGGTCGAAGAGGATCGGACCGACCACCGGGAGATCGCCGAGCCCGAGAACGTCGATCGACCCGAACTGGACCGACGCGGGGACGTCCGCGAGATGCAGCTCGTTCCCGAAGTACGCCGAGAGCCCGAGACCGCCCGCGAAGATCGTGAGCGCGAGGCCCGAGACGATCTGGCTCGCCCGCATCGTGATCGTGAGGAACGCATGGATCAGCGCCATCGCGGCTCCGGAGAGAGCTGCCCCGAGGACAGCCGCAGTGAGCACGACCGCCTCGCTCCCGTGCACCTCGTGCGTCACCCAGTACCCGGCCGCGGCGCCGAACAGCATCATCCCCTCGACGCCGAGGTTGAGCACGCCGGAGCGCTCCGCGAGAAGCTCCCCGAGCGCCGCGTACAGGAGCGGAGTGCCGTACAGCACCGCCTGGGAGAGGACGACGACGAGGAGGCTGTCGTTGACGCTCACGATCGGGCTCTTTCACGATCGTGAGCGTCGAGGAGGGGTGTGGGGAACCAGGCGGTTCCCCACGTCTTCCAGAAGAAGGGGGTACCCGGGGGAAACATGGTTTCCCCCGGGAACGCGAGCGGCCAGCGAGCGTTGACGCTCACGAGGCCGCCTCCGTCGCGGGGCTCGTTCCGGCCTGCGGCCGGGCGCGGCGCGTGACGCGAAGGCGGTAGCGGAGGAAGAGCTCTCCGCCGAGGGCGCAGAAGAGGATGATCCCCTGCATCACGCCGACGAGGCCCGACGGGAAGTCGACGCCCTGGAGCGTGAAGCCCGCGTTCTGGAGACCGCCGAGGAGCACGGCGACGGCGCAGACCGCGAACGGGTTGTAGCGGGCGAGGGCCGCGACGACGATGCCCGTGTACCCGAACGCCGCCCCCTGCAGGCCGGTCGGGTCGAGCGTGTGCGTGAAGTCGCCGATCTGGCTCGCTCCGCCGATGCCCGCGATGAGTCCCGAGAGCGCCATCACGGCGAGGATCTTCCGCCTCGTCTTCATCCCCGCATAGCGCGCGGCGCGCGGCGAGTCCGCGATCACGCTCACCTCGAAGCCGAAGCGCGTGCGCGAGTAGAGCACCCAGACGGCGACGGCCACGACGAGCCCGATCAGGAAGCCGAGCGGCACGACGACGCTCGAGCCGAACGTCGACCATTCGGCCGCGGACGGCATCGGCTTCCCCTGCGGGAACACCCGCGCCTGCAGCGACGAGACGTCGCGCCAGTACGACCCGCTGTCGAAGATCAGGTACGTGAGGAGGTAGCCCGCGACGTAGTTGAGCATGAGCGTGGTGATGATCTCGTTCGTGTTCGCGAACGCCCGCAGAACACCCGGGATGAGCCCCCAGAACGCGCCCAGGAGGCCGCCGCCCACGCACATCGCGAGAACGAACAGCGGCTTCGAGCTCGCGCCGTGGTCGCCGAGCCGGAGCGCGATCCAGGACGCGCCGATCGCGCCGAAGTAGAGCTGCCCCTCGGCGCCGATGTTGAAGAGCTGCATGCGGAAGGCGACCGCGGCGGCGAGCCCGGTGAAGAGGATCGGGGTCGCGGAGATCAGCGTCGCCGAGAACGCGCCGTTCCCGGTGAAGCCGGAGATCCAGAGCTCGCGGTACGTGCTCCACACGGAGTGGCCGCTCGCGAGGAGGACGACGCCCATGATCGCGAAGGCGACCGCGAGCGAGCCGGCGGGGACGGCGACGTTCAGCCACCACGGCTGACCGAGCCGGCGCTCGAGGCGAATCACGACTCTCGGCCCCCGGCCATGAGCAGCCCGAGCTCGTCGATCGTCGCGTCCTCCGCCCGGAGCTCTCCGGCGATCTCGCCCTCGTAGAGGACGAGGATGCGGTCTGCGAGCGCTCGGATCTCGTCGAGGTCCTCGCTCACGAGGAGGACTGCGACGCCCCGCGCGGCCGCCCCCCGGAGGTACGTGTGCACGGTCTCGATCGCGCCGACATCGAGGCCGCGGGTCGGCTGCGCGACGATGAGGACGAGCGGGTCGTCCTCGAACTCGCGGCCGAGCACGAGCTTCTGCAGATTGCCGCCGGAGAGATTCCGCACGGGCGTCGAGGGCCCGGGCGTCTTCACGTCGTAGCGCTCGATGATCCGGAGCGCGGCGTCGCGCATCCGCCGAAGGGCGAGGAGTGGGCCTCGCGAGTAGGAGCGTGTCCGGTACGTCTTCATGACGGCGTTGCTCGTCACGCTCAGGCTCGGGGCGAGGCCGGTCCCGAGCCGGTCCTCGGGCACGTGCGCGACGCCCGCCCGGATCGCGTCCCGCGGATCGCCGCCCCGCAGGCGGCGGCCGCCGACCGCGATGCTGCCGCTCTCGAGTCCGCGCATCCCCGAGAGCGCCTCCGCGAGCTCGCGCTGACCGTTCCCCGCAACTCCGGCGACGCCGACGATCTCGCCCTCCCGGATCGAGAACGTGACGTCCTTCACCGCCACGTCCCCGCGATCGCCGGGAACGGTCAGCCCCGCGACCTCGAGCGTCACGACATCGGACAACGCCCTCGGCTCGTCGCGGGGCCGAGCCTCCGCGAGCTCGCGGCCGACCATGAGCGATGCGAGCGAGCGGGGTGTCGCGTCGGCGGCGTGCACGGTCTCGACGGTCCGCCCGCCGCGGAGCACCGTCACCCGGTCGGCGACGGCCTTCACCTCGTGCAGCTTGTGGGAGATGAAGATCACGGTCTTGTCTGCGTCGGCCATCGCCCGCAGCGTCGCGAACAGCGCTTTCGCCTCCTGCGGGGTGAGCACCGCGGTCGGCTCGTCCATGATCAGGATCCGCGCCTCGCGGTAGAGCGCCTTCAGGATCTCGACGCGCTGCTGCTCCCCGACCGAGAGCTGCCAGATCCGCGCACGCGGCTCGACGGCCAGGCCGTAGCGCTCGCCGAGCTCCCGCACGCGGCGCTCGATCGCACCGGGTTGGACGAGGAAGCGGCGACCTTCCCCGCGATGGTCGCCGAGGACGACGTTCTCCGCGACCGAGAAGGGCTCGACGAGGCGGAAGTGCTGGTGGACCATGCAGATGCCCGCATCGAGCGCGTCGCGTGGCGACTGGAAGGAGGCCGGCTCCCCGTAGAGCTCGATCGACCCTTCGTCCGGTCGATAGAGCCCGGTGAGGATGTTCGAGAGCGTCGTCTTGCCCGCGCCGTTCTCCCCGAGCAGGGCGTGCACCTCGCCGGACGCCGCCTCGAAGTCGACGCCGTCGTTCGCGACGACCCCGGGAAAGCGCTTCGAGATCCCGACCATGCGAACGGCCGGGACCGGAGAGGCGCCGGCAGAGCCGACGCCTCTCTCGCTCACTGCACCGACGGGCTGCCCCTCCGCCACCGGGCTACGGGGGCGGCACCTTCGAGATGGTTCCCTGCACGCCCTTCACGAGCCACTGCATCGAGTACAGGTCAGGGAGGACCTTGAGCGTCTTCCCCTTCGGAACCATGAGCTTGCCCTGCTGGTCGTAGAGCGGTCCCTGGAAGGGGTTGAACTTGCCCGACTGGATCGCCTTCTGCTTCGCCAGGATCAGCCTCTTCGTCTTCGCGCTCACCTTCGGCCCGAACGGCGCGAGCTTCGTGAAGCCGTCGTTGATCGAGCCGTAGTAGAAGCCGGGCTTCCACGTGCCGTTCAGCGCCGCCTTGATGCGCTTCAGGTAGTAGGGGCCCCAGTTGTAGACCGACGCCGTGAGCCACTGCTTCGGCGCCGAGGCCTGCGCGTTCGAGTCGTAGCCGACCCACGGGATGCCCTTCTTCTCCGCGTAGACGCCGGCCGCGTCCGAGTCGACGTTCTGACCGACCACGTCGACGCCCGAGGCGATGAGGTTCGTCGCCGCGGCGGTCTCCTTCGGCGGCGAATACCACGCCGTCGTCCAGATGATCTTGACCTTCGCCCCCGGATGCGTCGCCTGCGCGCCGAGCGTGAACGCGTTCAGGTGCCGGACGACCTCGGGAGTGCCGAAGGGGACGATGTAGCCGATCTCGCCCTTCTTCGAGGCTGCCCCGGCCGCCATCCCGGAGAGGTAGATCGTGTCCTCGGCGGCGCCGAAGTACTCCGACTGGTTCTTCTGGATCTCGGTCCCCGTCGCCTGCTCGAACTTGACGTTCGGGTACTTCTTCCAGAGCTGCCCGTTGACGCCGTTCTCGAGCATCCCGAACGACGTGGCGAAGATCATGTTGTAGCCCTGGCGCACGAGGCCGGCGACGACCTGCGGTACCTGGGCGTTCGAGAAGATGTTCTCCTTGTAGGTCGTCTGCACCTTCGACCCGAGCATCTTCTGCACGTACAGCCGCCCCGCGTCGTGTGCCTGCGACCAGCCGTGGTCGTTGTGCGGTCCGGGTAGATCCAGGCGACCTTGTACGCCGCCTGCGGGTTCGCCGCGCTGCCGCCGGCGAGGGCGAGCGCCCCGACCGCGAGACCGACGACGAGCGCGCTCCACACGTACTTCCTTCTCATCTGCTCCTCCTGTCGCCCGCGCGAATGACGGGGCCGACTATATGACACCGGGAGGCGCTCGACAGTTGCGTGATTCGAGCGTGCAGGACAGTAGGCTTGACCGCGTGGAGGAGCTCCGCCGCAGGCTCGCCGTCGCCCGCGGCGACGAGCCCGCCGACCTCGTCGTCCGCGGCGGGCGCGTGCTCTCTGTGTTCACGAAGGAGTGGCTCGAGGCCGACATCGCGGTGGTCGACGGAACGGTCGCGGGGCTCGGGTCGTACGAGGGAAGCGAGACGCTCGACGCCTCCGGGAAGTGGATCGTCCCCGGGTTCGTCGACGCGCACATGCACCTCGAGTCGGTGAAGCTCATGGTCGACGAGTTCGCCCGGCTCGTCCTTCCGCTCGGCACCACGGCGGTCGTCGCCGACCCGCACGAGATCGCGAACGTCCTCGGCGTCGACGGCGTCCACTGGCTCCTCGACGCGTCGTCGGGGCTCCAGCTCGACGTCTTCTTCATGGCGCCGTCGTGCGTGCCGGCGTCGTCGTTCGAGTCGCCGCGTCGGCCCCTCGGCCCCGGCGACCTCGAGTCCCTGATGCGGCGGCGGCGCGTGCTCGGGCTCGCGGAGATGATGAACTTCCCGGGCGTCGTCGCCGGCGCACCGGCAGAGCTCGAGAAGCTCGAGCTCGATGGCGCCGAGCACGTCGACGGCCACGCTCCGGGACTGCTCGGCAGGGAGCTCCAGGCCTACGCCGCGTCGGGGATCGCGTCCGACCATGAGGCGCTCACCGTCGAGGAGGGCCGCGAGCGCCTGCGCGCCGGCATGTGGCTCCTCGTCCGCGAGGCCTCGATGGCGCGGAACCTCCTCGCGCTCCTGCCCCTCGTCGAGGAGTACGGGCCGAACCGGATCGCGTTCTGCACCGACGACCGCGACCCCGAGGACATCGTCGACGACGGCCACCTGAACGGGATGGTCCGGAAGGCGGTCGCGGCCGGCATCGCGCCCGAGGACGCGCTCGTCATGGCGTCGTTCCACCCGGCTCTCTGGCATGGGCTCCATCGCCACGGCGCGATCGCCCCCGGCTACCAGGCCGATCTCGTCGTCCTCGGCGACCTCGAGACCTTCGCTCCGGAGCAGGTCCTGAAGCGCGGGCTCCGGCTCGTCGACGCGCCGCGCGTCGAGGTGCCGGACTGGGTGCGCGAGACCGTGCGCATCCAGCCCGTGACGCCCGCGAGCTTCTCGATCCCGTGGGAGGGTGGCGCGGCGCGCGCGATCGGGCTGATCGAGGACCAGGTCGTCACCGAGTCGCTCGTCCGGGAGCCTGTCGTGGACGCGGGCGTGGCCGTGGCCGATCCTGCCGGCGACCTGGCGAAGATCGCGGTCGTAGAACGCCATCTCGGGACGGGTCGCATCGGGCTCGGCTTCGTCTCGGGCTCGGGGCTCCGACGCGGCGCGCTCGCCTCGACGGTCGCCCACGACGCGCACAACCTCGTCGTGGTCGGCATGGACGACGGCGACATGGCCTTCGCGGTCGAGCGCCTGGCCGAGGTCGGGGGCGGCATCGTCGCCGTCGACGACCGGCGCGTGCTCGCCGAGTGCCCGCTCCCGATCGCCGGGCTCCTCTCCGACGCGTCGCTCGAGGACGTCATCTCCCAGAGCCGGGCGTGTAACGAGGCCGCGCACGGGCTCGGCTGGTCCGGCGCCACTCCGTTCCTCACGCTCGCGTTCCTCGCGCTGTCCGTGATCCCGAAGCTGAAGATCACGGACCGCGGCCTCGTCGACGTCGACCGCTTCGAGATCGTCCCGCTGCGCGCATGACGGCGCCTCGCCGCACATGAGTCGGCTCCTCGCCCGCGCGTACCTCGTCACGATGGACGACGTCGGGACCGAGCACGCCGACGGCTGGGTGCTCCTCGAGGACGGCGTCGTGTCCGCCGTCGGCTCGGGCGACGAGCCGGTAGCGGGCGAGCGGATCGACCTCGCGGGCGCGCTCGTCACGCCCGGGCTCGTCAACACTCATCACCACCTCTTCCAGACGCTCACCCGTGCACGCGCGCAGGAGGCCGACCTCTTCACCTGGCTCCGCGAGCTCTATCCCGTCTGGGCACGGCTCGACGCGGAGGCCGAATACGCGGCGGCGCGCACGGGTCTCGCCGAGCTCGCGCTCTCGGGTTGCTCGACCGTGTTCGACCACCACTACGTCTTCCCGCGCGGGCGGGGCGGCCTGCTCGAGGCGGAGATCCAGGCGGCACGCGAGCTCGGCGTCCGTCTCGTCGCCTCGCGAGGCTCGATGGATCTCGGAATCTCCGACGGGGGCCTACCGCCCGACGACCTCGTCGAGGAGCTCGACGCGATCCTCGCGGACACCGAGCGCGCGGTAGCCGAGCTCCACGAGCCCGGCCCCGGCGCGCGCGTCCAGATCGCCGTTGCACCGTGCTCGCCCTTCTCGGTCACGCGCCGTCTGATGGAGGAGTCCGCAGCGCTCGCCCGACGCGCCGGTCTCCCGCTCCACACGCATCTCGCCGAGACGGTCGAGGAGGACGCCTACTGCCGTGAGCTGTACGGCTGTACGCCTGTCGAGTACCTCACCGAGCTCGGCTGGCTCGGCGGCGACGTCTGGTGCGCTCACTGCGTCCACCTCTCGGAGAGCGACATCGCCGACTTCGCAGCGACGGGGACGGGCGTCGCCCACTGCCCGACCTCGAACCTGCGGCTCGGGGCAGGAGTCGCGCCCGTGCGACAGCTGGTCGACGCGGGGGTGCGCGTCGGGCTGGGCGTGGACGGAACAGCGTCGAACGAGCGCGGCGACCTCCTTTTCGACGTCAAGCAGGCGCTTCTCGTCGCCCGCGGCCGCGGGGGACCGGCGGCGATGACCGCGCGCGAGGCGCTCCGTCTCGGAACGCGTGGCGGCGCGGCGGTGCTCGGCCGCGACGACATCGGCTCGATCGAGGCGGGGAAGCAGGCCGACCTCGCGATCTGGCGGACGGACGTCCTCGAGCTGGCCGGAGCGGACGACCCGGTGGCTGGGCTCGTCCTCTCCGCGCCCCACCGCGTCGACCGGCTGCTGGTCGGCGGGGACGACGTCGTCCGCGGCGGCGCGCTCGTCAACGCCGACGAGGCGGCAATCGCTCGCGACCAGCGCGCCCAGGCGCGAAGATTCGCGGCATGATCTCGACCCACGTGCTTGACACCGAGCTCGGCGAGCCCGTCGCCGGGATGAAGGTCGGCCTCTTTCGCGGCAAGGAACTCCTGTCGCTCCAGGAGACGGACGAGGACGGCCGTGTCGCAGAGCTCGCGGACGGCGTGCTCGCGCCCGGTGAGTATCGGATCGTCTTCTACGTCGAGGGTGGCTTCTTCGAGAAGGTCGACCTGACGCTCGCGATCGTCGACGTCGAGCGTCACCACCACGTTCCTCTGCTCGTCTCCCCGTACTCGTGCGTGACCTACCGCGGGAGCTGAGCGTCGAGGAGCTTTCGGAGCTCTTCGAGGGACACAACGGCCTCGTCGAGGCGCTCGCCGCGACCGAGCATCCACTCGAGCATGCCGACGAGGTGCTCGGCACGCTCTCGCGCGAGGAGAAGGTTGGCGCCCTGAACGCGCACCCGGCGATCGGCGCCCGCGGTCGGCTCTCGGCACGCTCCGCCGCCGAGCAGGGCGACGACGCCGACCCGGTCGTCCTCTCCGAGCTGTCCTACCTGAACCAGGTCTACGAGGAGAAGTTCGGCTTCCGGTTCGTGGTCTTCGTCGCCGGTCGCCCGAAGCGCGAGATCCTCGAGGTGCTCCGCGAGCGCGTCGGCAACAGCGACGAGCAAGAGCTCGACACGGGCTGCCGTGAGCTCGTCGCGATCGCACGCGACCGCTGGGTGAAGGGATGAGCGGGGCCTTCGCCGTGCTCGCGCTCGACGCCTACTGGCGCGATTGGCTCGACCTGCTCCTCCGGTGGCTCCACGTCATCGCCGCGATCGCCTGGATCGGGACCTCGTTCTACTTCGTCCTCCTCGACCAGTCGCTGCGGCCGCCGAAGAACGCGAGACGACGCAGAGGCCGGCGTCGGCGGCGAGCTCTGGGAGGTGCACGGCGGCGGCTTCTACAAGGTGCAGAAGTACCAGGTCGCGCCGCCGAAGCTCCCCGACCACCTCGCCTGGTTCAAGTGGGAGGCGTACACGACGTGGCTCTCCGGCTTCGGTCTCCTCGTCGTCCTCTTCTACCTCGACGCGCACGCGAATCTGATCGACCCGACGGTCGCGGACCTCTCGACCTGGGAGGCGATCGCGATCAGCGTCGGCCTTCTCGCAGCCGCGTGGATCGTGTACGACGTCCTCTGCCGACTGCTCGGACGACACGAGCTCTGGCTCGGCGCCTGCATCCTCGTCCTCACCGCGATCGCCGCCTGGGGGACGAGCCAGCTCTTCGCTCAGCGGGCGGCGTTCCTACAGGTCGGCGCGATGCTCGGGACGATCATGGCCGCGAACGTCCTCTTCGTGATCATCCCCGCGCACTGGGAGCTGATCCGCGCGAAGGAGGCCGGGCGCGAGCCGGATCCGGCGCCGGGGATCGTCGCCAAGCAGCGCTCGGTGCACAACAACTACCTCACCCTGCCGGTTGTGCTGACCATGCTCGCGGGTCACTTCTCGGTCCTATACACCGCAGGCCGTCCCTGGCTCGTCCTCGTCGGCCTGATGGTCCTCGGCGCCTGGGCCCGGCTCTTCTACAACCTCCGGCACGCCGGGCGCACGCACTGGTGGATGCCCGCTGTCGGCGTCGCGGCGGTCGTCGCGATCGCGGTCGCGATCAAGCCTGCGGGCGAGAAGGCATCTGCGACCCCCGCCGAGGTCACAGCCGGGAGGGCCGTGTTCACGTCCGCCGGCTGTGTCGGCTGCCACACGCTGGCGGATGCCGGCGCGACCGGCACGGTAGGGCCGAACCTCGACGCTGCGAAGCCTTCGGACGCGCTCGTCGTCGAGCGGGTGACGAACGGCGAAGGCGCCATGCCGTCCTTCCGCGCGAAGCTGAGCGACGCGCAGATCCAGGCGGTCGCCGCGTACGTCTCCTCCGTGGCCGGGAAGTAGGATCGCGCGGTGCTCGAGATCAGCGTCGGCGGATTCGAGTTCCGGGCGAGGTTCGAGGAGGAGGCCGCGCCTGCGACGGTCGCCGCCTTCCGGAAGATGCTCCCACTCGAGTCGCGGATCATCCACGTCCGCTGGTCGGGGGAGGGCGGGTGGATCCCGATGGGCGACCTCGACGTCGGCATCGGGCCTGAGAACGCGACGCGCTACCCGAGCCCAGGCGAGCTGATCTTCTACCCCGGAGGCGTGAGCGAGACCGAGCTCCTGCTCGCGTACGGCTACGTCGCGTTCGCGAGCAAGGCGGGCGCGCTCGCGGGGAACCACTTCGCGACGATCATCGGAGGGCAACGGAGAACCTCCGCGAGCTCGGACGCCGCATGCTCTGGGAAGGCGCCCAGCCGATCGTCTTCAGCGAGAGCTAGTTGACGCAGCCCGCCCGGCCGCGTAGCGCCGACCGAGCGACGATCCCACGAGCGCGCCCAGCACCGCCAGCGCGAAGGGCACGACGTCGGGCCAGCTCTGGTCGTTCGCGAAGATCACCTCGGTGAAGAGGATCCCGACGGCGAGCCCGACGATCGCCCCGACGATGATTGCAACGGCCCTGATGCCCACGAGGATAGGACGGCCACGATCTCGTGGCAAGCGTCGCTAGTCCCCGCGGCCTCAGCTCGTTCCGTTTCGCCGTAGGGGCGCGCTATCCATTCCAGACGAGACAGCTTGTGCCAATTTGGCCTAAACGGACGCGTCCACTCCGACGACGTACTGGGCTCTCAACGCCCGCTGCGCACGAGCCTCTCGAGCGCCCCCGAAAGGACGTCGACGGCGAGCGCGACGTCCGTCTCCGACGAGAGCTCGTCGGGCGAGTGGCTGACGCCGCCGTTCAGGCTGCGGACGAAGAGCATCCCCGCGTCCGCGTCCGCCGCGGCCAGGATTCCCGCGTCGTGCCCCGCGCCGGAGGCGAGCTCGACGACGGGAAGACCGCGCGCGGCGATCTCCTCCCGCAGCGCCGCGACGGCCGCCGCGCCCATCGCCACGGGCTCGGTCCGCTGCAACGGCTCGAAGCCCGAGTCGATCGCGGCGACGAGGCGATCGAGTGTCGCGGCATCCGGCGCGCGGGCATCGACGGAGAGCCGGGCGCGCCCGGGAATGACGTTGATCCCGCCCGGCTCGACGTCGACCTGCCCCACCGTCGCCACCGCGCCCGGTAGGCCGCGCGCCGCGTCGCGCATCCGCAGCACCGCCTCCGCCGCAGCCACGAGCGCGTCCTCGCGGCCCTCCATCGGCGTGGTCCCTGCATGCCCCGCGCGGCCTTCGAAGACGAGCTCGCCGCGCACGTAGCCGGCGATCCCGGTGACGACGCCGAGCGGCGCATCCGCCGCGGCGAGCGCAGGCCCCTGCTCGACGTGCAGCTCGAGGAACGCCGTCGGGAGGCCGCCACGGCGCACCCGCGCGTGACTTCCGACGCAGCCGACCTCCTCGCCGCGGAACACGACGACGGAGCCACACCGTTCGCGCTCGACCGCCTCGATCGCGGCAACGACGCCGAGCGCCCCGTCGAAGCGCCCGCCCTGCGGGACGGTGTCGAGGTGCGAGCCCACCCACACGTCGTCGCCCTCGCCCGAGCGGCCGAGGAGGTTGCCGTCCTCATCGACCTCGACCCGGAGCCCCGCTTGCAGCATCCACTTCGCCGCGAGCGTGTGAGCCGCATCCTCCGCCGGGGAGAGATGCTGCCGGTTCGCACCCGGCCCGCCGCCGATCGCGTACAGCTCGTCGAGCCGCTCGAGGATCCGCACGCACCGGAGCCTAGTGTCCTTCGAGGGGGCGCAGCGCGAGCCAGCCGGCGACGGGGAAGACCGCAGCGAGCAGGAACGCCGCAGGCCACGAGAGGACGGTGACCGTCGCCGCGAAGAGCGGCGGCGCGACGACACCGATGCCGGAGAGGACGGTCTGCTGGAAGCCGATCGCAGCCCCGCTCCGGCGGAGACCCGCGAGCTCTGCGGCAGCCGCGAACGACAACCCGTTCCACGCCATCGAGAGGCCGCCGGCGATTGCAAGCGCCGCGACGAGGAGCCACAGCGGCCCGGCCGAGAGCGCCGCGATCACCGTGAGGCTCGCCGCGACGGCGAGGCCGACGATGCGAAGAGGGCGCACGCGGGAGCCCAGCACGTCCGACCAGCGCCCGATCGCGATGCGGAGCCCGGCCGCGATGACCTGGGAGACCGCGACCACGAGGGCCGCCCGACCCGCTGACACGCCGTGTTGCTCGTGCAGGAAGAGGACCGCGAACCCGATCAGGGCGAGCTGCGCGTACAGGTAGACGCCGCTTCCCAGGCACAGGCGCCAGAGCCTCGCGTCGGCGAGCGTGCGCAGGATCGACGTCGAGCCGAGGTCCTCGCCCGCGTTTCCGCGCCGGAGGAAGAGCCCTCCGATCAAGGCGCCGAAGGCGCAGAAGCCCGAGAGGAAGAAGAACGCGGCCTTCGATCCGCCCGCCGCCGCGAGCGCCGGAACGACGAGCGCGCCGATCACGCCGCCGGCCGGGATCGCCGACTGCCTGATACCGAGCGCGAACCCGCGCTCGCTCGGCGCGAACCACTGCATGACGGCACGACCGCTCGCGGAGTTGACGCTCGACCCGGCGGCGCCGGCGAGCGCGAGGAGGAGGAAGAGCGCCCAGAAGGTCGTCGCGAACGCAGCGCCCGCGAGGAACAGCGCGCACGCGCTGAGTCCGAGCGTGAGCGCGATCCGCTCCCCGAACCGGTCTGCGGCCAGCCCCCAGGGAAGCAGCGTCAACGTCGAACCCACCCACGCCGCGGCGAGGAGAACGCCGATCTGGCCGAGCGACAGGTCGAGCTCGGTCTGGAGCGTGGGCGCAAGAACCGGCAGGCCCGTGACGAACATCGCCGCGCCGCTCGCGACGGCGACCGTCCCGGCGCCGAGCACGACCCAGCGGTAGCTCACTTCAGGCGTAGAGGTCGCCGGCGAGGTACTTCATACCCGAGTCGACGAGCGCGGTGGCGACGCGCTTCCCGGCGCCCAGCCTCCGTGCGAGGCCGAGAGCGACGGTGAGATTCGCGCCCGTCGAAGGTCCCGACCAGAGCCCCTCCTCGAGCGCCGCCCGGCGAGCCAGCGCGAAGGCGTCATCGGTCGAGACGGTCGCCACCTCGTCGAAGTCCTCCCGCTCGAGCAACGGCGGCCAGAAGCCCGAGCCTCCGCCCTCGATCCGGTGCGTTCCCGGCTCTCCGCCCGAGAGCACGGGGGACTCGGCCGGCTCGACCGCGACCCGCCGGAGGTCGGGCAGCGCCCTGCGGAGCTCGCGCGTGACCCCCACGAAGCAACCGGCCGTCCCGATGTAGCCGCAGTATGCGTCGAGCCGGCCGTCGAGCTGCTCGAGGAGCTCGCGGCCGAGGCTCGCGTAGCCGTCGACCATGTCGGGGTTCCGGAACTGGTCGGTCGCGAAGCCTCCCGTCTCCTCCACGATCTCGCCGCGAGCGCTCCATCATGCGCGGGATGAGCTCCGGCGTGATCCCGCCCGGGCTCGGGATCAGCTCGACCTTGGCGCCGAAGGCCTCCATCGAGCGGAGCTTCTCGTGCGCGAACGCGTCCGAGGAGACGATCCGCAGTGGATAGCCCTTGAGCGCGCAGACGTACGCGAGCGAGGTGCCCGTGCTGCCGCCCGTGTACTCGACGACGGTCTGTCCCGGACGGAGCCGCCCGTCGCGCTCCGCGCCCTCGATCATCGCGAGCGTCGCCGCCGAGCGGGCGGCGGTGTCGGCCTCGCGCAGGCAGCCCCGGATGCGTTCCGCGATGCGTGATCAAGCAGCTCTCGCGGGCGGTGTCGTTCAGGCTGTCGTCGATTTGGTCTTGAATCGTCGACGTCGAGGAACAGCACGGCGAGCCGGCTGGCGTCGCGGTTGGCCCGGGTCAGGCCGTCGTGACGCGGTCGCGGAACAGGGCCTGGTTGGCCAGGTTCGTGAGCGAGTCGTGGAAGGCCTGATGGGCCAGCTGGTTCTCGAGCCGCTTGTGCTCGGTGACGTCGCGGAAGCTCCAGCCACCCGCCCGACGGTGACGCCGTCGGACTCGCTGCGGCCTCGAGTAGCGCTCGAAGGTCCGGCCATGCGGAACTCGACGTGTCCTGGCTCTCGGCGTCGGGCCGGGCGTACAGCTCCGCACCTTGGCGACGAAGCCGCTCGGGATCGGTGACCTGACTCGACGACGTGGGCGAGGGCCGCGTCGTCCCGCGATCTTGTGAGAGACTCCGCGGGGGATCCTGCCAGAGTTCGACGAAGCGCTGGTTGAAGCTCGTGATCGTCACCTTCGAGAGTCGACCACGAGGATGCCGTCGGCAGTGGAGTCGAGCGTGGCGCTCAGCAGCGACAGCGTCTCGGTCAGCTGCAGCCTCACGTTCGCACGACGCCGGCGAGGAACGACTCGTTCAGCTTCCACGAGGCGATCCCCGGCGCGCTCATCGCCGAGGATGAACCCGCCGTGGATGCCCGCCCACTCCCACGGGTGGTCGATGCTTCGTGGTGGTTGTAGACGGAGGCAGGGTCGAGGACGCCGCCCAGTCCGTGCTGGAGCACCACGTAGCCGATGGCGATGAGGAACGGCCACCAGTCCTGGTAGAGGCGTGACCACGCCGACCATCACGAAGTAGTGGAAGTGCATCTCGATCAGACCGTCGGAGAGGTGCACGAGCACGGCCGAGCACGTGAGCAGCCCGAGCGAGGTGACGACCGTGCACAGCCGGCGGCGGGAGGTTCGTGGTCGCTGCGGCGGCCACGCCGCCATCAGGATCAGACCAGCGTCCCGAGCCAGGCTGTGGCTCAGGGTCTCCCGCTGCGGATGAGGCTTAGGCGAACAGGCCGGGCGCGTGCAGCCAGAGGACGTTCAGGATCCAGCGGTGGCGCTTGGCCCAGACCTCGTACGAGGGAGGACGCGCTGCCACCTCGGCAAGACACGCAACAGTCGCCGGACAGATTTCATTACGGAAGAGATCGGACAGATACGCGCGAACTGACGCGCCAGCACGACGGACCACCGGCGATGACCACTTCGTACACGCCCGACAGACCGTCCACCGCGCCGATGGCCTCGGGGTGCCGGGGTTGGGCCCGATGGGCAGGCCTGCGGTGCGGGTCACGAGCCACAGCCCGAGCACGGCGGCGTTGCCGGCCGCCCCGCGTGAGTAGGACGCGCGGGACGGCCTGGTAACTGCCAGCCACGCCCGGCCGCGACCTGAGCCGCGGCGGCCAGCGTGAAGAACAGGCCGAAGGCGAAAGACTCCTCGAAGTGCTCGGGGCACACGGCGAGGTGGATCATGCCGGCGACGAGCGGGCAGGCGGCCAGCGCCATCAGGGGCTGGCGCCGGCCCGCGCCACAGACGACGCCCGGTTTGGTGAGGCCGTCCACGGCGGCTGGCGCTCAGCCTGCCGACGGCGACGTTGATCACGAACGGGATGCACATCCCCACCACGAGGTGCCAGACAGGGTGACCCCCATCAATAATGTAGTAATTTCGATGAAAGAAATGATGGCAGGATTTCAACAGCAGCTGGCGACGGTGACCAAAGAGAATCATGCCTTGAAAGAAGCAAGAAGAAGCCAGTACACCACTGACTTTTTGACTGTACATAGGCTTAAAATTAACCTTAGGGAAGAAGCAGAAGCCTTGTGGCAACTGGAGCCAGAAGAAAAACGGCTTATAAAACGATGGTTCCGTAAATCAGAAGAAAATCACATGGAGAAAGACCGATTTATCCGCGATTTTGTTGAATTAAACCTTGAAGTAGCCTTAAAAATCGAAGAAAATGACTAAAAAACCGACTAAAATGGCACAAAAAGTGCTGCTTAAAGTCGGTTTTTTTGTTTATTTTAGCCCCTGAAGGAAACCCAGTGCTGCGGTTGCTCTTTTTTCTAATAATCTCTTTCTTCAAGCCAATTATAGAATGGTACACGCTTTGTAGTAGCTGGCTGTTTGTCATATTCTAAAAACGCCTCAATCAACCTAAGATTGTCTTTCGCCCTTGGAATATATTCACTTGCTTCTTTTGAAGTCATTTGCTCTCCTTTACCTTTTCGCATACCCTCCGTTTCTATAACTAGCTTGGTCGCACTTGCTTTATTATCTTCATTTTGCATTTGGTGAACAACACCCATAGCGCAAACACATCATCAATCAGTCTTCTTAATTCTTCTGATTGATTGTCTGTTGCTAACGGAACTGTTTTACCTGTTGACCAATGTATTTCAAATCCGACAATAGCCCGACCTTTTTTCTTTTTCTTTGTACCACACTTCAAGTTCGGTATATTGGTTAACTTCATTGATGGCTACATCTAGCACACCACGTTTAAATTGGGCTGTACTATCTATATAAGTCTTTCTATTTTCAACACCAAACAAACGTAGGAGTGCCTCTTTTGAAACAGGTACATAGTAAGCCCCATAACGAGCTTTTAAGTACTCGTATAATGTCCAACTAAAGCTACTTTTGAATTTTGATGTAATCGTTAAATCAGTTGTTACATAATAATCTTTCAACTCCAAAATATGAGGGACAAATTTTTGATTCCATTCAATTTTAAACGTTCCGTTGTCATATTGGAGATCTGTGAAGATAGCTGTAAACCTAAACCTTTTTTCTTCTAAATTTTGAGTACTATATCTTAATGCAGAAACCTTTTCACTATCTTTATAAGCATCTTCGGTCTTATATCTTTTAAGTCCGAATTTCCTTTCAAAATCAGCCTTGATAAACTCTGTGCTACCGTCTTGTTGTGTGCAATAGATAGAGTAAGCAAGTAACTGCATTTGATTTAACGTTAAGCCATGGTTTAAATTCGCCATCGAAAATTCGTTACTCTTTTTAATACTGTTATCGTAAGATACCAATTGCTCTTTATCATTTTTTCTCGCCATGTATAACCCCTCCTTCATTGTGTATTATCTTATCACAAATACACAATGAAGGGAGACATTTTACACGATAGAGGGAGACATTTTACACGATAGAGGGAGACATTTTACACGATAGAGGGAGACATTTTACACGATAAAACTCGCAAACCCTTATGGCTCTAAGGTTCGTGAGTCTATTAAAGGTTACTAAGTCTATTAAGTCTTTAAATAAAATCATTATATAGCATTCGCTAATTATCATGCATTTCTTTTTCCAAATACAAAAGGGCGTTGCCAGAAAAAAAAGAGTGGGACAAATCCATAAACGGACTTGTCCCACTCTTCGAATCTAGTAATTATAGCTACAGGAGCGCATAGGAGACTCGTATGACCATCTTAAAAGGGAAATTGAATATATCTATCAATCTGATTTTAGAACGCCTTCTAGGAGTCTTTACAACGTTTTTAGAATATAACCGATTGAAAGTGTGTTTTTAGGTTCATTTCACCCAGGCGCTTTGTATATTTATTCATTTAGACAAGCCTGGCGTTCACCAGAAAGCCCGTTAATTCAACGATGTATATTTCATGAATAAAGATAGTTCAAGACGGTAGAAGAAGAACTGAGGATTTATAAGGGGTCATGGGGTAGCGTCAACTGCCGAGAATTGGCGTTATGTTAACCTCGTGTGTATGGCATATACAAGCCTGTTCAGGCTTGATCCCATGGAGCAATTCCAGTTTTTTGTTCAACTAACGGGGCAGGTTAGTTCAACAAGTCTAATTTATTTTAGGTGGATTATTTTGAAGCTCTTTTCGTTTTGGAGCATATTAATAATTATAAGAAAACGCTTAGGGGGTGTTGTTCATGAAAAAATGGTCAACTTATATATGGAAATTAATTTGGGTTATTGGATTATTTTTATTAACAATCATCAGTTTTGATATTAAAAATCAAATTAAAAAATAGCGTTCAATTTATGATATGATTTCTTGGACTAATTCTATTATTCTCTTTATATGGGGTATCTATCTATCACTTATTTTTATAAAAAAATGGTCAATTAAAATAAATCCACCTTTACTTATTTGCGTATTCATTCCTAGTTTTCTCTTTTGGTTAATTCCTCCATTAACCTCAACTCTTTCCAATTTCTATTCCAATTTGTGGTATGTGGTTTCTAAAAGCTTTTAATTCCAATTTGATTGAAATTGTAGGAGGGTTAACATTCATGTTAAGCATTTTTAATAACTCAAAAAGCGAGAGTGAATAAAACAGTTTGTGAAGGAATGTACTTAAACTAACGTGGTGCTTTAGTTGAAGAATCGGCTGCCTTTACAGGGCAGTTTGTTTTTATTGAGTAATGGAATTAATTACTTCCGTGAATCGGTGTTATGTAAACCTCGTGTGTATGGCGTATACAAGATGGATTTCATTTAGCGAATCCAATTTCTTGTTGAACTAACGGGGCAGTCTAGTTCAATAAGGGTTAGTAAGATATATGATAATAAAAAGGAGAGAAATTATGAAGTTTTATATTGCATCTAGCTTAAAAAATATAGACCAGGTTAGATATGTTAGTAAAAGATTAAAAAATAAAGGATTTATCCATACATATGACTGGACTGTAAATGAGAACGTAACAACATTGGAAGAACTAAAGGTAATAGGTCAAAAGGAGAAAAATGCTGTAATAGAAGCGGATTTTGTTGTTGTTTTATTACCAGCAGGAAAAGGAAGCCATATTGAATTAGGTATTGCTATGGGAAATGACAAAAAAATTTATCTTTATTCACCGAACAAAGAAGTAGATAACATTGAAACAACCAGTACATTTTATCATTTACCTGAAATCGAAAAGTGCTTTGGAACAATAGATGAGTTAGTAGATATTATAGACTTAAAATCAAAAAGCTTTTTAAGCTAACGGGTAGCTTTAGTTCAATAAGAAAACAAAACCAAAGCAAAACAAAAAAAAGAGCCTTTGAGGGCTCTTTTTTTATCTGCTCAATTCGTTATCTCGCTCACGTCTGATCTCTTTTTTGTGAATCTTTTCAAATTCACTTGTTCTCGGCTCCAGTTGGCCCTTCTCACGCAACTGTGAAGTTTTCCCCCTAATTTTATCCGCAAAATCCTTAAAGACGCTTCTGAAGTCCCTCACGCTCTTTGTATGCTCCTTAACAAATTCTTTTACACTTTGATAAGTCGCCTTAATTTCAAGCGTTAAATCAGCCACACGAGCCTTTAAATCCTTATTACTAGAAATAAGGATTTGGTTTTCTTCACTCAATTTCGTGTAGTTATCGCGAGAATTCATAAGCAAACTATGTAAAGAGTCGTTTGAAGCTTCTAAAGCCTTATTTTCCTTCACGAGATCCGTACTTTGCAGACGCTCATAATCTTTTGTCACAGCAAGTGCTGCATTTACATATCCCGCTGAGTTCTTTAGTTGTTTGGGAGTTAAAACATAATTGCCCGTTTCTTTTTTAGTGATTTCAGCATCACCAAACAATTTTTGTTTGACTTCAGTTTTAATTTCTTTCTGAACCTTAACATCTAATTTTTCTTGGGGTAATGCTTCGCTCAAATCTATAAATTCTTTTTTCTTTCCATCAATTTTTTTATCTAGCAACTGAATTTCTTTCTCCAAGTCCTGTTTTTCTTTATATTCCTGTGAGCTCAAATGCTTTTTCTCCGAACCTTTTTCACCACGCACAATTTCAAAATCATGTTCTTGTAAATGCTTCGGAAATTCCTCTTGCAGTTCTCTCAATTCTTGTTTATTAAAAATATCTTTTGCAGATAAACGATTGTCTTCTGTAATCGGGATCACGCCAACGTGCATATGAGGTGTTGCCTCGTCGTGATGAACGACTGCATAGAGTGTATTTTTTTGGCCGTATCGCTCCTGGATAAATTCAAGCGACTTCTCAAAATATTTTTTTTGCTCTTCTGCAGAAAGTGAATTCATATATTCAGGCGAAGCTGTCACCATAAATTCTGAAAGGACAACCGAATTTGCACGAGGTTTTCTTTTCACTCGCTCCGAGATTTTTTCTTTAATTTCACTTTCATATTTCAAATTTTGATCATTCAACAAATCATAATTTTGCTCTGTTTTTGAATAATCGATATCGGGATTACTTTTACTGATCCCTTGCCTTTGATTGTGTTTTTGAATGCCTTGCACATCTGATACTTGGAATTTTTGCATTCTTATAATGGCGAATTGTGCCATTTGCAGCATCTCCTTTTACATTGGGGAACGAATCATATTGGGATAAGAATAGCACATCGTGGGAGGAGGACCAAAACTTTTGGTATAGCCCACTATACCAATTTCATTGGTGCGGGCTCTCCGAGGGTGAAAAGCAAGAAGTCTGTCACGCTAGCGTGACAGACTTCCCAAGTTCAAAAGCAGAAAAAATAACCGCTTGCAGCCGTTGTTTTTTCTAGTAACAAAAAAGCAATTGAACCTTTGCTGATTCTCGCAAAGGTTCAATTGCTTTTCCAGATCAAGTGCAAAAGAACAGACCTTGCCCCTTTTGCAAAAGGGGCAAACCCCCAAAATCCCCTTCGCCAGGTGGCAGGTTCTCACATGGGGTGAGAACCAAAAAGAGGGTGGGGAATCATCTCTTGTATCAACTCCTTAAATTCCTTCCGCTTTTGCTTCAGTCAGACATTTACCGTTGACACTTCCCCATAATCTTCCCTCTGGCCAAATAAAAAAGACCGTCAATAGACGATCTCCTCTTGTTGAACTAAAGCACCCGTTAGTGGAATAAAAACAAACTTCATTACCAATCTGGTCCATCATCACTATCACCGACTTTAAGATTAAATGAATTGGAATCTAAATTGTTATTTTCAACTGATTCAAAGAAAATTGATTTTACCTCTTCTTGTACGGATTCAGTAGCATCTATATTGGCTAGGATATACTTCACCTGAATATCATCTTTTGAATAAACAACAAGCATCATTTGAAATGCATAATCTTTTTCTTTTAATTTGTTTTTTACTTGTTCAAAAAAGCCACCCTCTTGTAAAAGTAGACTTGAAAATTCTTCTACTTCTTTTTGTTTCTTTTCATTTTCCGCTTGTATTTCAGGACTTATTGAAGGGGAGACTTCAGATATTTCTCCTTTGGTTGAGGTGTTATTGATAAATAGAAAGGTTACAACGAATAAAATCACAATGGTCCCGATTAAAGTGATTTTGCCCTTTTTCATTCTGTACACTTCCTTTTAACTTTAAATATATTACTGTATAAAAGGGTTTATACT
>CAWKEV010000042.1:0-89463 GCA_963848725.1 uncultured Actinomycetes bacterium | reverse complement strand
CACCGCGCCGGTGGTGAACGAGCATTCTCGGCAGAGGCGATAAGGCGACCAGCGCGGCGATCTCCTCCACCGCGACAAAGCGGCCGCGCGGGATTTTCGACAGCATGTAGTCGATGTGCTCCTGCGTATCTGGTCGAAGATCGCGGTCTTGGCCGCGGCCGGCGTCATCGCAGTTGACCGCGATGTCGTGGCTGGCGAGCTCCTTGCCGAGCGACTTGGTCAGCGCGATGACGCCGGCCTTCGAGGCCGAGTAGGCCGCGGCATTCGGGTTGCCCTCCTTGCCGGCGATCGAGGCGATGTTGACGATGCGGCCGTAGTTCTGCGCGATCATCGCCGGCACGACGGCGCGGCAGCAGATGAACAGGCCGTCGAGGTTGACGCGCATCACCTCGCGCCATTCCTCCGACGGGTACTCCCAGGTCTTGACGTTCGGCCCGGCGATGCCGGCGTTGTTGACCAGGATATCGATACGGCCGAAGCGCCTTCAGGGTAGCGTCGCGCGCCGCTCGACGTCGGCGAGTCGGTGACGTCGCACGCGACCGCGATCGTCCTTGCCGCGGCCGCTCGAGTTCGTCGGCGGCCTTCTCGGCCAGCCGCCATCGCGGTCCCAGATCGCGACGGCGGCGCCGGAAGCCAGAAGCCGCTCGACGATGGCCCGGCCGATGCCCTGCGCGCCGCCGGTGACGACCGCAATGCGCCCGTTGAGATCGATGGTGTTGGCCATTCGGCGAAATTAACGGAGTGTGTTCCGACATGCGAGAGCGGATTGAACGCGGCTGCCCTGTGTCCGCTTGATCGCCCGGCAGCGATCAGCAATGATGCGTTGTGCGGGGCCTGCGGCGGTCGCCCCGCGTTTCAAGGCTCGCGAGCCCAAGCACCGCTTCCTCTGTAAGGGGAAGCCTATGCGTACTGCGAGCTATTTCATCTCACCGGACGAACTGTGGAATTTGATCGGCACGGCGCAAGCGCCGCAGATCGTCGATACGCGCCGGCGCGACGTCTTCGATGCGGCGCCGGGTGTGCTCCCGGCGCATCGTGGCGTGACGCCAGACCAGCGACTGGATCGGCCCGATCGACCGGACCGACCGGTCGTGTCGCCTGCCGGCCGGCCACAGATGAGCCAGATGGCGGCAGCGGAATTGCGGGCGCGAGGCTACGACGCGGCGTGCTCGCCGGCGGCTATGCGGCCTGGAGCGAGGCCAGGCTTCCGCTGGTCGACAAGGCCACGCTCGATCGGCTTCGCGCCGAAGCGGCCCAGCCTGTGGGTGACGCGGCGGCGGCCGAAGATCGACCGCATCGCCTGCCCGTGGCTGATCCGCCGCTTCCTCGACGCCGAGGCGCGCATCCTGTTCGTCGATCCGCCCGAGGTGCCGGCGGTCGCGAAGGAAACCGGCGCGATCCCGTTCGACATCGAAGGCGTCGAGATTTCGCACGAGGGCCCGCGCTGCTCGTTCGACACCATGCTCAAGCTGTTCGGTCTGGAGGACGAGCCGTCGCTGCAATCGCCTCGCGCTGATCGTGCGCGGCGCCGACACCGCACGGCCCGATCTCGCGCCGGAGGCGGCCGGCCTGCATGCCATATCGCTCGGCCTCTCGGCGCTGGCCGGCGACGACGATCACGGCCTGCTGCAACGGGGCTTCATGGTCTACGATGCGCTGTTCGCCTACCTCCGCTTTGCCGCGCAGGAACGGCACAACTGGCCTGCCAAGGTGGCGTGATGAGCGACAGCAGATACGACGCGCGCCTCGGTCGGCGCGCAGACCTCGACGCTTCGGCGAATTCTTCAAGGTCTGGCTCAAGATCGGCTGCATCAATTTCGGCGGGCCGGCCGGCCAGATCGCCATGATGCATCGCATCGTGGTCGACGAGAAGAAATGGATCGACGAGCAGCGTTTCCTGCATGCGCTCAACTTCTGCATGCTGCTGCCGGGGCCGGAGGCGCAGAAGCTCGCGACCTATATCGGCTGGCTGCTGCACGGCGTGCGCGGCGGGCTCGTCGTCCGGCATCCTGTTCGTGCTGCCGGGCGCGTTGGTGATGCTGGGCCTGAGCCTGCTCTATGCGCTCGGCCGCGGCGTGCCGCTGATCGACGGCGCGCTGTTCGGCATCAAGGCCGCCGTGCTGGTGATCGTGATCGAGGCGCTGTGGCGCATCGGCAAGCGCGCGCTCAAGACCGACCTGCTGATCGCGCTATCGCGGCCTGGCGTTCGTCGGCATCTTCTTTCTCGGCGCTGCCGTTTCCGCTGATCGTCGGCGCTGCGGCGCTGATCGGATATGTCGTCGCGCGCACGGCGCCGGAGCGGCTTGGGCTGTCCGGCACAGGTCGAGCTCGTCGCGACGTCGATCGGCAATCCGTGGCGGCAATTCGCGCTGGCCGCGGTCATCGGCCTGATCCTGTGGTGGGCGCCGGTCGCGCTCGCGGCCCTGACGCTCGGCCCCGACCATGTGCTGGTCAGCATCGGCATGTTCTTCTCCAAGCTCGCGGTGGTGAGCTTCGGCGGCGCCTATGCGGTGCTGGCCTATATGGCGCAGCAGGCGGTCGAGACCCATCACTGGATGACCGCGCCGGAAATGGTCGATGGCCTCGGCCTCGCCGAGACCACGCCCGGGCCGCTGATCCTGGTCACGCAGTTCGTCGGCTTCCTCGCCGCCTTCCGCGATGCCGCGCCGTTTTCGCCGATCGCGGCCGGCATCCTCGGCGCCGCGATGACCACCTGGGTCACGTTCGTGCCGTCGATGCTGTGGATCTTCGCCGGCGCGCCGTTCATCGAGCCGCTGCGCGCCAACCGGCGTCTCTCCGGCGCGCTTGCCGCCATCACCGCGGCCGTGGTCGGCGTCATCCTCAACCTGTCGGTGTGGTTCGCGCTGCATGTGCTGTTCGGGCAGGTGGAGGAGCGGCACGCCGGCTGGCTGCGCTGGTATGCGTTCGACCCGCTGGCGCTCGATCTCAAGGCGACGGCGCTTGCGGTGATCGCGGCGGTGCTGGCGTTCGGGCTGCATCGCGGCCTGATCGAGGTGGTCGCGGTCATGGCCGCGCTGGGCATCGCGATGCGGCTGCTGCTGATCGGCAGCCTGAGTTCCGCGATCATTACCAAAACTTAATTAGTTTCCATGGCTTACGACCCCCTGTGCGCGAATTGTCGCAGTGCCGCTCGGCATGCCAGGAGTGGTCCCGGGAGCGACGATATCCTACGCGGAGACACCCTCATGTGGGTCCTTCTGATCTATGTCGTCCTGATGATCGCCGGCGATGTGCTCGACGTTGGGATTGGCGCGGTGGCCTCGAACATGTGGGGCGACCCGATCAGCCTGCCGATTTTCCTGGCCTGCTATTTCGTCACGCTGGCGCTCGCCTGGGTGGCCGCGGTGAAGATCGCGGAATTGATGAGGCTGACGACCTGAGCCGCTTCTCAGCTCTCGCGCGTGATCGCGCTCTCGTGCCAGCGGCGCAGCGCGAGCTGCGTGAGCCATGACAGCAGCGCGAAGATCACGATGCCGGCGAGCGAGAGCAGCAGCAGCGCCGCGAACATGCGCGGAATGTTGAGCCGGTAGCCCGACTCGGCGATGCGGTAGGCAAGGCCGGAGCCGGCGCCGGCGGAGCCCGCGGCGATCTCGGCCACCACCGCGCCGATCAGCGACAGCCCGCCGGCGATCTTGATGCCGGCCAGCATCTGCGGCAGCGCCGCGGGCAGCTTCAGCTCGCACAGCACCTGCCAGCGCGACGCGCCGTACAGCCGAAACAGGTCGGCGAGATTGTGATCGACCGAGTTCAAGCCGAGCGTGGTGTTGGCGAGCACCGGAAAGAACGCGACGATCCAGGCGCAGGCCAGCACCGCAGCGTGCTGCGGCAGATAGATCAGCAGCAGCGGCGCGACCGCCACCACCGGCGTCACCTGCAGGATCACCGCATAGGGATAGAGCGAGTGCTCGATCAGCCGCGACTGGTTGAACAGCGACGGCAAGCCCGATGCCGCCGATCACGGCGAGCGCCAGGCCCTCGACGGTGGTTTCCAGCGTGGCGAGCAGCGACGACCACAGGATCGGCCAGTCGGAGACGAGCGTCGTCAGCACCAGGCCCGGCGACGGCAGGATATAGGGCGGAATGCCGTTGATGCGGACGACGAGGTCCCACAGCAGACGCCAGAGCGCGAGAACGCGCGGCGGGCGCCAGGATGCGGAGCGCGCGCTCGTTCATGCCGCCGCTCCCGCAGGCGCGCGCATGGCCTGTGCCAAGCGCTTCCGACGTCGACGCGGCAATAGCCCGCGTATTCCGCCGAGGTGCGGAAGTTCGCGTCGCGCGCCGGCGCATCGATCGCAAGCTCGCTCGACACCCGGCCCGGGCGGCGGGTCATCACCACGATGCGGTTGGAGAGAAACACCGACTCGAACACCGAATGGGTGACGAACACCACGGTCATGCGAAGCTCGCGCCACAGCGCCACCAGATCGTCGTTGAGCTTGAAGCGCGTGATCTCGTCGAGCGCGGCGAACGGCTCGTCCATCAGCAGGACGCGCGGCGCGGTGACGAGCGCGCGCGCGATCGACACCCGCATCCGCATGCCGCCGGACAGTTCGCGCGGATAGGCCTCGCGCGAAGTCGGCAAGGCCGACCCGCGTCAGCGTGTCCATGATGCGGGGCGCGGCCGCGGCCTTGTCGGTGCCGGTCAGCTTCAGCGGCAGGAAGACGTTGCCGAACACCGTCGTCCAGGGCATCAAGGTCGGCTCCTGGAACACGAAGCCGATGCCGCGGCGGGCATCGGCGCCGTCCCGCCAGGTCGACCGTGCCGCGCGTGGCTCGCTCAGGCCGGCGATGATGCGGAGCGCCGTCGATTTGCCGCAGCCGGACGGGCCCAGCAGCGACAGGAATTCGCCGTCGCGCACGTCGAGATCGAGCCCGTCGAGCGCCACGAGTCCGGTGCCGAACACCTTGCCGACGCCGCGCAGCGAAACGATCGGGCGCGGCGAGGGACGGCGCCATCGAGACTATTTCCGCAGGCCGAGCTCGGTCAGAAACGCCACCCAGCGCTTGACCTCGGCTTCGTGGTGGGCGGTGAACTCCTTGACGCCCTGACCGATCATGGGCTCGAAGCCGATGTCGCGGAACTTCTTCTGCGATCTCCGGCTGGTTGACCACCTCGACGATCGCCGCACCGAGCTTGGCGCGAACATCCTCCGGCATTTTCGGCGGGCCATAGATGCCGAGCCAGCCGGTCAGCACGACGCCGGGAACGCCGGCCTCCTCGAACGTCGGCAGGTCCGGGCAGCGTCGGCAGCGCGTACGCGCTGCTGACGGCGAGGCCTTTGATCGTGCCGCGAGCGGACCTGCTCCATCACCACCGGATAGACCTCGATGATGGTGTCGATCTGGCCCGCCGATCAGGTCGTTCAGCGCCAGCGGCCCGCCGCTGTACGGCACGTGCACCATGCTGATGCCGGTCTTCTGCATGAACAGTTCGCCGGCCAGATAGTCCATCGCGCCGACGCCGGTCGAGCCGAAGGTGAGCTTGCCCGGCCGCTCCTTGGCATAGGCGATGAACTCCTTCACCGAGTTCACCGGCATCTTCTTGTTGACCACCATCGCGGTCGGCGTATTCGGACGGTCCCGGCGATCGGCACCACGTCCTTCATCGGATCGAACGCGCCTTGGTATCCATCGCGTAGTTGATGCACCAGCGAGCCGAGATTGCCGACCATCAGCGTGTAGCCATCGGCATCGGCCTTGAGCAGTTCCTTCAAGCCGATCACGCCGTTGGCGCCCGGCTTGTTCTCGACGATGACCGGCTGCCTGAGCTTGTCGCGCAGACGCCTCGGCGACGATCCGCCCCGACAGGTCGGTGATGCCGGCCGGCGGGAACGGAATGAGCAGCCTGATCGGCCGCGACGGATAGTGGTCGGCCGCAGAGGCCGCGGTGAGTAGCGCGCCAGAACAGCAAAGCCAGAAACGCACGCATCATTTCGCTCGCGGCTTCATCCCGCCTTGGCTATCTTCGGGCGCAACTCCACACCCACGCCCTTGTTCACGAATTGTAGGCTGTAGGCCTTCTTGTAGTCGATGCCGCCTTTGACCACGCCGGACGCCACCATCTTGTCGAAGAAGCTTTTCATCCGCGCGTCGGTCATGGCGCCGATGCCGCCCTTGATGGTGTCGCCGGAATCGACGATGCCGTATTCCTTCATCTTGGCGATCGAATAGGCGATGCGGTCGTCGGTCATTTCCGGATTGTCGCGCTTGATGCGGGCGTTCGCCGCGGCATTGTCGCCGTAGAGATAGTTCATCCAGCCGATCGCCGAAGCATCGACGAAGCGCTGCACCAGATCAGGCTTGTTCTGCCACGAGATCGCGGCGGGTCTCGATCAGGGTCGAATAGCTGCCCCAGCCCTGGTCGGCGAGCAGGAAGATTTTCGGCTTGAAGTCGCCCTGCGTCTCGACGGCGTAGGGCTCCGACGTGACATAGCCCTGCATCGCGGTCCGCTTGTCGGCGAGGAACGGCTGCGGGTTGAAGGTGTAGGGCTTCACCTGCTGCTCGCGGAAGCCGAAGTCGTGCATCATCCATTGGAAGTAGAGGCAACGCCCTCCTTGGAAATCAGCAGCGTCAGCTTCTTCAGGTCCTCGAATTTCTCGATGCCCTGGTCGGGATGCGCCAGCAGCACCTGCGGATCCTTCTGGAACATCGCGGCAACGACCAGGGTCGGGATGTTCTGCGCGACCGCGTCGAACGCCTGCAGCGTGTTGGCGCTCATGTAGAACTCGATCCGGCCGGCGATCAGTTGCAGGCGGTGGTTCACGTTCGGCCCGCCCGGCATGAGGGTGACGTCGAGGCCGTGCTTTCGATAGGTGCCGTCGACCAGCGCCTGGTAGAAGCCGCCGTGCTCGGCCTGCGCCACCCAGTTGGTGGCGAACGTCACCTTGTCGAGTTGCTGCGCCAGTGCGGGCGAACCAACGGCGATGGTGGCCGCAACCGCGGCAAGTGTCTTTCGCATAGGCCTCTTCCTTCGAACGCAGATCGCGACAGAGCATGCTCTTTGTAGCCGTCCCGGGTCAGCAGCGCACCTTTGCCGGCTGTTTCGCGCCTGAATCTGGCAAAATCCGCGTTGAACCTTTTCCGCACCGTCCGCGACCAAAGGCCATACGGCGAATTCACCATCTTCGCCGGACCCCAACGACCGGCGCGAGAATCCCCCTTCCCCGCCGATCGATCGGCCCGCCCGGTTTCGTCCCCTCCGGGCGGGCCACCCTCTTCTTTTCGTTTGACACCCCGCGTCCGGCGATTGAGCAATGGCCGCAAGGTCACCTTCGCCAGTCCGTTCGGGGAATCACCATGAAAAAAGGCCTCCGCTCCCGTCTCGCCCAATACGGCGACGAGGAGTTCGCGCTGTTCCTGCGGCGCGGCTTTTTGAAGGGCGCGGGCTTCACCGACGAGGCGCTCGACCGGCCGATCGTCGGCATCCTCTCCACGGCTTCCGACTTCAACCCTTGCCACAAGACCGCGCCGCAGGTCGCCGAGGCGATCTCGCGCGGCGTGCGGATGGCGGGCGCACTGCCGTTCGTGTTCCCGACGGTCTCGCTGCACGAGGCGTTCTCGTTCCCGACCTCCATGCTGTCTGCGAAACCTGATGGCGATGGACGTCGAGGAGATGATCAAGGCGCTGCCGCTCGACGCTGTTGTGCTGATCGGCGGCTGCGACAAGACCATTCCCGCCGAGCTGATGGGGGCGATTTCCGCCGACATGCCGGCGATTGTTGTCAACGTCGGCTCGATGCTGGCCGGCAAACACGAGGGCGACGCGGCTTGGCGCCTGCACCGATTGCCGGCGGCTGTGGGCGGCCTATCGCGCCGGCTCGCTCGACGGCGACGGATCTCAACCGCGCCCACGACCAGCTCATGCCGACCTCCGGCACCTGCATGGTGATGGGTACAGCCTCCACAATGGCTGTGCATGGCCGAGACGCTGGGCTTCATGCTGCCGGGCTCGGCGACCGCGCCGGCCGTATCGTCGGACCGCTGGCGCTTTGCCGAAGCAACTGGCAAGCGCGCCGCCGAGATGGCCAAGACCGGCGGGCCGCGGCCGAGCGAACTCCTCACCAAGTCGGCGCTGAAAAACGCCTCGGTGGTGCTCCAGGCCACGTCCGGCTCGACCAACGCGATCGTGCATCTTGCCGCCATCGCCGGCCGCGCCGGCATCACCTACGATTTGCAGGAGCTCGATCGGGTCGGCCGCGACGTGCCGGTGCTGCTCGATCTCAAACCCGCCGGCAACAACTTCATGGAAGACTTCCACGCCGGCGGCAGCCTGCCCTCGCTGTGGCGGCGGCTGAAGGATCATCTCGATCTCAACGCCAAGACCGTCAATGGCGAGACCATCGGCGAGATCATCGCGCGCTGGCCGGCCTACGTGGATGACAACGATCATCCGGCCGCTCGACAACCCGCTGGTGAAGAGCGAAGCCATCGCGATTTTGACCGGCAACCTTGCTCCGGGCGGCGCCGCCATCAAGCTCGCCGCGGCTACGCCAGAGCTGTTCCAGCACGAGGGGCCGGCGCTCGTCTTCGAATTCGCTTGAGGACCTGGAACGACGCATCGACGATCCGGACCTCAACGTCACGCCGCAAACCGTGATGGTGCTGCGCAACGCCGGGCCGATCGGCGCGCCGGGCATGCCGGAGGCCGGCGCGCTACCGATCCCGAAGAAACTCGGCTCCAAGGGCCTGAAGGACATGGTGCGGCTCTCCGACGCGCGGATGAGCGGCACCGCGTTCGGCACGGTGGTCCTGCATGTGTCGCCGGAAGCCGCCGCCGGTGGCCCGCTGGCGCTAGTCCGCGACGGCGACCGGATCGAGCTCGACACCAAGGGGCGCAAGCTCAACCTCAAGGTCGACGACGCTGAGCTTGGCAAGCGCAAGCGCGCAATGGAAGCCGCCGGAGAAGCCCGCGCGTGGCTATTATCGGCTCTACACTGATACGGTGACGCAGGCAGAGCACGGCTGCGACTTCGATTTCCTGGCTGGCCGTTAGACTAGATCGATGGAGTGGAGGAATGTCCGCTGTGTACTGGTAGCGGCCGAATCGGACATTGTTTTAGGTCCGCTTTGTGGGCATTCTGAGAGTTCCAAAAACGTTGGCCGAATTGACGAGGTGCTTCCGTGGAACGCAAAAAAGCTTCGGACTTTCCGCAAGAGCTATTGAATCTTTTCGATGGATACGTGCACGGCAGGATGAGCCGCCGCGACTTTCTAGACAGCGCGCAAAAATTTGCAGTCGGCGGCGTTACGGCGATGGCTTTGTTCGAGATGCTGAAGCCAAACTATGCCTGGGCGATACAAGTCCCGAAAGACGACAGCAGGATCAAAGCAGAGTCGGCCACTGTGCCTTCGCCGGAGGGCAATGGAAGCATCAAGGGCTACCTGGTGCGGCCTGCGAATGTGACCGGAAAGGCGCCCGCAGTTCTGGTCATCCACGAGAACCGGGGCCTCAATCCGTATATCGAAGATGTGGCGCGAAGGCTGGCGATCGCCGGTTATATGGCGTTCGCGCCCGACGCCCTGACCTCGGTTGGCGGATATCCTGGAAATGACGAGAAGGGCCTGGAGCTGTTCCGCTCGTTGGACGCAGCGAAGATGCGGGCCGATTTCGTCGCGGCCGCCGCCTGGCTGAAGGCGCGCCCCGACAGCACCGGCAAGCTCGGCGCTGTCGGTTTTTGCTTCGGGGGAGGCATCGTCAATCACTTGGCGGTCCACATGGGTTCGGACCTTGCCGCAGGCGTTCCATTCTACGGAGTGCAACCCAAGGCCGAGGACGTGACCAAGATCAAGGCGCCGCTGAATGCGCAATACGGTGAACTCGATACCCGCATCACATCAGGTTGGCCAGCTTTCGACGCAGCATTGACCGCCGCACGGGTGCCCCACGAAGGCCACGTGTACCCAGGCGCCAATCACGGATTCCACAACGACACGACGCCCAGATACGACGAAGCGGCAGCCAAAGAAGCTTGGCGGCGTACGCTGGATTGGTTCGACAAATATGTAAAGGCAGCCGCTTGAAGCTGCGCTTTATGAGTTCGCGTCCGCGCCTTGGCCGGCAGTAGGGCTCGCGCTCGCTCGAATGCCGCGCCGATCACTGGCCAGAACAGCAGCACCAGCGCCAGCGTCGTGATCGAGCCGACCAGCCAGTTCGACCAGAACACGCGCAGGTCGCCCTCGGCGCCGATCATCGACAGGCGGAAGGCGTCCTCGGCGCGGCTGCCCAGCACCAGCGCCAAGCGTGAACGGCGCGAGCGGAATGCCGATCTTCTTGAACACGTAGCCGACCACGCCGAAGCCCAGCATCAGCCAGATGTCGAACATCGCGTTCTGAATGGCGTAGGCGCCGATCGCGCAGGACACCACGATCATCGGCGCCATGGCCGCGAACGGCACGCGCAGGATCGACGGCGAATATCGGCACGGTGGTGAGCACGATCACGAGGCCGACGACGTTGCCGAGATACATCGAGGCGATCAGGCCCCAGACGAAATCCTTGTGCTCGACGAACAGCAGCGGGCCGGGATTGAGGCCCCATACCATCAGCCCGCCGAGCAGGATCGCCGCGGTACCTGAACCGGGGATGCCCAGCGCCAGCATCGGCAACAGCGCCGCGGTGCCAGACGCATGCGCTGCGGTCTCCGGCGCGAACACGCCCTCGATGCGGCCCTTGCCGAAGCCTTCCGGCTCCTTGGAAAAGCGCTTGGCGAGGTTGTAACCCATGAACGACGCCGCGATCGCGCCGCCCGGCGTGATGCCGAGCCAGCAGCCGATCGCCGACGAGCGCACCAGCGTCACCCAGTATCGCGGCAGGTCCTTCCACACGTTGCAGCACCACCCGAAGGCTGATGCTGGCGGTGTGGCCGCGCAGCGCCAGGCGCTCCTCCATGGTGAGAAGGATTTCGCTGATGCCGAACAGTCCGATCACCGCGACCAGGAAGTTGATGCCGCGCAGAAGTTCGCTCAGTCCGAACGTCATGCGCAGCGTGCCCGACACCGTGTCCATGCCGACGCCGGCAAGCAGCAGGCCAAGCGCCATCGAAATGATGGTCTTGTGCTTGTCCTCGCGGCCGAGGCCGACGAACGAGCAGAACGTCAGTAGATAGACCGCGAAGAACTCCGGCGGTCCGAATCGCAGCGCAAAGGACGCGATGCCGGGCGCGAGGAACGTGATCAGCATCACCGCGACCAGCGAACCGATGAACGACGAGGTGAACGCCGCGGTCAGCGCCTCGGCGGCGCGTCCCTGCTGCGCCATCGGGTAGCCGTCGAAGGTGGTCGCCACCGACCACGCCTCGCCCGGGAATGTTGAACAGGATCGAGGTGATGGCGCCGCCGAACAGCGCACCCCAATAGATGCACGACAGCATCACGATGGCGGAGGTCGGGTCCATCGTGAAGGTTAATGGCAGTAGAATTGCGACGCCGTTCGGCCCGCCGAGCCCCGGCAGCACGCCGACGAAAATGCCGAGGATAAGGCCTACCATCATCAACGCCAGCGTCTTCCACGTCAGCAGGACGGTGAAACCGTGGAGAAGCAGGCCGAAAGCTTCCATCACGCGCCCCTAGTAGCCAAAATACGCCTCTAACGGCCCCTTCGGCATGATGACGTCGAAGGCGATGTCGAAGGTGACGAACATCGCGATCGAGAATACCGCTGCGGTGAGGAGCGACTTCCATGCCGCGATTCGCCCGACGAAGATCATGAATCCGGCGATCAGCAGGAAGCTCGCGACGTAAAGTCCGAGCCATTGCGTGAGCAAGCAGAACAGCAGCGTCGGCACGAACACCTGCATGACGCGGCGAAGCTGATCGCGCGTGACGAACGGCCCATCCGCCCCGCGCCCGGCGACCAGCACGCTGACGAGGCCGAAGACGCTGGCGCCGGCCAGCAGGAGCGACAGATAGAACGGGAAATAGCCGGCCTGCGGACCCTCCGGCGCCCAGCCCATGCCGGTTTGCCAATTGTCGAACCCGAGCAGTGCCGCAAGCGCGAGCAGCAGCAGATAGACGACGATGTTGACGCTTCGGGTGCCAGCGACCGGCGGCGAATCTTCAGCCGGCGCGTCCGCATCTTCGACGACTATTTCGTTGTCGGGGGTGGCCATCAGAGTTGTCGTAGACGCAGACGCGCCGCCTACGCAAGGCAGACGGCGCGCCGGCAGCGTTATTTCGCAACGAAACCGGCCTCGGTCATCAGCTGCGTGTTGAGCTTGTCGTCCTCCTCAAGGAACTTCAGCATGTCCTTGCCTTCGAGGAAGATCCCCTTCAGCGCCTGCTTTTCCAGTACTCCTTGTACTCGGCGGTCTGCGACACCTTCTTCAACAGATCGACGTAGAACGCCTGCTGCTCCGGCGTGACTTTGCCCGGCAGGAAGAACGCCCGCAGCATCAAATACTGCACGTCGAGCCCTTCCTCCTTGCAGGTCGGAATGTCGTTCCACGACTGCGTGTCGGTGACCTTGGTCTTGTAGGCGATGCGCTCCTTGTCGAACACGCAGAGCGCCCGGACCTGCTTGGCGCGCCAGACTTCGAGGTTCTCCGACGGATTGTTGACGTTCGCCTGCGGTGTGGTTGCCGACCAGTTGCGTCGCCGCTTCGCCGCCGGACTTGTACGGCAGGTAGAGGAACTTCGCGCCGGTCTTCTTCTCCATGAACACGGTCAGCACCTGGTCCTCGCGCTTGCTGCCGGTGCCGCCCATCTTGAACGGCGGACTGGCGGCCTTGGCGGCGTCGACGAACTCCTTGACGTTCTTGGCCGCCATCGTGGTGTTGTCCCACAGCACGAACTGGTCGAGCGCCGTGACCGCGACCGGCGTCAGCTCGCGCCAGTTGAACGGGATCTTGGCCGACAGCGGCAGCATGTAGATCAGCGAATAGGCCAGCAGCACCTTGTTGGGATCGCCCTGCCCGACTTCATGTAGATCAGCGCTTCGGCGCCGGACGCGCCGCCCTTGAGCGACACGATCATCGGCTGCTTCATCAGATTGTTCTTCTGGATCGCGGCCTGCATCATCCGCGCCATCTGGTCGGAGGCGCCGCCGGCGCCGGCCGCGACCACGATCTCGACCGGCTTGCTCGGTTCCCAGGCGGACGCCGGTGCGCTCGCCGACAGCGAAGCCAGCGCCGCCGCGCCGAGGCAAAGGTTCCTGTATGGCCATGACGTTTCTCCTTGAGTTTCTTAAGGCGTGAACACCAGCGGGACGCCATGGCGTTCGTCAGCGGCAGTCTTTGCGCGTTTGCCCAGGCGGTTCAAGAGCCGGCCGGGTCAGCGCACCGCGGCGCTTCGTCGCGAAGCTCGCCGCGCACGATCTTCGCGCCCTCGACCATCGCGCACATCTTGCCGAAGGCCACCTCGCGCGGCAGGTATTTCAGGCCGCAGTCCGGCGCCACGACGATGCGCTCCGGCGGCACATGCGGCAGCGCGCGGCGGATGCGGGCGGCGACCGTCTCCGGCGTCTCGATCGCTCATGTCGGAGAGATCGAGCACGCCGAGGATGATGGTCTTGCCGGGCAGCTTCTCCAGCACCGAGCAGTCGAGGCTCGGACTGCGCGGTCTCGATCGAGACCTGCTGCACCGGCGAGCCCGCGAACTCCGGCAGGAACGAATAGCCCTCGGGCCGCACGTGGATGACGGCGGCATAGCCGAAGCAGATGTGCACCGCGGTCGTGCCCTTGACGCCGTCGAGCGCGCGCGTTGAGCGCCTTCAAGCCGTACTTCCGCGCCTTCTCCGGCCGCGCCTGCATGTAGGGCTCGTCGATCTGCACGATGTCGGCGCCGGCCGCGAACAGGTCCTTGATCTCGGCGTTGACGGCGGCGGCGTAGTCGAGCGCCATCTCCTCCTCGTCCTTGTAGAAATCGTTCTGCGCCTGCTGCGACATCGTGAACGGGCCCGGCACCGTGATCTTGATCGTGCGCGTCGGTGTTGGCGCGCAGGAACTTCACGTCGCGCACCTCCACCGGATGCTTGCGCCGGATCTTGCCGGCGACGCGCGGCACCGGATTGGGATGGCCGGAGCGGTCGAGCGCGGTGCCGGGATTGTCGATGTCGACGCCTTCGAGCGCGGTGGCGAAGCGGTTGGAGTAGCTCTCGCGCCGCATCTCGCCGTCGGTGATGATGTCGAGGCCGGCCCGCTCCTGGTCGCGGATGGCGAGCAGCGTGGCGTCGTCCTGCGCCTGCTCGAGGAAGCTCCGGCGCGACGCGCCACAGCTCCCTGGCGCGCACGCGCGGCGGAAAGCGGCCGGCGAGCTTCTCGCGGTCGATCAGCCAGTCCGGCTGGGCGTAGGAGCCGACCAGCGAGGTGGGCAGCGGGAAGATTCATTGTGTGTTGTCCCGGCAAGAACTCTCAACGTCATGCCCGGGCTTGTCCCGGCCATCCACGTCTTGCTAGCAAGGAAGCAAGACGTGGATGGCCGGGACAAGGCCACGGCTGTCCGGTTTAATTCTGGCATATGGCGAGACTGTATTGTTGCTGATCTTTGGAGGTGAGAGGTGGCGGATTGAGCAGGCGATCGATCGGCCTTCGATGCATGAGATTTTGGCCGATCAGGCGAGTGAACGTCAGCAGGCTTTTGACGCTGTTTTGCAGGGCGTGCGCCGAACGGACCAGCAGGTAGACGATCAGCGCGACGGCGATCTGTATCCGCACGGCGTTCTCCGAGGTGCCGAAGAAGTGGCGGATTTTGATGGTGTGCTTGAGGCAGCGAAAGAACAGCTCGACTTCCCAGCGGCGTTTGTAAAGGCCGGCGATTTCGGCGGCGGCTGCATCCAGATCGTTGGTGACGATACGCAGGATGGTTCCGCTTTCGGCGCGCACGCGGATCTCGCGCACCGGATCCTGGAATGGATTGTTGCGGTTCCTGGCCTGGCGCGGCGGCAGATGACCGATGCGATCCGACAGGATGCCCGAACCTGGCGGCGGACAAGCCTCGTGGACGACCGCAAGCTTGGTGTTGCTCTTGAGGCGGGTGATCAGACGACATCCGGCATTGTCGAGTTCGGCCCACCAAGCGTAATCGTAATAGCCGAGATCGAACACGTAGGTCGCTCCCGCCTTGATCGGCATGGCCTTGGCGACGGTGATGTCGTTGACGGTTTGTGGCGTCACCGCGGCCACGAGCGGGGCCTCGCTGTCGGGATTGTAGACGACGTGCAGCTTGGTTCCGCACAGTCGGTCCGAGAAGCGGGCCCAATCGGCGCTGAGCGAACTGAGCCGCAGCACCGTAAAGTCGATCAGATAGACCGCATCGGCAAGCTCGCGCCTGTGCCGGCCCTCGAAGCGAGCCATCAGTTCGGCCAGCAATCCGGTGAAGACTTTACAGGACCGCTTGGCATTGGCGTCCGAAAGCGCCGAGCGCGAAACTTCGCAAGCGCCAAGGTGATAAAGCCGCGCTGTATGGCTTTCGAAGCCGGCTTCCATCGCCCGCAAGCTGTCCGCCCCGGACAGTGCCATACAGCAAAACCGCCAGTTGATTTTGCGTGGTCAGCCGACGCACGTGCTTGTTGGTCCCGAACCGATCCACAAGGCCGTCACCACGCTCCACGGCACCAACTTCAAGATCGAATGAAATACTGTATTCTGATGCGGCATGGCGCGGCGTCCTTCCGTGTCTCGAACATTGGCGAATGCTCAAAACGCAGAAAAATCCACGCCATGCACCCTGTCCAGAAAAATTAAACCGGACAGCCGTGGAACAAGCCCGGCCATGACGAATTCATTGCAATGCCATCGCCAGCACGCGGGCGACGTGAATAGCCTCGCGTCCGGTGCCGTCGTGGATCTGGTGGCGGCAGGAGGTGCCGTCAGCCACAACGATGGTTGCGGCGTCGGCCTTGCGGACGGCGGGCAGCAACGACAGCTCGCCCATCGCCTTCGACGGCACCGGACGCGGCACCACGTCGCCCGCGTGCTGGCGATGGCATTGCAATTGAATTCGTCATGGCCGGGCTCTGCAGTTTAATTTTTCTGGACAGGGTGCCATCGCGTGGATTCTTCTGCCCGTTTTGAGCATTCGCCGATGTTGGAAGGACGCCGGCGCATGCCGCATCAGAATACAGTATTTCATTCGATCTTGAGAGTTGGTGCCGTGGAGCATAATGAGTGTGGATCGGTTCGGGACCAACAAGCACGTGGTCGGCTGACCACGCAAAATCGACTGGCGGTTTTGCTGTATGGCCAACTGTCCCAGGGGCGGACAGTTGGGCATACAGCAAAACCGCCAGTTGATTTTGCGTCGTCGCAGCCGACACACGTGTTGTTGGTCCCGAACCGATCCACAAGGCCGTCCACCACGCTCCACGGCACCAACTTCAAGATCGAATGAAATACTGTATTCTGATGCGGCATGGCGCGGCGTCCTTCCGTGTCTCGAACATTGGCGAATGCTGGGAACGGATTGGATGAGCCACGGCGACTCGGTCACGGCGCCGCCGGCCGGTGCGACGGTGACCGCATCGTCTCCGAACACCCCGATCGCGGCGTTCGAGGATCGGGGCCGCGGACTGTACGGCGTCCAGTTCCATCCCGAGGTCGTGCACACGCCCCACGGGCAGGCGATCCTCGAGAACTTCCTGTACGAGATCGCCGGTGCTCCGCCAACCTGGACGCCCGCTGCTGTCATCGAGGAGCAGGTCGACCGGATCCGGGCGGCAGTCGGGACCGAGCGCGTCCTCTGCGCGCTCTCCGGCGGCGTCGACTCGGCGGTCGCCGCGCTCCTCGTGTACAAGGCGGTCGGCGACCAGCTCACGTGCGTCTTCGTCGACCACGGGCTCCTCCGCGAGAACGAGGCCGAGCACGTCGTCGAGACCTTCTCCGGACACTTCCGTGTCCCGCTCGTCCACGTGCAGGCGCAGGAGCGCTTCCTCTCGCGTCTCGACGGCGTGGCGGATCCGGAGGAGAAGCGGAAGATCGTCGGCGAGGAGTTCATCCGCGTGTTCGAGGAGGAGGCGAGGAAGCTCGGCGACGTGCGCTTCCTCGTGCAGGGCACGCTCTACTCGGACGTCATCGAGTCCGGCGGCGAAGACGGGGTCGCCGCGACGATCAAGTCGCACCACAACGTCGGCGGGCTCCCGGCGGACATGCGGATGGAGCTCGTCGAGCCGCTCCGGCTCCTCTTCAAGGACGAGGTGCGGCGCGTCGGCGAGGAGCTCGGGCTGCCCGAGCGGCTCGTCTGGCGGCAGCCGTTCCCCGGGCCTGGTCTCGCGATCCGGATCGTCGGCGAGGTCACCGGCGAGCGGCTCGAGATCCTGCGCCGCGCGGATGCGGTCGTGCTCGAGGAGATCCGCCGGGCGGATCTCTACCGCGAGCTGTGGCAGAGCTTCGCGGTGCTCCCGGCCGTGCGCTCGGTCGGTGTGCAGGGGGACGAGCGCACGTACGCGTACCCGATCGTCGTGCGCGCGGTCACCTCCGAGGACGCGATGACCGCCGACTGGGCGCGGCTGCCGTTCGAGGTGCTCGAGGCGATCTCGAGCCGGATCATCAACGAGATCCCTGGCGTCAACCGTGTCGTCTACGACGTCTCCTCGAAGCCCCCCGCCACGATCGAGTGGGAATGAGCGAGCGCCCTCGCTGAGGCGAACCCTCGCGCGGGGGAAGCGCCGTGACAGTTCGCACGCCGATCTGTCACGCAGATGCGGCGGCGGTCCCCACTCCTCCTCTCGCTCGCGTTGCTCGCGAGCCTCCTCTTCGGCTCCGGCACCCGCCCGGCCGCTGCGAGCGAGCCGCTCCAGGATGCGAACGTCACGCTCCTGTCGCTGAAGGCGAACGCGAAAGGCGAAGCGCTCGTCACCTACCGCCGGAGTGACGGGCTCGTCCGGCACGTCCTGATCTGGGGCGCGCTGAACGCTCGCGCCCCGTCGGCGGAGATACCGCAGGTCCGCTTCGAGTGGGACTACGCGGGCGGCTGGGGCAAGTACCGGAACGGGAAGTACTGGCAGTCGTTCACGAACGGCTGCCGACCGTACGACGGCCCGGCGCTCCCGCTGCTCATCGCCGCGTGCAAGGCGCCGAACGGCACCTACTGGACGATCCAGGCGTGGCAGCGGCGGCTGCCGCTCCTCGGCTTCGATCCGTGGCTTCCCGAGCAGACGGCCTGGGAGCTGCACGTCGCGCACTGGTCGGGTGCGCTGCCCGTGCTCGAGGTATACGCGAACTGGACGTACGGCGGGAAGTGGCAGGGGATCTTCGGCCGGTACACGTACCTCGGCCAGCCCGTCTACGGGTTCGGGGCGACGGCCAAGGGCGTCCCCAAGGACAAGTACGGGCGGAACCTGTACGTCGACACGTTCGATTCCGCGTACGGCCCGGGCTGGAAGCGCGAGGCCGGGATCCTCACCCACAATCCGACCGGCACCTTCTGTCACAGCTTCGTCCCGCAGCGGCCTTTCGCCTCGTACCCGAGCCATGATCTGCGACCCGCCGCGCCCGGCGAGCGCTATCGCGTCACCGTCGGAGGTCCGGGCGTGACACCCGTGATGCAGACGGAGGTCGCAGGGTTGACAGCCGCCGACCGCTCCCTCGACGGCCAGCTCGACGCGACCTTCGACCGTGTGATGGCAGGCGACAGAGCCTGTGCCTCCGAGCGCTAAGCTCGTCCGCTCCCATCCCCGCGACCGGAGGAGGACGCGCGCATGAGCGACCCGTGGCAGGACGAGGCCGAGGGCGAGGACGGCTGGGAGGAGGAGCTCACCGGCCCCGCAGGCGGGGACCCGCTCGCTACGGAGGAACTCGACGCAGAGGAGGACGACGACTCCGACCTCTCGGGCGACGGCGACCTCGACGGCGACGCCTCCTGATGCAGTTCCGCGAGCTCCTGCCTCGCCGGCGGATGGTGCGGCACTACCGACCGGAGCCGGTGCCGCGCGAAGTGGTCGAGCGAATCGTCGCGACCGTGCGCCGTGCGCCGAGCGCCGGCTACAGCCAGGGTCAGCGGCTCCTCGTCGTCACGGATGACGAGCGCCGCTCCGAGATCTCACGCGTCTTCACCGAGGCAGGCTGGTCCGACGACGACCTGGAGCCGTGGCTCGAGAGCGCGCCGGTGCACGTCCTCGTCCTCACCCGAGAGGACGACTACCACGACCGCTACACGAGGCCCGACAAGCTCGACGACGGCGAGGAGATCGACTGGCCGGTCCCGTACTGGTTCGTGGACGCGGGCGCCGCGCTCATGCTCTTGCTCCTGGCGGCGATCGACGAGAGCCTGGCCGCAGGGGTGACGGGGATTCCGGTGGAGGTTGCGGCTGCGTTTCGGGAGTCGTTCGGGATCCCGGAGGACGTGACTCCGGTCGCGCTCGTGACGATCGGCGCTGCCGCGCCGGATCCCGGCTGGAGCGCCGTCGCGAGCCGGCGCACGCAGTCCCGGCGCGCTCCCGAGGAAGTCGTCCGCTGGGAACGCTGGGACGTGCCGCCGGCATCGGGCAGCTCCTAGGAGATCGAGAACCCGAACAGGCCCTCGGGCTCCTCGTCGACGATCTCGATCCGATCGACGTGGGCGCCGCGCGGGCCGGTTCGACACAGCTCGACGAGGGCGTCGACCGCGTCCGGCTCTCCCTCGAAGACGAGCTGGACCGAGCCGTCCCGCTCGTTCGCGGCCCAGCCGGAGACGCCGCGCGCAGTCGCCTGCCGGCGCACGGTGTCCCGGAAGAACACGCCTTGGACGAGGCCGTGGACGATGACGCGCCGGCGGATCACGGAAGGTCGATGATGCCCGCCGGATCGATGGTGACGGTGACTCGATCGCCGACGGTCGGATGCTCGAGCGCCGCGACGACCGTATCGAGCCGCCTGCCGTCGGAGAGCTCCACGCGCAGGCGCACGACCGGGCCCTGCCTCGCAGCGCTCTCGACGATTCCGTCTCCCGCGGCGCCGGCCCGAACGACCCTGACCGCGACCGCCTCCGGCCGGACCACCCTCGGCCCGTCGGGGGTCTCGAGGACGTTCGCGAGCCCGAGGAAGCGCGCGACGTCCTCGTCGGCGGGGTGCGCCCAGAGCTCGTCCGGCGTCCCCGTCTGGACGACCCGTCCGCGGCGGAAGATCGCCGTTCGGTCGCCGAGCGCGAACGCTTCCGCCTGGTCGTGCGTCACGTAGACCGCCGTGATCCCGAGCTCGTCGAAGAGGCGTGCGAGGTCTTCGAGCAGGCGGTCGCGGAGGCGCCGGTCGAGCGAGCCGAGGGGCTCGTCGAGGAGGAGGACCCGCGGCTCCGGGGCGAGCGCGCGGGCCAGCGCGACACGCTGTTGCTCTCCGCCCGACAGCGTCCCGACCGATCGCCGCTCGTACCCGGAGAGGCCGACGAGCTGCAGCAGCTCCTGCACGCGCGCGGTCACCGACATGGGCGGGTCGCCGCGCATGCGGAGCCCGAACGCGACGTTCCCCTCGACGTCGCGGTGCTGGAAGAGCGCGTGATCCTGGAAGACGAGGCCGATCCCCCGGCGATGTGCCGGAACGGGCGCGAGGTCGTCTCCTTCGAGGAGGACACGCCCGGAGTCCGGGCGCTCGAGTCCGGCGACCACGCGCAGCAGCGTGCTCTTCCCGGATCCGCTCGGCCCGAGGACGGTGACGACCTCACCCTGCGCGACCTCGAGCGAGACGCGATCGAGCGCCGCGTGCTCACCGAACCGGACGCTGACCTCCTCGACGCGGAGCATCAGAGCCAGCCGGCCCGTCGCACGCGGACGCGTTCGACGAGGAACACCGAGACGGCGGTGACCGCCATGAGCACGACGGCGAGTGCATATGCCTCCGCGGCGTTCAGCTCACCCGGGCGGCCGAGGAAGCGGTAGATCGCAACCGGGAGCGTCGGGCGGTCGGGCCGGGCCAGGAACACGGTCGCGCCGAACTCACCGAGCGAGATCGCGAATGCGAACCCGGCTGCGACCGCCAGCGCGCGGCCGACGACCGGGAGGTCGATCTCGCGGCGCACCTGGCCGGGCGTCGCGCCGAGCGTGGCGGCCGCCTCCCGCTGACGGACGTCGATCGATCTCAGCGTCGGCGCGACGATCCGCACCACGAACGGGATCGCGACGAGCGCCTGCACGACGGGCACGATCCACGGCGCCGCGCGGAAGTCGATCGGGGAGCGGTCGAAGGCTATGACGAAGCCGAACCCGAGCATCACTGCGGACGCTCCGAGCGGGAGCATGAGAAAGCCGTCGAAGAAGCGCGAGCCGCGAGCGCGGTGCTCGGATCCCGCGATCGCGAACGCGGCGAGGCCGCCCACCGCGACGGCGATCGCGGTCGCCGCCGACGCGTACACGAGCGAGTTCACGACCGCCTCCCACGGGCTCGCGAGCAGGGTGGAGGTCGGCCTCGTCAGCGCGCGGTATGCGCCGAACCCATGCCCGCCGCCGACCGCGAGCGAGCGCTCGACGAGGACGACGAGCGGCAGCCCGAGGAAGAGCGCGAGCCCGCCGAGGCTCCCGACGAGGAGTGTCTTCTCCCCGATCGTCCGAGGCTTCCGGAGGACGTCGCGCTCGGGGCGGACCTGCCCGCGCACGGCGAGCCTCGTCTCGAGCCTCGTCGTGACCCACACCGCCGCGGCAACGCACGCGAGCTGGACGAGGGAGAGCACGGAAGCGGCGCGGAGGTCGAAGATGCGCACCGCCTGGCCGTAGATCTCCGTCTCGAGCGTCGAGTAGCTCGGCCCGCCGAGAATGAGGACGATTCCGAAGGACGTGAACGAGAAGAGGAAGACGATCGCCGCGGCCGCCGAGAGCGCGGGGGCGAGGAGCGGAATCGTCACGTGACGCAGCCGCTGCCACGGACCCGCACCGAGCGTCGCCGCCGCCTCCGACACCCGCGGATCGAGGCTCGCCCAGAACGTCCCGACCACCCGGACCACGACCGCGACGTTGAAGAACGCGTGCGCGATGAGGATCGCGATCCAGCCGCGGTCGATCCCGGCCGGGAGGATCGCGAGGAAGGCGAGCGCGACGACGACCGTGGGAAGGACGAACGGGACGGTGACGAGCGCACGCGTCACGCTCCGCCCCGGAAAGTCGTAGCGTCCGAGGACGAACGCAGCCGGCAGCGCGACGGCGATCGTGAGCGCGGTCGACGCGGTCGCCTGCCAGACCGTGAACCAGAGGACGTCGCGGGTCACCGGGTCCGTGAGCACGTCGAGCGCCGAGCGGGTGCCATCCGTTCCGAGGCCGCCTCCGGGGCCGAGGCCGCGGCGAAGGATCTCCTCGAGCGGGTAGACGAAGAAGAGCCCGAGGAACGCGAGCGGGACGCCGTACGAGACGACGCGCCACGCCCGCCCGGGAGCTAGCGCACCACGAGATCGGTCCACTCGCTCACCCAGCGGTCGCGGTTCGCGCCGATCCGGGCCGGTGGCAGCGCCAGGGGATGCGCGATCTTCGGGTCGAAGCGCGCGAACACCGCCGGCAGCGGGACGCCCTCGCGCGTCGGGAGCACGAACATCGTCAGCGGCATCCCCGCCTGGAAGCGTTCGGAGAGGAGGAAGTCGACGAGCTTCCGCGCGCCGCCGGGGTTATGCGTCCCGCGGAGGACGCCCGCGTACTCCGTCTGCCGGAAGCACGAGTCTGCGAGTACCGCGACCGGAGACGCGTCGAGCGGCTTCCCGGCGAAGTAGACCGCCGCGGCCGGGTCCGTCGAGTACGAGACGACGATCGGGTACTGCCCGTGCGCCGAGCCGCCGGTGAAGCGCGCGTCGTATGCCTCCTCCCAGCCGTCGACGACGAGGACACCGTTCGCCCGCAGCTTCGCCCAATACCGCTTCCAGCCCGGGTCGCCGTAGCGCGCGATCGTCGCGAGCAAGAACGCCAGACCGGGCGTCGAGGTCGCCGGATTCTCGACGACGAGGAGGCCCCGGTACCGCGGGTCGATGAGCTCGTCGAGCGACCGCGGCGGCGCGATCCCGTGCTTCGTGAACCACGAGCGGTCGTAGTCGACGCACACCTCGCTGTGGTCGATCGGCGTCACCCGATGCTTCGGATCGCCCGCGTAGCGCGGGTCGGCGTGCGCGAGCGCGGCGGGCGCGTACGGGTCGAAGAGGTCTCCAGCGAGGGCGCGCGAGAGGAGGTTGTCGTCGACGCCGAAGAAGACGTCGCCCTGCGGGTTGCCCGCGGTGAGGAGCGCCGTCGTCAGCGCCTGACCTGCGTCGCCCGACTGCAGGATGCGGAGCTCGAGCCCGGTCTCGTCCTCGAACGCCTTCCGCTCCGCCTTCGGGATGACGAACGAGTCGTGGGTGACGAGGACGACGTCCTTCGGCGTCCCTCCGCCTCCGCAGCCGCTCAAGGCCACGACGAGCGCGGCGGCTGCACCCGCGGACACGAGACGCAGTCTCACGCCGCCGCCGCCTCCTCCGCTCCGGGGCGCACGGCGAGGACGACCCCGCTCTCCACGGAGACCTCTGCCCGCTCTGCGGCGAAGACGTTCGAGACCCCGCGGCTCGACCCCGGCTCGAGGGTCTCTCCGGCGAGCGGGTAGACGAGACCGTCCGTGCGGATCCCCTCCGCAGGCGCGTGCAGGGCCACGAGCGTCAGGAGCTCTCCGGGCGTGCCTTCGAACGAACGAGCGCCGCGGACGACGTGCACCCTGGCCGGCCCGATCCACGCGTCGAGCTCCACTCCTGCGTACTTCTCGGCCCCGAGGAGGAGGAGGGTGGCGAGAAGATGGTCGAGGCGGCCGCCTTCGCCGGCGACGACGAGGATCCGCGCCGGCCGCCTCGCGAGCGCGGCGTCGAGCGCGAGCTCGAGGTCGGTCGCATCCTTTTCGCGCGGGTATCGCTCGACGGGGATTCCAGTCGACTCCGCGGCCGCGACATCGTCGGCGGACACGGAGTCGAGATCGCCCACGACGAGGCTCACCTCGAGGCCGAGCGCCCACGCGTGCGCGAGGCCGGCGTCGGCGGCGATCACGGTCGCGCCGACGGGAACGGCGAGCACCGCCTCGCGAACCGGAGCCGGTCCTCCTGCCACCACCACCACGATCTCGTTCGACACGCCTTCCTCCGCTGGCATTACCCAGATCAGGTTCTGCGGGTCGGCGGCGCGTTCGACCGCCCTCTCAGCCCGGCTGTCCCGAGCTCCCCGTTACGCTCGGCACATCCTAGCCCCCGCGGACTTCGTCGAGCGGCTCGCGTCCGCTCGCATCGGGTCGACCTTCAACCAGTACGCGTCCGGCCCGCGCGCGGCACTACTCCGCGCACGCCTCGTCGCCTACCTCGTCGAGCGCGGCGAGGCGGACATCCTCCTGGTCGGAGAAGCGCCCGGACACCGCGGCGCCCGCGTGTGCGGGATCCCGTTCACCTCCGAGCGGCAGCTCACCGGGACCGGGCCGGCCGAGGCGACGGCCACGATCGTCCGGCGGGCGCTCGCCGAGCTCGGGATAGCAGAGCGGACGATCCTCTGGAACGTCGTGCCGACGCATCCGCATCGCCCGCGGGATCCGGAGACGAACCGGCGCCCGACTGCGCGAGAGGTCGCTGCGAGCGCCCCGTTTCTCGCCGCCCTCGCGGCTCGCCGCCGGGTCGTCGCCGTGGGTCGGCTCGCGGAGTCGGTGCTCCGGTGCGACGGCGTCCGGCATCCCTCGCACGGAGGCGCTCGGGCCTTTCGCGACGGTCTCCGGACACTCGTCGATTCGCAGGCCCTCGAAGCCGGGCGGTGTGACGCGCTCGGCGCCGGACGGCTGCTAGAATCCGCCGCCGGCGGACGGCAGGTCCGCCCTCTCTCTGCAAGATGAAGACGTATACCGCCAAGCCGGGTGAGATCGAGCGCCAGTGGTTCCTCGTCGACGCCGAGGGACAGACGCTCGGCCGCTTGGCGACCCGGATCGCGGACACGCTTCGCGGCAAGGGCAAGCCGCAGTACACGCCCCACGTCGACACCGGCGACTTCGTCGTCGTCGTGAACGCCGAGAAGATCGCGGTCACGGGCTCGAAGCTCGACACGAAGATCTACTACCGCCACTCCGGCTATCCCGGCGGCATCCGCCAGCGCACGCTCCGCGAGCAGCTCGAGCGCCGGCCCACCGAGGTACTCCGAAAGGCGGTCAAGGGCATGCTCCCGAAGAACCGCCTCGCCGCCGCGCAGATCCGCAAGCTCAAGATCTACGCCGGCCCGGTGCATCCGCACGAGGCACAGGCGCCGAGGGCGATGGAGCTCTCGTGACCGAGATCGCGCAGTACCTCGGCACGGGCAAGCGGAAGACCTCGGTCGCGCGCGTGATCCTGCGCCCGGGCGACGGGAAGACCTGGATCAACGGGAAGACGCTCGAGGAGTACTTCACGCGTCCCGGTCACCGGCGGATGGTGCTCGCGCCCTTCGAGGTGGCGGGTGCGGAGGCCACGTACGACCTGCGCGTCCGCGTGCACGGCGGCGGTCCTACCGGCCAGGCGGGCGCGGTGCGACACGGGATCGCACGGGCTCTGGTCGAGGCCGATCCGGCCGTTCGCGTCCCGCTCAAGCGGCAAGGCTTCCTCACGCGCGACGCGCGCATCGTCGAGCGCAAGAAGGCCGGCCTGCACAAGGCTCGCAAGGCGCCGCAGTTCTCGAAGAGGTAGGTTCGGCCGCCGTGGCGCGGCGGTACTTCGGGACGGACGGCGTGAGAGGCCTCGTCGGCGAGGACCTGACGCCCGAGCTCGTGGGGCGCCTGGGCAAGGCGGTCACGGTGTGGGCGGGCCGCGGGCGTGTGCTCGTCGGACGGGACACCCGAGCCTCCGGGCCCGCGCTCGAGGAGGCGTTCGCGGCCGGGGTCATCTCGGCCGGAGGGACGGCAGTGCTCGCCGGCCTGCTTCCGACCCCGGCGGTCGCGCTGCTCGCCCAGGATCTCGGCGCCGTCGTCTCCGCGTCCCACAATCCGCCCGAGTACAACGGCGTCAAGCTCTTCGACCGCGAGGGGCGCAAGCTCACGGACGCGGAGGAGGAGGAGATCGAGGCGCTCTTCGGCGCGTCCGAACGCGGAGGAGGCGCGCTCGAGGAGCTCGAGGGCGCCGCGGCGAGTTACCTCCGCCATGTCGTCGAGCGTTTCGGAACCGATCTCGCCGGCCTGCGGATCGCTGTCGACTGCGCGAACGGTGCGATGAGCGAGATCGCGCCGGCCGCGTTCGAGGAGCTCGGCGCCGACGTCGTCGCGATCGGGATCTCCCCCGACGGCGAGAACATCAACGTCGGCTGCGGCGCGACCGACCTCGTCGCACTCCGGCAGACGGTCGTCGCGGCCGACTGCGACCTCGGAGTGGCGTTCGACGGCGACGGCGACAGGCTCTTGGCGGTCGACGACCGGGGCGAGCCGGTCGACGGCGACGGGATCCTCTCGATCCTCGCGCCGGCGCTCGACGTCGATCTCGTCGCCGTCACGGTCATGACGAACCTCGCGTTCCACAACCTCATGGCGGAGCGCGGCATCCGCGTCGTGACGACCCCCGTCGGCGACCGCTACGTGCTGGAGGCGCTCCGGCGCGAGGGCGGGCTCCTGGGCGGCGAGCAGTCCGGCCACCTCGCCTGGCTCCGGGACCACGTGACGGGCGACGGGCTCGCGGTCGCGCTCCTCCTCTGCGGGGCGCTGGGAGGCAGGACGCTGCGTGAGGCCGCTGCCGTCCTCGAGCCCTACCCGCAGGCCCAGCGAAACGTCCGCGTCGCTCGGCGGGAGGTGCCGCAGAGCATCCTCGACGAGGCCGAGCGGCGCTCCGAGGAGCTCGGTGAGCGCGGCCGCGTCCTCGTGCGTCCGTCGGGAACCGAGCCGGTGGTGCGCGTCCTGGCGGAGGCGGAAAATGCGGAGGATGCAGAGAGAATCTGTGGTAGCATCGCCGCGCTCGTGGAAAGAGAGCTCGGCTGAGCCCGACGAAGGGCGCCGCCGGGCTCTTTTGTGTTTGTCGAACCGTTTTCGAGTTCACTGAGAGCCGAGAGCCGATGTCGTACACCACGCAGAGAGCAGCCACAGCGCGGACGCGAGCAGGGACGCCGGGCGCCTGACGCATGTGCGGGATCATCGGATACGTCGGCTCGCGTGAGTGCAAGCCGCTCCTGATCCAGGGGCTCGAGCGCCTCGAGTACCGCGGCTACGACTCCTCCGGGCTCGCGCTCGTGGAGCCGGCGGGTCTCGAGTACGTGCGCGCGGTCGGCGTCCTCGACAACCTGAAGGAGCGCGCCGGGACGAACAGCTCGTCCGCGACCACCGGGCTCGGGCATACGCGCTGGGCGACGCACGGCGGCGTGACCGAGGAGAACGCCCACCCGCTCGCTGGGTGCGACCCGTCGAAGATCTCGATCGTCCTGAACGGCATCGTGGAGAACTACCGCGAGCTGAAGGCGAGCCTCGCCGAGGAGGGCCACGCGTTCACGTCGGAGACCGATGCCGAAACCGTCACCCACCTCGTCGAACGGCACTATCGAGGCGATCTGGTCGAGGCCGTGCGCCTCGCATTCTGTGAGCTCGAGGGGCACTTCGCCTTCGTCGTCGTCTCGAGCGAGCACCCGGGCCTCCTCGTCGGCGCGCGGCACCAGGTTCCGCTCGTCGTCGGGATCGGCCGCGACGAGATGTTCCTCGCGTCGAATGCCGCGGCGTTCCTCCGCGAGACACGGATCGTGCAGTTCCCGGGCGACGGCGAGATCGTCGCGGTGACCCCGGAGGGCGCCGTGTTCCAGCTCGCCGACGGCTCGCCCGTCAGCCACGACTCGATGGAGCTCGACTGGGACGACGAGGGCGCCGGGAAGGCCGGGTACGAGACGTTCATGCTCAAGGAGATCTACGAGCAGCCGGATGCAGTCGCCAACACGATCGGCGACCGCGTGCGGCACGGCACGCTGGTCCTCGAGGGCCTCGGCATGACGGACGACGAGGTCAAGGACCTTCGCCGCATCGTGCTCGTCGCGTGCGGGACGGCGTACCACGCCTGTGTCGTCGGCCGGTACGTCATCGAGGAGTGGGCGCGCGTCCCCGTCGAGTTCGACATCGCGAGCGAGTGGATCTACCGGAACCCGGTGATCTCGGAGCACGACCTCGTCATCGGGATCACGCAGTCGGGCGAGACGCGGGACACGATCGAGGCGCTCAAGCTGGCGCGGGAGAAGGGCGCCCGCACGGTGGCGATCACCAACATGATGGGCTCCCAGGTCACGCGCGAGGTCGACTCCGTTCTGTACACACGGGCCGGTCTCGAGATGGGGGTGGCGGCTTCGAAGACGTTCACGGCGCAGGTCGCGCTGCTGTATCTCGTCGCGCTCAAGCTCTCCCAGATCCGCGAGACGCTCCCGCCCGGCGAGATCGAGTTCATCCTCGACTACGTCTACAAGCTGCCGCGCAAGATCCAGGCGTTCCTGGACGGAGACCACCCGATCGCGGAGATCGCGCAGCGCTACTACGACGCGCCGTTCTTCCTCTACCTGGGACGCCACATCGGGCTCCCGGTCGCGCTCGAGGGCGCGCTCAAGCTGAAGGAGATCTCGTACATCCCGACGGAGGCGTATTCCGCGGGAGAGATGAAGCACGGGCCGATCGCGCTCCTCGACGAGGCGACGCCGGTCGTCGTCGTCGCGACGAACATCCACGTGTACGACAAGATCGTCTCGAACATCCAGGAGGTGCGTGCGCGCGGCGCGCACGTGATCGCGATCGCGACGGACGGCAACGAGGACATCCAGCACCACGCCGACGACGTGATCTACATCCCGAAGACGCCCGCGTTCCTGCAGGTCGTGCTCGCGATCCTGCCGCTCCAGCTCCTCGCCTACCGCATCGCGCGGCTCCGCGGGCTGAACGTCGACCAGCCCCGGAACCTCGCGAAGACCGTCACCGTCGAGTAGCTAGCCGCGAACTCCAGCTCTACCTGGCCCGACGAGCACGCGCTCCGCCTGGCCGAGGAACCGTGTCGCGCCGACCTTCTCGAAGAAGGCGACCGCCGGAGCAAGACAAACGTGCGCCTCCCGCCGACGCTCCGCCCATGCCAACTCCTCGGCGGCGCGCAATCGAGTGTATGCCTCGACCGACGAGGCGCCGATACGGGTCGCCAGCTCGACGGCATCAAGGACGCGCCCTTCGGCGATCGCCCCGGCGGCCTCTAGCCAGGGGATGGTCGGTGGAGCCGCGATGAGTGCGGCGAGGAGCTCGGACTCCCGTTTCAGATCGCGAATCAGCCACGCGAACTCGAGGGGCGTCGCCGCCGGGAAGAGGTCGAGAAGGGCGCTCAGTCGCCCCCCGAGTGCCAGCACCTCGGAAGCCGACGCCGACGCCTCTTCCGGCAATCCCTGGGCAAGAAGGACGATGCCCTTGAGTGCAAGCGCTGGCGCCAGGATCTGCGGGTCCTTCCTGCTGGCTGCATCCGTCAACGCGTCGTCGAGGTCCGTCGTCGCCTCCTCGAGGCGCCCTTGAGCGTGGTGGATCGACGCCCGAAGCGTCCGGCAAACGGGATCGAGGTAGTGTGCGCTGCCCGCGTCGGCGACGGATATCAGCTGGTTCAGATCTCCCATCGCGGCTTCCCAGCGACCGTTGAGGATGGCGTCGTACGCCTCCGCAACGTGCGCCCACCGCCTCTCCATCGTGGTCCCGTAACTCTCCGCGTCGCGACACCAGGTGCTGACCATCTCCGAGGCGGCCCCGGGATGTCCGAACGAGAACTCGTTGACGTACAGGTTGTACTCGGCGGTGATGAGCTGGGAGAAAGAGTTGCTCTTGCGGGCGAGTTCGATCGCATGCCTGGAGTCGTCGAGACCCTCGACCTCGCCGAGCAAGCAGCGGGACGAGCCTCGAACATCTAGCGCGCGAACCCGCAAGCGATCGATCTCCAGAGTCTCGGTCAGCGGGAGAGCTTCGTCGGCGAGACGTATCGCCTCGTGATGCTCGCTCGCGAGCATGTGGTAAGAGGCGCGCGCTACGAGCGCATGCGCTCTCGCCGGCGAGTCGGCGGCGCTGCTCGCCAGCTCGAGCGCCTCATCGACGTATCGGTACGCCCGGTCCCGGTCTCCGCTGAGCCAGAGGGAGCGCGCGATGTCCACCGCTGCCTCGGCGGCCCCGTCGACCTCTCTCCGAGACCGCAGCTCGTCGAATGCCTGCTCGAGCAAGTCGATCCCCGTTCCGTCGGCCGCGGCACTCGCTCGACCCGCATCGGCGAGAACCCATACGCGCTGTGGATCGTCTTTGGGCCAGAGCTCGAGCGCTTTGGTATACGAACGCGCGGCAGAAGCATACGAGGCAAGGGCGAGAGCGCGGTCGCCCGCCGCCTTCAGCCAGAGCCGCGCCTTCTCGGCGAGCACCGACTCCGCCCCTCCGGCGGCCTGGGCATATGCGAGCGCGTGCAGGTAGTGGTGGGCGAGCATCTCCGCGTGGTCGTCGGGACGGCCGAGGGCCTCGATCCAAGCGGCGGCGCGATGATGCTTCTCCGCCCGACCGGCTCGCGGGATCTGGTCGTAGGCAACATCGCGGAGGAGGGCGTGCCGGAAGGCGCGCTCGGATTCGCGGGCGACGGTAGAGCCGCGGGTGCGGTGTACGAACTCCTTGCGCTCGAGCGATGCGAGTGCCGCCTCGACGTCTTCCGCCGAGCGGTGCCCGATCGCTTCGAGCACGCCGGGCCAGAAGACCTTGCCAACGACGGCGGCGTCCTGAAGCAACGTCTTCTCTTCGGGGAGTAGGCCGTCGAGCCGGGCCGCGATGATGCCCATGACCGTCTCGGGAAGCTCCTCGAGCGACCCGAGCTCCATCAGCATCCGTGCGAACTGCTCGGCATAGAGTGGGTTCCCGGCCGCCCGTGCGATGAGCGCTTCACGCATCTCGCCTTCAAGGCGCGGCTCGTCGAGGAGAGAATTGAAGACATCGACGGTTTCCTCATCCGAGAGAGGCGTGAGCGAGATCGACAGCGCATTCGCTTTGCCGCCCCCCCAGTTGGGCATGCGCTCGAGAAACTCAGGGCGGGCGGTGCAGAGGACGAACACGGGGACGCCGCGAATGTTGTCGACGAGCTCGTCGACGAACGCAAGGAGTCCCTCGTCGGCCCAGTGGACATCCTCGAACACGAGAACTAGGGGCCGGAGGTCGGCCAATCCCACGAAGAAGCGTCGCCAGGCGGGAAACGCTTCCTCCGATCGCTCACCCGGGCCCAGCTCGCCGCCGAGCCCGAGGAGTGGCCGGAGATGCTGCGCGACCCAGGGCATCTCTTCCCCCTCGAGGCCGACCTTCGCGATCGTCAGCTGGAGCTTCGCCTCCGCCTGAGGCCGGCTGTCCGACTCCAGGATTCCCGCCTGCGCTTTCGCCATCTCACCGAGAGCCCAAAAGCTGACTCCGTCGCCATATGGCAGGCAACGACCCTGCAGCCATGTGACGAGCTCGCGATCCTGGCCCAGCGCCACGAAGAGCTCGACCGCAAGTCGGCTCTTGCCGATGCCGGGTTCGCCGACGAGCGTGACGAGCTGCGCCGATCGCTCCTCGGACACGCGTGCCAGCGTCGTCCCGAGGAGCTCGAGCTCGTGCTTCCGTCCGACGAGCGCCGTCGATGGTTCCGTCGGGAGACCGATCACGAAGACCTCCGCCACGTCGAGCGCCTCCCATGCGGCGGTCGGCTCGGTGCGCTCAGAGGTCTCCGCCAGAGCAACTTCGAGGTACTCGACTATCTCCCGCGTGGCTCGATAGGTCTGGGACCCCACGAGAACGGCACCCGCCCCCGCTTCCCGGAGCAACCGCTGGGCGACGGTTATGGCTTCCCCGGCGACGGTTGCCGGGCTCTCCGGGTGCCGTCGGTCGACCCTGACGAGTGCCACCCCCGTATTGATTGCCACCCGTATCCGCAGGCCGTCATCTTGCGACCGTGCCCATGAACGTATTGCGAGTGCAGCCCGGACAGCTCGCTCGGGGTCGTCCTCGTGAGCTATCGGCGCTCCGAACACGGCGATCATGGAGTCGCCGATCACGTTCTCGAGCACACCGCCGCGGAGCTCGATCTCCCGCCTTGCCGCCGCATAGACCGGCTCGACCTCGAGTAGCGCATCCTCTGGGTCGACATGACCCGAACCGGAGACGACCTCGAGCAAGAGAATGGAAACGATCTTGCGCTCGTCGCGCACGATCGGCGCGCGCGAAGTCGAAGCCTCGACGAAGGGCTCGGCCGGTGGCCCCGGCGACGTACCAGCCCGGGTTGAGGCATCGAGCTTGGGATCCTGACGCAGCATCTGGAGTTCGAGCTTCCGCAGTGGCGGGCTGGGTTCGATCCCCAACTCCTCGATGAGCGTCTTCCGGGTTGCCGCATATGTCGCCAGTGCTTCGGCCTGGCGCCCGGAGCGGTAGAGGGCGAGCATGAGCCGGGCGCGGAATGCTTCGCTCAGAGGGTGATCCACGACCAGTTGCTCGAGCTCGCCGATGAGATCGGCATGCCGGCGGAGCTCGAGATCGGCGTCGATCCTCCGCGTCAGCACGACGAGGCGCTCTTCCTCGAGGCGAGCTATCGGACCCTGCGCGAATGCCTCATACGCCAGATCGGCAAGGGCCGGACCGCGCCAGAGTGCAAGCGCGTCCCGCAGCACGGCGGACGCGACACTCGGTTCTGCTTCAGCGGCTTCGGCCACGAGTTGCTCGAACCGAAAGAGGTCGAGCTCGTCGCATTCGACACGAAGAACGTAGCCGGGGGGCTGCGTAGCGAGGTTCGCGCCTTCCCCCAGCGTCTTTCTAAGCTCCGAGACACGCACCTGCAGAGCGGCTGCCCCTGTGCCGGGCGGCTTGTCGCCCCACAGCTCGTCGAGCAGCCGGTCGCTCGACACGACCTCGTTGGCGTGGAGGAGAAGGGTCGCGAGAAGCGCGCGTTGTTTCGAGCCTCGAAAGCGGAGAACACGCTCGCCCTCGCGACACTCGAGCGGCCCGAGGATCCCGAACTCCATCCGATGCCTCCTGTGTCGTTTGCGCGCCGTTAGAGACGCGTAAGCGCCGCGCCTCATTCTCCTGCACAGATCGACCGCATGGGCGGTCGGAGTCGAAAGGAGCAGGAGATGAACAGTCGCTCTCGCGTCAAGCACATCGCTTGGGTCGTCGTCCTCTTCGGCGTCATGGCCATGACGGCGACGGCATACGCTGGTCAGGCGCGCGGGCTTGGGACAGACCCGCGTCAGGGAAGCACGAGTGCTGTTCCCCGCTATCGCGGCTTCAGCGACTTCGGGCTCTCCTACACTCCGTCGGCGGTCCTGCGGGCAGCTCCAGAGACCACTTCACAGCCCGTCGGGGCGGCGCCCTCGGATGGCTTCCACTGGCGCGATGCAGGTATCGGAGCTGGCCTCACACTCGCGCTCGTCCTCATCGCCGGCGCTGGCGTCGCAACGATCGTGACGGTTCGCAGTCGCCGAGGCGACTATCGGAGCGCTTGACCCGGGTTCCCGTCCGGGCAAGGCGAGAGCGGGCCGATCGGCCCGCTCTCTGCGTACGCAGCTCTCGCGTTCCGGATCGCACGGCTCCGCGGGCTGATATCGACCAGCCGCGGAACCTCGCCGAGACCGTCACCGTCGCGTAGCCCTCCGGGCGCCAGGCCCGCCGGGCCGGTCGCTACGGTCACGGAGACCGGTCGCCAACTTCGAGGGAGGGATCATGCGAAGGATTCCGCTACGGCGTCCGACGCCCGGGCTGGTCGTCGGCTGCGTCGCGCTCGCGGTTGCGCTCGGCGGTACGAGCGTCGCCGCGGTCGTCGCGCTCCCGCGGGGGAGCGTCGGGACGTTGCAGCTGAAGAGCTCGGCCGTCACGACGAAGAAGCTCGCGGGCAACGCCGTGACTTCGACCAAGGTACGAAACGGCTCGCTCCTCGCGAGCGACTTCAAGGCGGGCCAGCTCCCCGCCGGGCCGACCGGCCCGCAGGGGCCTCCCGGCACGCCCGGCGTGAACGCCGTCGAGACGGTGAACGCGACCTCTGTGACGAGCTCGGCGACGTCGAGGGCGACGTCGATGGCGTGTCCGTCCGGGAAGCACCTGATCGGCGGGGGCGCCAGGCTCAACGGCAGCTTCACGACCGTCGCGATCCAGCGCTCGTTCCCGGACAACGACAACACCTGGACAGCCGCCGCAAGGGAGATGACGCCGAACGCCGGCTCGTGGTCGCTGACGGCCTTCGCGATCTGCGCGATCGTCGCCAGCTGAAGCGCCCGACGAGCACGGTCTCGTCGGTAAGGTCGGGCGCGTGAGCGACACCGCGAACGTCGCACCGCAGGCGCAGGAGCGCGTGCGGCTGATCTTCGCCGCGCTGATGCTCGTCCTGCTGCTGGCGTCGCTCGACCAGACGATCGTCTCGACCGCCCTCCCGACGATCGTCGGCGACCTCGGCGGTATCCAGCATCTGTCGTGGGTCGTCACCGCGTACCTTCTCACCGCGACGGTGACCGGGCCCATCTACGGGAAGCTCGGCGACCTCTACGGCCGCAAGATCGTGCTCCAGTTCGCGATCGTCGTCTTCCTCATCGGCTCCGCGCTCTGCGGGCTCTCGCAGAGCATGGGCGAGCTGATCGCGTTCCGCGCGCTCCAGGGGATCGGCGCCGGCGGCCTGATCGTGACGACCATGGCCGTGGTCGGAGACATCATCCCGCCGCGCGACCGCGGCAAGTACCAGGGCTTCTTCGGAGCCGTGTTCGGGGTCTCGACGGTGCTCGGGCCGCTGCTCGGCGGCTTCTTCGTGGACAACCTGTCCTGGAACTGGATCTTCTACGTCAACATCCCGGTCGGCCTCGCCGCGCTCGCCGTCATCGCGGTCGCGTTCCACCCGCGAACGGCCCACGTCGAGCACGCGGTCGACTACCTCGGCGCCGCGCTCCTGGCGGCCGGGCTCTCCGGCATCGTCCTCTTTACGAGCCTCGGCGGTACGACCTACGCGTGGGCGTCTCCGCAGGAGATCGCGATGCTCGTGATCGGCATCGTGTCGCTCTGCGCGTTCCTCGTGGTCGAGCACCGCGCGAAGGAGCCGATCCTCCCGCTCGTGCTCTTCCGGAACCGGACGTTCACCGTCACGAGCTCGGTCGGCTTCATCGTCGGCCTCTCGCTCTTCGGCGCGATCACATTCCTCCCGCTCTACCTCCAGATCGTCAAGGGCCAGCCGCCGACCAGCTCGGGTCTGCAGCTGACGCCGATGATGGCCGGGCTCCTCTTCACCTCGATCCTGTCCGGGCAGCTGATCAGCCGCACGGGGCGGTACCGGCCGTTCCCGATCATCGGCACGGCGATCATGACCGTCTCGCTCCTCCTCCTGACGACGCTCGCCGTCGACACGCCGATCTGGAAGACGTCGCTGTACATGGTCGTGCTCGGCCTCGGGCTCGGGATGGTGATGCAGGTGCTCGTGCTCGCCGTCCAGAACTCGGTCGACTACGAGTACCTCGGCGTCGCGACCTCGGGCTCGACGCTCTTCCGCCAGGTGGGCGGCTCGATCGGCGTCTCGCTCTTCGGCGCCATCTTCGCGAACCAGCTCCAGTCGCAGCTCCGTGCCCACTTCCCGCCGGGGGTGAAGCCGCCGATCGCCGCAGCGCCCGAGCTTGTCGATCGGTTGCCTCCCGCCGTTCGTGACACGTACGTCGAGGCTTTCTCGAACGCACTGCAGCCCGTGTTCCTCGTCGCGGCGGGATGCGGCGTCTTCGCATTCCTCCTCACGTGGCTGTTGCGCGAGGTGCCGCTGCGCGAGACGACCCGGTCGGAGGGGCTCGGCGAGAGCTTCGCATCGCCCCGTGACGACAGCTCGTTCCGAGAGCTGCAGCGCTCGTTGAGCTCGCTCGCGAGCCACGAGAAGCGCTGGGCGGCGTACGAGCGGTTCGCGGCCACCGCCGGGGTCGAGCTCAGCCCGCCGGAGGTCTGGCTGCTCGCGAGAGTGGAGGAGCGTCAGCCGATCACCGAGCAGGCGCTCCGGACGGAGTTCCGGAGCGACGGCGCGCTCAGCCTCGCCCTCGAAGACCTTCGCGCGCGCTCGCTGGTGCGGGACGAGGACGGTGAGATCAGGCTCACGGACGCCGGAGCGGACGCCCGGGAGCGCTTGCACGACGCTCGTTGCGAGGGCCTGAACCAGCTTCTCGCGGGCTGGGAGCCCGAACGCCACACGGAGATCCGCCGCATGGTGGATGAGCTGGCCGACTCGTTCGCGCTCGACATTCCCCGGCCCGCGGCGGCGGGCGCGGGATCCGGCTGAGTACGCTGGCCGCGTGAACGGGCCGGTTCCGGCGTACAGCACCGCGGGAGTGTGGGTGCTCAGGCTGCCGGAGGGCAGCGCGGCGGACGACCTCGTCGCGGTCGAGGAGCCGCTCGAGATCCGGATCGGCGGCGAGCCCGTCGCCGTCACGATGCGGACGCCCGGCCACGACGAGGAGCTCGCGCTCGGGTTCTGCGTGACGGAGGGCCTCGAGCCGGTGTCGGCCCGCGTGCCCGACGACCTGGCGGCGAACACGATCGAGGTCGAGGCGGCGGCCTTCGACGCAGACCGGCTGCGGCGCCACTTCTACACCTCGTCGTCATGCGGCGTGTGCGGAAAGGGGGCGATCGAGGCGGTGACCGTCGCCGCCGCGCCCGTGGAGAGCGAGCTGCGGGTCGGGGCGGGAGTGGTCGCGTCGCTTCCGGACGGCCTGCGCGAGGGTCAGGCGGCATTCGCCGCGACCGGCGGCCTACACGCGACCGGGCTCTTCACCGAGACCGGCGAGCTCCTGTCCGTGCGCGAGGACGTCGGGCGCCACAACGCGATGGACAAGGTCGTGGGGTGGGCGTTCCGGAGGGCCGACTCCCGCTCGCCGAGAATGTCCTCTGCGTCAGCGGCCGGCTGTCGTTCGAGCTCGTGCAGAAGGCGGCGGTCGCCGGCTGCCCGGTGCTGGTCGCCGTGGGAGCCCCCTCGTCGCTCGCGCTCGAGCTCGCCCGCGACAGGGGGATCACGCTCTGCGGTTTCGTCCGGGACGGGCGGGTCACGGTCTACACGGAGCCGTGGCGGATCGTCTAGCCGCGGCCGGCGTGCTCCTCGTCGGGGGCGCCTCGTCGCGATTCGGCTCGCCGAAGGCGCTCGCGACGTTTCGTGGTGAGACGCTGGCGGAGCGCGGGTGGCGCACCCTCGAGGAGGTCTTCGAGGAGGTGATCGCGGTCGGGAAGGCCGAGGACGGACTCGACCTGCCGTTCCCGATCCTCGACGACGGGTCCGAGGGGCGGGCTCCGGTGTTCGGCGTCCTCGCGGCGCTGCGCGCGGCGTCGAACGACGTCTGCGTGGTGCTCCCGGTCGACTGCCCGCTCGTGACCGGGCCGACCTTGCGGCTGCTCGCCGAGGCAGGCGCGATCCCGCGGACCGGGCCGCTGCCCGGCGCGTACGCGAAGGAGATGCTCCCGGCGCTCGAACGTCGGGTCGCCGAGGGTGAGCTCTCGCTCCGCGGCATGAACTCCACCGTCGTCGCGGTCGACGAGGTGGAGCTCCTGAACGTGAACACGCGGATGGACCTGATCGTGGCCGCGGTCGCGGACTGGGCGCTCCCCGGGACGACGTCAAGGCCGCCGTCGTCGTCGGCTCCCAGACCCGGTCGGAGACGCCCGCCGACCGTTGGTCCGACCTCGACGTCATCCTTCTCGTCGACGATCCACAGCCGTACGCGGACGACGAGACCTGGGTCGCCGAGTTCGGCCGACCGGTGCTGACCTTCCTCGAGCCGACGGCCGTCGGCGACCAGCAGGAGCGCCGAGTTCTGTACGAGCACGGGGAGGACGTCGACCTACCGCTGATCCCGGTCGCCGCGCTCGAGCGGATCGACCGGAGCGAGGACGTGCCCATGCTCCTGGCGCGCGGCTACCGCGTGCTCCTGGACAAGATCGGCCTCTCGGAGCGCCTGCGCGAGGTGGCGGCGTCGGCGGCTCTGCCTGAGCCGCCGAGCCAGCGCGAGTTCACCGAGCTCGCTAGCGACTTCTGGTACCACGCGCTCTGGACGGCGAAGAAGCTCCGCCGCGGCGAGGTATTGACTGCGCTCGGCTCCCTCGTCCGCCTTCTCCTGTCGAACACGGTCACGATGCTCGCGTGGCAGGCGAAGGCCGTCGATCCCGCGGTGGACACCTGGCACGGCACCAGGTTCGTCGAACGTTGGGGGGATCCCGGCGCGCTCGCCGCGCTCGAGGCGGCGTTCGCGCGCTACGACGTGCGCGACGTCGCCCGCGCGCTGTGGGCGACGATCGACCTCTGGCAGGGGCTCGAGGAGGAGACCACGAGGCGGCTCGGCCTCGCCGTGGAGCTCGACCACCCCGACCTCCGTCGCCGGATCTCCGAGGTCGTCCCCGACCCGCGGCGCGGCTCTAGCCTGTGAGCGCCGTGAGAGCTCTGCTCGTCGCCGCCGGCCTTGCCGTCGCCCTCGTCGCCGCCGGCTGCGGTGGGAACGACGCCGCCTCGACGACGCCGGGGACGACCACGACCACCACGACGACTGCGGCAAAGACGACGATCAGCGTCTACTTCCTGCGCAACGGCCAGGTTTGGCCGGTCGCCCGCAGCTCTCCTTTTTCCGACGCTGCTGGTGGAGCGCTGGCTCAGCTCGGTCCCGGCCCGACTGCGGGAGAGAAGGCAGATCTCGGGTTGGGGACGGCGATCCCGGCGATCACCTTCTACCTGGCTGGAACACAAGGCGCAGACAGGGTCGTCCGATACGGGCCAAAGCGTTCGCTCGGGAGACAAGCGCTGGCCCAGGTCGTCTACACGCTCACCCAGTTCCCGACGGTGAAGGCGGTCGAGATCAACGGCACGCGCTACAAACGCTCCGATTTCGAGGCGCACACGCCGCCGATCCTCGTCGAGTCGCCGCTCTCGGGCGAGACGGTGACGAGCCCGATCCACGTCACCGGCACGGCGAACACGTTCGAGGCGACGTTCCAGTACGAGCTCCGCGGAGCCGACGGGAAGATCATCTCGAAGCACTTCGAGATGGCGACCTCGGGCAGCGGGACGCGCGGCACCTTCGACTTCACCGTGCCGTTCACGGTCGATCGCGAGGAGCCCGGCAAGCTCGTCGTCTACGAGAGCTCCGCCGAGGACGGCTCCCGGATCCACGTGCAGGAGATCCCGCTCGAGCTGTCCCCGTAGGCGGACCCCGTAGGCTTCGGACGATGTCGAGCGCTCCCTGGACATGCTCCCAGTGCGGGACGGTCAACGAGCCGGCCGCGACCTCCTGCCGCGGCTGCGGTCGCTGGCCGAGTCTCTTCGACCTGCAGGAGAGCGCCGTCGACACGCCTCCGGCGGACGAGGCTCCCGAACGCGAGGTTCCGCGCTACGAGCCCCCGGGACCTCGCGACGGAGACGGCAGGCGACGGCGGCGCTGCCGTTCCCGCCTCACCCCCCGAACTCGCCTCTCCGGTGCCGGAGCAGAGCGGACCGCCGCCGTCACCACGAGGTCGGACGCGCAGGCCGGCCCAGCGGCTCGTGCGGCTGATCATCCCGATCGCCGCACTCCTCTACTTCCTGATCTCGTCGCACTTCTCGAGCCACTAGGCGACGGGCTCGGGGTAATGCCCCGGCCCGGGCCACGGCGCGAGGAGGATCAGCAGGCGGCACCCGTCCGAGCTCCGCACCGTCCGCCGCTCGGTCGGATCGAACTCGAGGAGCGTTCCCTCGGGCGCTGCGATCGTCTCCTCGCCGGAGACGATCTCCGCCGCGCCGTGCACGACCACGACCCATGCCCGCTCACGCACCTGGTGGTCGCCCATCTCCTGCCCCGGATCCAGGCTGATGAGCACCGCGCGGCTGTCCTCCGAGTCGAGCACGACCGGCGAGCGCATCCCGTTCGGCGTGTCGATCTCGTTCAGATGCCAGATGCGCATCGGGCAAATCTAGCGCCCGGGGAGCGAGCGAGCCGCTCGGCTCACGCCGCGAACAGCACCTCGCCCGACTCGAGCGCGCGCTCCTCGCCCGAGGACGTCTCGATGCGGAGACGCCCGTCGCGCTGGATCTGCACGGCGAGGGCGTCCTCGCCGTCGACCGTTATCCGGCGTCCGCGCAGGAAGTCGCGCGAGCCGAGTCCGTCGTAAACCGCGTCGAGTCCATCTTCGAGCCACGCTGCGTAGAGCTGGTCGAGCCGGGCGAGCAGATCGGCCAGCAGTGCCCGGCGGTCGTGCTCTCGGCCGTCGAGCGTACGCAGGGAGGCTGCGGGCACGCGTGCGTCCGCCGGGAGCTGGTCGCGCGTCTGGTTGACGTTGACGCCGATCCCGAGAACGACCGCTCCGTCACGGGCCTCCGCCAGTATCCCTGCGACCTTGCGGCGGTTGACCATCACGTCGTTCGGCCACTTGATCTGCGCGGAGCGCGAGAACTCGAGCTCCTCCTCGACGACCTCCGCGGTCGCGAGCCCGCCGAGCAGCGAGAGCTGCGGGAGGTCCCGTGCGGGCGGGGGCCGCAGCAGGACGGAGACGAGGAGCGAGGTTCCCGGTGGGGCGACCCAGGAACGGTCGAATCGTCCGCGCCCACCGGACTGGTGATCGGCCACCGCGGTAGCCCCATGCGGGTCGCCAGGGCCGAGCAGCAGCTGCGTCGACTCGCACTCGTCGACCTCGACCAAGGGCTCGCCGATCACGCCCGCTCGACCCGGACGGCGCTCACCTTGAACTCCGGCGTGCCGATGAGGGCATCGCCCACGTCGTGCGTCAGCCAGTTCACCTTCTGCTCGGCGAAGTGCAGCGCCATCCACACGAGCCCGGGAAAGACGCGGTCGGTGACGTGGGCGCGGGCGCGGAGGTCGCCGCGGCGCGAGATCAGCCTCGCCCAGTCGCCGTCGCCGAGCCCGAGGGCGCTCGCGTCGTCGGCCGAGATCTCGAAGAACGGGTCTTCCTGCTTGTCCGTGATCCCCGACTCGCGCATCGTCATCGTCGCCGAGTTGTAGTGGTAGAGCGTGCGTCCGGTAGAGAGGACGAGCGGATACTCGGAGTCCGGCTCCTCGATCGGCCGCTGGTACTCGACCGGATAGAACTTCCCGCCGCCCGGCCGGTCGGGCTCCGGCGCGTGGAGGAACTTCGTCCCGGGCGCGCCGATCTCGGTGACGGGCCACTGGATCCCGTTCTCCTCGAGGCGGTCGTAGCGCACGCCGTACCAGTTCGGGGAGAGGTCGGCGAGCTCGTTCCACACCGATTCCGCGTCGGGGTACTCGGGCCACCTCGCGCCGAGCGCCTTCGCCATCAGGATCACGATGTCGCCATCGACCTTCGCCTCGCCGGGGAGCGGCGCCCCTGCGCGAACACGGCTGATGCGACGCTCGGTGTTCGTGAACGTCCCGTCCTTCTCGGCGAAGCTCGATGCGGGGAGGACGACGTCGGCATGCTTCTGGGTCATCTCGTTCAGGAAGATGTCCTGCGAGACCATGAACTCGAGGTGGTCGAGCCCCTCCTCGACGTGGCGCGCGTTCGGCTCCGTCTGTGCGGGGTTCTCGCCGATCAAGTAGAAGGCCTTGATGCGCCCGTCGTGGAGGCCGGACATCATCTGGTCGAGGCGGTAGCCGTACGCCTCCGGAATCTCTGCTCCCCAAGCCTCGGCGAACTTGCGCTTGACCTCGGGATCCTCCGCGGGCTGGTAGCCCGGCAGGTAGCCCGGATTCGCTCCGGAGTCGTTCAGCCCCTGCACGTTGTTCTGACCGCGGAGCGCATTGAGGCCGGTCGACTCGTACCCGAGGTGACCGGTCATGAGCACGAGGTTCGCGAGCGACCAGACGTTGTCGACGCCGCACGCGTGCTCGGTGATCCCGAGCGTGTAGAAGACGGCCGCGTGACGCTCGGTCGCGTATTCACGCGCCGTCGCGCGGATCTCCTCGGCGGGGACGCCGGTGATCTTCTCGGCCTCCTCGGGCGTGTAGCGCATGACGACCTCGCGAACCGCGTCGAAGCCTTCGGTGTGCGCTCGGATGTACTCGTCGTCCTGCAGGCCCTCGGAGAGGATCGTGTTCATCATCGCGTTCAGGAGCCAGACGTCGGTGCCGGGGCGGAGCTGGAGGTGGCGCTTCGAGAGCTTCGTCAGCCAGATCTTTCGCGGGTCGGCGACGACCAGCGTGGCGCCGTTCCGTACCGCTTTCTTGATCCTGAGCGCGAGCACCGGGTGCGCCTCGGTGGTGTTCGAGCCGATGACGAAGAGGAAGCGGGCGTTCTCGATCTCCGGGATCGAGTTCGAGCTGGCCCCTCTGCCCAACGACCTGACCAGGCCGTAAAGAGTGGGAGCGTGTCAGGTGGCTTCGCAGGAGTGGACCGAGTTCGTCCCGATCGCCGTCCGCGCGAGCTTCTGGATGAGGTAGTTCTCCTCGTTCGTGAGCCGGGCCGACGCGAGGACGCCGACCGTCTGTGGGCCGTGGCGCTCGATCACCCCCTTCAGGCCCGTGGCTGCGACGTCGAGCGCGTGCTCCCAGGTCGCCGGCTCCAGCTCGCCGCTCTCGCCGCGGACGAGCGGCTGCGTGAGCCGGTCCGGGTGGTGCACGAAGTTGAACGCGAAGCGTCCCTTCACGCACAGGTTCCCTTCGTTCGGGAGGTACTCCGCCTTCGAGGTGACCTTGACGATGCGCTTCGTCTCGGGGTCGAGGTTGAGGTCGATCTGGCAGCCGACGCCGCAGAACGTGCACGTCGTCCGCACCTGCTCGAGCGCGCGCTCGGGCCTTCTCGTCCCCTCCTCGAACTTCTCGTAGATCGCGCCGGTCGGGCAGACGGAGAGACAGCCGCCGCAGAGCTCGCACTCGGTGTCGAGCCAGCGAGAGCCCCCACGTTGGGACGATCCGCGCGTGCCCGCCGCGGCCCTCGAGCGAGAGCGCCGAGCACTGCATGACCTCCTGCGTGTAGCGGACGCAGCGGTTGCAGAGGATGCAGGCGTCCGGGTCGTAGCCCATCGAGCCTGTTCCGGTCGTCGTAGGCGGCGCGCTTGGCGTCGGGGAGCATGAGCGGCGTCTCCGCGCCGAGCTCGTTCGCGAGGTCGAGGAGCTCGTTCGGCCGGCCGCCGGGCGACGCGTTCAGGTGCTCGGAGAGGAGCATCTCGGTCAGCGTCCGCGGTAGTCGGTCATCGGCCCGTTCGTCGAGACGGACATCCCCTCGGTCACGCGCGTCGCGCAGGCGGGGAGCGGCCTCGGCGCTCCCTCGACCTCGACGACGCACATGCGGCAGCCGCCGTACGGGTCGAGCTGGTCGTCGTGGCAGAGCGTCGGGATGAACGTCCCGTGGCGCGCGGCGGCGTGGACGATGAGCTCCCCCTCGGGCGCGCCGACCGTCCGGCCGTCGAGCGTGAACTCGACCACGGGGGTCACTGTACCCCGGCCTTCTGCGCGCTCTGAGCGGAGAGAACAGTTCGGGCCACCCAGCGCATCGCGTTCCGCACCGGGAACGGGGCAGCCTGGCCGAGGCCGCAGATCGACGTCTTCTCCATCGCGACGAGCCACTCGTCGACCTTCTCGCGCGACATCGCGGCGCGGCCGTGCTCGAGCTCCTCGCAGAGGTGGTGGAGCGCGCGGTTGCCGATCCGGCAGGGCGTGCACTTCTGGCACGACTCCTCGGCGAAGAAGCGCATCGTCTCCGCCGAGCAGCCGGAGCGGCGAGTAGGACGCGGGAAAGACCTGGACCGCGGCCGACCCAGGGCCGGCTCCGTACTCGCGCGAGCCCGTCGCGTGTGAGCGGCGCGTCGAGGGCGGACGGCGGGAGGATTCCGCTCGCGGCGCCGCCGGGCACCACCGCGCCGACCTCTCCGTCGAACCCGCCCGCGTGCTCCTCCACGAGCTCGCGAGTCGTGATCCCGTTCGGCGCCTCGTAGCAGCCCGGCTTCCCGACGGCCCCGGAGACCGACCAGAGCCGCGTTCCGGGGGCGCCTCGCGTGCCGAGCGACGCCCACCAGGCGCCGCCGTTCCGGAGGAGCGCCGGGATGTGCGCGAGCGTCTCGACGTTGTCGATCAGCGTCGGGCGCCCGAGGTAGCCGACCTGCGCGGGGAACGGCGGACGCAGGCGCGGCATGGCGCGCCTTCCCTCCATCGACTCGAGCATCGCCGTCTCCTCGCCTGCGATGTAGGCGCCGGCGCCGATGACGAGCTCGACCGAGATGCCCTCCAGGAACCCGGCCGCGCGAAATTCGTCGATCGCCGCCTGCAGCCGGGCACGCGCCGCCGCGTACTCCTCGCGCAGGTAGACGTAGCCCTCGCTCGCCTCCGCGAAGCGCATCGCGACGAGCGTCGCCTCGACGAACAGGTGCGGTCGCAGCTCGAGGACGTACCGATCCTTGATCGTCCCGGGCTCGCCCTCGTCGGCGTTCACGACGACGTAGCGCGGGCGTTGCTCGCGCGAGACCGCCTCCCATTTGATCCCCGTCGGGAAGCCGGCCCCGCCGTAGCCCGTGATGCCCGACGCTTTCAGCTCCTCGACGATCCGGTCGTTCGGCGGCAGCTCGCGGAGCAGCTCGAGTCCGCCGCGCGCCTCGTAGTCGGCGAGGGTCTCGTCGCGCGTGCCGAGGCCGAGGGCGGCGCCGTCGTTCGTCGAGTGCGTCACGGTTGGGACGATCTCGTCGCCCCGCGTCAGCACGGGAGCCAGGTCGCAGTGCCCGAGGCACGCGACCTCGATCGCGCCGGGGTTTCGCTCGAGCAGGTCGCGTGCGCCGAAGCAGTCGCAGACCGGCCCGGTGCAGACCCGGACGGCGTCCGTCGGCACCTGCAGGAAGGAGTAGAAGGAGACGACCTCGTGCACGTCACCGCGCCGGAGGTTCATGTGGTCGGCGAGAGCGTCCGAGAGCTCCGGCGTGATCGGGCCGACGTCCCGTCTGACCCGGCCGAGGTTGTCGAGGAGACGCGTGCGCTCGCGGGGCAGCTCGCCGAGCAGCGTCGCGAACTGCAGCGCGTCCATCGCGGCGAGTCTAGTCCGCGCCCGGAGCACGACGGAGCGCCTTCGTCCGCGCCTTCCGCCGCTTGTCCTCGAGGCGGCGCTCGCGTGCCTTGGCGCCGGGTCGAGTCGGCACTCGCCGGCGCGGCACCGCGAGCGCGGCGCGGAGCTTCTCCACCAGGCGCTCGATCGCGAGCTCGCGGTTCCGGAGCTGACTTCGCTCGTCCTGGGCGACGGCGCGGATCACCGGCCCGGCCTTGGTCACCACACGCCGTTTCTGCACGTCACTGAGCGCGTCCGAGGTCTCGACCTCGAAGATCGCCTCTACGCGCGTCGAGGACTTCTGCGCGTGCTGGCCACCCGGTCCGCTCGACCGCGACACGCGGAGCTGGACCTCCGCGGGCGGCAGCGAGACGGACCGCGTGACGCGGATTCCCCGCTCCGGCGCCGCCGGCCGACCCGGTGCCCCCGCTATTTGGTCGCGTCCGTCGAGCCCACGGCTCATAGACTCACGCTCCATGGCCTCCATTCTGCTGGACGTCGACGGCGTCCTCCATGTCTCCGGAGAGCCGATTCCGGGCGCGGTCGAAGCGATCGCCGAGCTTCGCTCGGCGGGCCACGCACTCCGGTTCGTCACGAACAACTCGACCCGCCCGCGCTCCGGCCTCGCCGAGGAGCTCCGCGAGATGGGCTTCGAGCTCGACGACGCGGAGTTGCAGACGACGCCCCGAGCGGCCGCCCGCGAGCTCGAGGGCAAGCGCGTGCTCGCCCTCGTCATGGCCGCGGTCGTCCCCGACCTCGACGGACTCGAGCTCGTCGGGCACGACGCGGACGCCGTGCTGATCGGCGGCTGCGACGAGACGCTCGAGCCGAACCACGTCTTCACGTACATGAACATCGCGCGCGCGTTCGCCGAGATCCAGATGGGCGCGACCTTCTACTGCCTGCACAAGAACAGGTGGTGGCAGACGAGCCGCGGGCCCATGCTCGACGGGGGCGCGTTCGTCGCGGGTCTCGAGTACGCGACAGGCGTCGAGGCGACCATCCTCGGAAAACCCAGTCCGTCCTACTTCGCCGCCGCCCTCGACGCGCTCGACGCCGAGCCCGAGCGCACCTGGCTCGTCACCGACGACGTCGAGGCGGACGTTCGGGGCGCGCACCTCTTCGGGATGCGGACGGCGCTCGTCCGCACGGGCAAGTTCCGCCCCGAGGCACTCGAGACGGCCGCGTCCTCTCCGGACATCGTCGTCTCCTCGCTCGCCCATTTCCCCGCGCTCCTGCAGGAGGACCTGACGGGTGGCTGGAGCCAGTGAAGGTGGGTGTCGACACGATCGAGATCGAGCGGATCCGGCGGGCCCTCGCGAGGCCGGCGTTCCGCGACCGCTGCTTCACAGCGGACGAACAGGCGTACTGTGACTCGCGCCACGACCCGGCCGAGAGTTATGCGGGCCGGTTCGCAGGCAAGGAGGCCGTCGGCAAGGCGCTCGGCTGCGGCGTGCGCTTCACGTGGAGGGAGATCGAGATCGTCGGACGGCCGAAGCCGAGCGTCAGTCTCTCGGGCCGCACGGCGGCGTACGCCGAGAGAGTCGCCGCGGGCGAGATCGACCTCTCGATGACGCACTCGCGCGAACTGGCGAGCGCGGTCTGCATCGTCTCGCCGGCGTAGTGCTCGAGCCGCTCTACAACGCGGCCGAGATGCGCACCGCGGAGGAGCGCTACTCCGGCTACCCGGACACGATCCCCGAGCTCATGCAGCGAGCGGGGCGGGCGGTCGCCCGCGAGACAATGCTTGCGTTCCCGGCTGCGCGTAGCTTCGCGTGTGTCTGCGGCAGTGGGTCGAACGGCGGTGACGGGAGGGTGGCAGCCGCGGCGCTTCGCGAGGAGGGTCACGCAGTGGACGAGACCCAGGATCTCGAGGCCGACTACGACGTCGTCGTCGACGCGCTCTTCGGCACGGGATTTCGCGGCGAGCCGCGCCCGGAGGCCGCGGAGCTCATCGCGCGGATCAACGCGTCGGACGCGAAGGTCGTCGCGGTCGACCTTCCCTCGGGCGTCGATGCCTCCACCGGGGTGACCGCGGGCGCGGTCGTCGACGCGGATCTCACCGTCACCTTCCATGGCCGCAAGGTCGGGCTCGCCGTCGCGCCGGGCCGGCTCCACGCGGGCGAGGTGGTCGTCGCGGACATCGGCCTCACGGAGCTCTCGACCGAGCATCGGCGCGCGACGTCCAAGCTCCTCGACCTCGTCCCACGTAGGCACCCGGGAGACACCAAGTACTCCGCCGGCTCGGTGCTCGTCGTCGGCGGGCAGCCCGGGATGACCGGCGCGGCCTGCCTCTCGGCGCTCGCAGCCCTCCGCTCGGATGCCGGCTACGTGACGCTCGCCGTGCCGGCGAGGTCGCTGCCCGTCGTCGAGTCGTTGGCGCTCGAGCCGGTGAAGATCGGCTGGCGCGACGATCGTGCGCTCGAGACGATCGCCTCCGCAGCGGAGCGCGCGGGTGCCCTCGCGATCGGTCCGGGCCTCGGCCGCGCACCCAAGCGGCGCGAGCTCGTACGAGACCTTCTCGAGCGCGTCTCCATACCAGCCGTCGTCGACGCCGACGCGCTCTTTCGCCTCGAGCCGGTGCACCGGTCGGCGCCGACGGTCCTCACGCCGCACGCGGGGGAGCTCGCACGCCTCCTCGATACCGACTCGGATTGGATCGGCGAACACCGGCTGGAGGCGGCGCAGCGGGCTGCGGAGCAGTTCGGCGCCGTGGTGCTCTTGAAGGGAGGCGACACCATCGTCGCCGCACCCGGGGAGGGCTGCATCGTCTCCGACTTCGGGCCGCCCTCGCTCGCGACGGCCGGCACCGGCGACGTTCTGACCGGGGTGATCGCGGCGTTCCTCGCCAAGGGCGTCGAGCCCCGCCTGGCCGCGGCCGCGGCTGCGGTTGCACACGGCACGGCGGCGTCGCTCGCTCCGAACCAGGCGGGGCTCGTCGCCGGGGACCTGCTCGACCTGCTGCCCGAGGCGCTCGAGCAGTAGCGACGGCGACCCCCGCACCCCGCCATCGCGGAAGATGCGCGCATGGAGAGGTCGAGCTTCACCGTCGACCTCGGCGCGATCCGTCACAACGCGGAGTCACTCCTGCGCGCCGCGGACGGGGCCGAGCTGTGGGCGGTCGTCAAGGCCGAGGGCTACGGCCACGGCGCCGTCGACGTCTCGCGCGCCGCGCTCGAGGCGGGCGCCTCGCTGCTCTGCGTCGCGACGCTGCGCGAGGCGCTGCAGCTCCGGCCCGCTCACCGCGACGCACGCATCCTCGTCATGGGACCGGTGTCGGAGAGGGAGATCGGAGAAGCGCGAGCGGCGCACCTCGAGCTCGTCGTCGCCGGCATGCGCGTGCCCGAGGACGTCCCGATCCACCTGAAGCTCGACACGGGAATGGGCCGCTGGGGCTTGTCCGACCTCCCCGCGCCGAGCCGTGACGTCGTCGGCGTGATGAGCCACCTCGCCTCGGCCGACTCGGATCCCGACTTCACACGCGCACAGATCGAGCGCTTCGACGAGGGTACGGCCGAGCTCTCCGGGCTGACGAGACACGTCGCGAACAGCGCCGGGACGCTCGGCTATCCGGAGTCGCGCTTCGACGCGGTTCGCTGCGGCATCGCGCTGTACGGGATCTCGCCGTTCGGAACCGACCCGGCCGAGCACGGTCTCCGGCCCGCGCTTCGCTGGGACTCCCACCTCGCCCTGACGAAGCAGCTCGCCCCCGGCCAGAGCACGGGCTACGGCCGCCGCTTCGTGGCCGAGAGGCCGACGTGGATCGGGATCGTCCCCGTCGGTTACGCGGACGGCTTCCGACGCGATATGACGGGGACGGAGGTGCTCGTCGACGGCACCCGGCGCCGCGTCGTCGGGACGATCTCGATGGACGCGCTCGCAGTCGAGCTCCCCGGCCCGCTGCCGGCGGGGACGCCGGTCGCGCTCGTCGGGGACGGGATCCTCATGGAGGAGCACGCCCGGGTGGCCGACACGATCGCGTACGAGATCGCGACGGGGCTCAACACCCGGTCGGGGCGCGCGCGGAGGGTGACGAGCGATGGATGACGCCCGTGTCCGGGAGATCATGGGGAACGAGGACGCCTGGATCGTCGGCGGCGCCGTGCGGGACATGCTCCTCGGACGACCGGTGCTCGACCTCGACATTGCGTGCGCGGACCCGCGCGGTGCAGCGCGCCGCTACGCAGACCGGTTCGGCGGCGCCGCGTTCCCGCTCTCGCGGGCGCATGGGGCGTGGCGCGTCGCGAGCGGTAGAGAGGAGACCGTCGACTTCACGCCGCTCCCGAACGGGATCGCAGCCGACCTCGCGACCCGCGACTTCGCCTTCAACGCGATCGCCTACCCGCTTGCGGGCGGCGAGACGGCGGACCCGTTCGACGGGCGCGGCGATCTCGAGCGGAGGATCGTGCGTGCCGTGTCCGACACGGTGTTCGAGGACGACCCGCTGCGCCTCCTACGCGCGGTCCGCCTCGAGGAGGAGCTCGGCTTCCGGATGGACGCGCGGACGGAGGACCTCGTCCGGTCGACCGCGTCGCTCGCCTCGCGCCCGGCGGGCGAGCGGATCCTCGCCGAGCTCGTGCGTCTCTCTCCGGCCGGGTACCGCCGTCTCGACGAGCTCGGGCTCCTCGCACCGCTCGGGGGCTCGCTCGACGGCCGGCTCGACGCGCTCGACGACCCGGACTTCCGGCTGGTCGCCGCCTTCGGCGAGCGCCTCGAGGAGCTCCCGATCTCGAACGACCTCCGTCGCTACGCGCGCGTGCTTCTCGGCGCACATGCCCCCGGCGACGCGGGACCTCGCGCGATCCACCGCTTCCGGCGCGAGACCGAGCCCTGGTCGCTCGATGCGCTCGCCTTCGTCGGCGCGTGGGAGCTCGTCGGAGCCGTCGAAGCCGCTCGCGTGGCCGAGCCGGCCGAGCCGCTTGTCCGTGGCGACGAGCTGGGTCTCGAGGCAGGACCCGCGATCGGGCGTATCCTCGCGACCATCGACGAGGAGTGCGCAGCCGGCACGATCTCCACCCGCGAGGAGGCGCTCGCGCTCGCGCGGACGCTCGCGAGGGAGGTCGGGGCATGACGGTCGATCTCCGGCTCGCGCTGCTCGAGGAGCGGGCGGACGTCCTCGCCGAGCGAGTCGGCCGTCTGCTCGGCCCGTTCTCGGGCACCGAGGTCGCGCTCGACTCGGGCTGCGGAGTGGGCGCGCTCGCGTTCGCGCTCGCCCCGCGCGTGGGCGAGGTCGTCGGCGTCGACGCCAGTGCCGACTACCTCGATGCGGGCCGCGCGATCGCGCCTGAGAACGTGCGCTTCCAGGAGGGCGAGGCGACGGCGCTCCCCTTCGGCTATGCGAGCTTCGACATCGCCGGCTGCCTTCGGCTCCTGCACCACGTGCGGCGGCCCGAGCTCGCCGTCGCGGAGCTGGCCCGCGTCGCACGGCCCGGCGGCCGCGTGTTCGTCGCGGATCAGCTCGGCTCGGTCGACCCGCTCCGGAGCCTGGAGCAGGACCGCTTCGAGCGCCTGCGGGATCCGAGCCACCAGCGGCTCTTGTCGGAGGCGGACATCCGCGGGTCCCTCGACGCCAACGATCTCGTCCTCGTCACGTCCGAGGTCTCGCACGAGGAGATCGACCTCGAGCAGCGCCTCCAGCTCGCGGGCGTCCCGGAGGAGGACCGGATGCGTATCCGCGGCCTCGCGCCAGGCGCGGTCTACGACGTCGAGGTCGGCTGGTACGTGGCGCGAAAGCAGGGGCCTTAGCGGAGCTCGGCGACCCGGTCAGTCCTGGGTGCCGGGCCGGTAGCCGTAGCTGCCCACGAGCCGGGCGACGACGCCGGGGAAGAGCGCCTGGAAGATCGAGACCGGTCGGTACGGGAACCACGGAACCGTGACCTCCCGCTTCCCTTTCTCCACCATCGTGACCAGCGACCTCGCGACGTCGTCGGAGTCGATCACGAAGCGCCGCATGAGCCCGCTCGAGAGGTTCGAGCGAGGGGTGAAGCCCTCGGTCTCGACGAAGCCGGGCAGGAGCGTGTGCACCCGGATCCCTTCCGGGCGCAGCGTCGCGGCGAGCGAGCGGGAGAAGGCGAGCTGCGCGTGCTTCGCCGCCGCATACGGCCCCGCCGGCGCGAACGCGATCGTCCCCGAGACGGACACGACGTTCACGACGTGCGCTCCTCCGTGTGCGGCCGCCGCTCGCAGCCCGGGGAGGTACGCGCGGGTGCACCAGACGCCGCCGAGGTAGTTCGTCCGCAGCACGCGCTCGATCGTCTCCGGCTGGGTCGACGCAAACGTGCCCCGGCCGGGCACGCCCGCGTTGTTCACGAGTAGCTCGATCTCTGGATGGCGCTCGAGAACGCGTGCCGCGACCTCGTCGACCTGCTCGCGGTCCATCACGTCGCAGGCTTCCCATTCACCCCCGATCTCGGACGCGAGCGTCTCGAGGCGGTCGGCCCGGCGCGCGAGGAGGACGGGGTGCCAGCCGCGGCGGGCGAGCTCGCGCGCGGTCGCCTCCCCGATCCCGGACGAGGCGCCGGTCACGACCGCCACTCTCATCTCGCTCATCGAGGCGCGAGCCTACCGGTGTCTGACACCGCGACGCCCCGAACCCGCATTGTTCGGTGGGGTGGTGTCGGACACCGTGGTTTAGGATCGCGCGGTGGCCGGAAGGTTCGAGGGAAAGCAGGCGCTCGTGCTCGGGGTCGCCAACCGGCGCTCGATCGCCTGGGCGATCGCGCGGAGGCTCGCCGAGGAGGGCGCGCAGGTCGCGTTCACCTTCCAGGGCGAGCGCATCGAGAAGAGCGTTCGCGACCTCGCCGAGAGCGTCTCGAGCCCGCTCGTGATCGAGTGCGACGTCCGCTCGGACGAGGACGTATCGCGCGTCTTCGCCGAGGTCGGGAACACGTTCGGGGGCGGGCTCGACATCCTCGTCCACTCCGTCGCCTTCGCCGCTTCGGAGGATCTCGAGGGTCGGTTCACGGACACGCCGCGCGACCGCTTCTGGCTCGCCGTCGACGTCAGCGCCTACTCGCTCGTCGCCTGCGCCCGTGAGGCGGAGCCGCTCATGGAGGCGCGCAGCGGCGGCTCCATCCTGACGATGACCTACCTCGGGGGCGAGCGCGCCGTGCCGCACTACAACGTGATGGGCGTCGCCAAGGCGACGCTCGACGCCTCCGTCCGCTACCTCGCCTGGGACCTCGGCTCCAAGGGCATCCGCGTGAACGCGGTCTCCGCCGGGCCTGTCCGCACGCTCGCCGCCCGCTCGATCGCGGGCTTCACGACGATGGAGTCGATCGTCGAGGAGCGCGCGCCGCTCCATCGCCACGTCGAGGCGGACGATGTCGGCGCCGCGGCGGCGTACCTCCTGTCGGACGACGCCCGGAACGTGACCGGGACCACGCTGTACGTGGACTCCGGGTACCACGCGATGGGCATGTAGCGCTCCCGCGCGAGGTCAGCGAAACCGATACGACTGCGAGCTGTCGGGGTGGACGCCGGAGCCGCCGCCGCGCTGCGGCGTCCGGGGGCACACGACCGCGCTCAAAGGGCCCGTGCTGTTGCGATGACCTCGTCGATGTCCGGCAGCTCGCGCCCGAGCTCCCAAACATGGCGGATCGTCTCGCCGTCCTCGATCAGGAACGAGGTGCGCTGGGCGACGCCGGCCATCCCCAGGAGCTCCGACGCGATGCCGAATGCCCGCGTCGCCTCCCCGTTCCAGTCGGAGAGGAGCGGCACGTTCTCCGTGCCGAGCGTCCTCGCCCAGGCCTCGTGGGACCACGGCGAGTCGCGGGAGATCGCGAGCGGACGGACCCCGACAGCTCCCAGGTCCTCGCTCCTGTCACGCAGGAGCAGAACCTCGTTGGTTCAGGTCGGCGACCAGTCCCAGAGGTAGAAGGAGAGGAGCGTCAGCCCTGCGCCGAGCACGTGCCGGAGCGGCCGCGCCTCCTCGCGTGTCGCAGTCCAGACCTGGACGTCAGGGACGGCGTCGCCTGGTCCGACCGTCATCTGTCGATCGACCGCGCGCGGCTGTCGGGCGTGTCGGCGAAGCGAGCCTGCGCAGCTTGTCTTGACACGCCGAGAGCCTGGGCGATCTCGGCCCAGGTGTGTCCTCTCCCGCGGCAATCCGCGACGGCCTGGTACATCAGGCCATCGAGCTGTCTCACCCGTGTGGACAGGGCTCGCAGCACCAGCAGGGGCTCGGTTGCATGCTGGAGCGTGAACAACGTGTCGCGCCCATCTCTCGTCTCGTGATCGTCGTACCAACTCACGATCGTCGTAGGGTAACGAGTCCGCTCGCGATGTGGGTGGCGCCCACGTCTGGCAACCGGGCTTGACCGGAATCGTCAACCCTGTCAGACTGCCTCGGCGGTTCCGAGAGGCTCTCGACTGAGGCGTCGTGACCTGCAGAGGTGGGACGTCGTAGCGCTCGGAAGCTCTCCGACCCCCCAAGGGTCGAATCCCCCAATCGGCCCGAAGAGATGACGGCCTTCCAGCGGAGGGTCGTCGTCTCGCGGCCGCGAAACCGCGAGACCCAGCTCGGCGCCCTACAGCGCTCGCTGGACGACCGACGCTCGGAGACCGCGACCGAGGATCGACGCCAGCCGGGCGACCTCGTCCCGGAGTGCGATGCGTGGCGGTCTGCCCGCCTCGCGGAACCACGAGATCGCCACCCTCTCCTCGTCGAGCTCCCAGGTGCCGCACACCTTGCCACCGGCCACGACGACCGGAGAGATCCACCCGCTCTGCCGGCTGACCGTGCGCCGGCGAGCTGCCGAGGTCACGTGGCCGTCGCCGGTACCGGGGCCGAGGACGTACTGGTCGAAGCCGGGCAGCAGCCGCACCGTCGCGCTCGGCTTCGTCGAGATCAGCTCGTCGACGTGCTCCGCCAGGACGTGCGCGCGCTCTCCGTCGACGTCGACCTCGACCAGAACGTCGTCGAGCGCGAGGAACCAGTCCCGCAGCCGTCGCTTGCCGAACCAGCCGCCGGCGAGCCAGTGGCCGAAATTCTCGACCGTGGTCGGCGCGTAGGCGCCGACGTACGAGACGATGGCTGTGCGCGCCGCCTCGTCCGGATCGGGTAGCTCGACCCAGCGGGCGCTCGCGTCCCCGGGCCGCATGAACGTGACGCGGTTCCCGCGGCTCGGGCCGAAGCAGAGGTCGCCCTGCCACGCGAGCGGCTTGAGAAGCGTCCCCCAGCCCGAGCGGAGCTCCTCGCCGATGTGCCCCAGCCCGCGCTGCGCGACGATCGCCTCGATCAGCTCCTCGCGCGTCAGGACGGCACCGTCGAGGGCCTCGCGTGCGACCTGGCGGAGCAGCTCGAGGGTTCTCGTGTCCACGCCGAAGTAGCGTTGCCAGCTCGGCCGCTCCCATGGGCGACCGGCGGCGATGAGCGCGAGGTACGCGCCGGCGTCCTCGGGTCGCAGGAGATGGAGCGTTCCGCGCATCGCCCACGTCTTGACGAGGCGACCCTGTGAGAGCGCGCGGACGACCTCGCCCGGCCGCGAAGTCGTGCGCCGGACCCGATCGCGAGCTCCGCGGACGACGCGACCTGGTTCTGGACCCCGCACAGTCTCCCGACGACCCGCGGCACCGAAGGTCGCCGACGGGGTCCAGCAGATGCCGTTGCATCCGCCACGCGAGTGCCTGGTCCCGCGTGATGCGGATCACGGTCGGCGAAGATGGCGCGAGTCGAATCCGCGAGCCCGGGTCACGCGGTCGCGGTCACGGGCAGCGCCTCCGTCGCGTCCGAGATGTCGCTCGCGACCTCGACGATGTCGCGGTTTGCGCCGTGAACGCGCAGCTGTCGATCGGCGCTCGAGCCGCGCGAGAGGATGTCCTCGATGCCCTCGAGCTCTCGCTCGGACCCGAGGTCGCGGGCATGCGGTGCGATCTCGGCGAGCGTGCGGCGGACAAGCCGCGAGACGGGGATGCGGTTCCTCCGGCCCGAGGCGAGGTCCATGACGGGCGCCTCGAGCCCGTAGCGGGCGGCGAGCCACTTGTTCTCGCTCGTCAGGATCCGGTGGTACGAGGGGATCTCCTCGCCCGCGTCGTAGCGCTCCGAGAGCTGCTTCACGAGCGCCTGGCAATAGGCCGCGATCGCGACTGCGTCCTCGACCCGCGTGACCGCGTCGCAGATCCGGATCTCGACCGTGCCAAGGCGCGGGTGCAGGCGGATGTCCCACCAGATGTGGGTGTAGTCGGGGATGCAGCCCGAGCGCTCGAGCTGCCCGACGACGTCGGCGAAGTCGGCGTAGTCGCGGAAGCGTGGCGGCGGCCCTGAGCGCGGGAACGCGGAGAACACCATCTGCCGGCTCGACGCGAGGCCTGTCGCCTCGCCGCGCCAGAACGGCGAGCTCGCGGACAGCGCGAGTAGCGGCGCGAGCTGAGGGAGCAGGCCGTTCACGACTTTGATCGCCTTCTCGGGGTCGTCGACCGCGACGTGGACGTGCATTCCGAAGATCAGCTCGCGCCGCGCGACGTACTGCATCTGGTCGATGAGCGCGTGGTAGCGGTCCTTCGCCGTGATGCGCTGGCGCTCGAAGAGGCTGAACGGGTGCGTCCCCGCCGAGCCGACGCGGAAGCCCTGTCCGTGCGCGACCTCGGTGATGTAGCCGCGGAGCTTGACGAGCTCCTGCATCACCTCGCCCGCAGTCCGGCAGACGGGGGTCGTGATCTCGACGACCGACTGCATCAGCTCGGGGTTGATGCGCGCCTCGAGCTCGTGCCCGCTCACCGCGGCGAGCATCGTGTCGATGTGCTGGACGAGGTCGAAGCTCGCGCCGTCGAGGAGCTGGTACTCCTCCTCGACCCCGAGTGTGTACGGATCGCCGCTGCCGAATGCGTGGTCGAGGACGCTGCCACCGTGGACAGCGCCCTTGCCCGTGATCGAGGGTGGAAACGCCTGCTTCGAGTCGGTCATGTCGAAGCGAGCACGGCTTCGACCTCGACTCGACCTTCCACGCGGGGTCGAACAGCCCTGCGAGCACGGTGGTGTTCGCCGGCCGGATCTTGCGGAACACTTCGCGTGCGCGCGCGCTGACAGCCGTCGAAGTCTTCGGGATCGGTGAGGTAGACGCGCGTGCGCACGACGTTTCGAGGCTCGTCCCCGCTTTCGAGCGCGGTCGCGACGAGCTCGAGGCAGAGGGGTCTGGTCGTACACGCCCTCCGGTGGCGGCGAGCCGTCGGCCGGGATTCGGCGGCGTGCCGGGACGTCACCCTGCCCGCCCGCAACGACCGCGCGCGAGAAGCCCACGACCCGGCTCGAAGAGGCGGGAGTGTCCGGAGATCAGGCGCGCTTTCCATCGGGCGACTAGTATCGCCCCGCGTGCAGGCACTTCGCCAGATCCACGCCTGGCGGGTCGTTCGCCGCGGCAGGCGTTCGGGACTCGGGCGGCGGCGTCGAACCCAGGGGGACGCGGAGGCGGTCGTCCGCCTCGCCTCGGTCTCGAAGCCGGTCGTCGCGCTCGCGTTCCTCGTCGCCGCCGAGGAAGGTGTCGTCGATCTCGACGAGCCGGCCGGGCCACCGGCTCGACCGTGCGCCATCTCCTCGCGCACGCATCCGGGCTTCCCTTCGAGGGGACGGAGCCGATCGCCCGTCCGGGCGCGCGCCGCGTGTACTCCAACGAGGGCTTCCGCGGCTCGGCGCCCACCTTGCCGGACGCGCGGAGATGCCGTTCGCCGACTACGTCCGTGCGGCGGTCTGCAAACCCCTCGGCGCTCGGGCTCGACCCGAGCGGTGACCCGGGATCGGGCATGCAGGCGTCGCTCTCGGACGTCCTCGCGCTCGGCCGCGAGCTGCTCTCGCCGAGAGTGGTCGCCGAGGAGACGCTCCGGGAGATGACGAGCGTCCAGTTCCCGGGGCTCTCCGGCGTGCTGCCCGACTTCGGCCGCTTCGACCCGCTCGACTGGGGCCTCGGCGTGCAGCTCAACTCGAGCGGCCCGTCGTGGATGGGGGCAACGGTCTCCTCGCGCGCGTTCGGCCACTTCGGCGGGAGCGGCACGTTCCTCTGGGTCGATCCCGATCTCTTCGCCGCGTGTGCCGCGCTCACGACACGGGCGTTCGGCGGCTGGGCGAAGGACGCCTGGCCGCTGCTCTCGGACGCGGTCGTCGCGGAGCTGAGCGGCTGACCCGTCCGCGGGAGCGACAAGGCCGCGAAGCGGCCGTCTTCAGGGATCTCGCGCGATCGGGATCCGCGCATCAGCGGATCCCGATCTTGCGCAAAGCTCAGTCGTCGGCGAAGAGCGGGCGCAGCAGCTCGTCGAACGTGGTCTGGTCGCAGCTCGCGACGACGCACGGAGTCATCGCCGTGACCGTCGCCGTCCGCGGTACGCCCATCGCGAGCGCGACCTCGCCGAAGAATTCACCCGCCTTCAGGATGCGACGCTTGCCGAGCTCCGACTGCGAGACGCCCGCGACGCCCGAGAGGAGGACGAAGAAGCGATCGCCGGGCTCGCCCTCGTTGATCAGGACCGTCCCCGCCTGGATCTCGTCCCTGCGCATCTTCTCGGCGAGCTTGCCGAGCGTCTCGCCGGGCAACGACGCGAAGAGCCCTACTCGCGAGAGCTCGGTCACTCCGGCAGGGACATGTCGGGGAGACACCGGCGGATACGGTACCCGCGTGGGTTCGCTCTTCGGTTGGACGACCTGTCCGCGCTGCAGCGGGACGCTCGACCGGGACGACAGGAGCGTCACCTGCACCTCCTGCGGATCGGTCTTCTACGCGGAGTCGGCGCCCGCCATCACCGCGCTCGTGAGGGACGATCGGGGCCGCATCCTCCTCGCGCGCCGGGCGTTCGAGCCGGACGCGGGGCTCTGGGACGTTCCCGGCGGCTTCCTCGAAGAGGGCGAGCACCCGCTCGACGGCCTGCGTCGGGAGCTCGCGGAGGAGACAGGCCTCGAGGCGGAGCCGGGAGAGTTCGTCGGCGCCTACCTGGACACGTACGGAGACGAGCCCGAAGCCAGCGCGGTGCTGAATCTCGTCTGGACGGCGGAGATCGCCTCCGGCGAGCTCGTCGCGTCCGACGACGTCTCCGAGCTTCGCTGGTTCGCGCCCGACGAGCTTCCGTTGGAGGACGAGCTCGCGTTCAACTGGATCGCGCCGGCTCTCCGCGACTGGACCTCCGGCCCGTGAAATGCCGAAGGGCCGCGGAGCGGCCCTTCGGTCAGGGGAGGGGAGGGGGAAGTTTGCGTTGCCGCCTGCCGAGGCAGGCGCTTTCCAGGATACGCCGTTCGCGCGGGGTCCCGGAGGATGCTCTACGCAGCGAGGCCGAGCGTGCGCTCGAGGGCCGACTTGGGCTGCGCCCCGATGGCTGCTGCGGACGGCTCGCCGTCGCGGAAGAGGATCATCGTCGGGATCGACATGACCCCGTACTTGACCGAAAGCCCCTGCTCCTCGTCGATGTTCACCTTCACGAGCTTGAGGTCGTCCTTGCGCTCCTCGGCGATCTTCTCGAGCACCGGCGAGACCGCGTGGCACGGGCCGCACCACTCCGCCCAGAAGTCCACGAGCACCGGGGTCTCGCTCTTCAGGACCTCCTGCTCGAACGTCGCCTCTGTCACGTCGATTGCCATCTGAATCCTTCCGATCCTTTCTGCCTGGTATGAGGAATCCTTAGGGCAAACGGCCCGGGACGCCAAACCCTTCCCGCTCGTAGACTGACCCGGTGGCTCCGATCTTCTCATCTTTCCCGGACAAACCGGATCACAATCGCCTCGAGCTCGAGGTCCTCGAGCTCTGGGAGCGGGAAGAGACGTTCGAGAAGCTTCGGGAGCAGAACCGCGACGGCGAGCGCTTCAGCTTCGTCGACGGCCCCGTCACGGCGAACAGGATGGTGCTCGGCGTCCACACCGCCTGGGGGCGCACGCTGAAGGACGTGTTCCAGCGCTACAAGGCACTCCGTGGCTACCACCAGCGCTACCAGAACGGCTTCGACTGCCAGGGCCTGTGGATCGAGGTCGGGGTCGAGCGTGACCTCGGGCTCAACTCGAAGCGGGAGATCGAGGAGTTCGGGCTCGCGGAGTTCGCGCGTCGCTGCCGTGAGGTGGTCGTGCGCTCGTCGCGGGCGCTCACCGAGGGCTCGATCCGACTCGGGCAGTGGATGGACTGGGGGAACGACTACTTCACGTTCTCCGACACGAACATCGAGTACATCTGGCGTTTCCTTCGCATCGTGCACGAGCGCGGCTGGCTCTATCTCGGTCACCGCTCCACCGAGTGGTGCCCAAGATGTGGAACCTCGCTCTCGCAGCACGAGCTGAGCCAAAGCGGCGTCTACCAGGACCGGATCGACCCGTCGCTCTTCGTACGCTTCCCGCTCGTAGACCGGCCGGACGAGTCGATCGTGATCTGGACGACGACGCCCTGGACGCTGCCGGCGAACGTCGCGGCCGCGGTGAAGCCTGATGCCGAGTACGGGTTACGCGAGACCGGCGAGTGGGTCGCGGTCGCCCGCTATCAGGACGAGACCTTCACGCGTGTCGTGCCGGGCGCCGAGCTGGTCGGCCTTCGCTACCGGGGCGCGTTCGACGATCTTGGCCCGGGAGGCGAGGTCGAGCACCGCGTCATCCCCTGGGACGAGGTCTCGCTCGAGGAGGGAAGCGGCATCGTCCACATCGCGCCGGGGGCGGGCCAGGAGGACTTCGAGCTCGGCAGGGTAAACGACCTGCCCGTGCTCTCGCCGGTCGACGAGGCCGGCCGCTTCTACGACGACTACGGCTGGCTGCACGGCCTCTCCACCGCCGAGGCCGCGGATCAGATCGTGGGTCGGCTCGCGGAGACGGGCTTCCTCCTGCAGGCCGGCACGTTCGAGCACCGCTACCCGCACTGCTGGCGCTGCGACACGCCGCTCATCTGGCGGGTCACGGACGACTGGCTGATCGCGGTCGACGAGCTGCGCCAGCCGCTCCTCGACGCGAACGCGCGCGTCGAGTGGACGCCGGCGTACATGGGCAAGCGCATGGACGACTGGCTCCGGAACATGGGCGACTGGAACATCTCGCGTCGTCGCTACTACGGCCTCCCGCTTCCGATCTACGAATGCGAGTGCGGACACGTCACCGTCGTCGGGTCGCGACGCGAGCTCGAGGAGCGCGCCGTGTCCGGCCTCGAGCAGCTCGAGGAGCTCCGGCGGCCGTGGATCGACGAGGTGCCAATCCGCTGCGAAGCCTGCGGCGAGACGGTGCGGAGGATCCCCGAGGTGGGCGACGTCTGGCTCGACGCCGGGATCGTGCCGTTCGCGACGCTCGGCTGGGAGAGCCCCGAGTACATGCCGCAGGGCTACGCGACGGGCGCCGCGAAGGGCCTGACGACCGCCGACCTCCCCGACCACGCCTACTGGGAGGAGTGGTTCCCGGCCGACTGGGTGTCCGAGATGCGGGAGCAGATCCGGCTCTGGTTCTACGCACAGCTCTTCATGTCGGTCGCCCTCACGGGCCAGGCGCCGTTCCGCAGGGTGCTCGGGTACGAGAAGATGCTCGACGAGTCGGGCCGCGAGATGCACAGCTCGTGGGGGAACACGATCGACGCCCCCGACGCGTTCGAGCGCATGGGCGCCGACGTGATGCGCTGGCAGTTCTGCGCGCAGCCGCCGAGCCAGAATCTCCTCTTCGGCTTCGGACCCGCACACGAGATCCAGCGCCGGCTCCTGACGCTCTGGAACTCGGCCAAGTTCCTGGTCGACTACGCGAACATCGCGGCCTGGGAGCCGGCGTGGTCCGATCTGGAGAGCGGCCCCGGCGGCGAGCTCACGCCCCTCGACCGCTGGCTGGTTGCGCGGACGCAGGCGCTCGTTGCCGACGCGACGGAGGGCTACGAGCGCTGGCTGACCGTCGACGTCGTCCGCGCGTTCGAGGCGTTCGTCGAGGATCTCTCGAACTGGTACATCCGGCGCTCCCGGCGCCGCTTCTGGGACGGGGAGGAGGCGGCGTTCAGGTCGCTCTGGTACGCGCTCGTCCAGGGGCTCCGCGCCGTCGCTCCGCTCATGCCGCTCCTCACCGACCACCTCTGGCGCCGCTTGACCGCGCCGTGTGCCGGCGCTCCGGCGTCGATCCACCTCGCAGGCTGGCCCATGATCGCGGCGCCCGACGAGGCCCTGCTCGCGGAGGTTGGCGACGTGAGGCGCGTCGTCGAGCTCGGCCGCCAGGCGCGCTCGCAGGCGGGCGTGAAGCTCCGCCAGCCGCTCCGTACGCTCGTGGTCGAGGGCGCGAGGCTGGCCGAGGGCCACGCGGAGGAGATCGTGGACGAGCTGCGGGTGAAGGAGGTCTCGTTCGGCGTCGTCGAGGCGAGCGACCTGCGGGTGAAGCCCAATCTCCGGGTGCTCGGGCCGAAGCTCGGGCGCGCGCTCGCCGCCGTGCGCACGGCGCTCGAGAGCGGCGACTTCGAGGAGCTCCCGAACGGCGGGTTCCGCGCGGCCGGGCACGATCTCGGTGCCGACGAGGTGCTCGTCGAACGCCACGGCAAGGCGGGCTGGGCCGTCGCCGCGTCCGACGGAATCACGGTCGCGCTCGACGCGCAGCTCGACGACGAGCTCGAGCGCGAGGGCTGCGTGTACGACCTCATCCATACGGTCAACTCGATGCGCAAGGACGCCGGGCTCGAGCTCACCGATCGGATCCGCCTCGACATCGGGAAGGCGAACGCCGAGCTCGTGCAGTACCGCGACTGGATCGCGCGCGAGACGCTTTCGGTGTGGGTCGAAGCGGGCGGAGACGAGATCCGGATCGAGAAGGCCTGAGCCGGGGATTCCGGTCGCGGGTTCGGAGTCGTATCCTCCGGGTGTGACCGCATGTCGTCGGTGCGGAGAAGAGGTCGCGGATCGCTTCCGCTACTGCCCCTGGTGCGCGGCGCCGCAACGACGAAAGCTGGTGGAGTTCTTCCGGGGCGTCGACGACGACGCGGGCCGGGCGCTCCGTGTCTCGCGCTACCTCCCGGAGCGGCGTGTCCGCGTGAGCGTCTGGGACGACACGGGAACTGCGCGTGCGGCGATCTCGCTCGACGACGAGGAGGCAGCGCGGCTCGCCTCCTACCTGGCACCTGCGCAGGCGCCGTCTCCTAGGCCGAGCCTCCTGGACGACCTCCGCGCGCTCGTCAGGCGCTAGCGGCGCCGGTGTCTCAGCCCTGCGCCGCGAGCTCGAGCTCGCGGCGGAGCTCCACGGGGAGCCTGAACGTGACGTCCTCGTCGACCATGCGGAAGGCTTCGATCCGATCGACTCCGCGCTCGCGAAACCAGTCGCAGACGCGGGCGACGAGCTTCTCGGGAGCGGACGCTCCCGACGTGATCCCGACGGTCTCCGCCTCGCCGAGCCAGCTCCCGTCGATCTCGGTCTCGTCGTCGATGAGGTAGCTGGGTACTCCGGCCGCGCGGGCCGTCTCCACGAGCCGGTTCGAGTTCGACGAGTTCCGGGAGCCGATCACGAAGAGGATGTCGATCTCGGGCAGCATCTCCTTCACCGCCCACTGGCGGTTGGAGGTCGCGTAGCAGATGTCCTCCTTGCGCGGCGCGCGGATGTCGGGGAAGCGGCGGCGGAGCGTTTTGATGATCTCGCCCGTCTCGTCGACCGAGAGCGTGGTCTGCGTCACGTAGGCGAGCTTCGTCCCGGGGGGTAGGTCGAGCCCCTCCGCCTCGTCGACCGTCTGGACGAGAATCGTCGCCTCCGGCGCCTCCCCTGTCGTGCCGACGACCTCCTCGTGCCCGGCGTGGCCGATGAGGACGATCGTGTAGCCCTCCTCGGCGTACCGCCGAGCCTGGACATGCACCTTCGTGACGAGCGGACACGTCGCGTCGATGACGTTGTGCCGGAGCGCCCTCGAGTTGTCGTGCACGGTCGGCGCGACGCCGTGGGCCGAGTACACGACGGTCGCGCCCTCGGGCGCCTCCGTCTCCTCCTCGACGAAGATCGCGCCTCTCGCCTCGAGGTCACGGACGACGTGGATGTTGTGGACGATCTGCTTGCGGACGTAGACCGGCGCGCCATAGTGGTCGAGCGCCTGCTCGACCGTCTCGACGGCGCGCTCGACGCCGGCGCAGTAGCCGCGCGGCGAGGCCAGGAGGACACGCTTCACCATCGGGCCAAGGGTACTCGCGGCTCGTGCCTAGCGGGCCCTGCGCCAGGAACATGCCCGCGATCACGATCGCGCCGCCGACGAGGCTGCGAGGGGCCAAAGCTCTCGCCGAGCCACGCCAGGCGATCCGCGTCCTCGACCGCGCCCTGCGACCAGGCGTCTCGGGCTGAACCTAGACTGTGCGCGACGGGGCGTAGCTCAGCCTGGTAGAGCGCTGCGTTTGGGACGCAGAGGCCGACAGTTCGAGTCTGTCCGCCCCGACTTCCACCGCTCGATCTCCCGTGCGGACGGGTTCAGCCGGTGTTGGTCATCTGCCGATGTTCAGCGGCAACTCGGCGAATCGCTACGCCGTCAGCGGCCGTCGCGCGACGAGCACGGACCAGACGGCTCCCCCGATGACTCCTCCGGCGAGCGGGCCGACGAGATAGATCCACACGTTCGACCAGTCCTGGTTGTAGAGCACCGGGTCGAGCGAGCGTGCGGGGTTGTAGCTTCCTCCCGACGCCGGGCCAACCGCCGTTGCGGCCGTGAAGATGAAGAGGCCGATCAGGAATGGGGCCATCACGCCCTTCCAGGCGGCGCGCTCGTCGGTCACGACGGTGAGGATCACCGTGACGAAGAGCGCCGTCGCGACGAGCTCCAGGAAGAGCGCGGACCAGTCGCTGACACCCGGGCCCGGGTTCGTGTCGAGCGCGTTCGTCGCGCTGCTCGTGTACGCGATCGCCGTCGCGAGCACCGCGCCGAAACCACCGATGAGCTGGGCGATCCAGTACGGGATCACCTCGCGCCCCGGGAACTTGCCGCCGACGGTCAGGCCCAGGGTCACCGCCGGGTTGAAGTGCCCGCCGGAGAGGTGCCCGAACGCGGCGATCGCGAGCGCGAGACCGAACCCGAACCCCGCGGCGATGCCGATCGGAGCGATCGACGCGGGGCCGATGTCGACGGCGACCGCGATGCCGCTGAAGCCGAGAAAGAAGAAGAGGAACGTTCCGGCGATCTCCGCGCCGAGGCGTACGCCGAGTGGCTGATCCATGACCGACCTCCGAGAATCGTTTGTCGCGCCTCGATTTCTGCGTGGCCGCGCGGTTTCCTAGGCTCCTCGGGTGGAGCCGGGGCTTGGGATCGCGGTGGTGCTCGCGTTCGTCTTCGCGCTCACGAACGGCTTCCACGACGAGTCGAACTCGATCGCGACGCTCGTGGCCACGAGAGGGGCGCGGCCGGGTCCGGCGCTCGTGCTCGCGGTCGTGTTCGTCTTCGTCGGGCCGTTCGTGCTCGGATCGGCCGTCGCGGCGACGATTGCCGGGCTGGTCGACGTCCGGCCGAGCGAGATGACCGAGGTCGTCATAGCCGCTCTCGTGGCGGCTCTCCTCTGGAACCTCGTGACCTGGTACCTGGGCCTCCCGTCGAGCTCGGGGCACGCTCTCGTCGGCGGTCTCGTCGGGGCGGGCATCGCCGAGGCAGGCTTCGGGGCGATCAACTGGGGCGGCTTCGACGGATGGCGCCCGACGGGAGTGATCGGGGTGCTCGTCGGGCTCGCGGTCTCGCCCGTCCTCGGCGCGGTCGGAGCGCTGGCCGTGCTCCGACTCCTGCGACGAGCGCTTCGGCGTGGGACGCAGCGGTTCGCCCGCCCCGTGCTGCGCGCGCAGTGGGTCACGTCCGCGGTCCTCGCGTCGAGCAGGGGCGCGAACGACGGACAGAAGGCGATCGGGCTCGTCGCCGCGGTTCTCGTCGCGAATGGCTCGACGTCCTCGCTCACGCCGCCTGCGTGGGTCACGCTCGGTGTCGCCGCGTCCATCGCGGGTGGAACGGCGCTCGGAGGATGGCGGATCGTGCGGACCATCGGTCACCGGATCTACGACCTCCGCCCGCTCGACGGGCTCGCGAGCTCGTCCTCGTCGGCAGCGGTGATCCTCGGCGCGTCCTTCGCAGGCGCCCCCGTCTCCGGCACGCACGTCGTCGCATCGTCGGTCGTCGGAATCGGCGGTGGCAGGCGCCGGTGGGGCCGCGTCCGCTGGGCGGTCGTGCGCGAGATGGGGATAGCCTGGGTAACGACGATTCCCGCGACCGCGGTTCTTGCCGCGGTCGCGCTCGGCTTCTGGAGGTGGGTGTCGTGAAGCTCCAGCGCTGGTTCCTCCCCGAGACGCCGGACGTGGTCGGCATGCTCGGGAGCCAGTTCGAGGTGACGATCGCGGGTGTCGACGCGCTCGCCGAGTGGGCGCAGGGAGACATCGCGAAGGCGGACGAGATTCGCTCGCTCGAGCACCAGGGCGACGGGCTCAAGCGGGAGCTCGAGGTCGCGCTGACGACGGCGTTCACGACGCCCCTCGAGCCCGAGGACGTGTACGCCCTATCGCGCGGGATCGACTGGATCCTCGACCTGTCCAAGGACCTCGTCCGCGAGAGCGAGGTCATGGAGTGCCCGCCGGATGCCGCGCTCGCCGAGATGTGCGCACGCCTCGCCGACTCCGTGCATCTGCTCGCCAAGGCGGTAAGCGCCCTTCACGGTGACGACGACGGCGATGCGACGGAGAAGGCGAACGCGGCGCTCCGCGCCGAGCGGCAGATCGAGAAGGCGTACCGGGAGGCGATGGCCACTCTCGTCGCCGTCGACGACCTGCGCGAGCTCATGTCGCGCCGCGAGCTGTATCGCCTTGTCGCGCGCATCGGCGAGCACGTCGTCGACGTCGCCGAACGGGTCTGGTACACGGTCGTCAAAGAGGGCTGATGTCAGCGGCGGGAGCTGCCGGAGCGAATGAGAGCGGGCGACCGGGCTCGAACCGGCGACATCCAGCTTGGAAGGCTGGCGCTCTACCAACTGAGCTACACCCGCGTCGCGCTAGCGTAGCGCCGTGGATCCGTACGCGTGGTCGTGGAATCCCGAGGGCCTCGTCGTCGTCCTTCTCACGATCGGATACCTCGTCGCCCTCCGCCGATATCCCGCTCCCTGGTGGCGTGTCACGTGCTTCCTCGTCGCGATGGTGCTGTTGCTCGCGGTCACCGTCTCGCCGCTCCACATGCTCGCGATGGAGTTCCTGCTCACCGTCCACCTCTTTCAGAACGTGGTCCTCGCCGAGTGGGCGCCCCTGCTCGTCGTCCTCGCGCTCCCGCCCGCGCTGGCGGCTGCGATCGCCCGGCCGGACGTCGTGCGGGTCGTGACTCACCCTGCGCTTGCACTCCCGCTCTGGCTCGCGAACTACATGATCTGGCATCTGCCGTGGGTGTACGACGCGGCGCTCGAGCGCCCGGACTCGCTCCTGCACCTCGAGCACGCGTGCTACTTCCTCACCGGGATCGCGATGTGGTGGAGCATCGTGCAGGATGCGCCGCACCGGCTCGGCGCCGGTCTTCGTGCCGGCCTCGTCTTCGCGGCGTTCGTCCTCGCGAGCCCGATCGGCCTCGTCATGGCGCTCGTCCCCAGCGCGATCTACACCTTCTACGTCGACGCGCCCGAGCGGCTCTGGGGGCTCACCGCGCTCGAGGATCAGCAGATCGCGGGGATGCTGATGGCGATCGAGCAGGCAGCCGTCTTCTTCGCGGTCTTCCTCTTCTGGCTCCTGCGCTTCCTCGCCGAGGAGGAGCGGCTCGCCGACGCGGACCGCCCGCCCGAGCTGGTGCGCTGAAGGCTCCCGCCTCCGCGCCGACTACCCTCCGACGAGGCGCCCGTAGCTCAGTGGACAGAGCGGCGGACTTCTAATCCGCGGGTCGGAGGTTCGAATCCTCCCGGGCGCATCCGTGGGGCAGGCACGATTCCGCGGAATAGCCCGCAAATGGACCATCTCTAGGCGAAGACCGGAAGCGACCGACTCGCGCTGGGTGTCGCTGGGTTTTGACCTTACTCGCAGGGTCAAAGGGTCTCAGCTGGGTCTAAAAGAGCAACATTTCAGCATGGCCGAGTTTCGCCCCGACGGCAGGGGGACGATCCCCGTACCGGAGATTGACCATGCCTCGTGGGGTATCTCCGAGACTCGTTCACACAGAAAACCCACCGGCTATCGCGGCTCCCCCGCCGGGTAACCAACACTTTGCTTTCCGTGCGGCAGACTTGGCGTCACTGTGCTCGGTGCGCTGCTCTCCGTCCTTCTCTCGGCGTTCGTGATTGGGGCGCTGGCCCGGTTCGCGCTGCCCGGTCCCGACCCTATGCCGTTCTGGCTCACCGTCCTACTCGGTCTCGGCGGCTCGCTCATCGGGGGCGGGATCGCAGCTGCTGTCTTCGGTTCGAGCCACGTCTTCGACAGCCCGGGTCACGGGTCTACGACATTGCTGCTCGAGATCGGCGCTGCGATCGTCATCCTCGCCATGTACCGCCGGTACGTACAGCGTCGGCCGCTTTCCGGGCCTGGCGCCTACACGTTCCCAACGCGCGGCTTCGGCATCCAACGGATGCGCGCCCGACTCCGCCAGCTCGGCGTCGATCCCGACCGGATGACCACCAGGGGCGGCACGAGCTCCTCCCAGCTCACCCCCGGCGAACAGGCGGGTGAGCTCGAGAGGCTCCGCGAGCTCCATGACAAGGGCGAGCTCAGCGACGAGGAATACGACCGAGCGCGCGAACGGCTCCGACGCTACTGAACAAGCAGGAGCTGGGTGGTTCCAACAGCGGACCTTCCCTGGCGATCCATACGGGCTCGACGCCGCCGGACGATCGCAGGGGCGCTCGCACTTCGACGCGAAGTCGACTACAGTTGTTCTCCGAACTGGCGCATGAGCGAAGGGAGGGGGAGCGGCCGCCAGACTCGACGACCGCTCCCCGCGGAACGGCCGCTGCGGCACGACCGTTCCAACCGGACGAGCTTCTCGTCAGGTCGTCATCGGTCAGAGCAGCCCAGGCTCCTCCCCCATCGGGCCCGGTTCCCCCTTTCGAGGGACGCTCGTCCGCTGAACCGGACCTTCGGCTCGCGAGGTCAGGACCCATGCGGGTGACGGCAGCGACGTGGTGCGACGAGAACAAGTGCAGCCAGGGGAGACACACGAAAGAGAGAGGGGCCATGACTGCGGCTCAGTTCGAGACGATCGACGAGACAGAAGTGGAAGCGATCCTGCGCTGGCGGTTCAACGAGCTCGTTCGTACCGGCTACGACGTCGCCTCCGCGCTTGTGCTCGCCTCGCACGTCGAGATCGATCTGCACGATGCCTCGAATCTCGTGCAGCGAGGCTGTCCTTGCGGGACAGCTCTCGAGATCCTCCTCTAGCAGTCCTCCGGCTAGGTAAAGCAGGCCGTTGCCCCCGATGCGGCGGGGGGCGGCGGCCAACGACCGTACCCAGAAGCTTCGAGAAGAGCCTCCGCCACTCGTGGCGCCGATCATCGAAATCGAGCCCGCGGATGGACGACCTCGCGGTCGAGATACCCCGGCCGAGACGTATCCGAGTGCACCTGCCGCGCCGTTGAGCCCGTTCGAACTTGCGCCGAGCCCTCCGATTGACCACACGACGATTTGTCGCGGCTGTCGTCGCTCTAAGAGCGCGTGGTGCTTCTGGAGGCTCGGAGATCTGCCCGACCATCTCACCAACCGTCTTCTCCTTGGCCAGAAGTGCCACGTCGGCTTGGACGGTGCGCTCCAGAAAACGCTCCCACCGCGATCGAAAGCAGACAGGCAACGTCGAAGATCGCGCGTGGAAGGCGATTGTGACCGGGCGACGCCGCAGGGGACTCGACCGGGCCGAGCGAGCCGCCAAGACATGGCTACGCTGGATGGGTAGCGATGAGCTCGACGAGCTACGACGAGATCTGCGCAGGCCATCGCTGGGAGGTGCCGGCGCGGTACAACATCGCGGCCGACGTCTGCGACGAGCACCCACGTAGCAAGCCGGCGATGGTCTGGGAGAGCTTCGACGGCTCGACGCGAGAGCTCGAGTGGGGCGAACTGCAGGACCTGGCGAACCAGGCGGCGCACACGCTCGCCGCACGGGGCGTCACGCGCGGCGACCGGGTCGCGGTCGTTCTGCCGCCGACGCCCGAGGCGGCTGCGATCTTCTTCGGAGTCTGGAAGCTCGGCGCGATCCTGCTCTCGATGTCTGTGCTGTACGGCGACGATGGGATCGAGCATCGGCTCTCGGACTCGGGCGCGAAGCTGCTTGTCACCGACCCCGGCAACGCGCCGCGCTTCGACCGACCGTGGGCGCCGGACACGCTCGTGCTCGAGCCCGAAACCCTGGCAGCGGCCCCGACGGATTTCGTTTGCGCCGACACTGCGGCCGACGACCCTGCGCAGCTCTACTACACGTCGGGGACGACGGGCCTCGCGAAGGGGATCGTGCACGCGCACCGCTACATCCTCGGCCACGAGGAGTTCCGCTACTGCCACGAAGTGCAAGACGGCGAGCGCTTTCACGGGATGGGAGAGTGGGCCTGGGCGGCGGGGATCGCGCCGCTCCTCGGCCCTTGGCGGCTCGGCGCACTGCAGTGCGTCTACCGGCGCGAGGGCGGCTTCGACCCGCACAAGCAGCTCGACTTCCTGAGCCGGCACGCGGTGACGAACGTGTTCACCACGCCGACCGCGATGCGCTCGATGATGGCGGTCGAGGACGCGGGGACACGCTATCCGCAGGTATTCCGCCGGGTGTGCTCGGCGGAGAGCCGCTCAATCCGGAGGCGATCCGCTGGTTTCGCGAGCAGTACGGCGTGACCGTGCTCGACTATTACGGCCTGACGGAGTCGTATCCACTTGTCGCGAACTACCCGTTTCTCGAGGTGCGCGAGGGCTCGATGGGCAGGCCGATGCCGGGCTGGGACGTCCAGCTCCTCGACGAGGACGAGCAGCCGGTGGGGTGGGGGGAACGAGGCGAGATCTGTCTCCGCGCTCGCTCGAACCCGCACTACCCGCTCGGGTATTGGCGCAACGACGAAGCGAGCGCGGAGACCTTCGGCGGTGAGTGGTTCCACACGAAGGACGCCGCCGTCCGGGACGAGGGCGGCTACATCTGGTACGTCGGACGCGCCGACGACGTGATCATCGCAGCCGGTTACCGGATCGGCCCGTTCGAGGTCGAATCGGCGTGCCTCGAGCATGCCGCGGTTCGCGAAGCAGCAGTCGTTGCGTCGCCCGACGAGCTCCGGGGAAACGTCGTGAAGGCATTCATCGTCCTCGCAGACGGGTACGAGCCGTCGGAGGCGGTGGCCGACGAGATCAAGGGCCACGTCCGCGAACGCCTCTCCGCGTACGCGTACCCGCGCCGTGTCGAGTTCGTATCCGAGCTCCCGAAGACGCTCACGGGAAAGATTCGCCGAATCGAGCTCCGCCAACTCGAGCTCGACCGCGCCGGCACGGACACGGACTCCCGGGATTGACCATCTGTCGCGCGAACAGGGACCGATCCACACCGACCGTCGAACTCACTCGATCCCGAGGCGGCCGGGAAGGTGGCGAGACACCGCACGAGGATCGAGCCGGCCTGGAGTGCGCCCGTGTGACCTTTGGCGTGTTCGCGGACCCGCACGGCCACGTCGTTGGTGTCGCCGCGAATCATGGCATGCCCATTGAGTTCGGAGCTCAGACCTCTTCGCCGTGATCGACCCTGACGGCCTGTGCGTGCCCGCACCGAATCCGTCTGGCGCAGTTCCCCGTACGTAGCTGCTGTACCCATACGAAGAGGGGAGAGCCATGCACGGATTCATCCTGCGCGGGACGCTCGTCGCGGCGATCATCTCTCTTGCACTCGTCGCTGCCGCTCCGCTTCCGGGAGCGCCACCAGGCGGCACCTACGCGGTCACCTCGCTGGTCTCGGACGTTCCTGGAGCGGCGGCGCATACCGACGGAAACCTCGTCAACGCCTGGGGCCTGGCACGCAGCGCCACGAGCCCTTGGTGGGTGTCCGACAACGGGACGATGAAGACGACCGTTTACAACGGCTCGGGCGTCCTCCAGTCAATAGGCGGAAATGCGTTCCAGGGCGTCCCGGGCGACCCGACGGGAGCCGTCTTCTCAGGAATCTCGGGCCAGTTCCAGGTCGGCACGACCGCTGCGCCGACCACGCTCGGCACGTCGAACTTCATCTTCGACAGCGAGGACGGGACGATCAGCGCGTGGCGTGGAGGCTCTACGGCCGCGCTCGTCACCCCGGCCGACGGCGGAGCCGACGCCGTCTACAAGGGACTCGCGATCGCCCAGCCGACAACTGGCGACCCGCTTCTCTACGCGACCGACTTCCACAACGCCCGCGTCGATATGTTCAACGGCGCGTGGCAGAACGTGACCCCCGCTGGAGCGTTCGTCGACCCGCAGCTGCCGAAGGGCTACGCGCCGTTCGGGATCCAGACGATCGGCTCGCAGGTCTTCGTGACGTACGCCAAGCAGCAGGCCGGCTCCGATGACGAGGCACACGGTCAGGGACTCGGCCTCGTCGACGTGTACGACCTGCAGGGCAACCTGCTCGACCGCGTGGCGCAGCACGGCCAACTCGACGCGCCCTGGGGCCTCTCGCTCGCGCCGTCGACCTTCGGCCGCTACGAGGGCGACCTGCTCGTCGGCAACTTCGGCGACGGCCAGATCAACGCTTACCGCGAGAACAAAGGAGGCTTCCACCACGACGGCACGCTGCGCCAGAACGGTGGCGGGAAGCTCGCGATCGACGGGCTCTGGGCGCTCGAGTTCGGAAACTCCGGCTCGAACGGCTCGCCCGACACGCTCTTCTTTACTGCCGGCCCCGACGACGAGTCGCACGGGCTCTTCGGAACGATCACGACGGGCTGAAAACGCCAATCACTCGGGGTTCCTGCCGAGGCTGCGATCCGCGGCCTCGGCAGGCAGCCACCCGCCGAACCGATGGTCCAAAACATCGCACCGTCATCGATCCGCTAACAGACTGCGGGCTTCCTAATCCACGGGTCGGAGGTTCGAATCCTCCCGGGCGCACTTTGCGCTAGCGCTTGCCGGTAGGCCGGCGCCGTTCGAGCGGAGTGTCGTCGGGGGCGACGTATGCGAGCAACGCCATCTCCCGCGCTCTCTTGATCGCGACCCCGATGAGACGTTGGTGTCTGCGACAAGCGCCAGATCTTTGGCGCGACCTGATCTTCCCTCGCTCGGAGAGATAGCGCTGAAGCAACGCGACGTCTTTGTAGTCGACGTCCCGAACGTGGTTCTTGCACAGGAGGCACGACCTCCTCTTGAACACCGAAGGTCCCGTGCGCTTCCTCGTCCGCCGAGGGCGCGGTCTCTGGGCCTTTGCGTCGTTTTGCTCCTGCTGCCACTGGAACCTCTCAGTCAGAAGGGTCGGCGTGAGGTCGGGAGACCCCACGAACCGTGCTCTCAGATCGCTTCATCCGGCTCTTCCACGAACTGGCTGAATGCGCCGCCGCGTTGCGTCGCGATCGCGTGGAAACGACTCGCATAGCGGTCGCGCTCGTCACCTGGGAAGGGGAGCTGGCGCCGCCCGACGGCGAGCCATCCGCTCGTCCCTTGCTGGACATCGACGACAAATCCGACGGCGCGCGCATCGCGGGCGGCGGCTCGTGCGGCCTCCACGTCTTCGAACTGCGCTTCGAACCGTCCGATGAGCAGACGAACAGGGTCGTCCGCATCGCGCTCATCGAGGCTCATCGACGTCGTCCAGCCGCGCTTGCCCGTCGCTCGCCCACGCCGACACCCTTCATCGAAGCGCGCGCAGACGACGAATGTGACCGACGTGCCTCGCAAGTCGCTGACGCTCGTCGCTCAGCGTCCGGAGCTCTCGCATGTCGGCTTTGCTCAATGCCGGCCAATCATGGAAGAGACGTGTCATGCGCTCATCGCGGCAGCGCCTTGCCTGTTGGATCTGCTCGTGGCCGAGCGACGACAGGTTCCTGGGAAGGCCTTCGATGATGGTCGGACCTCCCGAGCTCACTCCGACGCCCCGAAGCCGCGGGGGACATCGCGCGGGCGCTTGTCGAGTCCCAGCCACTTCCGAATCTTCGCAGCGAAGCTGCGCACGACCTGCACGAGAGCCTCTCTTTCCGCCGCTCTAGACGCAATGGCCGGAGCGGTCAAAGCGGAAAGAGAAGCTAGGAAAGCCATCGTAGCTGCACCCGCTCGAGGGTGTTTCTACCCGACTCCCGGGTGCCGTGCGCCGAGGGCCAGCGTCTCGTCGATGCCCTGGTACCTTCGGCGGTACGTGATCGACGAACGTGGGAGGCTCCTCGGTGAACCCTGATCCAGATCTGACATGGCTCTACGCGGAGACTCGACGCACGAGCGAAGAGCTGGTCAAGCGCCTCGAGGTCTACGAGGAGCTCGTGCCGGCGCGAGCGAACGAGGCTGTTGTGGCCGACGAGGTAGTGGAGTTCGCACGATTCGCGGAACGGCAGTTCAGAGGCTGGTACGAGCGCTGTCGCGACATCCGCGAGAAGCTCGAGGATCCCACCCTGCGCTCCATTCCCGGTTCGCGCCCTCCGGACGCCGACCCAAGAGGCGATTAGGCCACACGGCCGCTCCCGGGGCTAACCGGCGCGAATCACGAAGAACGCGATCGCGACGTACTGGCAGGAGACGCCGACGATCGTCAGCGCGTGGAAGAGCTCGTGGTAGCCGAACACCGTCGGAGCGGGGTTGGGCCGCCGCCGCGCGTAGATGATCGCGCCGACGGTATAGGCGATTCCCCCGAGACCCAGCAAGACGATCGCCGCAGGGCTGACATGCGTCGCAAGCTCTGGAAGCAGTGCCACCCCGATCCAGCCGAGGGTTATCCCGATCGCAGCCGCGAGCCAGCTGGGTGCGGCCACCCAGGCAAACTTGAGGATGATCGCGGCCGCCGCGCCCGCCGAGACGAGTGCGAGTACTGCGAGGCGCAGGTTTCCGCCCAGAGCGATGACGCAGATCGGCGTATAGGTGCCGGCAATCAGGAGGTAGACGCCCGCGTGGTCCAGACGCCGCATCCACAACCGCACGCTTGGCGCCCAGTTCACACGGTGATACAGGGCGCTTATGCCGAAGCAGGCCGCGACCGAGCCGGCGAAGATCGCGGCAGCGGCGTGTTTTGCGCCACCGTCCGACCCGACGATCAGAAGCGTTCCCACGACGAGCGAGACGATGAACGCCCCCTGGTGCAGTACGCCCCGCAAGAGCGGTTTCCCGAGCGGTGGGTCGGACGCACCGAGGACTGCCACGACCCCACGATAACCGCTCACCCGGGCGCGCTAGCACCAACACGGGGGACTCTCCCGCGCGCTCGTGATGAATGAGGACGGCGACTGGACGAAACGGGGGCTGCTCAGTGAAGGCGCGCACACGCGCCGTCGGTACACGTTCCGGTCCACCCAGTCTCGCCGGTCTCGCCGGATACGGTTCGAGTGGAAAGTGCCGCCCGCGCCCCGTAGCCTTCGCGGACTGTGAGGGTCGCCATCACGCTCGCCGGGGGGGAGACGCGCCACCTGCTCGGTGTCGAGGACGCCGGCAATTGGATGAAGAGCTTCGGCGTCAGGGGAACGTCGCTGCTGGGCGATTGGATCGAGGTCGTGCCCGATGACGAAGACGGTCACACCCGCACGTTCGTCCGTGCATCTGAGGTCGTGAGCGTTCACCTCATCGCAGACGAGGACGAAGACGAGGCCAGCCAACCGGGTCACGATGCTCCGCTCGGTGAGCCTCACGAGCCGCACGCCTAGGGAGCCTGCAACAGGCGATCGGGTCGGCTGTCGCACTCCGGACGGCGAGGCGCGGCTTGAACGCGCTGTCCGGCGCTCGTCGGCGAGAAGCTAGACTTCGACGGTGGCGAAGACGAGTCGAGAGCGAGACTACGAGGCGCGCGAGGCGAAGCTCGAGCATGTGCGGCAGCAGGTCGCGTCGGGCGAGCTCGTGATCCGCACGATGACGCACGCCGAGCGGGCGAGGTGGGCGGAGCAAGACGCTCGGGTCGACGCGAACCTCGACCCTGCAGATCGGCTCCGCCGCGCCGACCGGCTCGAGAGTCGGCGCAAGCGCGCCGCCCGCTTTTCGTAGCCGGTCGTCGCTCGAAGTCAGAGAACCGGCGCGGGGTCCGGCCCCTCAAGGTTCGACCGGGACGCGCCTCGGCGCACGCTCAGCCCATTTCGACCGCGACCGGGACCCCCATCCGCCCCAGTGTGCGCAGGTGGCGGAAGTGCGAGCGGAGGGCTGCGCCCAACGAGCGCTGCTCGACGTAGCGGACACCGTGTAGCTCCGCATTGCGCCGGACGATCTTGGCGATATGCGCGTAGTGAGTGTGGGGCACTCGCGGGAACAGGTGATGCTCGATCTGGTAGTTGAGTCCTCCGACGACCCAGCCGAGGACGGGGTTCCCCTGGCAGAAGTCGACGGTTGTCTCGACCTCGTGAACGGCCCAGAGTCGCCGCTCGGTAGCGAGATCGTCTGCCGAGGCGAAGTCGGCCTCCTCGACGCAATGTGCGAGCTGGAAGGTCACCGCCATGATCAGGCTCACGATCATCGAGTAGACGAGATAGCCGCACACGACGGCCCACCACGGGTAGACGAGCATCGGCACGACGATCGCCCAGCCGACGAAGACGACTTTTCCGCCGACCAGACCGGCGAGGTCCCAACGTCTGGGAAGGCGGAGGGAGCTCTCCCGATGCTTCCTCTGGCGAAGGCGGCGACATCGCCGACGGTCTGCCAGCGGAGCGCCATCAGGCAGTAGAGCGCCCAGATGTAGTAGTGCTGCAAGCGGTACCACGGACGCGGCGCTTGCGTGGGTGTCAGCCGAGCGATCGGTACCTGGGTGATGTCGGCGTCGTAGCCGTCCACGTTCGTGTACGTGTGATGCGCGACGTTGTGCTTCACGCGCCAGGCGTAGCTCGAGAGCCCAAGGAGCGCATCGGCGGTCCAGCCCATCAGGTGGTTCAATCTGCGCGTCCGAAAGTAGGCACCGTGGTTCGCGTCGTGCATCACGCAAAACGCCGTCAGCGACGTCCCGACTATCAGTCCGCCGAACGCGACCAGACCGAGTGCCACGCCGAGATTGCCGAGTACCAGGGCGAGCCACGAGCCAAACATGACCGCGAGCGCGACGATCCCCTTCGCGTACAGCTCCGCCCGGCCGCGCAGTCGAGTGCGACGAGTTGCGAGGTACGCGTCGACCTCACGGCGCGTTTGCTGGATGAACTCGCCCCCGTTGTCGAACGAGAGCTTCATCGGCGAGGCGCTCGCGGGCCTCGCCGTGTCGGGCGATGACCGTGTTCCCTCTGCTCGATCGATACGACTCCGTGCGGCCACGTCCCACCTCGGGCTTTCCGTTTCTCAGGAAGAGGAAGTGGGCGCACCGTTCGCACGGTGCGCCCACGAGCTCAGACGGAGGTTGCGACGCTGACGCTCTTGGCCTGCGGGCCCTTCGGGCCCTGCTCGACCTCGTACTCCACCGTCGCACCCTCGGCGAGGCTCTTGAACCCCTCGCCGCCGATCGCGCTGTGATGGACGAAGACGTCCTTGCTTCCGTCGCTCGGCGATATGAAGCCGTAGCCCTTGTCGTCGTTGAACCACTTGACTGTTCCGGTTGGCATATCCCACCTCCCCTCGTCTACTTCACGAACGTGCAGCGGAAGGCGTGAAAAAAGCCGAACCGGTACTCGCTCTGACTCCAGTGACCGCTGACTCTTGCGGTCGCCGCCACCGTAGCAGGCTAAGAGCGCGGCCGAGGGCAACGATGCGAATGCGATGTCAACGATGAAATGCAATACGCACGACCACGCCACCGGTGCGCTCTTCAGGAGGCAACGTTGAGCTCGCCTCTTCGGCGGTGTCTGCCGGGGGTCGGTCTCCTCCCTGGTAGGGTCCGATCGACACATTTGCTCTCTCCTTCCGCCGCTGCTGCTCGACGAGTCGCGCCAGGTCTGAGCCCGATCGGAAGGAGACTCCGGTGAGACGAGTCGGCGTGCATGACGATGCGGACGCCATCGTTCGCGATCGCGAACGAGACCGCTTGGCCTGGAATGTTCCGCGGAGCACGAAGGCACGCAGCGATGCCACGCCCGTTTCGTCAGCGGCCCCGAAGGCTGCTCGTGGCGACCGGGGACCGAACGGGTGACGACATGGCAAGGACCCGCGGGAGTGGCTAACCATCGCCAGCAGACGCAGGCGAAGGCGGCGCGCGAGCGGTTGGTGCGCGAACGCCGGGCGCTGAAGCTGGAAAAGAAGCGAGCCGCCGCTGCCGAGCGCAAGGAGCGGGCGGCAGGAGAACCCGATCCGGTGGAAGGCGAGCGCGAAAGCTACGGCGAAAGCGCCTAGCGTCCTAGACGCGCTCTTCGATCCGCATCAGGCCTACAGACACGATCGTTCGGTACGACGTCGACGCGTGGTGCCCGGCCTGGAGGAGGGACTGGTTTCCCGAAGCGAGGATCTGGTGGTAGACGAACAACGGCACCCTGACCGATCGCTCGCAGTCGCCGTTCGTGCACTCGCACGCGAACTCGACCAACCCCTGCGGGTCGATCTTCGGACTGTGCGCCGCCGTGCGCTCGTTCTCACTCCGGCGCTGCGTGTGGTGCTCCGTTCCGTTCATAGAATGCCCGGCCTCTCGATAGCTCTCCGACGCGAACGGATCGGACCCTGCGCGGCGGCACTGGCGCTCGCCCCGTCCCTTCGCAGTGTACGTGCGCAGCAGGCGCATGCAGGCCGGCCCGATACCCTGAGACAGTGAGGCTCGCAGTCGGAGACCGTGTCGTCTACGGCAACCACGGGATCGGCCGTATCTCGGCGCGGACCGAGCAGACGGTCCTTGGCGAGTCGCAAGAGGTCGTCGTGGTCGATCTCGGCGAGCTGACAGCGACGCTTCCGCTCGAGCTGGCGAAGAGGCAGCTGAGGGCACCTGCGAGCGAGGCGGACGTGAGGCTCGTCCGCCACGCGCTTCGCGACGACGCACCGCTCAACTCGAGCAACTGGCTCTCACGCCGTCAGGAGACCCTCGACAAGCTCACCGAGGGCACGCCGGTACGGCTGGCGGAGATCGTGAGCGAGGGCGCCCAGCGCACGCGGGTTCGACTGGCGAGCGGCAACAAGCACCTCTCGTCGAGCGAGTCCGAGATCTTCGTCCGGGCGCGCAGGCTGCTGTCCGAGGAGATCGCTTTCGCCCTCGATGTCGATTCCGCGGCGGCCGACACCTGGATCGACGAACAGCTCGCGCGGGGCGCTTAGCAGCTCAGTCGTGCTCGCGGGCTACCACTTCGAGCCGCGCCGCCGACGACCCGAGTAGACGAGCCGCGCCTGCGGCCGGCGAAGACCGGCGTCCTCGAACTGTGGGCCGTGGCCCAGTCGTGTGGCGACTCGACCCGTCTCCATCTGCTGGTCCGGGAGCACGAACGTGACGGCGGAACCGCCGCGTCCGGCTCGGCCCGTGCGTCCGGTGCGGTGGACGTATTCCTTGTGCTCGGCGGGCGGGTCGTAGTTGACGACGTGGGCGATGTCGTCGACGTCGAGCCCGCGGGCGGCGACGTCCGTCGCGACGAGCACCCTCACGTCGCCGCTCTCGAAGCGCCTGAGCGCTCGTTCCCGCTGCGGCTGCGAGAGGTTGCCGTGCATCGCCGCCGCGTCCACTCCGTGCCGGGCGAGCTTGCGGGCGAGCGCGTCCGCGCCGCGCTTCGTCCGGACGAAGACGAGCGTCCGACCGTGTGACGCCTCGAGATGCTCGACGAGTGTCTCGAGCTTCGTGTCGTGGCCCACGGCGACGAAGCGGTGCGTGATCTCGCCTTGATCGGGGGCGCTTGGCGACTCGGCCTGGAAACGCGAGGGCGCGTTGGTGTACAGACGGGCGAGCGCGCTGACCTCGTCGTCGAGCGTCGCCGAGAAGAACATCGTCTGCCGATTTCGCGGAACGCTCTTCACGATGCGGTCGACCTGCGGCTTGAAGCCCATGTCGAGCATGCGGTCCGCTTCGTCGAGGACGAGGATGCGTACTCCGCCGATATCGAGCAGCTTTCGCTCGAGAAGATCGTAGAGCCGCCCCGGCGTCGCGACGACGAGGTGCGCCGCGCGGGCGCGCTTCGCCTGAGCTGACAGCGGCACGCCGCCGTAGACCGAGGCGACGGCGAGACCCTTCGAGGCCCCGACTGCCGCGAGCTCGTCTGCGACCTGCCGTGCCAGCTCTCGGGTCGGCACGAGGACGAGCGCACCCGGTCGGCGGTCGTTCCGGCTCGTACGCTCGACGATGGGGATCGCGTACGCGAGGGTCTTGCCCGATCCGGTCGGCGATCTCGCGAGGATGTCGACTCCGGCGAGCGCGTCGGGAAGGACGGCGGCCTGGATGGCGAACGGCGTGACGATCGAGCGCGCCGACAGTGCGTCGGCAACGTCGATGGACACGCCGAGCGCGCTAAACGTGGGCGTAGACAAGATGTTCACTCCTTCAGTTGCGTTCGAGATTCGCCAAGCCCGAACGTCCGACGGAGGAACGGAGAAGCTCATCTCACCGGCCGGCGGAATGCCGACCGTCCGACCACAGTAGCAGGAGCCCCCAGGGCAGCCCTCGATCATCCATGCGACCGATCAGATCCGGCTCGACCAGCGGCTTGGCGAGGCTCGGCAGCTGTCCGCTCAAGCGTCGCGGCCGACGGTGTCGTCCAGCCACCGCAGGATCGGCTCGAGCGCGTCGCGGCTGTTTCGCTCCAGCATCATCAGGTGGCCGTTGCCGTAAACGCCGTGCTCGGCCAGCACGATGCGGTGGACTCGGCACCCGGCCTGCTCGAGGAATGCCGCCGTGGCCGGACAGGAGTGGGCGAAGAGAGAAGCCTCGGCCTCGACGATCGCGATCGGGACCTCCGCGAGCGCCCGTAGCTTCCGCGCGGGCTCCGCCTGCAGCGTCCACTCCCCCGCCGGTGCCTCGAGCAGCTCGTCGGGAGAGACAGCACGTGGGTCGAAGGTCATCGGCGCGGCGGTGATGCCCCAGGGGAGCGAGAACTCGCCGTCGGCGCGAAACGGGGGACCGAGCGGCTCGAGGGAGACGATCGCCTCGACGAGCGAAGGGCGTGCGTCGGCGGTCAGCCAGCCCATCGGACCGCCGGCCGACGCGGTCATCAGGATGGCTGGCCCGATCTCGTCGAGCAGGGCGGCGCCGCGCCGGCGCTCCATCGCGTGCGCTGCGGACGGGTCGGAGAGCAGTGGGACCGGTCCCGGCCGTGAACTGGCGCACGCATGGGTCATCGGGCTCGCCGCTTCCCGGCCACTGGGTGTGGAGTTCGGCGGTCGGGTGCGCCGGCGAGCTCTCCGCGTTCGTGAACAGCGCGGACACGAGCTCGATCGGGAGCGGGCCGCCCATAGGCCCGAGCACGTCCGGATGAAACGGCGCGCGGCCGTGTCCGGGCCGGTCCACGACGTAGACCGCGTATCCCTCCTGGAGCAGGAAGGTCGCCCACCCCGGACGGCCGTCGGGCGTGCCCAGCCAGTCCGTGCCCTGGCCTCCGCCCCCGTGGACGAGCACGATCGGGTACGGCTTAGTCACGGTCGCCGGAGCCTCCCAGTGCACGAACATCTGCCCGCGTGGAACCGTTCCCTGCGGCAGGGAGACGGTCTCGTCGCCGACCCAGAAGAAGCCGCGGCGGGCGGTGACGAGCTCGCCCTCGAGATGCCGCGGTCTGCTCATGCCGCGCCCGTCCCTATGCCGCGAGCGACGCTCGTTCGAGCCGCGGCTTGACCTCCGAAGCGAAGAGCTCGAGGGTGCGCTTCGCCTCGTCGAAGGTCATGTCGCCGGCCGGGAGCTGTAGCGCCACGTAGTCGACCAGGCCCGGCTCGAGGAACGCGGCCCAGCGCTCGGCGATCTGGTCGGCGGTGCCGGCTCCGGCGGCGATCGCCTCGTCGACGTGCGCGAGGATCGCGCGCAGCGGAGCCTGGGCGGCGTAGGACTCCTCCTCGGACATGATGAGGAGGTCGTTCCGGTGGACGTTCGACGTGCGCCGGGCGAGGCCGTTCATGGCGCGGCGGGCGACCTCGATCGCCTGCTCCTCGGGCCCGATCGCGATGAGCATCGTGCAGCCCACACGCGGGCGCGAGCTCGGCCCGTCGAACCGCACGGCGTCGCCCTCGTGCTCGTTCCACGCGCCGACGTAGGCGTCGTACGCCTGGCGGTCGATCGGGCCGGCCCACATCAGGCTCATCCCGTAGCGACCGGCGATCACGGGATTGCCCGGATACCAGAACGGGATCGGATCCTGGAGCGGCTTCGTCGCGAGCGTAACCCTCGGGAAGTCCCAGAACCGGCTCTCCTCGCTCGAGATCTCGCCGGTCGCGAGCGCCCGGTGGATGATCGCGAGCGAGTCCTCGAAGCGCTCCCGGGACTCCGTCCACCTGCTCCCGAACCAGGCGTGCTCGATGGGCGCGACCCCGCGGCCGACGCCGAAGTCGAGCCGGCCGCCCGTGAGCTGGTCGGCGACGCACATGTCCTCGAGGATGCGCACGGGATGGTGGAGCGGGAGGAGCTTCACCATCGGCCCGAGGCGTATGCGCTCCGTCACCTGCGCTGCAGCGGAGATGAACAGCTCCTGGTTTGGGGCCAGGCAGAGGTCGGAGCCGTGGTGCTCGGCGAGGTGGTAGGCCGACAACCCGGCCTCGTCTGCCATGCGCACGAGGTCGAGGCGATCGCGAAACAGGCGTTCGGTAGGCGTGCCCGGGATGCCCTCGATGTGGTCGAAGATGCCGAAGGTCGTGGGCACGCGGAACCGTCCTTTGGGTCGGCGTCGCGGACGAGGCAGTCCGTTGAGAAGTCGGCGTTACCCTACGCCGCTTCGGCGCTCGGCGCCCTCGCGTTCGCCGCTCCGGGCGGCTTCGGATCGCGAGTCTCGCCGGGCTCAGTCCGCCGGCGGAATGGCGTGGTTCGCGACGAACGTCCCACGGGGGTCGTACTTCGCACGCAGCTCGCGCAGCCGCTCGTACGAGGTCTCCGGAAACAGCACCCGCGCGTCGACGGGCGCCTCCACGAAGTTCAGGTACCTCCGTCCGCTGTCCCAGTCCGAGAAGCGGTCGAGCATGTGCGCGACGCTCCCCTCGACGGCCGCCTGCATCTCGGCATCGGCAGCCAGGCCGAACGTGAACAGGATGAACGGCTGCTCGATCGTGGGGACGCAGCCGTGACCGGCCGGGGCCGACCGCAAGGCTCCGCCGAGGTGGCGCACCTCGACGTGGAGGAGCGGCGAGCCGACGAAGCACTCCACGAGCGTGTCGATCGCAGCGGGCGGGAGGTCGTCGAGCAGGATCCCGTCCCCGGCGTACGGAAGCGGGAAGTCGGGATCCATGTTCACGAGGCTCAGCTCGCTCGTCGGCATCAGCGCGACCGTGTCGAGCTCCGGCTCGAGGTCGCGGAGCGGCTGCACGAGCGCCGCTCCGTCGTCCTCCGAGCCGAGGAAGGCCGGCTCGACGAGGACGAACGAGCGGCCGCGGAGGTGATCCGGGAGGAAGTCGACGTCGGGGAGCTGGAGCATCCGGCCGATCGACTCGCATTCGTCCGGGACGGTGTCGATCCACTCGCGCCAGGCGTTCAGGACCTCGGTGGCCCGCTCGATCGGCCAGAAGAGGCAGCCGGCGTAGATCTCCGCGTGCGGGTACAGCGCGAGCTCCAGCGCCGTCACGGCGCCGAAGTTGCCGCCGCCGCCGCGCACGGCCCAGAAGAGATCCGGCTCGTGCTTCTCGTCGACCCGGACGTGCCGTCCGTCGGCGGTCACGAGCTCGGCCGCGAGCACGCTGTTCACGGCGAGCCCGTACTTGCGGATCATCCAGCTGAAGCCTCCGCCGAGGGTGTACCCGAGAACGCCGACGTCGGGCGAGGTGCCGCAGAGGTAGCACAGGCCGTGCTCGCCGGCCGCCTCCGAAAGAGGCTTTCCGAGGACGCCCGCCTCGACCCGCGCGCGCCTCGCCTCCGGATCGATCTCGATGCCACGCATTCGCTCGGTCTTCAGCAGAAGGGTGTCCTTGCTCCAATCGATCGGGCCCGCGTTGTGCCCTCCTGCGTTGAACGCGATGCGCAAGCCGCTCCTCGCTGCGAAGTCGACGGTCGCGACGACGTCGTCGGCCGACTCCGGGTACACGACACCGACCGGGCGCTGATCGACGGCCAGATTCCACGCCTGGCGTGCCGCGTCCCAACCCTCGTCATCCGGGAGAACGGTGTCACCGTTGATAGCGGCGCCGAGTGCACGCAGATCGAAGTCGGCGGGCTTGGTCGCCACGTCGGAACCCTACGCGACGTGTCCGCGAGCATGTGCGAATGGGTTTGAACGTGCGATCGAGCGGTGGAGTGCGTGCGCTTCGGTCGAGCACGTCGAGCGGGTCGGGCTGCCCCACCTCGAGGCGACAGGTCGCGAGCCGTGCGCGAAAGGCCGTGCGCTCGATGTGGCGGGACGCGGGCTAGGATCGCGTGCGTGCCGCCGGCCGACGCTCACGTCGCCTTCGCGCAAGCGGCGGCGGAGGAGGGCATCGAGCTGCTCGAGGGCCAGGAGTTCGGCTGGCTCTGCGAGCAGGGCCACGTCGGCCTCGAGCGCGTCGCGGAGGAAAGCGGCGATCCCGCGCTGGCGGCTCGGGCGTCGGCGGTGGCGGCGATCCTCGAGTCTCTCTTCGTTCGTCTGGGCGGCGATCTGTCAGTCCTCCACGCATCGCGCGAGAACCTGCTGCTCCCGGTCGACCTCGTCCACGCATCGACGGGAACGCTCATCGAGATCGACGAGGCGCAACACTTCACGTCGTTCCGCCTCGCCGCGCTCGATCTCTACCCGAGGAACGCGATCGTCGGGTTCGACGTCGACGAGCAGAAGAGCCTCTGTCGCGCCTTCTCCGAGGAGACCGACGGCTTCGAACGTGGCCTCGCAGCCAAGGCCTTCGGGCTCGGGGGCCGGCAGCGCGAGCGCGCATACCGAGATTCCTTGCGCGACCTCGCGACTCCCGCGATGGGCCACCCGCCTCTCGTTCGCATTGCTGCTGCCGACGGTGATGGGGGCGCGGCGTATACCCGTCATCGAGAAGCGCTCAGCGGATTCGGATCGGCGAGCCCTTGATGTCGGTGATTGCGACGTTGATGGTGCTGCAGCGCGCGCACTTGATGCGCACCTTGAGCGTCATCTGGATCTCGTTCATCGAGGCCGCGAGCACGTTCCCGCACGCGACGCAGACGTAGTCGTCCGGCCCGGCGCCGTGGAAGACGGGTCGGTCGGGGTTCTCCTGGACCGCCGTGCCTCCGTCGGGCGGAACCTCGCCCTCCCGTATCTCCCGCATGGCGACGATCGCCATCGGATCGGGTCAGAGATCGCCGATCTTGGTCGCGAAGTCCTTGACGAGCGCGTCGAGCACGCCCGCGACGACCCCCTCGCCCATCGACGCCGCCTTGCCCGTGATGCGCGCGGTGGTGTGAATTGTCCCGCCCCCGTCGTGCAGCTGGAACACGATGTCGCCGTCCGCGTGCCCCTGACCGCCCGCTTCGCGCGACCTGATGTGCAGCACGGCTCGGTGCGCGGTGTCGTCGCGCTCGACGACTACGAGCGCGCCGGTGAACACCATCGACATCGCACCCATCTTCACGTCGATCTGGGCCGTCACCGATTCTGGCCCGGTCTGCTCGAGCACGGAGCCGCCCTGGACACAGGGCACAAGACGTTCGAGGTCGAGAATCGCGCCGAAGCTCTCGTCGATCGGCCTCGTGGTCGAGAACGAGTGCTCGAGCTCGACGGCCATGAGGACGAGACCCTACCCGAGGCCACGTCGTAGAGTCTTCGCGAACTGCGAGTGATGGGCGACTGACAGCGGCCGCATGGCGATCCCGGAAGGCACGCACACGTTCGGGCCCGAGAACGGCAGCCTGTGGGTCAAGACCGGCCGCGGCGGAGCGGCCGCGGCGGCTGGACACGATCTTCTGATCCAGGTCACGGCGTGGCAGGCGACGCTCGAGGTCGCGGGAGATCCGGCCGAATCGACCCTCGCGATCGAGGTCGACCCGGCGTCGCTCCGGGTGAGGGACGGGGCAGGGGGGGTGCAGCCGCTGCTCGACGGGGACAAGGAGTCGATCGCGCAGACGATCGAGGAGGAGATCCTGAAGGGCATGGAGATCCAGTTCCGGTCGAGCACGCTCGAGATCGCGGACGGCCGGATCGGCGTTCAGGGCGACCTCGCCCTGGTCGGCAACGTCCATGCGCTCGCCTTCGACCTCTCGGTCGAGGACGACCTCCGGCTTGCCGGCAGCTTCACGCTCAGGCAGAGCGACTGGGGGATGGAGCCCTACTCGACGCTCTTCGGGGCGCTGAAGGTCGACGACGACGTCGAGGTCTCGGTCGACGCCGTCTGGCCCGGCGGCGAGGCGGCCGCGTTCGACGAGCTGCCCGAGTGGTCTGCTCCGGCATTCGAGTGGAAGTTCACCCCGATGCTCGACCCCGGTGTGTCGAGCTTCGTCTGGGCGCTCGTCTTCTTCCTCTACCTCTGGCTCGGGATGGTGGTCGTCGGGGTGTCCGGTGCGACAGCGCTGATCGTCGCGGCCCTCGCCGGATGCTTCATCTTCCTCTACGTGCGCACGCGCGGGGTCGGCCGGGAGGACGACGCCGACGCCGCCCGCGAACTCGGCTCGGATCAGTCGCGGTAGACCGTCTGCGCGTCGAGCCCGCCCTCGACCCCGGGCGGCAGCGCTCCCGTGCCGTGGGCGTAGAGGGCGATGTCCTCGATGGTCTTCGCCTGCGTCGGGTCGTCGCCGTCCGCGGAGACCCAGGCGCCGTTCGACCAGTCCAGGCTCTCGGGCGAGGTCTCGAGCGCGGCTCCGGCAAGCAGCTGCGCCTTGGCGCGGATCTTCCCGGCAGTGCTGACGACCGCAGTCTCGGTGCCGTCGGACGGGCTCGTGTTGTAGCCGTGTCCGACGCCGAAGCGATCCGTGTCGACGGGGACGACTTTGACGTCGAGCGCCGGAACGCCGAGCTCGTCGGCGACCAGCTCGGCGTACCGGGATTCCTTCCCGTCGGGCTCCGTGGTCAGGCTGAGCACCATCTTCCCGGTGGGGTGGACGCGCAAGAACACCGCGCGGTAGGCCTCGTCAGCCATCGCCGCATCTCCTCCTCGGTCTCGAGGTCGTGATCATCGCGCATCCTCGGATGCGCGGGGTGGGCACTCGTTCGCGAGACGGTTGCGCTCGAGGTGCGCTGTGAGCGCGTTGTGCTCCTCCAGCGCGCAGAACGCCGGCTGCGGCCCTCCGAGCGGATGCGGCGGGACGGCCGGCCGGTCGCAGCCCGGGTAGATGCAGATCTTGATCTCGTCGGGCTCGGTCATCGCTTCTCGCTCGTGTCCTCGGCCGACCAGCCGGGCGTGACCTTTCCTCGACGCGGACCGTGGCCGCTCGGCATCGCGACCGAGCTCCCGGGGACAGGCGTCGCGCTCGCCCACGGCTCGGGCTCGTCCTCGACGACTGCCGGGGGTGACACCGTCGAATGTCGCGTCGCCGAGCCGCGACGGTCCCTGCGCTCGGTCCCGATCGCCTCCGCGACCTCTCCGAGCGCATCGAGACTGTGCCCGCTCACGAGCGCATCGCAGTGGGGGAGCGCAGCCAGCATGCCTCCGCGACTGCACCGAGAACCTGTCGGCGCTCACACGGGGGTTGACCCAGACGATGCGGTGCGCCAGACGCGCGAGGCGCTCCAGTTCCGGCCGACCAGGTCCGGATCGCCGCGCTCCCAACCGTCGGAGAGGATCACGACGACGGCGCCGCGCGCCATCCCGCGGCGCCCGTGGCGGTCGTTGAACGCGCGCAGCGCGTCGCCGATGCGGGTGCCGCTCGACCAGTCGGGGGCCGCCGCTGCGGCCGCCTGGATCGCGCGCTCCGGGTTCCGGGACGCGAGCGCTCGCGTGAGTCGGGTCAGGCGCGTGGCGAAGACGAACGCCTCGGCGTTCGGGCCGCTGCCCGCGGCGCAGGTCAGGAACTGCAGGTAGGCGCGGGCGTACGGCTCCATCGAGCCGGAGATGTCGCACAAGAGCACGAGCCTCCGCCTCGCCACGCGTCGCCGCCGACGGGCGAGACGCATCGGATCGCCTCCGGTACGGAGGCTCCGGCGGAGCGTCCGCCTCAGGTCGACCCGCTCTCCCCGCCGTCCCTTCTCGTACCGACGGGTTAGGCGGCGCGGCGTGGCGAGCTCGAGTCGGGACATGAGTCGGTAGAGCTCCGCCAGCTCATATGGCTCGAGCGTGTCGAAGCTCCTCTGCCGGAGGCGCTCCTCGTCGCTCGCCGACGCGAGCGGCACCTCGACCTCGGCGGGCTGCTCGTCCTCGTTGCCGTCGCGTCGAGCCGAGATCCCAGGGGCAGCCCGAAGGTCGCGATCGTCCGACTCTCCGGGGGCGGATGGGGACGACGCCGGTTCGTCACGCGACGACGCCGCGGTTCGTTCGGTGTCCGGTTCGCCGTCCTCGCTCGCCGTCGGCGCGGCCCCGAAGACCGCGGCGAACACCGCGTCGAAGGCGTTCGCCTGTGTCGGATCCGTGACGTACACCGCACGCGCCGTCCAGTACAGGCGCCTGCGGCTGATCGGCCGAACGAGCGTGAGCGCGCGTGCGAAGTCGGCCGAGCGGGCGGGAGTGACCGGGACGCCGCGGTCGTGCAGCCTCCGACCGAACGAGCCGACGAGCGGCGGCAGGTCGAGCTCGATCGTCTCGACCTCGAACACCCCTCCGCCTACGAGGTCGTCAGTCACGGGGCCTGCACGAGCTGCTCGAGGCCGGACGCGCGGATCACGTCCTGGTCGTCGCTGTACTTGAGCACGGATCCGAGCGTTCGATCGACCGTGTCCGCGTCCAAGTGCTCCACGCCGAGGAGCGTCAGCGCGGCCAGCCAGTCGATCGACTCGGCGATCCCTGGCGGCTTCTGCACGTCGCTCTCGCGCATGCGCGAGACGGCGTTCGCCACCTGCACGGCCAGCGTGTCGGACGAGCCCTTCACGCGGCGGCGCACGATCTCGACCTCGCGCTCCGGGGTCGGGTACTCGATGCGGTGGTAGAGGCAGCGCCGTTTGACCGCATCGTGCAGGTCGCGCGTCCGGTTGGAGGTCAGGACGATGGCCGGCGGATGCGTTGCGCGGATCGTGCCGATCTCCGGGATCGTCACCGCAGCGTCCGCGAGAAGCTCGAGGAGGAACGCCTCGAAGTCGTCGTCGGCGCGGTCGATCTCGTCGATCAGCAGCACCGCCGGCCTCGGCCCGGGGTGCTCGAGCGCACGCATGAGGGGGCGGCGAATGAGGTAGTCGGGGCCGAAGAGATCGTCCTCCTCGAGCGGTGCTCCGCTCGAGTCCGCGAGGCGGATGCTCAGGAGCTGGCGCGGGTAGTTCCACTCGTACAGGGCCTCGGCGGCGTCGATCCCCTCGTAGCACTGGAGACGGACGAGCGGCGTGTCGAGCGCGAGTGCGATCGACCTGGCAGCCTCGGTCTTGCCGACGCCGGCCTCCCCTTCGAGGAGCAGGGGCTGGGGCAGGCGGAGGCTCAGGAACAGCGAGGTCGCGAGACCCTCGTCGACGAGGTAGTCGACGGTCGCCAGGCGCTGGGCGAGCGTCTCGATGTCGGGAATGAGCGCGCGGATCTCACCGGCTGCGTCGCCGGTGACCTCGGGCCCGCTCACGGCCGTGCTCTGTGGAGCCGGAGCCCCTGGCGACGGATTCAGTCGGCCGCGACCGCATGCTCGCGCTGTGCCTCGAAGGTCGACTTGCAGCCCTCGCAGCAGAAGTAGACGGTCTCGCCGTCGATCTCGACCGAAGGCGTGCCGGCGACCGCGGCGACGGTCATCCCGCAGATCGGGTCGATCGCGAGCGTGGGCGAAGTGGCGCCGTCTCCGTCCAGCGTCGCGATCAGGGGCACGGCATCGGCGTCGTGGCCGCGGCGGCCTTCCCCCGCCTCGTCGCGACGACGTTCGCGAGGATCGAGAGCGCGATCTCGGGCGGAGTCTGCGCACCGAGGTCGAGGCCCGCAGGCACGTCGATGCGAGCGAGCTCGTCGTCGGTGACGCCGTCGGCGCGGAGGGTTGACGAGCACGCCGACGCCGCGCTTGCGGCTCGCGACGAGCCCGACGTAGGGGATCCCGAGCTCGAGCCCCCGTCGGAGGATGTGCAGCTCGTCGCGGCCGTGCGACGCCACGAGGACCGCGAGATCGGGCGCTTCCGGCTCCGGGCTCCCTCCCTCGACCACGACCACGTCGAGGCCCAGCTGCGAGCCGAGCGCCACGATGGCTCCCGCGATCGGCGTGTCGCCGACGACGAGCACGCGGGGCGCGGGGAGCACCGGCTCGAGGAAGACCTCGATGCCGCCGCCCGACAGGCACGTGTTCTTCACGGTCACCGCTCCCTCCTCGTCCGGGGTCTCGACGATCTCGCCTCCGCCATGTTCGCCGAACGACCCCTCGGGGAGAATTCGCAGGAGCAGCGCCTGCCCGGTCTCGAGCGCCTTCAACGAGTAGGCCCGCACGCTCTGCTGCGTGCACACCCCGCCGACGAACCCCTCGATCGTGCCGTCTCCGAGGACGAGCGCGACGTCTCCGGCCTTCACGCTCGTCGGGCGCTGTGCCCGGACGACCGTCGCCACCACGAACGCCGCGCCCTGATCCGCGAGCTCCTGCGCCCGCGTCGACACGGCGCCGATCGTCATTGCGGGGGCGCGGCTCGTCCCTGCATCGCCGCCCAGACGCGCGCCGGGGTGCAGGGCATGTCGATGTGGTCGACGCCGTGACTCGTGTGCAGCGCGTCGATGACGGCGTTCACGATTGCGGGCGGCGACCCGACGTTCGGCGACTCGC